>NZ_CP125652.1:691666-1383333 GCF_030053135.1 Rhizobium sp. BT04 | reverse complement strand
AAGCCGAGATCGGCGCTGATCAAGCCGGCGAGAGGCTGGCCGTAATAGAGATTGGCGGCCACCAGCCCGCAGGCGGCGGCGAAAAGGAAGGTGAGCCAGGGAGATAGCGCCCGTGGAATGGCCTTGTCCGGCGTGGTGGCTGAAATGCTCATCAGAAACTCCGGTATGATTGAAAAATTAGTCACAAATCGTTCTGCCGCCGACCACCCGTTTCCCGCGGGGAAATGCACGGCATTTCCCCGGGGGAATATCATGTCACCAGCTTCATCGCGGCTTCGGCAGCCGTCGCCATCTGCTCGCCGCTGCGTCCCGTCTTGCCGATGACGCGCATGCCCTTGGTCAGGCAGAGAAGGGCAAGCGCTACCGCCGACACATCGAGATCCGCCGAAATCGAGCCGTCGGACTGGCCGAGGCGGATGAGGTCGGCGAGAAGCGTCTCGTCGGCCGTGAAGGCGGCAGCGACGCGCGCGGCCGCCTCTTCGTCGAAGAGCGCGAGATCGCCGGCGCTGCCGACAACGAGGCAGCCCTGCCGGCCGATCTGCCCGTGCGAGGAGGAGGCAAAGAAGGTGATCAGCGCATTGAGCTTGTCTCGGCCGGTCTCGACGCCGGCGAGCCTGGCGTCGAGCAAGCCGCGGCGTACCGCGCGGTAGCGATCGAAGACGGCAAGAAAAATGCCGCGCTTGTCACCGAAGGCCTTGTAGACGCTGCCGGCAGCAAGCCCCATAGCTTCGGTGAGTTCGCTGATCGAGGCGGCGTTGTAGCCGCGCTCGGAAAAGACGCGGAGGGCCGCGTCGAGGGCGGCGTCCGCATCGAATTCCCTCGGACGGCCACGGCCCCGGGTCTTCTCTTGACGGTCGAGGGTTGTTGCATTCATGTCCGCCTAATTAGGAAATGATCGTTTCCAAATCAAGCGAAATTTTGCGACGCAGCAAACCAGAGAGTGAGCTCACAAGGTAAGAGCCCAGTTTTGACCGTTGGCCTCCGGACCGAACATTCGATGTCTCCCCTCGGAGACAAGGCGGAATCCTGTTTTGACGTAGATGGCGCGGGCGGTCTCCAGCATGTCGTTCGTCCAGAGCTGGATCTCACTATAGCCCTTCTGACGGCAAAAGCGGATGCATTCGCCGACCAGCAGCTTGCCGAGCCCGAGACCGCGGGCTGATTTGTCGACATAAAGCAGCCGCAGCTTGGCGATGCCGTCGCCGCCATTGGTGATGAGGACCGAGCCGATATTGACCCCGCGGCGTTCGGCGATCCAGCAATATTCCAGGGCAGGATCGAAGTTGGCGAGGAATTTTCCGGCGACCTCGGCGACCAGTGCCTCGAAGCGCAGATCCCAGCCATATTCCTCGGCATAGAAGCGGCCCTGGCTCTGAACGATCCAGCCGATATCACCGGCGCGGTGGGCACGGATGATGGCGGGCGCCGGCTTTGCCGCCGGGTCGAGCAGGGCGCGGATCGTGCCCATGGCGCGGACCGCCGCCTCCGGCTCGCCGGCCGCCAGATCATCGAAACGGGCGGCGATCTGCGCGTTGGCGCGCCGGCCGAGTTCCTCGAATTTCTCTCGTCCCTGGTCGGTGACAATGATGACCTTGCTGCGCAGATCGGCCGGATCGGGACTGGTCTCGATCAGTCCCTCGGCGCGAAAGCGCTTGAGGATGCGACTGAGATAGGCCGGGTCGAGATGAAGGTCGCGGAAAAGGCTCACGGCGCTGATGCCATGATGCGAGCCGATCTCGAAGAGGACGCGGGCATCGGTCAGCGTGAAGGGCGAGTCGAGATAGGCCTTGTTCAGAAGGCCGAGGAAGTTCGTATAGAAGCGGTTGAAATCGCGGGCGGTTTCGATGAGGGCGATGTCGGACATGATGATCTCCAAGGGGAGATCCCTGTCGGTTTGTTGACAAACCCCGCCCTTTGCTCCGCGTCATCCTCGGCCTTGTGCCGAGGATCTGCTGCGCCTGATGCAGATGCTCGGAACAAGCCCGAGCATGACGAAAGAGAAGTTGGCCGCTTTGTCAGTAGGCCGACAAGGATCTTCAGATAGAGACTATGTCGTGTATTTAGTGGACTGAGTCAAATAAATTGTCGGTGCGTATCAGGCCGCTTCCTCTTTCGCCACTTCTTCGGCGCCGAGCGCGAAATCGACCGCCGCGCGCGCATGGATCGCAGTCGTATCGAAGCCCGGCAGCGGCAGGCGGTCGGGATCGAGGATCATGCAGATCTCGGTGCAGCCGAGGATGATGCTGTCGGCGCCGCGATCCACTGCGCGGTCGATGATATCGATCAGCTTTTCGCGCGAGCTGTTGTGCACTCTGCCGGCGCAGAGCTCGTTGAAGATGATGTCGTGCACGGTGGTGCGGTCGGCTGCATCAGGCACCATGATGTCGAGACCGAGGCTCTTCATGCGTTCGGCGTAGAAGCCGTGCTCCATGGTGTAGCGGGTGGCAAGCAGCAGCGGGCGCTTGCTGCCGGCGGCATGCAGCGATTTCGCCGTCTCGTCGATGATATGGATCAGCGGCACGGAAATCCCAGCTGCGACCTCATCGGCGATCAGGTGCATGGTGTTGGTGCAGATCAGGACGCAGCTGGCGCCGCCAGCCTCGAGGCGCTTGGCCACGTCGCGGAGGCGGCGCCCGGCCCCATCCCAATCACCCGCCCTCTGAAGAGCGACGATCTCCTCGAAATTGACCGAATGCAGAATGAGCTCCGCCGAGGCGAGGCCGCCCTTGCGGACGCGCACCATCTCGTTGACGAGGCGGTAATAGACCGCCGAACTTTCGAAACTCATGCCGCCGATCAGACCGATCGTTTCCATCTCTTCATGCTCCTCATGCTTCGAGTTTCGAAAATCATGCCGCAAGGGCGGCGCGGCGTGTTTGCATTGTTTGTCCTGTTCGTCGAACGTGTGCTATTATTTTGCGCGATTTGGAGTAATCGCGCAAATCAGGGGCGGAAGGTTCATTTCTCACACATGCTTGATGATCGCGACAGACGCATTCTCGACATGCTGCAGAAGGATGCAGGCATATCCGTGACCGACCTTGCGGAACGCGTGGCGCTTTCGGTGTCGGCCTGCTCACGGCGCATTCAGCGGCTCGAAGAAAGCGGCCATATCGCCCGGCGCATCTTCGTGCTCGACCGGGAGAAAATGGGCGTGCCGACGACGGTCTTCGCTCTCGTCAAGACCGCGCACCATTCCGACGAATGGACGGAAAGCTTCCGCAGGATCATCAGCGATATTCCCGAGATCGTCGAGGCGCACCGGTTGACTGGCAACCACGATTACATCCTGAAGATCGTGCTGCCGCGCGTCGAGCATTACGACGTGATCTATAAAGGGATCGTGCGCAAGCTCGAGCTCTTCGACGTCTCGGCGTCGATCTCGATGGAAGAATTGAAACATGGAATGGCGATACCCGTGGGTTACGCCCGGTAAAATGTCATTTGAAGGGGCATGATAGTATGAGCGATAGCGATATTCGTAGCTTTTTCATGCCGGGGGAAAAGCTTCTTTGGTCAGGGCGTCCCGGACAAGGATTTCTTTTGACATCGCGGGATTTCCTCCTCGTTCCGTTCTCGCTTCTCTGGGGCGGCTTTGCGATCTTCTGGGAAATTACCGCCATCAGCACGGAAACGCCGGTTTTCACAAAAATTATGGGGTATTCCATTCGTGCTCATAGGCCTTTACATAATGGCCGGACGTTTTTTCGTCGATGCCGCTGCGCGGGCGCGGACGGAATATGTGCTGACCAACAGACGCGTGATCATTCGCAGAAGCGGACTCTTTCGACATTTGTCCACCAACCAGCTCGAACTCCTGCCGTCGATCAGTCTTGAAGAAGGCAGCCGCGGCAGGGGTACGATCAAGTTCGGCGAGCCGCCCAATAGGAGGATGAGCGGCTGGACGCCAAGTCTGGCCAACGAACCTCAGCTTCTGGGGATCGAGGATGCGCGACACGTTTACGGCCTCCTGGAAACAGCACGGTCGGATTGCACTAGGAGCCGATAATTTTCAGCGCCATTGATAGGGATTAATTTGTCTCTATACGGAACGTTTTTCGACATATTACGTTCACCTTTGGTTCAGGAGGGGGTAAGATATTTCCCCCACTTGGAGGAGGAGAACAGTCATGAGAAAGCTAACCGTCGCCGCGTTGTGCTTGATCATAGGTGCCCCCGGCATCACGCCGGCTCAAGCGTTTCCGGCCATCAACCCACCCAGGATCGAAGCACCGCAGCCAATAGAGCAAGTGCAATGGCGTGGCCATGGCGGCCACTGGGGTGGCGGCCATGGCGGCCACTGGGGTGGCGGCCATTACCGAGGCGGGCATTACGGCCATCATCACGGAGGATCTGGTTGGGGCTGGGCCTTGGGCGGTCTGGCCGTCGGCACCATCATTGGCGGCGCATTGGCACAACCCTATTACGGCTCGTATTACGGTTCACCCTACGGCTACGGCTCGCCCTACGGCTATTATGGTTCGCCGTATCGCTATTATGGCTCGCCCTACCGCTATTATGGCCGGCCCTATCGCGCCTATGCGTCGTCTGCCTATTATGGAGGGGGGAGCAGCCACGAGAGGTGGTGCTATGCGCGTTATCGGTCGTACAGGGCGTTCGACAATACGTTCCAGCCCTATTACGGACCCCGTCGCCAGTGCGTCGGTCCCTATTGATTTGGCACGTTACGCATATGTCGCTGTGAACTGATCGCCGGCCGGCGACCGTCGTGCGACCCTTCGAATGGCATGCCTGTCACATCCCGACCGAGGCTCGGTCGGGACAGGTATAACTCTGCCTGACTTCCGCTCCCCACCCTTCGCTGCGCTGGATTGCAGCAATAGCTGATGATCTCGGCGCCCTCGACTGCGATCGGCGCAGGGGAGACATGCCGAAACGGCGGTTGCAACCATTGCGCCGAAGGCCACATTGGCTTTGAGCAAAATGGCGCAAAGGGGTATGTCATGACCGACCATCATGTCGTCGTTGTCGGCGGCGGTTTCGGCGGGCTGCAGCTCGTGAACGGGTTGAAGGGCGCAGGCGCGAAGATCACGCTCGTCGACCGGCGCAATCATCATCTCTTCCAGCCGCTGCTCTATCAGGTGGCGACGACCATTCTTTCCACCTCGGAGATCGCCTGGCCGATCCGCCGCCTCTATGCCGATCGGCCTGATGTGACGGTGCTGCTCGGCGAGGTCACGGGCGTCGACAGCGGCGCGAAGACGGTTTCCTTACGCAACGGCATGACTCTTGGTTACGATACGCTGGTGCTAGCGACCGGGGCGACGCACGCCTATTTCGGACATGACGAATGGGAGCCGGTGGCGCCGGGCCTGAAGACGCTGGAGGACGCGACGACGATCCGCCGGCGCGTGCTGCTCGCCTTCGAAAGGGCGGAGATGGAGAGCGATCCCGCCGTTCGCGATGCGCTCCTGACCTTCACCATCGTCGGCGCCGGGCCGACCGGCGTTGAGCTTGCCGGCATCATCGCCGAGCTTGCGCATTTCACGCTGCCCAAGGAATTCCGCAACATCGACACGCGCAAGACCCGCGTCGTACTGGCCGAGGCCGGCCCGCGCGTGCTGCCGACCTTCGCCGAGGAACTTTCGGCTTATGCGCAGAAGGCGCTGGAGAAACTCGGGGTCGAAATCCATCTCGGCAAACCGGTGACGGACTGCAATGCGGACGGCGTGAAGATCGGCGAAACCTTCGTTGCCAGCCGGACGATCGTCTGGGCCGCCGGCGTCACTGCCTCGCACGCGGCGCGCTGGCTTGGCGTGCCGGCCGACCGCGCAGGGCGCGTCGTCGTCGAAAAGGATTTGAGCGCGCCCGGCCTGCCCGATGTCTTCGTCATCGGCGACACCGCATCGGTCATGCGCGAGGACGGCAAGCCGGTGCCGGGCATCGCACCGGCAGCCAAGCAACAGGGCGGCTACGTCGCCAAGGTCATCCACGCCCGCCTGTCCGGCAAGCCAGCGCCCGCACCCTTCCGCTACCGGCACCAAGGGAGCCTCGCGACGATCGGCCAGAGTGCCGCGATCATCGATTTCGGCCGGATCAAGCTGAAGGGGTGGATCGCCTGGTGGATCTGGGGCCTTGCCCATATTTACTTCCTCATCGGCACTCGCTCCCGTTTCTCCGTCGCCTGGAGCTGGCTGTGGATCTATCTGAGCGGCCAGCATAGCGCCCGGCTGATCACCCAGCGGGAGACGATGCGGGACGAGGGGTAGATGCTACGGTGCGCACGGCGATCCTGCCGCCTTGTAAGCGCGTGCCGGGAATGCGATGTCTCTCCGGGGCTCCGGTATGCAGCACGCACGCAACCACCCGCCCTCGTGGTTCGAGGCGGCCCTGCGGGCCTCCTCACCATGAGGGCTGATCGTTGTGCCCTGGGGCGCACACGCTGACGACCGGAGCTCGGAGTAGGGACGCCTACGCTTGACACCTCTTCCCACATCGCCTTAGCATCCCGCCCGCGTCTCCCAACCACCACCGCGGGTTACGCATCCAGCCGTATCAACGGATAGAGGTTCCAATGCGCCGATTCACTTCTCACGAAAATCACATCCGAAATTCTGAGAAGTTGGTGGTTCATGCGCACTTTGAATCTGGGCATCCTCGCCCATGTGGATGCAGGCAAGACTAGCCTTACCGAAAGACTGCTTTTTAACGCCGGCGTCATCGACAAGCTCGGCAGCGTCGATAGCGGCAATACACAGACGGACACGCTCGAACTCGAACGGCAACGCGGCATCACGATCAGGGCCGCGGTGGTGTCCTTTGCCATCGGCGACAGGATCGTCAATCTCATCGACACGCCCGGCCATCCGGATTTCATCGCCGAAGTCGAGCGGGTGCTGGGATTGCTGGACGCCGCCGTCGTCGTCGTGTCGGCGGTCGAAGGCGTGCAGGCCCAGACGCGCGTGTTGGTACGGGCGCTGCGGCGGCTCGGCGTTCCCTTCGTCTTCTTCGTCAACAAGGTCGATCGTCCCGGGGCGCGGTATCCGGAGGTGCTGGCGGCGCTTGCCGCCCAATTGCCGGTTCGTCCCATAGCCATGTCGTCCGTCATCGATGCCGGCAGCAAGCTTGTCCGGGTGGAGGCGCTCCGTCCGGAATGCGAGCCGCTTTTTTCGGCGCTCTGTGAGGCGCTCGGGGAAAACGACGAGGCGTTGCTCGACGACTACGTGCTCGCGCCTGATCGGCTCACCGCGGGAAGGCTCCGACGCTGCCTCGCCGATCAAATGGCAAGCGGCGTGGTACATCCCGTCTTCGCAGGAGCGGCCATGACCGGTGCCGGCGTGCCTGAGCTGACCGCGGCCATCGCGACGCTATTGCCTGAACGGCGGCTTGACCCGGACGGGCCGATTGCCGGAAAAATCTTCAAGATCGAGCGCGGCTGGGGCGGGGAAAAGCTATGCTATCTTTCCCTGACATCGGGCACGGTGCGGCTCCGGCAGTATCTGGATCTGCCGAAGGGCCCGGAAAGAATAACCGCGATCCAGATCTTCGAGGCCGGCCGCCGTCATGGGGCCGAGAGCCTGCGCGCCGGGCAGATCGCGTGCGTCAGCGGCCTCGCCGGCGCCCGTATCGGCGACGCGGTGGGCGGAGATCCCGCAGGCGAGCGGCCTCACTTCGCGCCGCCGACGCTCGAAACCCGCGTCCTTGCCCGGCGGCCTTCCGACAAGTCGGCGCTCTGGCTGGCGCTGAACCAGATGGCCGAACAGGATCCCCTGATCAATCTGCGCCGCAACGAGAATGCGGACGAGGTCTTCGTGTCGCTCTACGGCGAGGTGCAGAAGGAGGTTATCCAATCGACCCTGCTGACCGATTTCGGCCTTGAGGCAGGCTTCGAGGAAAGCACGGTCATCCTGGTAGAGAGGCTTGTGGCAGCTGGAACCGGCTTGCAGGTTCTCTTCAAGGAGCCCAATCCCTTTCTCGCGACCATCGGCCTGCGCGTCGAACCGCGTCCTCACGGAGCGGGCAACAGCTTCGCGCTCGAAGTGGATGTCGGCCAGATGCCCGTCGCCTTCTATCGAGCGGTCGAGGAAACCGTGTTCGAAACGCTGAAGCAGGGGATTTTCGGCTGGCAGGTCATCGATTGCTACGTGGCGATGACGGCGGCCCGCCACAGTTCACCCGCAAGCACCGCCGCCGATTTTCGGCAGCTGACGCCATGGGTGCTGGCAACGGCGCTATCGGCTGCGGGGACCGTCCTCTGTGAGCCGATCGACCGCTTTCATCTCGAAACGCCGGCGGAAGGTTTGAGTGGCGTGGTCACCTTGCTTGCAAAATCCGCAGCTACGCTGACGGATTCGGTGATTGCCGATGGAGTCGCCCGGCTCGAAGGAACCATGGCGTCTCAGATGGTCCGCGGCGCCCAGCAGCAATTGCCGGGCCTGACGAGCGGGGCGGGGACGATGGAAACCTCCTTCGATCACTACGCCCCGATCGCCGGCCCGCCGCGCTTGCGTGGGCGCTCCGGCCCCGATCCGTTCAATGCGGAATATCTGCTGCGCCTGCGGGGGAGTGGTTGAGGTGTCTTGCGAAACGGCTGCGCCTCCTGAGGCTCAAGAGAGCCTCATGTTGGCGTATCCAGGCCGGAGGCCGGAGCCTCGAAGCACGGGGCGGACGCTCCGACGTGGCGGGCGGGAGCGGCGTTCGCGGGGGATGCTTCGAGGCTCCGCTCTATCGGGCGGCGCACCTCAGCATGAGGACGTATGGAAAATGCCGGTATCAAAAAAGCGGCCCCCGAGGGAGCCGCCCGTCGTTGCTCAGGCTGCTAGTGAGGCGATGTCGATGACGAAACGGTAGCGGACGTCGCTTTTCAGGACGCGTTCATAGGCTTCGTTGACCTGCTGGATGTTGATCTTCTCAATCTCGGAGACAATGTTGTGCTTGCCGCAGAAATCCAGCATTTCCTGCGTTTCCTTGATCGAGCCGATCATCGAGCCGGAGATGCTCTTGCGGCCGGGGATAATCGAGAAGGCATGAACCGGGATCGGGTTCTCCGGCGCGCCGACGACCACGAAGGAGCCATCCACCTTCAGCAGGCCGAGATAGGCGTTCCAGTCGATCTCGGCGCTGACGGTGCAGATGATCAGGTCGAAGGTGCCGGCGAGCTTCTTGAAGGTTTCCGGATCGTTGGTGGCGTAATATTCCTTGGCGCCGAGCTTCAGCCCGTCTTCCTTCTTGGAAAGGCTCTGGGAGAGAACGGTGATGTCGGCGCCCATGGCGGAACCAAGCTTGACGCCCATGTGGCCGAGGCCGCCCATGCCGACGATCGCAACTTTCTTGCCGGGGCCGGCATTCCAGTGGCGCAGCGGCGAATAGAGCGTGATGCCGGCGCAGAGCAGCGGCGCGGAGGCGTCGAGCGGAAGATTGTCCGGGATGGACATGACATAGCCTTCCCTGACGACGATCGAGTCGGAATAGCCGCCCTGAGTGCGTGTCTTGCCGTCGGCTTCGAAGTCATTGTAGGTGCCGCTGAGCCCCGGCATGTACTGTTCGCGATCGAGGTCGCGCTCGGCGCAGCCGATGCAGGAATCGACAAAGCAGCCGACGCCGACGCGGTCGCCGACCTTGAACTTGGTCACGGCGGAACCGACGGCCGAGACGATGCCGGCGATCTCATGGCCCGGCACGATCGGATAGACGGCGTTCTTCCATTCGTTGCGGACGGTGTGGATGTCGGAATGGCAGATGCCGGCGAACTTGATGTCGATGACGACATCATCGGGGTTCGGGTTGCGGCGTTCGAAGGTGAAAGGGGTCAGCGGCTTGGAAGCGTCGGTTGCGGCGTAGCCTCTTGCAATAGGCATAGGAACCTTCCTTTTCGTTTTCGGGAGGGGGTTGAACGGGATGGCGGACTATTGCCCGGAACTGCGTGAGTGGGTTAGAGCGATCCTCTCAGCTTTTTGCACGATCCTGCAAAAGTGAGGCGCCGGCCTGTTTGCGAAATGGCGAAGGCACTCTAGATAGAGGCGGTATCACCGGCGTCAGCCAGTTGACAGAAAGAGTTGCCGCATGACCTTGCCTTTCAGCCCCTATCAGGAAATCGTCGACATCGCGCTGCGCTTTGCGCCTGGGGACGGCGAGTTCTCGACTGCTATCGGCAATCTTCACGTCAGCCGTCGGTCCAAGCCGAGCGATCCGCTGCACAGCAGCTACCGGCCCTGCTTTGCCTTTGTGCTGCAGGGGGCCAAGAGCCTGCGCCTCGGCACCGAACTTATCAGCTACGGCACCGGGGACTATCTGCTGACCTCGCTCGACTTGCCGGTCGCCTGGCAAGTCACCGAGGCAAGCCCTGAAGTGCCGCACATTTGCCTGGGACTGGCAATCGATTCCGAAAAGCTGCTGGAGCTTTTGAGTCGCATCGATATTCCGCGCCCGGCCGCCCATACCGATGGGCAGCGCGGGATGGCGGTGAACGTCGCGCCGCCGGAGCTGCTGGATGCGGCCGTCCGTCTGTTGCGCTTGCTCGATCGTCCGGGCGACATTCCTGCCATGGCGCCGCTAATCGAGCAGGAAATCCTCTACCGGGTGCTGACCGGGCCGGATGGCGCGCGGCTGATCAACATTGCCACGGCAGACAGCCACAGCAACAGGGTCGCCCGCGCGGTGGCATGGCTGAAGGAGAACTTCGCGCGGCCGCTGCGGATCGAGGATCTTGCCGACCGCGTCAGCATGAGCGTGTCGTCCTTCCATCATCACTTCAAGTCGGTTACGGCGATGACGCCCGTGCAATATCAGAAGCAGCTTCGCCTGCACGAGGCACGCCGTCTGATGCTCGTCGAGCGCCTCGATGCCGGCACCGCCGGCCACCGTGTCGGTTATCAAAGCCCGTCGCAGTTCAGCCGCGAATACAGCCGCCTCTACGGCGCCTCGCCGGCGCGCGATGTCGACGGGGCGCGTGAGGTCATGGCGGTGGAATAAGCCGGGCGCCGCGCGTTTGACGGGACACTCAGCCGGGGAATTTCAGCGCCTTGTCGGCACGGCATTGGGCGAGTTTTAGCTGGCGGAAGGAGAGGATTTTGGTGATGCGCTCGTTCCCATCCGTCTCCACGCTCATGCAGGCACAGGCATAGCCGTAATTGCCGTTGGTTTTGACGTAATCGTGCTCGGAGATGTCGGGGATCAGTTCCATGCCTTCGACCGCGTCGGCATCGTCGCCCTGGGTCATGATCGTCCAGGTGTTCTCCGCATCCTCCAGCCACCAGTTGGCGGGCGTCGGATTCTCGATCCAGCCGCAACGGGTCTCGGCGGCCTGCGCATTTGCCACGATGGCAAGGGCCGCGGTCACGACCGCCACGGCTATCTGATATTTCATTGGTTTTTCCTCGTCGCCAAATTCAGTTGTTGATCGCGGTGATCGCCCAATGGCTCGCTTCGCAGGCGCTATCCTCGCAGATTGCGCCCATCCAGACGGCGCCGTTCGCGAGCATGATACCGTCGCTGTTGACGAAGGGATCCTGGTATTGCTGGCGGCCGACGGCGCGGCGCGTTTCCGGCGTCACCAGATCGTCGAAATTGTCGACGAAATCTTCCGCATTCTCCACATCATAGGTCTCGCCGTTGGCCTTGACGGTCAGCGGATACTCGGCAAGGTCGGCGATGGCCCCGGCATCGCCGGAGCGCATCGCTTGAACGAGCTGGCGCAGGGGCCGGTCGAAACCCGCGGCGTCGCCGTGCAGCTCCTCGATCCTGCTGTAGACGTCGCTATCCCGCGCGAAGGAGCCGGAGGCGGCGAGGAGTGTTGCCCCGAGCAGGAGAAGGGTAGGCAGGCGCGACATGGAAGGCTCCCGGCAAATGGCGTGGCGCGACATTATGTAATCGCCCGGAGCGCGCCTATCCAATTCTGGTGTCTCACTGCGCTTTCCCGTATAAAAATATGTCGGGACCTTCTTGACGGCCTGACCGGTTTATCGCATAAACCTCACGAACCGTACCGTACGGTACTTATCTGGGAGCCGTGACCGTGTCCGTCGATACCGCAGAGCCGAGCGAATTTTCGCCGCGCCAGAACGCCGTTCTGGAGCAGGCGCTGCAGTTGCTCGTCGATGGAGGGGAGAAGGCGCTGACGACCTCGGGTGTGGCGCGCGCCGCCAATTGCTCGAAGGAAAGCCTTTACAAGTGGTTCGGCGATCGCGACGGACTGCTGTCGGCGATGATTGCCTATCAGGCGAGCAAGGTGCGGACCTTCGAACGCAACGGCGAGCGCCTGACGGCGGCGAGCCTGCACGACCATGTCGTCATTTTCGCGCGCGACCTGCTGGAGGTTCTGGCCGGCGACGTCTCGCTGGCGCTGAACCGGCTGGCGATCGGCCAATCGAACCGCGACGGCTCGAAGCTCGGCAAGCTGCTGCTCGAGCGCGGCCGCCGCCAGATCGACCGGCGCGCCATGGCGTTGATCGATGCCGGAAAGAGGGCAGGACTGCTGCGTTTTTCCGACGCCGACGAGGCCTATCACACGCTTTACGGCCTTGTTGTTTCCGATCTGCATGTGCGCATGCTGCTCGGCGAACCCGGCCTCAAGGATACCGCACGCCAGGCGGAGAGGGCGGTCACCGCCTTCCTCCGGCTCTACGGCACGGACAAGGTTCTGGCGGAGATGCCGGTTCTCGGCTGATTTCGCCTTAATGACAGTCAACACGACAAGCACAAGGGAAGGAACTTCAAATGCGCGTCTATTACGATCGTGATGCCGATCTCAATCTCATCAAGGCCAAGAAGGTCGCCATCATCGGTTACGGTTCGCAGGGCCGTGCCCATGCGCTGAACCTCAAGGATAGCGGCGCCGGCAACGTCGTCATCGCGCTGAAGGCCGGCTCGCCCACGATCAAGAAGGCTGAAGCCGACGGCTTCCAGGTCAAGACGGTTGCCGAAGCTGCCGGCTGGGCCGACCTGATGATGATGGCGACCCCGGACGAACTGCAGGCCGACATCTATAAGGCCGACATCGCTCCGAACATTCGTGACGGCGCTGCGATCGCCTTCGCACACGGCCTCAACGTTCACTTCGGCCTGATCGAGCCGAAGGCGACCGTCGATGTCGTCATGATCGCCCCGAAGGGCCCGGGCCACACGGTTCGCGGCGAATACCAGAAGGGCGGCGGCGTTCCCTGCCTCGTTGCCGTTCACCAGAACGCTTCCGGCAATGCGCTTGAACTCGCTCTCTCCTACGCCTGCGGCGTCGGCGGCGGCCGTTCGGGCATCATCGAAACCAACTTCCGCGAAGAGTGCGAAACCGACCTCTTCGGCGAACAGGTCGTTCTCTGCGGCGGTCTCGTCGAACTCATCCGCGCCGGTTTCGAAACGCTTACCGAAGCCGGTTATGCGCCTGAGATGGCCTATTTCGAGTGCCTGCACGAAGTGAAGCTGATCGTCGACCTGATCTATGAAGGCGGCATCGCCAACATGAACTACTCGATCTCGAACACGGCCGAGTGGGGCGAATATGTCTCCGGTCCGCGCATCATCACTGCCGAGACCAAGGCCGAGATGAAGCGTGTCCTCAAGGACATCCAGACCGGCAAGTTCACTTCCGACTGGATGCAGGAATACCGCGCCGGCGGTGCACGCTTCAAGGGCATCCGTCGCTTGAACGACAGCCACCAGATCGAGGAAGTCGGCACGAAGCTCCGCGCCATGATGCCTTGGATCGGCAAGAACAAGCTGGTCGACAAGTCCGTCAACTAAGCGGTTTCCAGGCAGTTCGTATTGAAGGCCGGGGTGAAAGCTCCGGCCTTTATCGTTGCGCGCCGATGGTGAGCCAGCGGGTCGGTTTGCGGTCATATCCGCCGCCGTCATATTGGCGTATGGCGATATTCCGCCAGCCGCCTTTCGTCAAAAGCTCAGACAGCCATTCGGCGGAGGGATAGTTGTAGTAACGCCCGAAGCCGTCATGGCCCTCTGCTTCCCCGGCCTTGAAGCTCGCGTGAAGGAGGCCGCCGGGGCGCAGGGCGCGGCGGATGCGGGCGAAGACGTCGGGCAGCTCAGGCCTCGGGACGTGGAGAAGGCTCGCATGCGCCCAGATGCCGTCGAAGGCGCTGTCGGCGTCGAGCTCTTGGAACAACATGACCCTGACCGGCCTGCCGATCAGCCGTTCCGCCTGTCTTGCCAGCTCGGCCGAGCCATCGGTCGGCGTCACGTCGAAACCCTGCGACAGCATGTAGGCGCTGTCCTGCCCGCCGCCGCAGCCAAGTTCGAGGATTGCGGCACCCGGCGTAAGACCGGCGAGGAAGGCTTCGAGCTGTTGCTTTGGCAGGCTGCGCGCCCGGTTGGCGTATGTCTCGGCGTTTTCCGCGTAAAAGGCTGAGGTCGTGTCACGAGGCATGCGGGTCGGCCGTTCGGGGGCGTCGGTTGGATTGGAGATGTCTTTCGGGAAGCCGGTCGGCGCCGATGATGTCGATGACGAGGATGCCGTCGGGTATTTCGCGGTAGAACGCAACATGGCGCATGTGGAGGAGGCGGCGAAGACCGGCGCCGAGTTCGTCGCACTCGTCTCCCATGGAGGGCACGCGCGAAAGAAGCACGAAAATCCTGTCCCAATCGAGAAGATAGGCATCCGCCTGCGCCTCACCGAAATGGAGGCTGGCATATTCGTCAATGCCTGACAGCACGGCGTCCGCGGTTCGGGTCAGCCTATAGGTGGTGGTCACGCAGTTTCGCCTTCGTTTCCAACAGGATGTCGGCAATTCGTCGGTCGCTGATGCCGCTCTCCTCAGCCAGCCTCAGAATCTCACGTATTTCGTCGTCATCAAGCTTGCGATGGTCCTGGTCCTTCAGGATGAGTTCCGTCAGATATGTGCTGGCACTCTCGTATCTGCCGCTTGCGACACGACGCGCGACGTAATCCGCCAGATTATCCGGAAGCGAGATCGTCATTTTCGCCATTGAATTTGCTGCCGAGTGTCCATGCCGGCTTTCAGCTGTTCCTGATGCCAGATTACCATTCCCTCCACTGTGATAGAAGCGTTAACCGCCACCGTCGAGCACTTGGGTCACATGAAGGTGAGTCTTTTTTATCGATATGGATGACGCGCTCGAGGCCCATGAAATGGGCATCGCATGTCAGGATATCGGCTTTGTGGCGCTCGGCCGTCGCATAGATGATCGCGTCGGCGGTGGCGAGCTTCAAGGCTGCGGATATTTCGGCGGCGCGGCGGGCGAGAACCGTGTCGAGGGGCGCCCACCATGTCGGTGTGGACGCCGCCGGTTACGTGGAAGGTCCGGAGGTCAGGCCGGGATAAGGCGTGTCCAGCCACGCTCGTCGTTCGTTACGCCTTTCTGCAGACTGACGAGCTGCTGGCGCAGTTCGCTGGTCAATTTGCCGGTCTGTCCGTCTCCGACCAGAAACTCGCCACCGGCATGTCGCACCAGGCCGATGCCCGCCAGGACCGCGGCAGTGCCGCAAGCGAAGGCTTCGACGAGCTTGCCGCTGGCGGCGTCGGCCTGCCATTCCGCGAAGGAGTAGGGACGCTGCTCGACGCGCAAGCCCTTTTCTCCAGCGAGCGTGATCACCGAGGCCCGGGTGATGCCCGGCAGGATCGTGCCGCCAAGAGGCGGGGTCACCACCGATCCGTCATTCATGACGAAGAAGACGTTCATGCCGCCGAGTTCCTCGACCCAGCGATGCTCTGCTGCATCAAGGAAGACGACCTGATCGCAATCCTTCTTCGCCGCTTCCGCTTGCGCCACGAGGCTGGCTGCGTAGTTTCCGCCGCATTTTGCAGCACCGGTGCCGCCGGCGGCTGCACGGGTGTATTCGGTCTCGACCCATAGAGAGACCGCCTTCGCGCCGCCTTTGAAGTAGGCGCCGACCGGAGAGGCGATGATGCAGAAGACATATTCCTGCGCCGGACGAACGCCGAGGAATGCTTCATTGGCGAACATGAAGGGGCGAAGGTAGAGGCTCGCGTCGCCTGATGGAATCCAGGCCTTGTCAACGCGGACCAGTTCTTCGACCGCCTTCAGGAAGAGTTCTTCGGGCACGGGAGGCATTGCCATGCGGGTCGCCGACTGCGCGAAGCGGCGGGCGTTTTCTTCAGGCCGAAAGAGCAGAATCCGGCCATCGTCCGCCTTGTAGGCTTTCATGCCTTCGAAGATTTCCTGAGCATAGTGCAGCACGGCGCTCGCAGGATCGAGCTCCAGAGGGCGCCTCGGCGTAACCTTCGCATCGTGCCAGCCCTTGTCGGCAGTCCATCGTGCCAGGACCATATGATCCGTGAAGACCTTGCCGAAGCCGGGCGTCTCCAGAGCGTGGATGCGGTCGGCGTCGGAGACGGGAGACTTATGGAGTTCGATTTTGATTTCAGGAGAGGCCGACGTCACGGTCATTGCTGGCACCTTGATAGTACATTGAATAGTGGCGGCGACACTACTGCCGCCGGGCTGGTTTTGGAAAGGTCTGAATCAGCCGGTTTCGGCTTTGATCAGAGGAATAATCGTTTGAGGTGGCCGACGTCGAGCAGCAAATTCGGGTTGAGCGTGTCACCATGACACGAAAATAGGTCAGTATTATTGACATAAATTACCTGGCATGGTCTGCTGGGGAATAGAAAAATATGAGGAAACCCCATGCTGAACTGGGACGCCATGTTTGCGTCGCGCTCGTCGCGTATGCGCGCATCCGAAATCCGCGAGCTGCTGAAGCTTCTCGACCGGCCCGATATCATTTCCTTTGCCGGCGGGATTCCGGATCCGGCGTTGTTTCCGGCTGAGGAATTCCAGCGGGCCTATGCCGATATCTTCTCCGGCGCTGCCGTCAATTCGGCGCTGCAATATTCCGTCAGCGAAGGCCACAAGCCGCTGCGCGAATGGCTGGTCGGGCAGATGGCCGATCTCGGCATTCCTTGCGAAATCGACAATGTCTTCATCGTTTCCGGCTCGCAGCAGGGGCTCGATTATCTCGGCAAGCTGTTCCTGTCGCCCGATGACACCGCGCTGGTGACATGGCCGACCTATCTCGGCGCACTGCAGGCCTTCAACGCCTATGAACCGGCCTACGACCAGCTGACGCCGAACGGCAACCGGACGCCGGAGTCCTACCGTGTCGCCGCGGCGGCTGCCGGCGGCAAGGTGAAATTCGCCTATCTCTCCGCCGATTTCTCCAATCCGACCGGCGAAACGGTTGATCTTGCCGGTCGCAGGAAGGTGCTGTCGCTCGCCGAAGAGCTCGACATCGCCGTCATCGAAGATGCGGCCTACCAGGCGCTGCGTTACGACGGCGATCCGATCCCGCCGATTCTGGCGCTCGAGATTGCCGAAAAGGGCCATATCAACGATACGCGCACGATCTATTGCGGCAGCTTTTCCAAGACGCTGGCACCCGGCCTTCGCGTCGGCTTCATCGTCGCCAATGCGCCCGTTATCCGCAAGCTGGTGCTGATGAAACAGGCGGCCGACCTGCATTCCTCGACGATCAACCAGATGGCGATATCAGATGTCGCCGAGCGCGGCTTTGATACTCAGGTGGCCAAGATCAAGGCCGTCTATAGCCGTCGGCGTGACTGCATGCTGGCAGCGCTTCGGAAATACATGCCCAAAGGCACGAGCTGGACGAAGCCGGAAGGCGGCATGTTCATCTGGATCACGCTGCCGGAGGGCATGGACGGCGCCAAGCTGCTCGCCAGATCGCTCGAAACCGCCAAGGTGGCCTTCGTGCCCGGCAAGGCCTTCTTCGCCGACGGCTCCGGCGCCAACACCTTCCGCGTCAGCTTCTCCTGCGCCAACGACGAGATGATCGAGGATGGCATCAGCCGGCTCGGCAAGCTGATTGCGGCGGAGATTGATGGGTAGAGAGGCGGGAAAGCCAAGCCATGTGATCTCCCCACCTGTTGCAGGGCCCCGATACATACCTGCCAGATGTTCGGAGACATGCCTGACACTTCCGGAATGATTTTTCGGGATGGCGGCAAGGAGCTCATTGTCGAGCGTTGGCCTCTCTTGCGCGCTTGAAGAACATTTCCGCCCGGTCATTGTCCCCCTTAGCTCGCGAAAGCAGGCCGAGATTGTGGTTCGTCTGTTGGTCGTCAGGTCGAAGCCTCAGGGCATTGGCATAGTGCTCCTCGGCTGCATCCAGATCACCGGCTTCGTGAAGCAAAACGGCCAGATTGTTGTGGGCCTCAGCGTAATCTGGATCGGCGAAGATCGCCGCGCGATAGTGATCCTCGGCCAGGCTTGGATCGCTCAACTCGAGGGACGACGCGAGATTGTAGTGGGCTTCGGCGTAGTCGGGCTGTAATCGCAAGGCCTCTGCATAATGTGACTGCGCCGACGCCGTATTACCCTTCCGCTCAAGGAAGACGCCATAATTGTTGTGGGCCTCAGCGAAGCCCGGTCGTAAGCGCAGGGTTTCCTGAAAATGCCGCTCCGCTTCAAACCGATTGCCTGTCGCTTCCAAAAAGCCCGCATACCGCAGCCAGGCGTCGATGTAATCCGGCCGCGACCGAATAGCCTCGCGATAGTGCACAGCCGCTTCGGCGTGTTCGCCACGAGCCTCCAAAAGGATCGCGTAGTTGTAATGTGCCTCGGGATACTGAGGCCAGTGGCGGAGCGCTTCCTTGTAGTGCTCATCAGCCAAAACCGGATTGCCGATCGCTTTGTGCAGAACCCCCAGGTTGTTGTGGGCCTCCGGATATGACGCTCGAAGTTGGACAGCTCGATCATAGCACCGCAGTTCCTCATCGACGCCTGCAGTCGATTGGTTGGCAACGCTTACGCCCTTGAGGAACCAGTCCTCCGCCGTCATCGCCTCTTCCGATCGCGCCGAAAGTGCCAAGCTGTCTATCGATGACACCCTGTAAAGCTGCCTCTGCGGAAGGAAATCACCTCGGAGTTCAAAAAAGCCAGCTTCGGCAAATTGATAAACAGGGAGGTCGATCAGTTCGAGGATCGTTTGCGTGACGAACAGCGAATCCGCCTCAGCGTTCGATTCCACCCTTTTTGCGATGTTGATCGCACGTCCAATCCACGCGTCCTCGTCCGCCATCCTAAAGCATTCGCCGAAATGGCACCCCACACGCATCGGCATGTCCTGTGCGTTCGGCGCGGCCACCAGCGAACGACGGCGCTGCTTCCAATAGGCAATGAGCTTCAGCCCGAAGTGCACTGCCACGTCAGCGGATTCGAACAAATAGAGGTGTCCGTCGCCGGTGAAGTTCTCGTGTCTTCGGCCATATTGGCTTGCGAGGGACTGCGACAAGTAGCGGTGCTCCGCGATGACGTGGGTGATGTTGTCGCGAGGCATTCTGGCCCAGGCTGCTGAGTGGCGGACCAGATCGGTAAACACGGCGGCGAAATAGATATTCATTCCGTTTTCCACCGGGAAAAGCTATATTTTTGACGGCGGGCGTGGATATTTCGCCGCCGCATGTCTCATGCCGAAGGAGACTATTATGCCACAGTATATGGTTGAAAGACACTTGCCCGGCATCACTCCGGAACAACTCACCGCCGCCGCGTCTCGTGCGAAGGCGGTCACCGCCAAGTTGACGAACGAAGGTAAGCCCGTGCGCTATCTGCGCTCAACGTTCGTTCCCTCGGAGGAGAAGTCTTTCTGTCTCTTCGAAGCGCCTTCTGCCGAACGCGTCCGAGAGGCGAATGTGCTCGCGGAAATACCCTTGCTCCGGATCACCGAGGTCGCTCACATCGCTGCGGACGACCTACCCTGAGCAAAGTCCGCCGTTCGCCAGTTGTTCGAAGAGCAAGAACGAACCGAAGCCGCTGCACCGCGGACGGGTTCCGGTTATTGCGGTCCTTCCTTTCCGCAACATGAACAACGATCTCTCACGTCTTTTCCAATGACACTACGGAACGGCTTTGGGCTGAATTTCATCTGCATCCGGACGGAGTACGTCGCTGGGTCGAAATTCGCATCTGACCGCGGTCCGACGGCCGCTTCGGAGCCGAAAGCGGTCGTTGGTGGCATTTGCTACATAATTCCGAATAGACGCTATTGAGGAGGTTGCCTGACGCTCCTTCTCGCCAGCCAGCCGGAACCCCAATCAAAAGATCGTCGTCCAGCCTTCGTTCGCCGTCTCGCTTTTGCCGTAACCGACGCGGTCGGCCACCGCCCCGTCGCCGTTGCGCAGGATGATGTCGCCGCCTCTGTTGGCGAGTTGCGGACCGCCGGCTGCGGCATCAAGCGCGATGGTGCGCAGCTCGCCGGCGGCAAGCATTCCCGACAGCGTCTGGGTTCGGCCGTTTTCATCCTCCAGCTTCCAGCCGTCGAGCGATGTATCCATGTCGGAGCGGTTGATGAGCGTTACCGTTTCGGCTTCCACGTCGCCTGCGCCGTTCACCGGGTTGATCAGCGCGGCGATGATGCGCAGCGACGAGGCGACGACTGGCTGCGGCCGGCGTGTGCCTTCGCCGCGGCCCTGGCCGCCGCGATTCTCGGAGACGGGATGGCCGGTCGCCGCATCGGTGTTCCAGTTCTGCGACTGGAAGCAGAGGAAGATCGCCGCCCATTCGTCGGTATCGTTGAAATGAACGAGCAGTGCGCCGTCCTGGTTCGGTCCGTTGGTGGCTTTGAAGCTGCCGCCGTCGCCCTGGTTCATGTGGATGTCGTGGATGCCGTTGCCCGGCTCAAAACGGAAATACTGGTCCGGCTTCTCGTGCTCGGGCCCCCAAGCCTCCCCGAAGGCGTAAAAATGCACGTCGGTATCGGCAATGCCTTCCTGGACGATCGGCTCGATGAAATCGCGGAGATCATTCTTCGGGCCGGACAGCTGGAAGGGCGCGACATTCATGTCCTCGCGCTCGATCAGCCCGCCGCGAACATAATCGATCGCCAGCTCCGGATGGTCCTTGCGGATGTCGGTCAGGCCCATCGGCAGGGCTTCCAGCGCCTCGGTCAGCGCCCCGTGCTTGAAGTCGACGATATTTGCGTAGAGCAGGTCGTGCGGCGATTCCTTGGAGCGGACGTTGAGCGCGATGCGGTAGCTGACACCGTTCGCTTCGATGCGGATTTCGATGTGGGGATCGCTGTCGTCGTCGAGGGCGAGTGCGCTCGCCGTACCCTTCAGGACCTTGTAATTCTTCAGCATGACGAACCTCGCGGGTTGAGCGGGGTCGCAGAGTAACACGGCGAAAGTGCATCTTTTGTGACGTCTGTCTTTCGCCGTGCAATGTCGCGGTGCGTTATTGCTAGATGTGCGGGCCGAAAAGCTCCAGATCGGCTTCGCCAAGTCTGTCGCTAACCGTGTTCAGCTGGTGCCAGTAGGGATAGATCACCGGCGGCAGGCTGACGGCGTCGAGGCGCTTGCGCTCCTCGTCCGTGAGCTTCAGCTCGGCGGCGGCGATGTTGTCGCGGAACTGGGCTTCGGTGCGCCCGCCGATGATGACCGAGGTCACCGCCTTGCGGCCGATCAGCCAGGCAAGTGCCACCTGTGCGGCGGAGACGCCGCGCTCCTCGCCGATCGCCACCAGCGTCTCGACGATGTTCCACAGGCGGTTCTCGTCGCGGATCGGCGGTTCTGTCCAGCCGGCGAACTGGCGCGTGCCTTCGGGGGCCGCCTGGTTGCGGCGGTGTTTGCCGGAGAGCAGACCGCCGGCAAGCGGGCTCCAGACCAGCACGCCGAGGCCCTGGTCGATTGCGATCGGCAGCAGCTCGTATTCGGCGTCGCGGGCTTCCAACGTATAGTGGATTTGCTGGCTGACGAAGCGCTGGTACCTGTGCTCGTTGGCGATGCCAAGCGCCTTCATGATGTGCCAGCCGGAATAGTTCGAGCAGCCGACATACCGCACCTTGCCCTGTTTGATCAGGGTGTCGAGGGCTTCCATCGTCTCTTCGAGCGGCGTCTGGCCGTCCCATTCATGCACCTGGTAGAGGTCGATGACGTCAGTCTTCAGGCGCTTGAGGCTCGCCTCGCATTCGCGGATCAGGTGGTAGCGCGACAGGCCCTGGTCGTTCGGGCCGTCGCCCATGCTGAAGCGGGCTTTGGTGGCGAGAAGCACACCCTGCGGCCGCTTGCCGGAAAGCACCTCGCCGATGATGTTTTCGCATTCGCCTGATGAATAGGCATTGGCGGTGTCGAGCAGGTTGATGCCGGCATCGATGCACATATCGATCATCTTGCGGGCCTCGGAAACGCCGAGGTCGCCGACGGTCTTCGCCCAGCCGACGCCGCCGAAGGTCATCGTGCCCATGGTCAAAGTCGAAATCTTCAGGCCGGAACGGCCAAGCGAACGATATTCCATTGAAACTCCTCCTTCATTGAAACGTGAGTGACGTAGCGCAAAGCCCGTCCATGGCAAATCGCCGGGTGTTCACGCCTGTGTGAGATCGCTTACGCGCGAGGATACCAGATGATCGGCTCTTTCACAGGGCTGAAGACGACGGCGAGATTGCGGCAAAAGGCGACTGGCCCGACGTCGGCAAAGCCGGTGGACATCAGGGAAGGTTGTGAAACCGAGACCTGGTGGGCTGCGGCGCGCTGTCACATGTCTGTCAACGACCCCTAATAAGGGAGGGGTATCGAAATCGAGGATCCTCCCCATGAAAACGATCGTTTCCGCCGCAGCACTTGTCGCTGCGAGCCTTTTCGCCATTCCGGCTTCTGCAGCAAACCTCGTTCTCTACACCAGCCAGCCGAATGAAGACGCGCAGGCGACCGTCGACGGTTTCATGGCCGCCAATCCCGATATCAAGGTCGACTGGGTGCGCGACGGCACGCCGAAGATCATGGCCAAGCTGCAGGCCGAGATCCAGGCCGGCAACCCGGTCGCCGACATCCTCCTGATCGCCGACGTGGTGACGCTGGAGCGTCTCAAGGAAGACGGCAAGCTGCTCGCCTATAAGTCGCCTGAGGCTGCTCAGTACGACGCCGCCCTCTATGACGCCGACGGCTATTATTACTCAACCAAGCTGATCACGACAGGCATGGTGTACAACACCGCGGCGGCAATGAAGCCTGCCAGCTGGAAGGATCTGACGAAGCCTGAGGCCAAGGGGCTCGTCACCATGCCGAGCCCGCTCGCTTCGGGTGCGGCCCTCATTCACGCCCAGACGCTCGCCGCCGTTCCCGGCCTCGGCTGGGATTTCTACAAGTCGCTTGCTGAGAACGGCGCGATCGCCGCCGGCGGCAACGGCGCCGTGCTGAAGTCGGTCGCCTCGGGCGAAAAGGCCTATGGCGTGGTCGTCGATTACCTGCCGATCCGCGAGAAGGCCAAGGGCGCTCCCGTCGAGTTCGTCTTCCCGAGCGAAGGCGTCTCCGCCGTCACCGAGCCGGTCGGTATCCTTGCCAGCACTAGGAATGCCGATGCCGCCAAGAAATTCGTCGATTACGTGCTCTCCGAAAAGGGGCAGGAAGGCTTCCTGAAGCTCGGCTATATCCCGGCCCGCAACGGCATGAAGGTTCCGGAAGGTTTTCCGGCGCGCGATACCATCAAGGTCCTGCCGATCAAGGCGGCCGAAGCATTGAAGAATACCGATCAGGACCTGAAGACCTTCTCGGGCATCTACGGCTCGAACTGATCCTTCCATGCAAGGATATGTGAGACCAGGAAACAGCCAGCCCGTCTGGCTGTTTCCTTTTATCGTCATCACCGTGCTGATCCTCAGCGTGCTGCCGCTCGCCCGCCTTGCCATGGTCGGGATATCAGCCTTCGCCAATGGCGGCGTGATCGATGTGCTGAGCGCGCCGTCGCTCTGGTCGGCGACCTATTACACTGTCGTCACATCGGTTCTCGGCACGATCATCTCGCTCATCATCGGCTGCATCTTCGCCTTCCTGCTGACGCTGACCGATATCCGCGGCAAGGGGCCACTCAGCTTCTTCTTCGTGCTGCCGATGATGATCCCGCCGCAGGTGACGGCGCTTGCCTGGGTACAGATGTCCGGCCCCTCCAGCCCGCTGTTGAAGGCGCTCTCCATCGCCCCGCCGCTCGGCTCGCCGCAGCCGCTCTATTCCGTGGGTGGCATCGCGCTGCTCTATGGCGTGCAGCATGCGCCGCTGGTCTATCTGGCGCTCCGGGCCGGATTGATGACGCTGCCCCGCGACGGCGTCGAGGCCGCGCGGCTTTCCGGCGCTTCCGCCCTCAGGGTCTTCCGCGACATCATCCTGCCTTTGTCGCTGCCCGGCATCATCGCCGGCGCGGCGATCTCCTTCGTTTCCTGCACCGGCAATTTCGGCATTCCGGCCATTCTCGGTATTCCGGCTTCGATCTTCACGCTGCCGACGTTGATCTTCACCAAATTCTCAGCCTTCACCAGCCGCACCTTCGGCGATGTCGCCGTGCTCTCGATGATCATCGCCATCATCTCTGTCGTCGGGCTGATGATCCAGGACCGGGCGTTGCGCGGCCGCGACTACCGCGTCATCGGCCTGTCGGGCGCGAGTGCCGCCTTCGAGCTCGGTGCCTGGCGCCTGCTATTCACGCCGCTGCTCTGGGCTATCCTGTTCTTCATGCTGGCAGCACCCTTCTTGGCGCTGGTTGCCGGCGCGCTGGTGCCGGCCTATGGTTTGCCGCTCAGCTTCAAGACCATGTCGCTGCATGCCTTTCAGGAGATCCTGTTCCGGCAGGCGGTGACGCGCACGGCCTTCGTCAATTCGCTGTCGCTCGCCGGCGCCGCCGCCGTCGGTCTCCTCATGATGACGGTGCTTGCGGCCTATGCCCTGACGCGGCGCAGGGACGCGCTGTCGCGCATCGTCTCCAGCCTGATCGAAATACCTTATTCGCTGCCCGGCATCGTCATGGCGGTGTCCTTCATCCTCGTCTTTGCCGCGCCGATCCCGCTCCTCAACGTCTCGCTCTACGGCACGATCTGGATCATCCTGATCGCCTATTTCTCCTCCTTCTTCGCCGTCAGCCTGAAGCCGGTGGTCAGCGCCTTCCATCAGCTCGATCCGGCGCTGGAAGAGGCGGCACGGCTTTCCGGCGCCGGCTTCTTCCGCCGGCTTTTCGATATCATCGTGCCGCTGATTGCGCCGGCTGCCGGCGCTTCCGTCATCCTCGTCTTCCTGATCGCCTGCAACGAGCTGACGATCTCGGCACTGCTCTGGTCGGCCGGCACCCAGACGCTCGGTGTCGCCATCTACAATCTCGACGACAGCGGCAGCTCGGATCTTGCTTCGGCGCTCTCGGTCCTCGTCGTCCTTATGGTCGTCGTCATGATGCTGCTGCTCGAGCTTTTGGCCAAACGCCTGCCGAAAGGGGTGGTCCCATGGCGCAACTGATCCTCAACCGGGTGGCCAAGGATTTCGGCACCGGGCGGGCTGCCGTCAGGGATTTTTCGCTCGATGTGCGCGAGGGCGGCTTCCTGGCGCTGCTCGGCCCTTCCGGCTGCGGCAAGACGACGGTGCTGCGGATGATCGCCGGTTTCGAAACGCCAACCGATGGCTCGATCCATCTCGGCGAGCGGCTGCTGGCAGATGCCGACCGGTCGTTGCCGCCAGAGAAGCGCAACATGGCGATGGTCTTCCAGTCCTATGCGCTGTGGCCGCATCTGAGCGTTGCCGACAATGTCGGCTATCCCCTCAAGGTGCGCGGCACCTCGGGCGAGACCTACCAGGCGAAGGTACGCGAAGCGCTTTCCACCGTCCGGCTTGCGGATTACGCCGGGCGGCGGCCGGCCGATCTCTCAGGCGGCCAGCGCCAGCGCGTGGCGCTCGCCCGCTGCCTGGTGACATCACCCGACGTCGTGCTGCTCGACGAGCCGCTGGCCAATCTCGACCGGCACCTGAAACAGGAGATGGAAGAGACCTTCCGCGAGTTCCATCAGCGCTCGGGCGCGACCATGATCTACGTCACCCACGACCAGAGCGAGGCGATGGCGCTGGCAACCGACGTCGCTGTCATGTCGGAGGGCCGGCTGTTGCAGGTGGCGCCGCCGGCCGAGATCTATGCCCGGCCGGAAGGGCGTATCGTCGGCGGGCTGATCGGACGCGGCGCGATCCTGACGCTGCCTGTCATGGGCGGCGAACGGCATCTGGAGTGGGATGAGCTTGAGGATGCGCTGCAGGCCGCCAATACCGATGGCGCCGATATTCTGGTGCGGCCGGAGGATGTGATCATCGGCGGCGAAGGGGGGCGGGCGACGGTCGAATCCGTACTCTTCGAGGGGGAGCGTTATGCCGTAAAACTCACGCTCGGCAACGGTCAGACGCTGCGCGCTTTCAGCCGCGTGGCTGTCGTGCCCGGAGAGATGGTGCGCGTCGTCATCCGCGCCGGCTGGCGGCTTTAAAGGAACTGGCGCGAGCTCTTCATCGCAGAGATAGCAGTGTTGAAGCCTTACGACTCGTCAAGTAGGCGCATGCCTTTGTCAGTCCAGCGATCACCTAGAGGAGTTGGCTCAACGAGCCCGTAAGCAGCTAGAACTTCGATCGCCAGTTCACCGGCGTGCATCGCCTTGTGATTCAGATAGCCGTTGTCGTCACTTATGTATTGTTCACACATCCACGCCAGCGCGCCGAGGATTTCTCTCTCTTTGGGTGTCATGACCTTCCGGCTCCGAATACGCAGAATACCTAAATAATATTAGACGTTATATAACCTCATTAATCTCCGCCACACCCCCTTTGGAGCCGACGCCTGATAATACAGCACGGCAGTTGTCCGCATATTTCTTGGCTCCGCCACCTTTTCCTGCGGCAATTGCCGGATAATGTACGGGACGCAACCGGACTCCTGCCATGTCGCTTCGCCTCGCCACCTTCAATGTCGAAAATCTCCTGACCCGTTTCGATTTCACCGGCTTCCGCAACCAGTTGCGCCAGGACCGCGTCATCAAGCTTTTCGAGGTCAACAGCGAGGGCGTCTACCAGCAGCTCGAGCAGGCCCGCGTGATCGCCGCGACCGACGATACCAGGCAGATGACGGCGCTGGCGATTGCCGATGCGGATGCCGATATTCTCTGCTTGCAGGAAATCGACAATATGGCCGCGCTTCAGGCCTTCGAATACGGCTATCTCTTCCGCATGGTCGGAAACGGCTACCGGCAGAAATATCTGGTGGAGGGCAATGACAGCCGCGGCATCGATGTCGCCGTGCTGATGCGCGAGGAAACGCGCGACGGCCAGAAGATCGAACTCAGGGATATCAGAAGCCATGCAATGACGACCTATCGCGATCTCGATCTCTTCGACGAGGAGCTGGCGCTCACCAACCGCATCGACGACAAAATCTTCAAGCGCGATTGCCTGGAGCTCGACCTTCTGATCGGCGGCCGGCCGTTTTCGCTCTATGTCGTGCATTTCAAATCGATGGGCAATCCGCGCGACGGGCTCGACGGGCGCCAGTCGACGATGCCGATCCGCCGCGCCGAGGCGCGCGCCGTGCGCCGCATCATCGAGGATCGCTTCGGCGCCGACCAGACGGATAAGAAGAGCTTCGCCATCTGTGGCGACATGAATGATTATCAGGAGCGCGTCGACGTCATCGGCCGCCGCGGCACCGGCTATCGTTTCGAGCATCAGGACGAGGCCGAAAGCGCGCTCGACGTCTTCAGTCGCGACGGCTTTGCCGAAAACGTCGTGCGCCGCCGCGATGCCCTCGACCGCTGGACGCTCTATCACGCGCGCGGGCCGCAGGAGCAGTGGCTCTGCCAGCTTGATTATCTCTGGCTTTCGCCAGCGCTCGCCGCCCACAATGCCGGCCGCCTGCCTGACATCATCCGCAGCGGCCAACCCTATCGCACCATCTTCCCGCCGGGGCAGGAAGTGGAGCGTTATCCGCGCACCGGCTGGGACCGGCCGAAGGCGTCCGATCACTGCCCCGTCGTCATGACACTGGATCTCCCCTGAGAGCGAACATGAAAACCAATTTGAACATGAATTTTCCGAATAGCGATTTTTCCGATGATTTTGCCGGCTGGCCGCCTGAGGCCACCGTCTTCCCGATCGCCGGCGTCGATCTGCGTGTCCTGCCCGGCACCCATCCCTTTGTCCTTGCCGAGGAAGCGGCGATCCGCGAGAACTGGGCCAAGGAAACGGCCGCCAACCCAGCGCTCTTCGACGGGCGCCTGGTGTTCCAGCAGCAGCTATCGCTCGGTGAAGACGGGATTTCGGGCGAGGGCTACGTCATTCCCTTTTCCGCCTTCATGTGGTGGCGCCGCCAGCCTGAGCGCCAGGGCGGCATTCATATCTTCGCCTATCCGGTGCTCGAAAGTTCCGATGGCGCGCTGGTAGCGATCCGTATGGGCGCCCATACCGCCAATCCCGGCCAGGTCTATTTCGCCGCCGGCTCGCTGGAGCCCGAGGATATCGTCGATAACAGCTGCGACATTGAGGCCAATATGCGCCGCGAGGTCCATGAGGAAACCGGATTGGATCTGGCTCACGCGGTGGCTGGGCAGGGGCTCTACGCCAGTTATTCCAGGCGCACGGTAACGCTCATGCGGCTCTTCCGCTTCGACATGACGGCGGACGAGATGGTGGAGCGGATCGAGGCCCACATGCTGGTTGCCGAGGACAAGGAGATTGCCGGCGCGGTGGCGATCCGCTCGGCCGATCACGCGGCCTATCCTTACAACGTTGCCATGCTGCCGGTGATCGACTGGTATTTCGGCAAGGCTGGCGGGTGACGGGAGGCCACATCCTTACTGCCGGTGGCCGACCTCGTCCTTCGGGGCCCCTGCGGGACACCTCAGGATGAGGTCGGGGAGAGGTCGCGGCATCGTCCACCTGCGTTGGTTATCAGCGCGGCGTCCACCAATGCCCCCATCCTGAGGTTGGTGCGCAGGCCAATGGCTGGAGCCTCGAAGGACACGCTCCAGCACTGCTTCCTGCATCCATCCACCGCCGTCTCCAAAAATCGAATGCAGTTTTCATTAACAATCACGCATAAATCCAAGGGTGCCGGCGTCTCCTGCCAGGGGTGCGTTGTTCTTAGCGGACTTACCGCCTTGCACTCGGCCGTTTGGTCGGGCAGGTTGGCGGCGCGATGACCGATTCAAGGAGGCCGATGTGGCGCGAAGCTACAGCGTCTATGACGTTTTCACCGATCGAAAGCTTGCGGGCAACCCGCTGGCGGTGATCTTCGACGGAGACGATCTCAGCGACGAGGCGATGCAGGCGATCACCCGGGAGATCAATCTCTCCGAGACAGTTTTCGTCCAGCCTTCGGCCAATCCCGCTTATGCGGCGAAGCTCAGGATCTTCACGCCCGGCCGCGAACTGCCCTTTGCCGGTCATCCGACGGTCGGCACGGCGATTGCGCTCGCCGAACGCATCCATGGCGACACGAACCGCGATCTCGTCACCGTGCTCGAGGAAAATGTCGGGCCCGTGCGTTGCGCCGTGCGGTTGAGGGAGGGCGAGGCGAGCTTTGCCGAATTCGACCTGCCGCGCAAATCGCAGCAGGCCGTCATGCCGCTCGACAAGCTCGGCATGGCCGATGCGCTGTCGCTGAAGGTCACCGAGATTGGCTTCGAAAATCACGTGCCCTCGATCTGGAGCGCCGGCGTTCCCTTTCTGCTCATTCCGGTGCACGATGTCGGTGCCGCGCAGCGGGTGGAATTCGATCCGCAGCTCTGGGAAAAGATCGTGCCCTTCGTCGATGGTGCACTTGCCTCGGCCTATGTCTATTGCCGCGGCGGCGTAAACCACGTGGCGAAGTTCCACGCGCGCATGTTCGCAAGCGGCATGGGCATCGTCGAAGACCCGGCCACCGGTTCGGCGGCGGCCGCACTCTCCGGCGCGATCCACCATTTCGACCGGCTGACGGACGGGCATCACCCGATCATGATCGAGCAGGGTGTCGAGATGGGCCGGCCCTCCTTCATCCACCTGCATATCGATGTCGATGGCGGGGCGATCTCCAACGCCCGGATCGGCGGCCAGGCGGTGCGACTGGCGAGCGGCACGCTGGACCTTTGATTTCATCGGAGCGCCGCGCGTCCGATAGGCCGCGCCAAAGACGCTCTATGACTTTGAATCTGCGGATAATCCTTTCCGAAAACCGGCTCTGATTTTCGGGGCTACGTGCTGCATTTCAGCCATGCCGAAAAATCTTTGCAATTAACCAAAGAAATTTCGCCGATATGCTGGACAAGCCTGCCGATCCTGTTTATACGCCCCGTCACACCGCGCAGCCAAGCGCGAACGGGTGATTAGCTCAGTTGGTAGAGCAGCTGACTCTTAATCAGCGGGTCGTAGGTTCGAGCCCTACATCACCCACCAAATCTCTTGATAAGATTGATGTATTTGTATTCGGGCCGGATTTTCCGGCCCGCTGGAAATCGTTCCGGAAACGGGCGATTCGGTTCGCACTGGCCGCATGCATGCGCTTGCCCTATCTTCTTCTCATACACTGGAGGGGGCCATGAGAAGCGTCATCTTCGCTGTCGTCTTGTCTCTACCGCTGCCGGCTTTTGCCGCCGGGGTGATGCAGGTCAAGGCGGTGGATCACAGTTGCGGTGAGATTGCGCAGATCATCCGTCAGAACAAGAAGGTCTTTGTCCGCGTCGGTTTCGGCGGGCGCAGCTTTCGTTATCCGCCGGCTCAATGCAGCCTGGGCGACATGCGAAGCACGGCCAGTTTCCGCGACGGCGGGGGAAAGCAATGCGTTCTCGATTATGCCTGCGTCTACGACCCCGCGTCATCCTATAATTTCCCGTGATACTCGAACGGTAGGATTGATAAGCGTCTCAGTCGCGGTCGGTCGGCTTTACGCCGAGGAGCCAGAGGCCTCCGAGGATGAATATCACCAGTGCCGCCATGGGTGGTCCGTATTCCGAGAAAGAGTAGGAGGTGTCGAGGGCGGCGACGTGTGTGGCCGCGATGGCAAGCTTTGCGGCGATCAGAAGGGCAAGCGCACCGTTTCTGGCGTATTGCCCGATCTTGCGCCAGTCATATAACGCATCATTCCCAGGGGCTGGCGCGGCCTCGATCCGCTTTCGCTCGGGTAATGCGGGGCGCCTGCGTCCAAAGGTCGGTTTCATGAACCGGCAGGATAGGCGAAACATCTTAACGGATGGGATGTGCTCCGGCATGACCGATTGCACGGAAAATTCGCTCGAGCGGTTTACAGGCTATCATTCGAGGTGTTGAAGGCTGGCGGCACGGGTGCATATGCCCTACCTCCATCCTCTCGTATTCAGGAGTTTCCATGAAAAGCCTTGTTCTGGCCGTTGCGCTGTTGCTTCCTTCCGCAGCCCTTGCCGCCGAGGCGGTGGAGGTCAATGCCAGGGATCACAGCTGCGGCGAGCTTGCGCAGATCATCCGTCAGGACAAGAAGGTCTTCGTGCGCATGGGCTTCGGCGGCCGCAGTTTCCGCTATCCGCCGGCTAGATGCAGTCTGGGCGATAAATACGACACCGCGAGGATCAAGGACCGCGATGGCAAGCTCTGCCTGCTGGACTATGAGTGCGTGTACGATCCGCAATCCTTCTACAACAGGATTCCCAAGTAGGTCCCCGAGCCAAATCTTAGCGAACGCGTCGAACCCGCGAGAGGCCGAGCCAGGTTGGCGGACGGCGAGGACAAGAAAAAAGGCCGGGCGAAATTCGCACCGACCTTCCTCGATCTGTCTCAACGGCGGCTGCCAGTACATCCGTGGTCAGCCGTCGGAGACAAATTACATGAGTGGTATGTAAGGTTAGCTTGAGGAGGTTCAAGGGCCACGCGGTAAAAAGATGCCCGGATGGGCGCATGACCCTGCAAATGGAGATCGTTTTTCCACTCATGTGCCCGAACAATGGACTTTCCCTGGGTGTCGTGTCCGACACACCAGGGACGTATCCGTTCCGTGCGCCGGGCAGGGCTACTGCTGGGCAGGGGCAGCCGGCGGCGTGGCTGGAGCCGGCGTTGCTGGTGCCGGTGCGGGCGTTGCGCTGTTGTCAGTCGGAGCGATCGGCTTGACCGGCACCGGCTCGGATTGGGTCGTGGAGGCTGTCGTGTCCGGGGATGTGCCGGGGGTGCTCCACTGCGAATAGGCGAATGCAGCGACAGCGATCACGGCCAATGCAGCGACCCAGACAACCCACGTATTATTGGTGCGTGCGGCAGGCGTGGTGCGCAGGTCCAGATTTGGGTTCAGCGGGCGGTTCGGGTCGTTGGCATTATTGGGGTCGTACGTCATGGTACTTTCTCCTCTTTCGGTGAGAGAAGAATGCCGAAGTGGTCATTTTGTTCCACGCGGGTGCCGGGAAGCCGTTGCCAGCAGGGGTTTTCGGGCGCAGCCGACCTGAATCGGCAGCCAATACCGCCTGGCTTGCCGATGGGCCGTGGGCTTAGTTCACCCGCCGAAGTCGCTTCCGCTTCGACAAGAATGTTGCGCGACCCTTTTCCATGCAAGCGCGCGCTTGACACGAGGCGGTGTGTTTGCGCATGGTTTTGTCATGGGGTTGCGATCATCCCACGAGGCGTCATGCTGAAGAATCGCGTCCATTAAACCCGATCAACGGAGGACGCGTCATGCCGTCATTTCTCGAAATTTCTCCCGACAAGCTCAATCGCCTCATCGGAACGCCCGGTGCGCCTGCCGTCATCGACGTGCGTACGGAGGAGGACTTCGCGCTCGATCCGCGCCTGGTTCCGGGCTCGATCCGGCGCGACCATGCCGAGGTTGCGTCCTGGGCGGGCAGCATCGATGCGGATGCCGTCGTGGTGGTCTGCCAGAGGGGCGCCAAGCTCAGCCATGGCGTCGCTGCTTATCTCAGACATGCCGGTATCGACGCGGAAAGCCTCGAAGGCGGCTTCGAAGCCTGGATTGCAACAGGACCGGCAGTGCCTGAGGAAAAGCTGCCGCGCCGCGACGCGCAGGGACGCACCGTCTGGGTAACGCGGGCGCGGCCGAAGATCGACCGCATCGCCTGTCCCTGGCTGATCCGGCGCTTCGTCGATCCGGACGCCGTCTTCCTGTTCGTGCCGGCGCCGGAGGTTCTGGCCGTCGCCGAGCGTTTCGGGGCCGTGCCCTTCGATATCGAAGACGTGTTCTGGAGCCATCGCGGTGAGTTCTGCACGTTCGATGTGATGATCGAAGAATTCGGACTGGCATCGGAACCGCTGCTGCGCCTGGCGCGGATCGTCAGGGCGGCGGATACCGCAAGGCTCGATCTCGCGCCGGAGGCGCCCGGCCTGCTGGCTGCATCGCTCGGCCTTTCCAGGATGTATTCCGACGATCTGGAGCAACTCGAGGCCGGAATGCTTCTCTACGACGCCTTCTTCCGCTGGTGCCGGGACGCGACCGAGGAAACCCACAACTGGCCCGCGCCGAAGAAGAGGGTGTGAGATGACGGAGATGACGGACATTCCGCTCCTGGGACAAGCGGGAGGCCAAATGGAGGGGAAAGACGCAGGCGAGAGGCATCACCACGGCGTCTCCTTCGGCGAGGCCGTCAAGGTGTGGCTGCGCGTTGCCGCCCTGAGCTTCGGTGGCCCGGCCGGCCAGATCGCCGTCATGCACCGGATCGTCGTCGACGAGAAACGATGGATCGGTGAGCACCGTTTTCTGCATGCGCTGAACTATTGCATGCTGCTCCCCGGACCCGAGGCGCAGCAGCTCGCCATCTACATCGGCTGGCTGATGCACCGCACGCTGGGTGGTCTCGTTGCCGGCCTGCTGTTCGTGCTGCCGGGATTTCTGTCGATCCTTTGCCTCAGCTATATCTACGCGGCCTATGGCAGCGTCGGCATCGTCGCCGGCCTGTTTTTCGGGTTGAAGGCCGCGGTGCTTGCCGTCGTTGTCCAGGCCGTCATCCGCATCGGCAGCCGTGCCCTCAGAAATAACGTCATGCTCGCAATTGCGGCGGTGGCTTTCGTTGCCATCTTCTTCTTGCACGTGCCGTTCCCGCTGATCGTGCTTGCCGCCGGCATCGCCGGCTTCCTCGGCGGCAGGTTCGGCTTTGCCGCCTTCAGGCCAGGCGGCGGGCACAAGGCCGGGAGCGGTTCGGTCCTTTCGGATGCCGAGTCCGCGCTCGGAGAGGGCATACCGCCGCATGCGCGCCCCAACCTTATTTGGTCGCTGCGTATGTCGGCCGCGTTGCTCGCCCTCTGGCTCGTGCCCGTCGCGGGCCTCTATGCGGCTTTCGGGGCACACGACGTTTTCACCGAGATCGGTCTGTTCTTCAGCAAGATGGCGGTCGTCACCTTCGGTGGTGCCTATGCCGCGCTCGCCTATGTCGCGCAGGAGGCCGTGCAGCGTTTCGGCTGGCTGAAACCCGGCGAGATGCTCGATGGCCTCGGCATGGCCGAGACGACGCCAGGGCCGCTGATCATGGTCCTTCAGTTCGTCGGCTTCATGGGCGCCTACCGTAATCCCGGATCGCTGGATCCGATGCTCGCCGCGACGCTCGCGGCGATCCTGACAACTTGGGTGACGTTCGTTCCCTGTTTCCTGTGGATCTTTCTCGGCGCGCCATTCATCGAAAAATTGCGCGGCAATGTCGCGCTCGCCGGCGCGATGTCGGCCATCACGGCTGCGGTGGTCGGGGTTATTCTCAACCTCGCCATCTGGTTTGGCCTGCACACGCTCTTTGCCGAGGTCGCGACCGTGCACCTTGGAACCTTGCGGCTCGATATCCCCGTGCTGCAATCGGCCGTGCCGGCGGCAATGGCGCTGTCGGCCGCCGCCGCCATCGCGATCTTCCGGTTCAGGACGTCTGTTATCACGACGCTGCTTGCTTGTGCGATGTCAGGAATGCTCTGGACGCTGGCCGTGAGATAGAGCCTTTCAGGTTAGGCTTCCGCCCCGTCTGCAGGGATGCGCGTCGCGAGCATCTTGTCGATGCGCATGCCGTCCATATCGAGCACTTCGAAGCGCCAGTTATCGAAGACGAAGGTTTCGCCGGCTTCTGGGATATGCTGGAGCTGGTGCAGCGCAAAGCCCGCAAGCGTATGGAAATCGGCATCCGGACGGTCGCGCAGCCCGAGCCGTTCGAAGGCGTCGAAGGCCGGCATCATCGCATCGATCAAGAGCGAGCCGTCTTCGCGCACAACGATGTCGGGCTCTTCGTTGGATCCCGGCAAGTCGCCGGCGATGGCTTCGAGCAGATCGGTCTGGGTGACGATGCCTTCCAGGCTGCCATACTCATCGATGACGATGGCGAGGCGGACAGGCGAGGCCTTGAAACTGTCGAGCACACGCACGACCGAGGCGCCCTCATGCAGCACCAGCGGCTGCTTGATGACCGCCATCGGCCTGACCTTGCCGCCGTCGAGAACCTGGTCGAGAAGGTCCTTCTTCAGCACCATGCCGATCGGTTCGTCGATCGAGCCGCGGGCGACCAGCAATTGTTCGTGGCTGCATTCGCGAATGGTCTTCAGGATCTCGGCCTCGCTGTCGTCAGCGTCGAACCATTCGATATCGAGACGCGGGGTCATGATATCGGAGATCGGCCTGTCGCCGATGTTGAAGACCCGCTCGACGAGCTGCTGCTGCACCTGGTTAAGAAGGCCGGCCTCCTGGCTCTCGGCGACCAGCAGCTTGAGCTCCTGCGGCGAATGGAATGACGATTCGCCGGTGCCGGCGCGAAGACCCACACCCCTGAGCACGAGGTTACCCATGCCGTTCAGAGCAAAGATCGCCGGCTTGAACAGCACCAGGAAGAGGCCGAGCGGTCGCACGACGGCAAGCGAGGTGGCTTCGCTGCGCTGAAGCGCCAGGCTTTTCGGCGCGAGCTCGCCGAGCACGATGTGCAGTGCCGTGATGATGACGAAGGCAATGACGATGGCGACGGTATGTGCACCTGTTGTCGCCCATTGTCCGGGCAGCCAGGACAGCAGAGGCTCGATCAGGTGGGCAAGCGCTGGTTCGCCGACCCAGCCGAGGGCGAGCGAGGAGATGGTGATGCCGAGCTGGGTGGCCGCGAGGTTGGCGTCGAGATTGTCGACGGCGCGCTGGAGAGCGGAGGCATTCATGCGGCCTGCCGCGGCAAGTTCGGTGACACGGCTGCGCCTGACCGACACCAGCGCGAATTCGGCGGCGACGAAGAAGCCATTGGCGGCCACGAGAAGCAACACGGCTAGTATCCCGACATAGTCGAAGAGCCCGCCCGCGGATTCGGACATGTTTCCCTACCTCTGAATTGACGCGAGTCCGAAACTACACGCTCGGGCAGAGGTAGCAAGGCGCAGCCGCCATTCTTGCCGTTGGCAACGTCGATGTCGGCCTGCCGTCATCAGGATCTTGCCTGCCATTCAACCGACGGGGAGAGCATGACCGCTGCCGCGGCACTCATCTCTTCGGCGCTTCAAAGAGCTCGATCGGGTTTCCGGCCGGGTCTTCGAGCAGGATCTGCTTGCCGCCTATGCCCTGGACGATTTCGTTGCGAAACCGCGCGCCCGCCTGGCGCAGCGCGGCGACTTCCGCCGCCAGGTCCGCGACCTCGATCTGCATGCGATTCCATCCGCCTGGTTCCGGTGTTCGCCCGTCGGGCATTGCCTGGGACGCGCCGCCCGGTCCCGCCATGCCGCTGACGAGCAGACGAAAGCCGTCCCTGGTCAGGATGGCGAAGCTGGACGCGGGGTGAAGCGCGACCGTGAAGCCGAGATGTCTCGTGTAGAACTCCAGCGCGGCGTCAACGTCGTCAACGATATAGCGCATGCTGATACCGGGCATGGTTTTCCTCCATTATCTTTTGCGTTGTCTCGCCCTTGCGGCGTCCGACGGCGCCAAGGGCGTGATCGCAAAACGTTCGATGATTTTGAATCTGCGCTCAATCCTTCCGGAAATCGAATCCGATCTATGGACGACGTGCCGACTTCGGCAAAACGGTGGTTTGTCAAGATGTGTGAGTCTCATCTAAAATACAAGAATCTGGCCCCAAACCACCGGATTCCATTACGAAAGTTTAACTTAAGTTTCAGTTTCGGTTCATCTTTTCAGCCCTAGTTTGTTCTCGTGCCCGCCACTGAGGAACCCCACATGAAAAAGATTTTTGCAGCTCTTCTTTCCGCCTCCTTCCTCCTCTCGCCGATGGTTGTCTCCCAGGCCAGCGCCGATGATTATCGTCGCCCGCCTGTCGTGCACAAGCGGGTGATCGTTGAGAAGACGGTCATCCGGCCGCATTGGAAAAAGGGATACCGCGTCAACGCCAGCGAACGCCGGCGGTTCTCCGATGTCAACGACTACCGCCGCTACCGGCTGGCGCCGCCGCCGCGCGGCTATCGCTGGGTCCGGGCCGACAACGACTACCTGCTGATCGGCGTCACCAGCGGCATCATCTCCAGCGTCATTGCCGGTCGTTGATCGGTGGATGGATAAGAAAGGGGCGGCTTCGGCCGCCCTTTTTGCGACTGTGAGCCGAGCATCCACACCGCATCCATCAGCAGTAGTGGCATGGTCTGGGATGACGGAGAGTGGGGTTGGCGTTCGCGCCAAACTCGACCTGGCCTACAGAGCGTGGGGTGTCGTTCGCGCCAAATTCGTCGTCGGCTTGGAGGATACTGCGTCAGTCATCCCCGCCTTGGTCCTGCCGGCGCAAAGGCATTACCCGTTCGGCGATGATGCCGAGCAATCCGCTGGTCTTGCGCGGCGCCTCGTCCGAGGGGTCATGCGTCAGCGGATGCAGCCCCTCGATCGGCGGCAGAGGATCGCATTCCTGGCACAAGCAGCGGTAGGGTTTGATTGCCGTCGCCTTCATGCCGCGTGCCGGCTCCAGTTGGCGAAGGGGTCGGGCAGGTCGCGCCAGCGCTCCGGTGCGAAGACATCTGTCCTGATGAGACAGGCGTCGAGTTCCCTTCTGATCCAGATCTCGTCCATCGGATCGGCGCCGATGAAGACGATTTCCTGGCGGCGGTCGCCCCAGATGGGGTCGAGATAGGGGCCGATGGCGCGCATGAAGCCTGGTTCCTCAGGCCATTGTTCGCGCGGCACCGCTGCCCACCACAGGCCCATCTTGCCGGTGCGCACGATCGCGCCCGCCTGGCTGATCTCGCCGACGTGATGCGGGCGCGTCGCCAGCCAGAAGAAGCCTTTGGCGCGCACCACGCCCGGCCAAGTCCTGTCGAGGAAAGCCTGCAGCTTTGCCGGATGGAAGGGCCGCTTTTCGCGATAGACGAAGGAGCGGATGCCGTATTCCTCGGTCTCCGGCACATGATCGCGGAAGCCGTGCAATTCCTTGTACCAGAGCGGATGGGTCTCGGCTTTATCGATATCGAAGCGGCCGGTGCCGAGCACCTCCTCGAGCGCCACCTTGCCGAAATCCGCTTCGATCAGCCTCGCATCCGGGTTGAGTCCGATGATGATTTTCCGCGCGGCATCGCGCTGTTCGTCGCTTGCCGTGCCGATCTTGTTCAGCACGACGACATCGGCGAATTCGATCTGCTCGACCAGCAGGTCGACGATGGTTCTGTTGTCGCCGTCACCCGCCGTTTCGCCACGGTCGGCGAGGAAATCGGCCGACGCATAATCGGCAAGCAGATTGGCGGCATCGACGACCGTCACCATCGTATCGAGCCTTGCGAGGTCGGAAAGGCTCTGGCCGTTCTCGTCGCGGAATTCGAAGGTGGTGGCGACGGGCAGGGGCTCGGCGATGCCGGTGGATTCGATTAGGAGGTAATCGAAGCGGCCCTGGGTGGCGAGATCGCGCACCTCCTTCAAAAGGTCGTCGCGCAGCGTGCAGCAGATGCAGCCATTGGTCATCTCGACCAGCTGCTCCTCGGTGCGCGAGAGATTGGCGCCGCCGTCGCGCACCAGGCTGGCATCGATATTCACCTCGCTCATGTCGTTGACGATGACGGCGACGCGCAGACCCTCGCGATTGGCGAGCACATGGTTGAGCAGTGTCGTCTTGCCGGCCCCGAGAAAGCCTGAAAGCACCGTGACCGGAAGTCTGTTGTCCATGGGAACCTCATCGGATCTTTATTAATGTTATATCATTACATAGATTGCGCCGAAAAAGGCGGAACGGGGGTGTCCGCCTTTTTCCGCTTCGGCTTTCTCCACAACGCTGCGTGTCCGGCAGGACGCGCAGTACGGCGCATGACAATCATGCGCCGGAGAGGCAGCCCTTCATGCTGCTGGCGATGCCGCGCATGAGGGTGAAGTAGAGATCGGGACCAGCCTTCAGCGTCGCGGCTTCAGGGTCGAGCACGCCTGACCTGGCTCGCGTGCCTTCGATGACCACATCGACGAGGCGCGGCTCGAACTGCGGTTCGGCAAAGACGCAAGTTGCGCCGAGTTGCCCGACCTTGCTGTGGATTTCCGAAACACGCTCGGCGCCGGGAATAGTTTCCGGGCTGACGGTGATCGAGCCGGCGACCCGGATGCCGTAGCGATGCTCGAAATACTGGTAGGCATCGTGGAAGACGATGAAGGGCTTGTCCTTGACGGGAGCGACGATGCCCCTGATCTCGGCATCGAGCGCATCCAGCCTATCGTCGAGCGCCTCGGCGTTGCCCTGATAGGTCAGTGCATTGGCGGGATCGGCGGCGACCAGCGTCGTGGTGATCATGGCGGCCATCGCCTTGGCATTCATCGGGTCGAGCCAGAGATGGGTGTCGAAGGCGCCGTGGTCATGGGCATCATCGGCATCATGCGCGGCTTCGGCATCATGATCATGATGTTCATGACTGGAGGCAGTGTCGTGCTCATCGCCATCATCGTGCGCTTCAAAGGCGCCGCCCTCGCGGAAGGGCAGCTTGACGAGGCCGGGCGCTTCATCGAGTGCGGCGATGCTGGCATCCCGGCCCAGTGCCTGCAGCGGCTTTTCGAGAAAGGCCTCGAGGCCGGGGCCGACCCAGAAGATCACCTTGGCGTTTTGCAAAGCGCGGGCGTTCGAGGGCTTGAGATTGTAGGTGTGCGGCGAGGCGGCGCCATCGACAATCAACTCCGGTTCGCCGACACCCTGCATGATCGCCGAAACCAGCGAATGGATCGGCTTGATCGAGGTGACGACGACAGGCGCATCGGCTGCTCGTATCGTTCCAGGAAAGAACAAGGCGGGGATTGTGACGCCCATGATTGCGAGAGCCGGCATTTTGAGGGCTGACCTCAAGGCACGTTGCATCGGTATGCTTCCCTTGAATTACAATTGTTATGTTATTACATCAATTGCGTTATGCTATAACGTGTGCAATAGCAGGACGCAACAGCACTTTCGGAAAATTTGATGCTCTCTCCCGCAAAGATCCCCGGTGGTATCAAGGCCGAACCGCTGGTTTTGCTTGAAAATGTCGGCGTTCTCAGGAACGGCCGCTGGCTGGTGCGGGGCGTCGATTTTTCCGTGTCGCGAGGTGAGATCGTCACGCTGATCGGGCCGAACGGCTCCGGCAAGTCGACGAGCGCCAAGGCGGCGATCGGCGTGCTGAAGCCCGACGAGGGCAGGGTGGAGCGCAAGGCCGGCCTCAAGGTCGGCTATGTCCCGCAGAAGCTCACGATCGACTGGACGCTGCCGCTTTCGGTGCGCCGGCTGATGACGCTGACCGGCCCGCTGCCCGAGCGCGACATGCGCGCCGCCCTCGAAGCCGCCGGCATCGATCATATGCTCGATGCCGAGGTGCAGCACCTCTCCGGCGGCGAATTCCAGCGGGCGCTGATGGCGCGCGCCATTGCCCGCAAACCGGATCTGCTGGTGCTCGACGAGCCGGTGCAGGGGGTGGATTTCTCCGGCGAGATCGCCCTCTACGATCTCATCAAGTCGATCCGCAACGCCAGCGGCTGCGGCATCCTGTTGATCTCGCACGATCTCCACGTCGTCATGGCCGAGACCGACACCGTCATCTGCCTCAATGGTCATGTGTGCTGCCGCGGCACGCCGGAATCCGTCAGCCGCAGCCCGGAATATGTGCGCCTGTTCGGCAGCCGAGCGGCGCAGACGCTGGCCGTCTACAGCCATCATCACGATCATACGCACCTGCCGGATGGGCGCGTGCAGCATGCGGACGGCACGGTCACCGATCATTGTCACGCCGATGATGGGCATCACGCCCATGACGGCAGCATAGCGCACGCTCACGACCATAATCATGAGCATGATCACGATCACGCCGGACATGACCACGGGCATGCCGGACATGACCACGCTCATCCGCACGCCCATGAGCAGACAGCGGGAGATCGCCATGCTTGACGATTTCTTCGTGCGCGCCATCCTTGCCGGTGTCGGGCTGGCGCTGACGACGGGGCCGCTCGGCTGCTTCATCATCTGGCGGCGCATGGCCTATTTCGGCGATACGATCGCCCATTCGGCGCTGCTGGGGGTCGCACTGTCGCTGCTCTTCGAACTGAACCTGACGCTGGCCGTCTTCGCCGTCGCCGCCCTGGTATCGGTGCTGCTGCTTTTCCTGCAGAAGCGCCAGGCACTGTCGGCCGATGCGCTGCTCGGCATCCTCTCGCACGCGACACTGGCGATCGGCCTCGTCATGGTCGCCTTCATGAGCTGGGTGCGGATCGATCTCATCGCCTTCCTGTTCGGCGATATCCTTGCCGTCTCGACGACCGACATTGCGCTGATCTGGGGCGGAGGGCTCTTCGTGCTCGCCGCGATGGCCTGGCTGTGGCGGCCGCTCCTGGCGGCCACAGTCAATGCCGAGCTTGCCGAAGCCGAGGGGCTTAGACCTGAGCGGGCGCGGCTGTTCTTCATGCTTTTGATGGCCGTCGTCATCGCCATCGCCATGAAGATCGTCGGCATCATGCTCATCACCTCGCTGCTGATCATTCCGGCTGCCGCGGCACGCCGCTTTTCGTCGACGCCGGAGATCATGGCGGTGCTCGCCTCGCTGATCGGGGCGGCTGCCGTCGTCGGCGGGCTGTTCGGCTCGCTCACCTACGACACGCCCTCCGGTCCCTCGATTGTGGTCGCGGCGCTGATCCTCTTCATGCTCAGCCTGCTTCCCCTCAGGCGCCATCGCGCGGTCATGCAAGGACAAGGCTCATGACGACACCGCAACTCACCAAGAACCAGTCGTTGGTCTTCGACGTGCTCGAAAAGGCCGAAGGGCCGCTCAGCGCCTACACCATCCTCGACAAGCTGCGCGACCATGGTTTCCGCGCGCCGCTGCAGGTCTACCGGGCGCTGGAAAAGCTGCTCGAATACGGCGTCGTGCACCGGCTCGAAAGCATCAATTCCTTCGTCGCCTGCGCCCATCCGGGCGACGACTGCCACAGCCACGGCATCGTCGCCTTCGCCATCTGCGAAAGCTGCGGTCAGGTGATGGAGTTCCACGACCACGAGGTCGACCACCGGCTGATGGGCTGGGTGCGGGGGCAGAAGTTCAAGCCGGAGAAGACAACAATCGAGATCCGCGGTCTGTGTGAGGCGTGTGCGGCGTAAAGCGCGCGGGCCGGAATGAGGTCGCTTCACCTCCCTCGTTGCTGCGCTTGTCGCAGGAATCCATTCACCGCGCGTCCGCGCGGTGAATGGATTCCATGAATGCAAAGATTATCTTCCTGAAAGCGGTGGAGCCGAGGGAAACGCAACGTGACAAAAAGATGAGGCTGGAAAACCGACCTCATCTTTGCATTCTTTCGCCGGTCGAGTTTAATCCCGGCCAGCGTTAGGTCAGCCCTTGCCCTGGCCGCCGTTGTCGCTCTTGTCCTGGCTACCATTGTCGCTCTTGCCCTGGCCGCCGTTGTCGCTCTTGCCCTGGCCGCCATTGTCGCTCTTGCCCTGGCCGCCATTGTCGCTCTTGCCCTGGCCGCCATTGTCGCTCTTGTCCTGGCTACCATTGTCGCTCTTGCCCTGGCCGCCGTTGTCGCTCTTGCCCTGGCCGCCGTTGTCGCTCTTGCCCTGGCCGCCATTGTCGCTCTTGCCCTGGCCGCCATTGTCGCTCTTGTCCTGGCCACCATTGTCGCTCTTGCCCTGGCCGCCGTTGTCGCTCTTGCCCTGGCCGCCATTGTCACTCTTGCCCTGGCCGCCATTGTCGCTCTTGCCCTGGCCGCCGTTGTCACTTTTGCCCTGGCCGCCATTGTCGCTTTTGCCCTGGCCGCCGTTGTCGCTTTTGCCCTGGCCGCCATTGTCGCTCTTGTCCTGGCCGCCGTTGTCGCTTTTGCCCTGGCCGCCGTTGTCGCTCTTGCCCTGGCCGTCGTTGTCACTCTTGCCCTGGCCGCCATTGTCGCTCTTGCCCTGGCCGTCATTGTCGCTCTTGCCGGGACCGCCGTTGTCGCCTTTGCCGTGGCCGTCGTTGTCACCCTTGCCCTTGCCACCCTTGCCGCCGCCGTGATCATCGCGGTCCTTGCCGCCGTGATCGTCCTTTCCGTGGTGGCCCTTGCCATCCTTGCCGTGGTCGTGGTCTTTTCCGCCCTTGCCGCCGCCGTGATCATCGCGGTCCTTGCCGCCGTGATCGTCCTTTCCGTGGTGGCCCTTGCCATCCTTGCCGTGGTCGCGGTCTTTTCCGCCCTTGCCGCCGCCGTGATCATCGCGATCCTTGCCGCCGTGGTCATCTTTTCCGTGGTGGCCATCCTTGCCGGGGTCTTGATCTTTTCCACCGGTGTCGTCGCCTTGATCTCCACCGGTGTCGTCGCCTTGATCAACGCCTTCGCCGTTGCCACCGCTATTGCCATCATTCCCATTGCTGGCGACCGAGCCGGTGTTGGATGTCTTCTTGCCGCCACCAACGTTTTGGCTGCCGTGATCGCTATCGTTCGGGCTGAACTTGCTATCGGCCTGAATTGCTCTGGTCGGCATGCACAGCCTGTATTCGAGTGTGCCGCGAACCGCGCTGTTGCAATTAACGACTGCCGGCGCGGCCGTTGCCAGACTGCTGCTTGCCAGAAGGGAAGCAACGGCAAGGCCGAATTTCGATGCTCTGCTGATCATTTCACTCATCTCCCAAGGTTAACCGAATGTTAATTGGGAGATCATTTATACTAACGATGAATTAATACGAAGAACAAAGAATGGTTAATCTGTTCAAATCATCTAATACAGTTAAGTTTACAAGTATAAAATTTTAATAAATTTTTATACTGACTGTGTTATTCTCTCGTTACGAACAGAGGGAATCGGCTATGAAGCGTCTCCTTTCTCTTGCTGCCTTTTTGGTGATTATTCCGCATTTTCAAGCAGTTGCCGGATCGTCTCTGCCTGTGACGCGAAGCATCGGAGCGCCGGTGGGATTTGCCGGGGCCTGCGCCAAGTACAAGTGGCTTTGCGGCAGGGTGGCGGTGCAACAGTTGGACGAGCAGGCTGCGATTGCGCTGCTTCAGAAGGTCAATCGTGCCGTAAACGGACGTATCGTTTCGGCAGAAGATCGCTCGTCTTCCGGAAACGGGGATGTCTGGTCTCTGCCGGTTGCCGGCCGTGGCGACTGCGAGGACTACGCCCTCCAGAAGATGAAGGACCTGATCGAGGCTGGTTATCCATCGAACAGGTTGGCGCTCTCCGTGGTCATCGGACCGCATGATCAAAACCACGTCGTTCTCGTTGCTCGGACGGACCGCGGCGATTATGTGCTCGATAATCTGACCGGCGCCGTGAAGCCCTGGCGCATGACTGGCTATACGTTTCTGGCCACCCAGGATTTCCAATCGCGAACGGGTTGGCGCGTGACGCTTGCTGGTCCCCGCGCAGGTGAGTTCTCCTGAAGTAAAACTATCGAGGCGGCGCGCTCGCTGCTGGCAAGTGCAGATCCCGGCGCTATTTTTGCCTGAGAGCCTAGCCAGGACGATCGTGTGACGAAAACCGAACTCGCGGAGATATATCGCGGCTACATCGCCTGCCTGAACAGGCAGGACTGGTCCAATCTCGGGCAGTTCGTCGGCGACGATGCTGTTCATAACAGCCGGCGGCTCGGGCTGTCGGGTTACGTCGCCATGCTCGAGCGGGACTTCGATGATATTCCAGACCTTTATTTCAAAGTGCTGATGCTGATCGCCGACCCGCCTTACGTGGCTTGCCGGTTGGGCTTCGATTGCACGCCGAAGGGAAAGTTCCTCGGCCTCGAGTTGAACGGCAGGCAGATTTCCTTCACTGAGAACGTCATCTACGAATTTCGCGGCGGCAAGATCGTCGAGGTATGGTCGGTCATCGACAAGGCGGCGATCGAAGTCCAGCTTCGTGGCGATCGGTAGCAGGTTGCGGTAAATTCGACGAAGAATTGTGTGCTCGACGGGTGGCTCGGCGAGTGTTTGGTGTAAGAATCGGAAACACTTTGTGACTAAGTGTCTCCAAAAGCTGCGTTTTTCGACTTGCTGCGCGCGACGACATGACGGATATTGTTTAGACGTTGAGGAAGCCGTCATGATCAGAATGATTGAAAACCCTGCCGAGCTGGCTGGCGAAGATATCACCGGCAAATATATTCTCCGGAAGCTGAACTATCATTGGTTCGCTTACGGCAAGGCAGCTATCGTGACCGCTTGCAAGGGAACGATCCTGCATCTCGAGCGGGAAGAGACGGTCCATTCCGAGCGTTGGGGCCGCCGCGCCTATACTGGCACCGGCAAACGTTATCCCGGCGGCATCTGTCCGATTTCGGCGGTCGCCTGCGTTTGCGATACGCCCGACGACGTCAATGCCGTCATCCAGCTGGATGTCGAAGCACAGGACGAATTCTATCAGCTGATCGCCAAGGCCGAAGCCAGGGTTCAGGCGCTTGCCGCTTCCTCACGAAACAGCCAGTTTCTCGAAGCCGCTGAGTAGGGCGGTTTCTTCAATGAAATCCGCCAGGTGCAGCGTCCTTCTGTGCGTCTAAAGACGCGGAGAGCTGTAATGGAACGGAGCGCGATCATGACGCAGCGAGACACTCGGCCCGGTCACGCATTCGCCGCGGCACCATCGCTCGGATCGCTCGCCATCACCATTGCGGTGATGTTTGTCGCGTTGTTCTGGCCAGCCGGCACGCTCGACTGGCCGCGCGGCTGGATCTTTCTCGGCCTGTTCCTTGTGCTGACTGTTGTCGCAGTCATCTGGATCTGGCGGACGAATCCGGAGCTTTTTGCGGCGCGCAGCCGATACCAGAAGGGTACCAAACCCTGGGACGCCGTGGTGGCGACGCTGACGATCATTCTCTTTGCCGCCATTCTTCCGGTCGGCGCATTCGACGACGGGCGTTTCCACTGGGCGCCGCAGCCCGATTGGGTCGTCCTCATCGGTTATCTCCTGATGACATCAGGTTATCTCGGCCTGACCTGGGCGCAATCGGTCAACCGGCATTTCGAGCCGACGGTGCGCATTCAGACCGAGCGCGACCACAAGGTGATCGACACCGGACCCTATGCCGTAATCCGCCATCCCGGATACGCAACCGCCATCGTGCTCAGCGCCGGCATGGCGCTGTCGCTTGGATCGCTCTACGCGCTGATCCCCGCCGGCCTGCTTGTCGTCGTCCTGTTCGGCCGCACACTCGGCGAGGAAGCCGAACTGCGCAAGGGCCTCGAAGGCTATGCGGACTATATGGCGCGTGTGCGCTGGCGCTGGATTCCGGGAGTCTGGTGAGTGGAGAGGGGGCTTCGCCACCCGCCCCGTCCTTCGAGGCTCCGGCCTTTGGCCTATGCGCCTCAGGATGAGGGCCAATCGGAGTGCCGTACGGCTGGGGGCTGATGGATGCGCTGTGTATCTGGCAAGCTGAGGCGTTCGCGACTGTCATCCGCGGCCCTCTCTCCAGCCTCATCCTGAGGCGCCCCGCAGGGGCCTCGAAGGACGGGGCTGGCCACCCGCCTCCGCGTTACCTGTGTTACCCGATCTGCCTGAGATCGCGCGCGAAACGTTGCCAGTTGGCGACGTAGTTTTCCGCTGAGCGGCGAATGCCCTCGACCGCCTTCTCATCCAGCACCCGCACGAGGCGGGCAGGCGCTCCGACGATCAGGGAATTATCAGGGAATTCCTTGCCTTCGGTCACCAGCGCATTGGCTCCAACGAGGCAGTTGTTGCCGATTTTCGCACCGTTCAGGATGGTGGCGCCCATGCCGATCAGCACGTTGTCGCCCAGCGTACAGCCGTGAAGGATGGCATGGTGGCCGATGGTGCAGCTTTTGCCTGTTGTCAGCGGGAAGCCCATGTCGGTATGGGCGATCACGCCTTCCTGGACGTTGGTGCCTTCGCCGATCGTGATCTTTTCATTGTCGCCGCGCAGCACGGCGCCGAACCAGATGCCGACATTCTCGCCGAGTTCGATCTGGCCGATGATGTTGGCATCCGGTGCGATCCAATAGAGGCCGGCGGCGGGCAGTTTCGGCGTTGATCCGCCGAGCGCATAGACGGGCATGGCTCTCTCCTCACACGACCTCGACTGATAGGGTGGCGATACCGTCGATGCCGCAATTGATGCGATCGCCCCGGGCGACGGCCCCGACGCCGGCGGGCGTGCCGGTCATGATGATATCGCCGGGCGTCAGGGTGAAAAGCTTCGACAGCTCGGCGATGATCTCCGGCACCTTCCAGATCATCTGGTTGAGATCCCCGTCCTGAACGCGTTTGCCGTTCTGTTCCAGCCAGATCCTTGCCTGCGTGGGGTGGCCGAGGCTGCTTGCCGGAACGATTGGCGACACAGGGGCCGAATGTTCGAAGGCCTTGCCGATTTCCCAGGGGCGGCCGAGCTTCTTGGCCTCGCCCTGCAAGTCACGACGGGTGAAATCGATGCCGACGGCATAGCCGTAAATGCAGTTGAGCGCGTCTGCAGCCTGAATGTCTGCGCCGCCGGATTTCAACGCCAGCACACATTCGACTTCGTAATGCACGTCTGATGACAGCGGCGGATAGGGAAAGGCGTTGCCTGCCGGCAGCAGGTTATCGGCATTCTTCTGGAAGAAGAATGGCGGCTCGCGGGTGGGATCATGACCCATCTCGATCGCGTGGTCGGCATAGTTGCGCCCGACGCAATAGACGCGGCGCACCGGAAAACGCTCGGCGCTGCCTTCGACCGGCAGCAGTACCGGTGCGGGACGCGGAATGACGGTGGCGGGATGGGGCATGGGCGGCTCTTCCTGTTTTTGAGTCTGGCGTTCATCTTAGACGGAAAACGGCGCGCCGGGGAAGCATCCCCGGCGTTCGGCTTCGGTGTCTTGACGGTGTCACGCTCGCAGGTTAGCGTTTGATATGAGCAGGATTTTTGCAGTTTCGACAAGGTCTACGACCACCGCGCCGCGGTGGGTGGTAGACGCGTGAACTGAATTCCGTTCATCGCTGTCAAGACCAACCCGCCGGAGACGAGCGGGTTTTTTGTTGCCGCCCGTGTCCCGCATTCGAGGACAAGATCGTGGACGATATCCCAAAACATATTCTCGCCGAGCGGGCGCTTGCCGCTGCCCGTCGCTGTGTCGCCAGCCGCTTTGCCGGCGCCGCTTTCGCTTTTGTGACCGGTTCCCTGATACGCGGTGAAGGAACCGCCTTTTCGGATATCGATCTGGTCGTCGTATTCCCGGCGCTGGAAAGAGCCTGGCGGGAATCGTTCACGGAGAAGGGGTTTCCCGTCGAGGCCTTCGTCCATGATCCGCAGACGCTGGCGCATTATCTCCATCGGGACGCCGATAGCGGTTATCCAATCATGGGCAATATGGTCGCGACGGGCAGCATATTGGGGCCGGATCTCGAACGAGCGCGCCTCATCCAGGCGAATGTGGCCGCCACGCTGGCAGCGGGCCCGAAACCGCTTGCCGGCCCGGCCTATGACGCGTTGCGCTATCAGGTCACCGACCTTGCCGACGATCTGCGTGGAACGCGCCCGCCCGAAGAGATCGCCGCGATCGCCGCGCTGCTCTATCAAAAGCTCGCCGATCTGATCCTGCTCGGGCGCGGCGCATGGACCGGCCGAGGCAAGTGGGCTCCCCGTCTGATGAGGGAGCTCGACGTGCAACTGGCAGCCGAATTCGACGTAGCGTTCAGGCTGGCGGCGGCGGGTGACGGCGCCCGATTTCTGGCTTTGGCCGATCGGGAGCTTGCCTCGCACGGCGGTCGCTATTTTGGAGGATACAGGCAGGATGCTCCGCTGGAAGCGCGCCGCCTGGAATAATCTGGTATCGATCACGTTGCCGAGTGAAAATTGGATGGAAGATGCTTGAGAACAAATTCAAGGATGTCCTGCAGTCCGCAGTGAGGCGCACCGCCCGATTGCACCTCAGACCTCCCGCGGAGGGGGATATCGATTTCCTGACGCGACTTTTTTCGCGGCCGGAATTGGTCGCACACCGACCGGTGCCCCGGCCTGATACGCCGGAGGAAAGCGCAGCGCGGCTTGCGCGCGACATTGCCCATTGGAAAGATCATGGCTTTGGGCGTTGGGCGGTCGAGTCAGACGATGCGTTGATAGGATTTGGCGGCGTGACTTTTTCCAAGGAATTCGATGGCCTCAATCTTTCCTATCATCTGCAACCTGAAAGCTGGGGGCAGGGCTATGCCACGGAATTGGTCAGAGAATGCGTGACATTTGCCTTCGATGATCTGCAGGCGGATCGTGTGATCGGATTGGTTCGCACCGCCAACGCCGCTTCGAGGCGCATTCTCGAAAAATGCGGCTTCGTCTTCGAGCGCGAGGTGATGCTGCACGGCGCGCCGACCAATATGTACGTCCTTGGCAAAACGAGCGACGTATAAACGAACATCGCCGGCAGTTGTCGTGCAAGACGAGAAGTCGTCAGCGGGCTTATAGACCGAGGGCAGGTGCGGGCTCTCGATACCGTGGTCCGACGCCAAGCCGAAAAGCCACGCCTAACCGAGAGCGCTTTGCTCCGCACAAATCCTGTCGATCAGCGCATCGAGTTCACCCCTCGGCGGCCGGCTTTTAGCCAGACGCTGTTTGAGGTGCATGATCGAGTCGGCCAGGATTTCATCCAGGCTCTCGGCGCAGGTGAAGTCGCCCGCCACGCGCTTGACCTTCGAATTGTCGAAAATGGCAGTCCAGGCCTTGTCGCCGAGGAGCGGGCCGACCCATTCCGGATTGTATTTGATCAGCGTGTCCGTCGGCACGTGGACGATTTTCGCCTCCACACCCAGCAATCTGGCGATCGCCTTGTGGATATCGTCCCAGATATGGGCGCGGTCGGAGGTGATGTGGAAAATCTCTTTCAGCGCCGCCTGCTTGCCGAAAAGGCCGACGAAGGGCACGGCGAAATCGACCGAGCGGGTCAGTGTCCAGGGCGTGTGGCCGTCGCCCGCCACGATGATGGGGTCGCCATCCAGCATGCGCCTCGCCATGATGTCGCTGTCGCCCATCATGATCGGCAGGCCGGTGCGAACGGTGTGGCTGGGGCGGACGATCGTCCAGGCGAGATTATCGGACGTCTTGAGCAGTTCCTCGCAGGCGATCTTGGCCTGGCTGTAGGGCCAGTGGGGATTGATCGCCGGCGTCTCCTCGGTGATCACGTAATGACGCGGCGGTTTTTCGTAGACCGAGGCCGAGGAGATGAAGATGTATTGGCCGCAATCGCCGGAGAAAACCTCGATGTCGTGCGCCACCTGATCCGGCGTGAAGGCGATGAACTGGCAGACGACATCATAATTGACCCTGGCGAGATCGGCATAGGCGCTCGATCCGAGCTCCCCGACGATCGAGGTCACTCCGTCAGGCAAGGCGGCGCTTTTCAAGCCGCGATTGAAGACGCTGACATGGTGACCCTCGGCAATGGCGCGTTCGACGCATGGATGGGAGATTTGGCCGGTGCCGCCAATGAAAAGAACTTTCAAAGCCATGGGAGTGACCTCGGGGTCTATGGGCGGGAACTGTGATCGCTCTTCATAGCGCGAAAGGAGGTGGTCGTCTCCCGCAAATCTCGTGCTGCCGAGAGTAGCGGTGCCTGGCCTCGGGCGGCAATCGTTTCAGATTGCCGCCATGCGACCGGGCAACGCCTATGCATGTGCCTTGCGAAAGGCTGCGACGACAAGCCAGATCGAGGACAGCAGGAAGTAGAATGCGCCGAACCCGGCATAGGGCACGATATCCAGGATCGTCGGCGCGGCGGCGCCAAACGATTGGCTGATCATGAAGCCGCCGGCAAGGGCCGATTGCGCGCCGCTCAGGATCATGACCCATTGTGCGCCGTTGGTCCGCCAGCGCCTTACGCCGGTATAGAGCTGCAACAGGCCCGAGAGGATCGCCCAAGCTCCGAACACGGCGAGGACGGCGTAGGTGCTATTGCTGATCGCGATGACAACGGCGAGCGCCGTGACCGTGCTGACGGCGACATTCAACGTTTGCGACGGGTTGGCCTGCAGGCCGCCATTGACCCTGGCGTCGATCAGATTGGCCAGCGCGTCCCACAAGGGATAGAGCACCAGCAGAAAGGCTACGGCGCGTGGCTGCCCGGCAAGAAGAATGGCGGCGGCAATCCAGATCATCGAGAAGGCGGCGCGGGTGAAATAATAGGATCGCAGCCAATTGGACTGGAGGGAAGAATGAGTTTGCATCGGAAGATTCCTTTAATGTTGCCTGCCTACTAGTAGGTAGATCAAACATCGGAGTCAACGCATCGCACGCACACCTTCTTGTGAAGGCAGCGATACCGCGACAGGCTTGACAGTCTGTCTACCAGAAGGTAGGCGATGGCATGAAATCAATGGCTTCAACTTCCGACAAAATCCTCGACATCGCGCAGTCGCTCATCGTGGCGGGAGGTTATAACGGCTTCAGCTATGCTGACATCTCGGCCGCGATCGGCATCAGGAAGGCGAGCATCCACCATCATTTTCCGACAAAGGCCGAGCTGGTCTCGGTCCTCGTGGATCGCTATCGGAAGCAGGCGGAGGCAGGTTTGCAGTCTCTGCGCGAGCAGGCCGCAAGCCCTGCCGATCAGCTGCAGTTCTACGTCAACTATTGGCACACATGCATTCGGGATGCCTCGCAGCCCTTCTGCGTCTGCGCGATGCTCGCCAGCGAAATGCAGATGCTACCGGAAGAGGTCGCTTCACGCGTCCGCGCCCATTTCCAGAGTCTTGCTGCATGGCTAAGCTCGGTGCTGCAGGCTGGAGTCGAGCAGGGGTTGTTTCGGTTGGACAAGCGGCCGGAGGAGCGGGCGCAAATGCTGATGGCCTCGGTTCATGGGGCGATGCTCTCGGCGAGGGCTTTCGGCGATCCCGGGCTGTTCATCGCAGTCGTTAAGCCTGAGATCGAGAGGCTGCGGGCAGTGGATCGATAGGGGAATTCTCTGGCCGATAGGAGCGTTGCGCAATCATAAGCTGACGCTCGTTGAGGCGTGACGTCCGCATCGTCACACACCCGGTATCCGGAAATGGATGGAGATGGCGGCTTGTCTCCTGTGGACAACGTCACTCCGTGCCATCGGCGGCCAGCGCATCCCGGACGATCGCGTAATAGCCGGAAAGTTCGGGAATATCGGCGGCCAGAGTGTCGAAGTCGGGGTCGGTTGGCGCAAGCGAACCGGCATATTTGGCGTCGATGAAGGCTTGGTGGGCGGCCAGCGCTGCGGCGTCGGCCCTGTGCACGACGGTGAAGACGGGCGAGGGGACAGTGCGGCCCTTGACGATGATGCGGTCGAGTTCGACGACGATGTAGGTCTCAGTGACCAGTCTGGCCGTCTCCTCGCCGAGCAGCAGTGCCACGCCGTAATTCTTCGAGGCGCCTTCGAGGCGGGAGGCGAGGTTGACGCTGTCGCCGAGGCAGGAATAGTCGAAACGACGGGTCGAGCCCATGTTGCCGACGATGCATTCGCCGGTGTTGATGCCGACGCCCATCTTCAAGACGTGCGGCTTGGCGCCGCGTGTCGCTGCCTCGCGCTCCAGCTGGCTGTTCAGCCTCGATATCGCCGCCTGCATGGCGAGCGAGGCGCGCACGGCATGGAGTGCATGGTCGGGATCGTCGAGCGGCGCGTTCCAGAAGGCCATGATGCAGTCGCCCATATATTTGTCGATCGTGCCGCCGTGATCCATCACCACGTCGGAGAGCGGCGTCAGCAGCCGGTTGATCAGGCCGGTCAGCTGCTCCGGATCGTCCTTCAGGGTTTCGGCGATGGTGGTGAAACCGCGAACATCGGAAAACAACACCGAGAGCGTGCGCCGCTCGCCGCCGAGCTTCAGCTGCGAAGGATCGTTCGACAGGCGCCGGACGAGATCCGGCGAGATATATTGGGCGAAGGCGCGGATGATCTGCCGCTTGTTGCGGCGTTCCTCGGCATAGTCGAAGGCGGCCTGGCCGAAGACGACAGAGATATAGGCGACAACAGGCCCGAGCGGCGACACGAAGACATGGGCAAGCCGGATGCCGGCAAAGCTGACGGCCGCAAAAGCGAGGAGAGCGGATGCGCTGGTGACGATCGTCAGCCAGCCCGTCGAACGCCAGACGGTGGCGGCGGCCAGCAGCACCGCTATCAGGATGCAGGCGGCAACCGTGGGCAGGCGGGCTTCGGCAATCGACAGGCCGCGGCGGATATTGTCGTAGATCGTCGCCTGGACCTCGACGCCGGAAACGAGCTTGCCGGTGTGAACCGTATAGGGGGTGGCGAAGGCGTCGACGCCGCCCTTGTCGATGGCTGGCGCATTCTGCAGGCTGAGGCCGACCAGCACGACGCGGTCCTTGAAATAATCCGGCGGCAGCAAATTCTCCGGGTCGAGCGCCTGGTAATAGGAAACCGTGGGATAGCTGCGGGCCGGGCCGAAGGATTGAATTAGCTGGCCGGCCGGCAAGGATGCGTGTGCTGCTCCCGACGCCTTCGCCAGCATGGCGGCAAAGCCGTCCTCATAGCCCGGAATGCGCCGGAAGATGCCGTCGCCGCTGAGATCGATCGAGGCGATGCCTGTCACGGCACCCGCTTCGGTCAACTGCGGCAGCGGTGTCGCGCGGATCAGTTGCGAGGCCTGCGGCGTCTCGATCAGCGTTTCGTCGCCGGCGAGCACGATATCGGGACCGACGGCTTGCGTGATCGCCGCGTCGTTGCCGGGGTTCGAGGGCTCGGCCATGATGATGTCGAGGCCGATGACGCGGGCGCCGGCGGCGCGCAGCCGGGTGACGAGTTCGGCGTGCAGGCTGCGCGGCCAGGGCCATTGCGCGTTGATATCGGCAAGCGAGGGCTCGTCGATCGCGACGATGACAGGCCCTCCCGCCGGCGGACGGGGATCGTCGAGGGTCGAGAGGTAGTCGAAACTTCTGAGCTCCAGCAGCGACCAGGCGGGCAGGCGCGACAGGAGCGAGATGGCGATCAGTGTGGTCAGGGATAGCACCAGCAGCCTGAGATGGCGGCTCGTGATCTGCCTGGCCTGCTTGTCCCGCACCCGCATCAGAAGCGGACTTTGAGCGTGCCCTTGAAGGCGCGGCCCCAGCCGGGCACGCCGGGCGTGATCTCGAAGTCCTCGTCGAGCAGGTTATAGGCGGCCGCTTCCAGCTCGATGCGCTTGTCGAACGGTTCCCAGACCAGGTGGGCGTCGAGGCTCCAATAGTCGTCGAGCTTGGTGCCAACCCGATCGCCGTCACGCTCGCCGATATAGTTGGCGGCAACCGTTGCCTTGACCTTGGCTTCGTTGACCCAGGTCAGCGCAATCTGCCCCGAATTTTGCGGTATGAAGGGAAGAGGGCCGCCATAGATCGGCTCAAGCGGATCCCTGTTTTCCGAATCCATATAGGCATAGGTGGCCGAAAGGCCGAAACCGTTGCCAAGCGCGACGTTGGCAGTGACGGCAGCGCGATCGATGCTGCCGCGCGAGATCGGCAGGCTGGTATCCGATGGAAGCGAGATCAGCGGTAGATCGATCGAGAAATCGTGCAGTTCCTGATGCTGGTACTCGACCGATGTGAAGAAGCGGTCGGTCCATTCGGCATCCCACTGCAGGGCGACCGTATCCGTATAGCCCTGCGGATTGGCGGAAAACTGGTTGGCCTGCAGCCCGAGTATGCCGATCGGCGCAAGGGTCGGCACGGTGGTATCAAAGCTTTGCCGCATAAAGGCGGCCCGTAGCCAGTGGCCTTGAACCGGCGTCCAGGCGAGGCCGAAGCGCGGCTCCAGCCGGCTGATATCGATGCCGTCGCCTTCCAGGCGTGTGGCAAACAAGGCGTATTCGCCCTTGAGGTCCGGCGTGATCTCATGCAGCACATCGACATAGGCGCGACCGATATTGACGGTGTTGCTCGTAGTGGTCGGACCTTCGTTTATTTCCGGGATGAGTGGGACGAGAGGAACGAGTTCATAAAGGCGGGAGGAGGTCGTCGTGCTGGTATCGATCCAGCCGCCTTCGATACCGTATCGCCATGTCAGCGGGCCGCTGCCGATGGAATGGTTGAGAGCACCGATGTAGGTTTTGGAGGTCGTGTTCTCGCCCGTATCCAGAACAGGAATGATGTCCGGGTCGGGCAGGGGTAAAACCGGAGCATCGTCGACCTGAAGAGAGATTGCCGTTCGCGACTTGATATCCGAATAGAAGAATGCGCCGTTCAATATGTTTTCATAGGCAAAGGTGTGGCTCCAGCCAATGCCGGCGTTGGTTATCTCGTTTTCAACATCGCGGCCGACAAATTCCGGCAATACCGTCGTCCTGATCGGAAAGCCTGCCAGATTGAACAGGTCCGTCAGTGTCGTGCCCTGCGTCTGCGCACTCAGTGTTCCATCGTTCTTGGCATGGTTGACGAAGGCTACCACGCGATCGTCAGGCGTGACGGTTGCCGTGAGATAGCCGTTGGCGCTCAGCAGCTTGTTGTCTGTCTGAACCCCGCCGAAATCCCGGTAGTCGCGATCAAGCGCCAGCTCTTCCCAGCCCAGATTGCCATAAAAGCTGATCGGGATGGTTTCGTTGGAATAGCCTTGGATATCGGCCTCGCCGATCCGCCTTGTATGGCCGTCGACGCTATTGATGCCGCCACCGAGCGAGCCTTCGATGAAGGGGACATCGAAGAGCGATGCCGAGCGGGAACGGCCGGAGAGCATGTGCGGAGAAATCAGCAAGCCCTGGATGAAGGATGAGTAGCTCGACGCGTTGCCGCGGTTCTGAATGATATTGTCGTCGCTGAAGTTCGTTGCGTTGACGAAAGGAAGGATGCTGCCCTTGATCGACTGATCGACATAACCGCTGCCTTTGAAAGGATCGAAAACCGCATCGCCATAATATCGGCCCCAGGCATCCAGACCTTGCAGCCGGAAGGCGTTGTTCAGTGTCGAGCCGGCGCTCGCATTGGCGCCGAGCCCACTATAATCACCGCCACGGGCGCGCGAGCGGCGCAGGAATTCCTGCGCATCGCGGATCGCGCCATCTGAATCGTAATCGTCGATATCGATCGCCGTACGGAAGGCCGAGATGACCGGATCGTCGTCGTCGAGACGGTTGGCGTTGTCGAGCGCCTGCTCGGATGGCAGCCGGTCGCCCTTTTCGTAATGGGCGGCGGCCAGCATGAACTGCGACTGCGAATGCGCGGGATTGGCGGTGCTGGCGGCGAGCAGGTCTTGCAGCGCCTTGTCGCGCTCTCCGGATTGCAGGTAGTAGCGGCCGCGGGCAAGCAGGGCGAGATCGAAGGAGGGATCGAGGGCGATCGCGGTGTCGATCTCGCGCTTGGCCTCCTTCATGCGCGCCTGATCGAGATAGAGGATTGCGAGGTTCGCGTGCAGCAGCGGGTCCTGCGGATCGAGCGCGATCGCCCTCTTGAAGGCCTTTTCCGCTTCGCCGTTGGCATCGCGAGAACTCTGCAGCAGGCCGAGCGAATTCAGCGTGCTCGACCCGCCGGGCGCGAGTTCGATCGCACGATTGAGGTCGGCGAGCGCGCCGTTGATGTCGCTCTCATAGTTTGCCTTGTAGCCTGCGCGGGCGGCGAGCGCCATCGGATGATCAGGGTCGAGCGCCAGTGAGCGTTCGATTGCTTCCTTCATCTGCTCACGGTCATCGACGAGCTCCGCCAGTTGGGCGCGCACGGCCGGCAGGGTCGGATCATCAGGATAGCGCTGTTCCGCTTTCTTTATGATCTCGAGCGCCACGCGCGGGTTCTCCAGGAAGCCCGCCGTATAGGCCTGCATGATTGCGCCATAGGGGCCGGTGGTGCTGGCCGGCGGTGGTTCGGCATGGGTGGGGTCGGCAAGCGAACGGGCAAAATAGCCGCCATATTGGGCCATGTTGCGGCGTGTCGGGTCGAGATGCGGCAGGGCCTTCTGGAAAAGCTTGGCGGCATCGCCATAGCGCTTTTCGGAGCCGGCGATGGTGGCGTCGATCAGATCGACGCGCGCCTGCTGGGCTGCCGTCAGCTTGCGGCCGCGGATGTTCTCAAGCGTTGCGGCAGCGGCCTGGCGTCCATCGAAGGCGCTCTGCACTTCGGCCAGTTCCAGCCAGTCTTCGGTGGTGCGGCGCTCCGGCGGCAGCGCCAGCAGGCGGCGGCGCTCCGTCGCCATGCGGTCGGCACGCAGCGGCGAAGTCGGCATCAGATCGAAGCCGTCGCGCAGATCCAGATAGAAGAGCATCTGCTCGCGGTCGTCAGGATTGACGCTGATGATCTTGTGCGGTGCCTGGCCGATCGTGGCGACCGCCCCTTCGCCCTCGTTCACATCGACGCTGCCCTGCGGGTTGCTAAGCGCCACGCGGCCTTCGAGCACGATCATCGAGGTCTTGGCGCCTTCGACGGTCATGGTCCAGTCCGTGCCGCGGATAGCGGCGGCGGCGGCCGGTGTTTCCACCGTCAGGCCCTGGCCGCCGCGCTCGGCGCGTGCCCAGATGGTGCCGGACTGGAGGTTGAGCACAGTGTCACCGCTCGCGGCCATCTTCTTGACCTGCAGCGAGGAATTGCGGCCGAGGCGGACCTGCGTGTGGTCGGAAAAGACGATGGCGAGCTGGCCGTTGGCATTGGTGCGCAGCACATCGCCGGTCAGGAGATCCTGATTGATGTCGACGATGCGCCAGTTCGACACGTCGATGAAGCGGACCTCCTCGCCGGTCTTGCGGGCGATGACGGATCCGGCGACCGGGGTTGCGCGCTGCACGGGATCGGCCATTGCCGGCGACCCGAAAGCAGGCAGAGCAAGCGCCAACGCTACCCCTGCGTGAAAGATGTGTTTGGAATGCCCCCGCATGACCTCAACCCCATACCCCACTCCCCTTTGTCCGTGTAGAAAAGAAAAGTCAAGCGCGCTGCACACGTGTTCTTGCTTTCCTATCCAAGTGTAATATCAGGGAAACACTTGAGGGTGGAGTAATCACGTGAGCGACTTCGAAAGTGCAACTGAGATCATGCTGAGTAAGCCGTCGAGCATGGATATTGGTGTCGAGTATTTCGACCATATCAAGAAAATCAATGACATATTCTATGATCAGATCAAGATTTCTGATCAGAAGGCTGCCTATATCTTTACTTTTATGCTCGCCTTCCTGGTGAGCTCAAGCGAGGTGAGGGCGGTCTTCAACCCGGCACGTTATATCGGCGGGACGCCGGGCGGCATGTTGTTCTCGGGCCTGCTTGCCGCAGCTTCGGTCTTTTCAATCCTGTCGGCCATTCTCGTCGTGCTGCCGCGCCGTTTGGACAGCTCGACCTCGCTGTTCTGGGGCGCCTGGCCCGGCCATCGCGACATGTTCTTCGAGGCGGCACTCAGGCGCGACGAGCGTTACCTCTTCGACCAATATCTCGAAAACGCCAACATCCTCTCCACCATCGCCCGCAACAAATATCGCTGCGTCACCTTTGCGTTTCGTGGGCTGATGGTGAGCGTGATTGCCTATGTGCTGCTGTTGGTGGCGATGTGAGAGTGGGTTGTTAACACCCTCATTTGCTTTTCGCTTGCCGCTCAAGGCGTTCGTCGCTGGCGCGAATGCGCTGAGCGCAAGCGAAGCCAAGAATGCAGGGGCGGTGAGCAGGGCGGGCCGGAGCGCGCCCGGCTATTGTCAATCCTCGACTTCGAGGACCAGTTCAAGTTCGATCGGCAGGCCGAGGGGCAGGCTGGCGACGCCGAGCACGACGCGGCCTGAGAGCTTTTCCTCGCCGAAGACCGCAAGCAGCATTTCAGATGCTCCGTCCGCAACCTTCGGATGGTCGCGGAAATCGCCTTCGGTCGCGATATAGACGCCGAGCTTGACGACCCTGACGACCCTGTCCAGTGAACCGAGATGGTCCCTGGCGGCTGCGAGCGCGCTCAGCGTTGCCGTTTCGGCCGCCTTCCTGCCGTCTTCGGCCGTCAGAACACCGCCGACGCGGCCGATATAGCGCGGCTCATGGCCGACGACCGGCAGCATCCCGCTGAAGAAGACCAGATTGCCGGTCCTTATCGCTTCGACATAGGCCCCAAAGGGTGTCGGCGGCGGGGGAAGCGCAATGCCAAGTTCCTGCAGCCGCCGTTCCGCGCCGGCTGCCTGCGCTTTCGCATGGTCTACCATCTGCCCAGATGTGCGCCGCCGTCGACGTGCAGCACCTCCCCGGTTACGCGCGGCGCTTCGGTGAGAAAGACGACTGCGTCGACGATCTCCTCGACATTTGATATGCCCACCATCGGCGACAGCGTCGTCAGGAAGTCCTTCGGATTGTCCTTGTGCAGCGGCGTGTCCACCACACCTGGAGCCACAATATTGAAGCGAATTTTCTCGTTCGCATATTCCATCGCCAGGTTCTTGGAGATTGCGTTGATGCCGCCCTTCGTCATCATCGATACCGAAGCGGAGAAGCCGGCGATCGGATGATCGGTCAATGGCGTGGTGATGCTGACGACGCTGCCGCCTGACTTCTGCGTGAGCATCTGCCTGACGACCAGTTGGGTCAGATGGATGAAGCCTTCGAGATTGGTCGAGGACAATTTCCGGAAGTCTGCCATCGTGAAATCGACGAACGGCTTGGCCAAGAAAATGCCGGCATTGTTGACGAGGCCGTCAATCGAACCGAACCGGCCGATTGCTGCCCTTGTCACCCGCGCTGCGGTTTCGGCATCGCCGATGTCGCCATCAACGAGCGCCAGCTTGTCCGAGGCCTTGAAGGCATCCGAAGCGCTGACCTGGCGTGAGGTGGCGACGACATTATAGCCGCGCTCGACGAAGGCGTTGACGAGGCCTGCTCCGATACCCTGGGAGGCGCCCGTGACGATCACTGTTTTTGCCGTACTCATGTTGATCTCCAAAAGATTGGTTCGGGCAACGGGCCTTGCTTGTGAAGGACGGGTCGCTCGAGATGGGGCTGCTGCGAATGCGCCTCCATCGGGTTGTCTGTGTTCGCAAGGTGAATATGGCGAAAGCGCCATTCCTCGATTAGATGGAAATATCTGGATTCTCTTTTGCGCCTGTGCAAAAATCAGCCATGGCCGATCTCAACGATATCGCCGTGTTCGTGAAGGTGGCGCAGTACGGCAGCTTCAGCCGCGCCGCCCATTCGCTTGGTATGCCGGTATCGACGGTCAGCCGGAAGGTGACGTCGCTGGAGGAGCAGCTTGGGGTGACGCTGCTGCAGCGGACGACCCGCAAGCTCAGCCTGACCGCGCAGGGCCGCGCCTATTACGATCAATGCCGCGAGCCGCTCGCCCATATCCTCGATGCCGAGCAGGTGCTCACGCAAACGCAGAGAAAACCCGAAGGCCTGCTGAAGATTTCCGTGCCGGTCATTTTCGGGCAGGAGGTGTTTTACGAATTTGTCTCTGCCTTCCTGAAGACATATCCCGATATCCAGATCGATCTCTTCGTCACCAACCTGTTCCTCGATCTCATCGCGGAGAATGTCGATCTCGGCATCCGTTTCGGCGAACTCAAAGATTCGAGCATCGTTGCGCAGCGGTTCGGCAAGAGCGTGCGCTACCTGGTCGCCACACCGGACTATCTGAAAGGTCGGGTGCTCCCGTTAAAGCCCGAAGACCTGAAGGACCATCGGTGCGTTCTGCTGAACGGCCGCAACGGTGAGGCGGAATGGCATCTGGTGAGCGGGCGCAAAACGGTTCGCCTGCACGTGTCGGGGCCGGTATCGAGCCGGGATTTCGATACGGTGAGCGCCTTCACCTATCGCGGACACGGGATCGGATTGTTGCCTTCGACCTATTGCGACGAGCAGATCAAACGAGGCGAACTCATCCGCCTGCTGCCGGACTGGTCGTCCGAGGAAATCTTTGTACATGCCGTCTATCCCACACGGCGTTTCCTGCCCGCGAGATTGCAGGTCTTTCTTGAGGCGCTGAAGGCTTGGAAGAACCCGTTGTGGCTTCCCTTGCATTGAGTTCCTTCGAAGGGCGGGGCGGGTGCTCCAGCCGCCACGGAAACGTTCCGGACATCACCGAAAATTGAAGCCGTATGTGCGGGCGGGGGGCCTGCGTCGGCCAAGCTGTGTTAGAGTTTGCCGGCTTGGATGGCGCGGGGATTGGATTGCCAATGCTGACGACGCTTGCGGTGCTTATCGGTCTTTCCGGCCTCGTCCCGGCAGCGCGGGCGGGGGGAGATGAGGTCGACGTGACCCTCGTGCTTGCCGTCGACACCTCGCGGTCGATGGATTTCGAGGAGATCGGCATCCAGCGCGAGGGGTATGTCGAAGCACTCAAGCACAAGGAATTCATCGATGCGGTGAAGGGCGGGCTCACCGGCCGCATCGCCATCAGCTATTTCGAATGGGCAGGCTATGTCGTCCAGGATTCGGTGATCGACTGGCAGGTGATCGAGACGGAAGAGGACGCGATTGCTTTTGCCGGCAAGCTCGAAGCCCGGCCGATCGCCACGCAGCGGCGCACATCGATCTCCACCGCGATCGCCCAGGGCGCCAGCATGATTGTTTCCAGTCCCTTTCTGTCCAGGCGACAGGTGATCGACGTTTCCGGCGACGGCCCGAACAACTCAGGCAATCCCGTCACACCGACCCGCGACAAGGCGGTAGAGGCCGGTATGATCATCAATGGCCTTGCTATCATGCTGCGGCCTTCCGATGCGCCCAATGGGCTCGACAAATATTACGAGGATTGCGTCATCGGCGGTCCCGGCGCCTTCGTGCTGCCGGTCCGCAAGATCGAGGATTTCGCCGTTGCCGTGCGCCGCAAGCTGGTGCTGGAGATCAGCGGCCTTTCCACGCCGGCAACGGTGCAGAAGACAGCCGGCGCGCCGCCGGCGACCGACTGTCTGATCGGGGAAAAGCAGTGGCGGGACATGTTCGACCGCTGATGCCCGGCGGGTTACCGCGCCGAAATTATATCAGTCAGTACTTGGTAAGCAGCAGAGACGCGATCATCGTTGGGATAGTTTTTATTGGCCGAGATGCTTTTCAGCTGGTGTTGCGGTCTGCGATGACGCCGCAGCCTTTGCCTACAACGGCAACGCTCTGCCGGCCTGCTCGCTGACCATGTATTCGGCATACCAGTCCGGCCAGCCTTCGTCATGCTTGCCGCCGTTTCGCTTCTCGTGTTCGCCGTGGGCGATTGCCGCGCGGCGCAGTGCTGACGCAAGCTCGTTTGACGTCGTGAATTTCGTCTCGTCGGCGTCGATGCGTCCGGGTAGTCGTGTGGTGACTTCCTGGAACAGCCAGCCGTTGCCGTCCGGATCCTTGAACGAGGCGAAGGAGCGATAGCTGCGGTGCTCGGGATCGCGGCCGGCGACGCGCAGCCGTCCGAAGAGATAGGGTTCGTCTTTGCCGGCATAGACGCCGGCAGCGTCATGGAACACTTCGCTCACTTCGATGCCGCGAGCGATGAGATCGCGGCGGGCTGCCTCGATGTCGGAGACGACCAGGTAGAGCCCCTGGGCGGAGCCCGGTGCCGCCGCGGTGACATTCTTGCCGAAGATGATCGCGCAGCCGGAGCCCGGCGGGGTAAACTGGATCACGCGGAAATCGGCGTCATTGGCAAAGTCGGCGTCGAGCCGCCAGCCCAGACCGTCATAAAAACGTTTGGCGCGGTCGACGTCGGCAACGGGGATGACGACCACTTCGAGCTTGGTGTCGACGGACCGTGTATTCGGGGTCTGGATGGGGGCTTCACTGCGCATTGCATTGCTCATCTTCAGCTCCTTGAGGTTTGGACGCATTAAGAATGGCGATACATGTCGGCGGTCAGTGGACCACAGCGTGGCAAGGGCGTCGAATCAATTATTCTGTCGGTATTGAGTGGTTTGGCGCATTCCGCTGCAACACTAGGCGTCGCTCGTCTGCCGATCCGACGAGGCGGCGGGATCCGCTCCCGCCGTCTTCGTCTGTCATTCTGCGGCCCGTCGAGCCGGCGCAGGGAAATGAATACCCTTACGCGGCGAGAGCAGCGCGGGTTTTGCCGATCGTCAAAGCCGCCTTTGCAGCCTCGCGCCCTTTCTCGACGAAATGCGCGCGGTAGATCTGTTTGTGGTGTTCGGTTTCCTGATATTGATGCGGCGTCAGCGAAACCGACAGCACTGGTACGCCGGTATCCATGCCGGCGCGCATCAGCCCATCGACGACGGCCTGGGCGACGAATTCATGGCGGTAAATTCCGCCGTCGACGACGAAAGCGGCAGCAACGACGGCACCGTAGCGCCCGGTTGCGGCAAGGTCGCGCGATAGCAGCGGCATTTCGAATGCGCCGGGAACATCGAACACATCGACCTGCTCGGCCGGAATGAGCTGGTAGAAGCCGTCAAGGGCACGGTCGACGATGTCGGCGTGCCAGCTGGCTTTGATAAAGGCATAACGGGTGGGTGTCACGGTAATCTCCTTTGGCGAACAGACACATCACCCAAGGCGATCACGAGCGTCCCCGACAGCCCGCAAGGGCGGCAGGAACGCACGTTCTCTTTCATCCGGACTATGACCGTCGGCTCAGGCATCTCACCTGATCTGCTGACCCTTCCGAAGAAGGCGCTCGCGGGCTCGCAACTGGAATTGCATACCGCCGGTAGGGACTTTCACCCCGCCCTGAGAACGGCGGGGACAATAGGGGGAAGACGAGGGGCTGGCAATAGGGGAAATGCTTTAGCAGCGACCACTTGTTTTCCATGCATTTCATTAGCGGCACGGCATCCTCCATGGTTCCTCATCCTGAGGCTCTCTTCGGCATTTGTGCTCCGGGCGCTGGCGAGCGCCCGTCGATCGCGACAGCCGTTCCCTCTTGCTGAGGATGGGCGCGCGCCTACATGCTCGGGTGAGGACATCCACGTCAGGACAACAGGACGGAACAGGATACGGCGTCTTCGCCCGAGGCGGGCAGACGACAGTCACCATGGGAGGGAGTGATGCCAGAAGCTTTCGTCGTTCACCGCGAAGCGCATATCGCAGCACCGCCGGCTGCCGTGTTTGCGCTGATGACCGACCCGGAGAAGATCCTGCGCTGGATGGGAACGGAGGCGCAGGTCGAGCCGCAGCCGGGCGGGCTCTATCTCGTTAACGTCACCGGCGCCCGCTTTGCGCGCGGTTCGTTTCGCGAGGTGGTGCCGGTTCATCGCCTTGCCTACAGCTTCGGCTGGGACGGCAGCGAGGTCGTGCCACCGGGATCCAGCCTGGTCGAGATCGACCTGATCGAGCAGGGGGGCGGAACGCTGCTGCGGCTCACGCATAGCGGCCTGCCGAGCGCCGATCAATGCGCCGGCCATGCGGAAGGCTGGGCCCATTATCTCGGGCGGCTGACCGAGGTCGCCGCCGGGCGTGATCCAGGTCCCGACCCTTTTTACGGTAGGACATGAACGGTTTTCCGCCGTAAGAAGGGTACCCGGAAGCGCTTGCCGGAGGGGGAAAACTGCCGGCTGGCGCTCCGATCGGTCGACCGAAAGCGTTTCTTTTTCTCCCGCAAACATGAACGCGTAGTTCATCTCCAGTTCAATTTGGCGCTCCTAAAGTGATTGCGGCTGGATGAAATGGAGTTTTCGATGAAGGCACTTTCTATCGCGGCTGCCTTGCTCGCTGGCAGCCTCTCGATCGGCACAGCTGAGGCGATGCCGGTTGGGACAATCAAGGTTGAGAGCACTGTCACAAAGGTTGACTACGCCTGCGGTCGCGGCTGGCACCTGACGCGCTGGGGCGAATGCCGGCGAAACTGGCGCCGGCCGCCGCCGGTCGCTTTCTACGGTGGTCCGCCCCGTTGGGGCTGGGAGCGGCGTCACCGGGATTGGGATGGCCCGCGCTGGCGCGATGAGCGGCGCTGGGATCGCGAGCGCCGCTGGCGGGATGACTACTAAGGGCCTCATTCAGAGGCAAGCATGGAGAGGCCGGTGCGATGTTTCGCCCGGCCTTTTCGCATGAAAGCTGGCAATTGTGCGCTTCGGTCAGATCTTCCCGTCGATGAGTTCTTCGAGCTCGATTGGATCCTTGACGCCGAATTCATACCATTCGACAAGTTCCTTCGCCTTGCGGCTGCTCTCTTCCGCTGTCAGCTCGACCTGATACCTTTCGCACCACCGCCGAAGGACCGACGTCAGCAGTGCCATGTCATTCCCATCCAGCGGATCTTTCGGCCAGAATATCGTGCCCATCGTACCCCTCAATCACACGATGACGAAGGGCTGCATAATGGAATTAAAACTGCGCAATTTTAAAGTGTTTATTTTTTGTTTCCCACCGCGGTGAGCGTTTTTGACATGGGATGTGGGCATCCTCTGCGGAGAGTCCCTTCCGTTGAGAGGGATGTCATCACGGACATGCGGGGATTCCAGGCAGTACCCCTGGGGAGGTCGGCTTGCGGATGTCCCGAGGGGCATGCCATGATCGCGATATGGATCTGCCATCTCCCCTTGCCTGGCTGGTTGACGAGGCCGGTGCTTCGCCTGGTCCCGAACGGTTTCTGGCCGAGCTCGGGCGCCGGCTGCTGGCTGACGGCCTGCCGCTTTCGGGCGGTGCGCTGACGCTTTCGGTGCCGCATCCGATCATCGCGCGGCGCACCTGGCTGTGGCGAGCCGAGACCGGGGCCGTCATCGAGGCGTTGGCCTTTGCTGCTGATCCGCAGAGCGAGGCCGGGGGCGAGTGGCTGGCCGGGCTCGGGCCGGTGTGGAAGGCCAGGATCGGGTGGGATAATCGGGCATCGGATAGCCCGCAGCTCGGCTGGGCGGGAGTTGCCAACGCGGCGGGGACCGGCGCATTCAGCTCGTCCGAGGCCAGCCTGCTCTGCGACGTCACGCGTTTTGCGGCAGCGCCGCTCGCCGCTTTGGCGGCGCGGGAGGCGCGGGCCGCGTTGCTCGAAGCCTATCTCGGTCGGCGCAGCGCTGCCCGGGTGCAGGCCGGCGCGCTTGCCCGCGGCACCGGCGAGATCATCCGAGCGGCCCTTCTCTGCGCCGATCTGCGCGACTTCACCGCGCTCTCCGAGGTGACCGAGCCTCACGTGATGATCTCAGCACTGGACGCCTGGTTCGACCGTGTCGCCGGCGCCGTGCACGCCTTCGGCGGCGAGGTGCTGAAATTCATCGGCGACGGCGTGCTGGCGATCTTTCCGGTCACGGCGGCGTCGGGCGAGGGCGAAGCAGCCCGAGGGGATCGCGAGGCCTGCGAGGCCGCCCTTCGCGCGGTCGCCGCCAGCCGTGCCGGCATGGTCCATCTCGACCAGGTGCGCCAGGCGCAGGGGCTGGCCCCGCTGCCCTTCGGCGCAGCACTTCATTTCGGCGAGATCCTGTGGGGCAATATCGGCGCTGCCGACCGGCTGGACTTTACCGCCATCGGCCCCGCGGTCAATCTCGTCAGCCGGCTGGAAGGGCTGTGCAAGCCGCTCGGCCGAAGCGTGCTGATCTCGGGTGCGGTTGCAGCGAATACGACGACGAAGCTCACGGCGCTGGGGGAGCACAGCCTGCGCGGCATCGCCGTCCCTTGCGCGGTGTTCACGCTGCCGGCGGATTGAGCCACGAGCAAAGGCACTCACTATTGCAAAGAAAAATTTGCAAAGATGTCTTTGCAATACTAAGCTTCGAGCATGAAAACACGGCGCCCGCAGCCTGCTCAATCCGTCACCGCACCCCGCACCGTCAGCCGCGTCGTGCCGGATCCAAATGCGCTGAAAGCGCTGGCGCATCCGGTCCGGTTGCGCATGCTCGGCATGCTGCGGGTCGATGGACCCGCCACGGCGACGCAGCTGGCCGCGCGGCTCGGGCTGAACAGCGGCGCCACCAGCTATCACCTGCGCCAGCTCGCGCAATACGGCTTCATCGAGGAGGCGCCGCATGCTTCGCGGCGTGATCGCTGGTGGCGCGCCAGTCACGAGCTCACCTCGGTGCCGGCAAGCGAGACCGAGGGCGAAGGACTCGATCTCGCCTTCAACCAGGCGGTGCTCTCCCTGCAGGTCGGCCAGATGCAGCAGGCGCTGGAGGAATATGCAGAACTGCCGGCGGAATGGCGCAAGGCGAGCGCTGCCAACGACATCATCATCCCGATGACGGCGAAGCAGGCGGAGGCCCTGACCAGGCAGTTGACCGACATCATCCTCGAAGCCATGCGGGTGGCTCCGCCTTTGGGCGAGGCGGCCGCTCCGGGCATGGTGCCTTTCTCGATCATGCTGCACGCCTTTCCCTATCCGGGCCGGCTCCCGCATCACAAGGAGGATGGTGGGTCATGAGGAGGGGTGGGCCTTTCCTGGCGCTTGCCGCAGCCGAAACGCTTTCGCTTTCCGGCACGCGCCTGTCGACCATCGCCATTCCCTGGCTGGTGCTGGTCGCCACGGGCAGCCCGGTTTTAACAGGGCTGACGGCGATGATGGAAATGCTGCCCTATGTCGTCGCCAAAGCGCTCGGCGGGCCGCTGATCGACCGCGTCGGCCCGAAGCGCATCGCCGTTGTTTGCGACACCGCCTCGGTGGCCGTGGTGATGCTGGTGCCGCTGCTCGACCGGCTCGGCTTGCTTGGCATGCCGGTGCTGCTGCCGATCGTCTTTGTCATGGGTGTGCTGCGCGGTCCATCCGATGCCGCCAAACAGGCGATGGTGCCCGATGTCGCCGAATTGGCGGCTGTGCCGCTCGAGCGGGTGACCGGGCTCATTGGCGCCATCGAGCGGCTGGCCTCGACGGCGGGTGCGGCCGGCGCCGGTGCGCTGATCGGCCTGATCGGCCCGGGCCAGGCGCTCGTTGTCAATGCCGTCACCTTCGCCGCCGCCGTGCTGATCGTGGGCGTAGGCATCCCCAGGCTGCGAAGCATACCGGAGCCGCGCAGCACTCCCGAGGCCCAGCCGGACTGGATATCCTCCTATCTCGGCGATCTCAGGGAAGGCTGGGGCTTTCTGCGCGGTGATGCGGTGCTCGTCAGCATCATCGTCATGGTGGCGACCACCAACCTGCTGGACCAGGCCTATGGGGCGGTGCTGCTGCCCGTCTGGACGCAGAGCTCGGGCCATGGCCCGGAACTGCTGGGGGCGATGTTTGCGGCTTTCACCGGCGCATCGATCGTCGGCGCGGCGATTGCCGCTGCGATCGGCGAACGGATGCCGCGCCTGATGGTCTTTACCGTGGCCTTCCTGCTGACCGGATTTCCGCGCTTTTTCATCCTTGCGCTGGATGCGCCGCTCATCCTCATCTTCGTCACCCTGGCAATCGCAGGATTCGCCTCGGGCTTCCTCAATCCGATCCTGTCGGCGGTGATCTTCGAGCGCATCCCCAAGCCGCTGACCGGCCGCGTCACCGCGATGAACGCCGCCCTGTGCTTTGCCCTCATCCCCTTCGGAGGCCTCGTCGGCGGCGCGCTGATCACCACGATCGGCCTTGCCTCAGCGCTGCTGTTCACCGGGCTCGCCTATCTCGCTGCAACGCTCTTTCCTCTTGCGCTGAAAAGTTTCCGCGGCTTCGACAAAGCTTTCACCGAGAGCTAGCCAGCGTCGCGGTGGCGTGTGTCGTCCCGGCGCCCAAGCTCCTCGACCATCAGGTCGATGAAGCGACGGACGCGCGATTCCAACGGGCGCTTGTCGGGATAGAGCGTGACGATCTTGGCGTCATCAGTTTCGAGGTCGGGCAGGATCTGCCGCAGGCGGCCGGCGGCGAGGTCGTCGGCGACGAGAAAATCGGGCAGCAGCGCGATGCCCAGCCCCGCCAGGGTGGCGTCGCGGATCGCTTCTGCGCTGTCGAGCCTCAGCCGGCTGCGGCCTTGCGCTGCGATCCAGGAACTGCCTTTGCCGCGAAAGCGCCAGCCCTGCCTTTGATTGCGGCTGGCGAAAATCAGGCAGTCGTGGGCTGCGAGATCGTCGATATCACGCGGCTCGCCGCGCTCAGTGAGGTAGGACGGCGAGGCGCAGAGCCGTGTCCTATAGGTGGCGATCACGCGCGAGATCAGCCGGGTGTCCGACGCCGTCGGGCCGACCCGGATCGCCAGATCGAAGCCTTCCACGACGATGTCGGCGAAGCGATCGGTGGAGCTCATCTCCACCTGGATGTCGGGCCAGGCCCGAAGATATTCTTCAAGCAGCGGCAGCACGACGAGGCGTCCGATGGCATCGGGAACGCTGAGCCTGAGAATGCCCCGTGGCGTACCGCTTCGGCCGGCCACGCTCGCCTCCGCCTCGTCGACGGATGCGAGGATCTGCAAGCCGCGCTCGTAGAACACGCGCCCTTCGTCGGTCAGGTTCAGCGTCCTCGTCGTACGGTTGAGCAGGCGCGCGCCGAGCCGTTCTTCCAGGCGGATGACGGCCTTTCCCGCTGCCGAACGGGAGAGGCCCATGGCTTGGCCGCCGGCGATAAAGCTTCCGGCATCGACGACGGCCATGAAAATCAGGATATCGTTCAGGTTCGTGCGCGGCATCAGGCAACTCGAGCGTTCGGCGACATGAATAAGTCGATCAGTCATGGGATCGATTCAAGGCTCGGACCATCAACGCTCACCCAAGGCGAAAGGTCCGTGCGCGTCGCTTTATCGAGTTGGGGCTCGGCCCTCGCGCATCAGCTCATCGAGATCCGCGCCGTCGCCGGCACCGGCCGACGATGGCCCGGGCTTTGCCGAAGGGGCATGAAAAAGCCGGCTACAGCATGTCGCCGAGACTCCAGTGGTTGTTCCATCGGATATCGATCTCGTCGTCGACATTCTGATATCTGATGTCGGTGGAGAGGCGCAGCCGCCCGCCGCGGTCCTGGTTGGTAGTCGAGGCGTGGATCATATAGGGCGAGTGAAGCACCACGTCACCGGCCTGATAATCGGCGGCGAGCCAGCGGGTGTCGAAGCGCTCCGCCATATCGGGGAGATCCTTCGAAACCCAGCCGCCTTCGGCCATGTGGCGGTTATAGGCGCTGATCCGCTCTTCCGGAGAAAGATCGCCGCTTGCGGCCTGGAACTCGGCCTCCATCCTGACGCCCAGCGTGTGCGAGCCCTCGAGGTAGACAAGGCCGCCCATCTCGGCGGAGATGTCGCCGATCGGAATCCAGGCGGTCACCAGGCGGCTGGTGCCGCCGCGAAGATAGACGAGATCATAATGGGCCGGCGTGGCCGTCGGAGATCCGGGCTGGACGAAACGCATGATCTTGCGCTTGTGCAGATAGGAGATGCCCTGCAGGAAATCGTCCATGAAGCCGGCGAGCGGCGGTTGCGCGCAAAAACCTTCATAGGCGGCAGAGCGGACGAGAGACATCAGGCGCCGGTCGGCCAAGTTCCTGTCGAAGCCGGCGGCAGACGCGATGCCCAGAGAAAAATCATTGCCGGGCTCGACCAGTCCGGTTTCGGCGAGATGTTCGAAAACCCAGTGGCGGAAATCGATGACATCGGCCCGCGGCAGAAGGCCTTTCAGCCAGACATAGCCATCGTCCTGGTAGCGGCGGCGGATGGCGTCGACGCCGATGGCGGGATCGGTCGGCGTGAGCCAGCCCGTCCGCTCCGCAGGCAAGGTCTTGCCATGGGCGGCAAGGGGAAATTCCGGCTTTCGGGCTTGCATGGTCTGGGCAGCAATTGACATTTCGGCCCTCCCTAGTTTGACTTGATTTGCCGCTATTTAGCTGATCTGCAGGGGCAGCCGACATAGAGGAAAGCCATAGCTGGACTTTTCGCTCATCATGAAAGACGTCGAGGCCATCTATCGATCACCGCTTGGCGCTGCCGGCGGACTTGCGGTCACCGGCAGCGGCAGGCAGCATGCCCGCCATGCGGTGACGGAGCGAAAACTTCCGAGTTTCGCCGTCGTTCTGGTGGAGCGCGGGCAGGGCTGGCTGGAAACCGCTGCCAGCGGCCGCTTGAGCTTGGCGGGGCCGGCCCTCTTCTGGCTGTTTCCCAACCGCGTGCATTCCTATGGCCCCGACGAAGGCGGCTGGGACGAGCGCTGGGCACTTTTCGAAGGATCCTTCACGCGGGACTTCGTCAGGCTGAGGCTCATGGCCGAGCGGCACCCGGTCGTCGCCCTGGATCATCTCGATGACGTCGCGCGGCTCTTCGCCAAGCTTCATGCCGATCTGCTTGACGATAGCAACCTCGGACAAGCGGCGGCGGCTTTGATGCTGCATCGCATCGTCATCTCAGCCGCCGGACAGGCAAGCGGCGTGGCCGATCGACGCCGGGAAAGGCCCGATATGGCCGACATCGTGGAAAGGCTGCGGCGGCGGGCGATGCAGCCACTGAATCTCGCCGCCTTCGCCAACGAGCACGGCATGTCGCCGGCCACGCTGCGCCGGCGGTTCACGCTCGAAACCGGATTGCCTCCCAAGGCATTTCAGCTTCGGGCGCGCATGGACCATGCCAAACAGCTATTGGCAACCACCGACGAGAAGATCGAAACGGTTGCTGCCATGATCGGCCTGGATGACGCGTTTTATTTTTCGCGGGTCTTTCACGAGCGTGAAGGCTGCAGTCCTCGCGAATTCCGCGCGAGATACAGGCGGGTTTGAGCGTCAGCGCCAGCCGAGCGCCGGGGCGACATGGGTCAGGATCGCCTCGATGACATGGGCGTTGTATTCGACGCCGAGCTGGTTGGGGACGGTGAGCAGCAGCGTGTCGGCCTCGGCGATCGCCTCGTCTTCGGCGAGCTGCTTGATCAGCGCATCGGGTTCGGCGGCGTAGCTGCGTCCGAAAATCGCCCGGGTCTTCTCGTCGATGAAACCGATCTTGTCACCCTCGTCGTTGCCGTAGCCGAAATAGGCGCGGTCGCGGTCATCGACCAGCGCGAAGATGCTGCGGCTGACCGAGACGCGCGGCTGGCGCGTGTGACCGGCTTCTTTCCAGGCCGCGCGATAGGCGCGGATCTGATCGGCCTGCTGGACGTGGAATGGCTCTCCTGTTTCGTCGTCCTTCAGCGTCGAGCTCTGCAGGTTCATGCCAAGCTTGGCTGCCCAGACGGCGGTGGCGTTGGAGCTGGCGCCCCACCAGATCCTCTCGCGCAGGCCCTCCGAATGCGGCTCGAGGCGAAGCAGGCCGGGCGGGTTCGGAAACATCGGCCGCGGGTTCGGCTTGGCAAAACCTTCGCCGAGCAGCACTTCGAGGAAGACTTCGGCGTGATGGCGGGCCATGTCGGCCTCGCTCTGGCCCTCGGGCGGGGCATAGCCGAAATGACGCCAGCCATCGATTACCTGCTCGGGCGAACCGCGGCTGATGCCGAGCTGCAGTCGGCCGCCGGCAATGAGGTCGGCTGCACCGGCATCCTCGGCCATATAGAGCGGATTCTCGTAGCGCATATCGATGACGGCGGTGCCGATCTCGATCCGGCTGGTTCTCGCGCCGACAGCTGACAGCAGCGGGAAGGGGGCCGCCAGTTGGCGGGCAAAGTGATGCACGCGAAAATACGCCCCGTCGGCTCCGAGCTCCTCGGCCGCGACGGCAAGGTCGATCGACTGCAGCAGCGCATCGGCCGCCGAGCGCGTCTGCGATTGAGGCGAGGGCGTCCAGTGCCCGAACGAGAGGAAACCGATCTTCTTCATGCCACGCCTTTTCCGTTGCATCTCATGGTGGATGGGTCATGGCATAGTTTCGGGCCGGAAGACAATCGGAACTGGGTGGGTGTGGCGTATCACTTATCCGGCATTTGGCGCGCTATCTTGCGCTAAGCCGTGATGTTCGCGCCTTGATCAGTTGTGTCCGCGCCAAGAAGAAACTCACCCGGTTGACCACGAGGGTGGATCACTAGATGGCGCTAAATCCTTGACATAAACATGTGTTACAGCCTCCGCTCACCGCGGTGTGAGCATGGAGTTTCGATGGATCAGCGCAGAGGCTCTGCCTTTTCGGAAACCGACGTTGTCGCAAATTACCGGTATCGTCCACCTTACCCCGATGACGTCTTTCGAAAGCTTCTGGCAATCGCCCCGCGGACAGGAAATCTCCTGGATATCGGCTGCGGGCCGGGGAAAATCTCCCGCCCACTGGCAGGTTGGTTTGCAAGCGTCACGGCGGTCGATCCTTCCGAGCATATGATCGCTCTCGGCCGGTCGCTGCCGGGCGGTAACGCGCAGAATATCCGGTGGATAGACAGCTTTGCCGAGGATTTCCCGATCAACGGCGGACCTTTCGATCTGACGGTCGCAGCGGCAAGCATCCACTGGATGGATCACAGCAGGCTGTTTCCGCATCTTTTGGCAAATGCCGCGCCAGGCCATGTCATGGCGGTGATTTCCGGAGACTACCCGTTCGAGCCTCCATGGCAATCCGATTGGCATTCTTTCCTGGTGAAGTGGGTGCCAGCGGTGACGGGGCAGCCTTTCGATCACGACAAAAGGTCCGAGGGCATGCGAAGCTACCAGAAGTATCTGAACCTCTATGGCAGCGAACACTTCGTATCGGAGCATCCCTTTCAGCAGAGCGTCGAAGATTTCGTCTCCTGCCAGCATTCGCGGGACACTTTCGCGCCGTCTAAACTTGGCGACCGCATCGCAAGCTTTGACGCGGAACTCGCGGAGCTGCTGCGCTTCTATGCGGATGATAATCAGTTAAGTTTCGTTGTGGGTACCAGGATTGCCTGGGGTGAAATCAAGCTGATCTGACAAGAGCTGTTATTTGGGAAGCGGTTCCGCATCCCTCCTTAGGCCAGGTGCTCGAACAGTTGGTTCGGTGCCAGGTAGCCCTGCATGACGTCTGCTTTTCCCGATGGAGGGGGAGGCAGGGGCTGCGCCTGGATCAAATCATAGCGCGGGGACCGATCCGCCGAAAATCACCCGCATTGTCTCCGGGCAAAAAATACGCTGCCACCCGCATTTTGCTGCCGGTGAAGGTCGGGAATTGCCGGGTTCGCGAGAGTTTTTCTGGAATCATTCAAATGAAATTAAGGAGAGAGTGGTTTTATCAGCTGGTATTTAGGAGATTATATGTTTCGCGTTTTTTCTTTTTTTTTGGTGCTTTTCTTTTTTGCGATAGGATCTGCGAATGCCGCTGAGGGTGACTGGCAAGTGGCCAAGGCCAGCCAGCAGGTGAATTTCACCGTCGACAAGCGCAACTGGGTGGCGGTTCGAGCGGGAGACATCATCCCCAACACCGCCTGGATCTCGACGGGGCCGAGGGGACGCGTCCAGCTGGTGCGCGGCGTCGAAAGCCTTTCGTTTCAGCCCAACACCGTCGCGGGCATCTACACTTCGGGCTTTGGCGAAAGGAAGACGGAGGTCGTCGAGCAGACGGGCGTGCTCGATCTGGAGATCGAGAAGCGCAGCAAGCCGCATACAACAGTCCAGACGCCTTTCCTGGCGGCCGTGGTGAAGGGCACGAATTTCCGCGTCTCCGTCTCGAAATCTGCGGCTGAGGTTACTGTCAACCGCGGCCTGGTGCAGGTGACCTCGTTTGCGAGCGGTCAAAGGGCGAATGTCGGGCCGGGGCAGGGCGCATCCGTCGACGGCGTGAAAGGCATGACGGTTTCCGGCGACGTTTCGACGCCTGAGGTGACCGCGGTCGCCCCGTCAGTGGCAAGAGTACCTGCCGTCGGCGCAACGACGCTCAACGGGCAGACCGAGACAGAGAGCTCGAAGCCATCCGGCACGTCTTCATCAGTTTCCAATAGTGCCGGCTCGGGCGGCCGAGATAGTGCATCCGGCTCCTTCGGCAGCGAGGGCCGCAACGGCAATCACTACGGTGTCGATAATGGCTCCAGCAATGGCAGCATGAATGCCGCCAGCAACGGCGGCGCGCAGGGAGAGGCTGTCGGGAAGGATAAGGATAAGCAAGATAAGAAAGATAAAAAGGACAAAAAGGATAAGGACAAAGGCAAGGGGAAACGATGACGATTGAGGTTTCCCGGCCGGCCAAGGTGAGAGGTTTCCATCCTTGATGAAGGGCGGTCGTGGTTTTCGGCTGTCGGGCTTGCGCCCCGTCAGGCTGTTCTTCATCCTGATGATGATCGGCCTGCCGCTCTCGGCGCAAGTCCTGCCCTTCGTGAACTATCTCGACAATGCCCTGGTGAGCTGGCGCTTCAGCGCAGCACCACGCGTGGCGTCCGGAAATATCGTCTATGTCGCGATCGATAAGCGCAGCCTCGATGCCGTCGGCACCTGGCCGTGGCCCCGCAGCCTCTATGCCGAGCTCATCGACAAGCTGACTGCGGCAGGCGCCGGTGACATCTTTATCGACGTCGATTTCAGCACGCCCTCGATCTCTGCCGAGGATGGCCGGCTGGCCAAGGCGCTGCGTGAGGCCGGAGGCGGCGTGATCCTGCCGGTCTTCAAGCAATATCTCGGCGCCGAGACCGGATCGCAGACGGTGGTGACGCGGCCGATTCCCGATCTCGCCGGCAATGCCTGGCTTTCCCTCGCCAATGTCAGCCTCGACGGCGATGGCACGGTCAGGCGGTTTGCGCTCGGCGATAGTCTCGACAATCAGCCGACGCAGAGCGTTGCCGCGGTGCTGGCGAAATTCGACAGGGCGGCCGGCTCCTATCCGATCGATTATTCGATCGCCCCGGCGAGCGTCCCGACATTCTCGCTGTCGGATGTTCTTGCGGGGACGGTCGGCAGGCCCGATCTGGAAGGGCGCTCGGTGGTCGTTGGCGCCTATGCGACCGAGCTGAAGGATATTTTCCCCGTTCCGGTCTATGGCGCGCTGCCCGGCGCGATGCTTCATATCCTCGCTTCCGAAACGATCCTGCAGAAGCGGCTGCTCGAAGAAGTCGACCAGATGCCGCTGGAGCTTCTCTTTGCCGCAGCTATTATCGCGCTCGCCCTTGGAATGCGCAGCCGGCCCGCAGCCCATGCCGTGGCGTTTGCGCTTGCCATCGTCGTCGCCGGCGAAGTGACGGCCTTCTTTCTGCAGAAGGATCATGCTCTCATCATCCACACGGTCCGGCCGTGGATCATTCTTCTTGTCGGTCTCGTGATGTTGTTGAACGAGAGGGTCGATTTTGGCCGGTTTCTGGTCGAGCTTGCCAATGCCGAGCAGCGCAACACGCGCCGGCTGCTCGAGAGGATCGTGGCTGACAGCGCCGACGCGGTCATCGCCTTCGACGATCAGTTCCGCATTCTCAACGAAAGCGCCTCGGCTGCGGCGATGCTGGCTTTGGAGCCACAGGCAGACAGGTGCAGAACGCTTGACGCGCTGATCCCGTCCTCTCTCGTTCATCGCATCGTCAAGCTTGTTTCGGATTATATGGCGCAGCCGGGCACGATCCACGCCTGTACCGCGCGTTTTTCGCTTCAAACCGAGCGAGGGACAAAGCACCTTGAGGCAGCGATCACCATTTCGCCTGTCGAACGACCCGGCGAATCCGGCATCGTCGCCACGAAATCCTTCATCGGCAGCCTGATCGTCAGGGATATGACCGCCCGCCGGCGTTACGAAGACAAGCTTCAGCGTCTGTCCGAGTTCGACGAGTTGACCGGTCTGATGAACAGGCGCGAATTCCGCCGTCGCCTCGATCGGCTCGAGGGCGAATGCCATGTGATCGCGCTGGGGCTGCATCGTTTCTCCGTACTGAATACGGCGATGGGACGGGATGTCGGGGATGAGCTTTTGAGGGCCGTCGCTACGCGCATGGAGGAAATGGGCGCAATCAGCTTCGTCGGACGGCTGGGGGGCGATGTCTTCACGGCCGTCATTCCGGCGTCCGAGGAATGCGGTCAAGAGCGGTGCGCGCAGTTCATCCTTGACCTTTTCAGAGAGCCGTTTGAGCTTGGCGGTTCGATGATCCACGTCGCCGCCCGGCTCGGGATCTGCACCAGCCCGGCGCGCAACGGCGACGCCGACATTTGGATTCAGAACGCCGAAATTGCGCTCGACGACGCCAAGCGGGTGGCTGGCAGCGGGTGGCGCGCACATGATCCAGTAACCGCTTTGCGGCAGCATCAATCGCGGCTGCTCGAGCGGCAGATGCGCGCTGCTCTCGATCATCGCGAATTCTTCCTGTTGTATCAGCCGCAGGTGGATCTCAAGACAGGCAAACTGGTCGGCGCCGAAGCCCTTTTGCGATGGAAGCATCCTGAGTTCGGGCTGGTTTCGCCTGCAGACTTCATTCCCGTTGCCGAAGCCAGCGGCTTCATCTGTGATCTCGGCTGCTGGGCGCTTGCCGAAGCATGCCGGGCGGCGTCCGAGTGGCCTGATGGACTCAATCTCGCCGTCAACGTATCGCCGATCCAGTTTTCCCGGCCGGAGCTGGTTGCAGAGGTCAAGGCTGCGTTGGCGACAAGCGGCCTGCCGGCCTCGCGACTGCATCTCGAAATTACCGAATCCGCCTTTGTCGATGGCAGCGAGCAGGTCATGTCGGTCATCTCAGAGCTTAGAGCGCTTGGCATTGCCGTCGCGCTCGACGATTTCGGAACCGGCTATTCGTCGCTGAGCTATATGGCCGGCTTTCCCCTCGACAAGCTCAAGATCGACCAATCCTTCGTCAGGAAGATCGCTGATGATCCAAAGATCCTCGCGATCGTCGCGACGGTCGGCTCACTTGCCCACGGGCTGGGACTCAAGGTCGTGGCAGAGGGGATAGAGACAGAGACGGAATGGCAGATGCTGGCGCAGATGGGCTGCGAGGAGGGGCAGGGCTACTTCTTCGGTAAGCCGCAATCGTCCGCCGCGCTGATTACGCTTTCGCGCGAGCCGAACTGGACCCTTGCTGCATGACCGATCCCGCCGACTGATTTCTTCAAGCGGAAGCAGAAGGAATTGCCGTAAGCGGCTGAGACTGAGTCGGATTTTCTGGCGGCATCGGTGGTGCGGACTTCACCTGGCCCTCGACAGGCGTTAAAAATGCGACATGCGCTACACATTCGCGATAGGCGATATTCATGGCTGCATCGATCCGTTGAACAGGATGATCGATCAGGTCGAGGCTTATGCGCCTGAAGGCACGGTCGTCTTCCTTGGCGACTATGTCGATCGCGGGCCTGACAGTAAAAGTGTCCTCGATCGGATCATTGCCGGTCCATCGGGCCAGTGGTCGTGGATCTGCCTCAAAGGCAATCATGAGGACATGATGGTCGCTGCCTATGCCGACAGCGACAGCAGAGACGTGTGGATGAGCAACGGCGGGCTGGAGACCGAAATGTCCTATGACGGCAGGGTTCCGTCTCAGCATTTGCAATGGGCTACCGATCGTCCTCTCATGCACGTCGACCGGCATCGCATCTTTGTCCATGCCGGTGTTGTTCCGGAATTTCCGCTGGAACGGCAGACCAAGCGCGATCTTCTCTGGCTACGGTTCCCTCCCGGTGAGTCCAGCGACTATTGGGGCAAGCACCTGGTCCACGGCCATACGCCGTCGCTGTCCAACCCGGTGACGACGGGAAACCGCACCAACATCGACAGCGCCTGCGTCTTCGGCGGCAAGCTTTCATGCGCGGTCTTCGACGACGATGCTCCCGGCGGGCCGATCGATTTTATCGAGGTGAAAGCATGAACTTGGCCGCGCCGGTAAAGGTGTAAAGCCGGAGACGGCGGTGCAAGACTGCTGGGCGGCGATGCGGCGGTGCTTGCCACCATCACCTCCGCCTCCGACCCTGCCAGGCGGCGATGAGCCGCAGCCAGGGCGCTAGATGGAAGCCGCCCATTAGCAGGTACATCGGCACCATTCCCCCGCTCGGGAAGGCATCAGTCGTCGTCATGCACATCACCTCGGTGCTGCCGGTTGCTGCCGTCAGCAATGCCATGAGCGCGAATGTCGGGGCGGCGGCGTACGCCAGCCAGTCGGCGGCGTGGGCGGCCAGGCGGCCGGCGGCGCGCGCCACACGGTTGCTCGGCTTGTCAGCTGATCCGTCTGCGGCGGCGGCCAGCGAGAGCCTTTCTGCGGCGTTAAGGGCGGCGTTGCCGTCGCCTCTCTCCGGGGTGGGAGCGGAAAGCAGCATCGGCGTCACTCCTTGCCGTAGCGGTCGTGGTGGCGCCACCAGATGCCGGTTTCGTTGCGGCCCTTCGGGGCGCGGTCGAGCCATTGGTACATGCCCCATAACCCATCCAGCCCGCGGGCATAGCTGGAATAGCTATGATAGACCGTGCCGTCGACGAGTTCGAAGGCGCTGACGCCCGGACGGTCGCGGGTGTAGGTGGCGACATCAGTGCCGGTCATGGCGGCGATCTCGGCGACCGGGCCCTCGCTGCTCGGCGACTGCCATTCCTGCACGGTCTTGCCGGCAAGCGGTTCGGGAGCGGCGGGCTCGCGGCGGTAGTTGTATTCGATGCCGCCCCGGCGCTGCTCCTCAGCGGAGAACCAGACGCTGAAATCGCCGTTGAACTCGCTGCCGAAGGACGAGGCCCAGGGAAAGCTCCAATCCATGCGCTGTTTGAAGGCCTCAAGCTTTGCAAGCGGCGCGCGCGAGACCGCCCAAAAGGCGACGTCGTGGTTTTCGAGATGGACGAAGACGCCGTTGAAACCGTCGGCGATCGACGAGCAGGAGGGGCATCCCGCGCTATAATCCGGCCCGAACATGAAGTGATAGACGAGAAGCTGTGAACGGCCGCCGAAGAGATCTTTGAGCGAGACGTTGCCGCCTTCGGTGTCGAAGCGGTATTCCTTGTCGATCCTGACACGGGGCAACTGCTGGCGCTTGAGCGCCAGCGCATCGCTCCGCCGCGTCAGTTCCTTCTCCTCCTCGAGCAGATCGAGCCTTGCTGCCAGCCAATGTTGTCGTGTTGCGTTCAGCTGTGCCGTCATGGGACTTCTCCTTTGCCTGTCTATCGTCGTAGCATCCGGCGCGGGATGGCTGCCGGTCCTGAGCAGATTACGGCCGGGCAGGGGAATGGCGGGAGTGACAAGTGTGACGGGATTTGAATGGACTCGCTGATCACAGCCGCGGCGCGGGCGCTGGCAATGGGGGACGCACTCGGCGCGCTGAAGCGGGTGGCGCTGCGCGACGATGCGCCGGCGCTGGCGCTGCGCGGCATCGCCATGGCGCAGCTCGGCGATCTCGTTCGCGCCAAGGCGCTGCTGAAGAGTGCGGCGCGCGCCTTCGGCCCGCGGGAAGCGGTGGCGCGAGCCCGCTGCGTGGTCGCCGAGGCCGAGATCGCGCTCGCCTCGCGCGATCTCATCTGGCCGCCGAAGGCGCTGGAAGCGGCGCGCATGGTGCTGGAAGCGCATGGCGACAGGGTCAATGCCGCCCATGCGGGCAATGTCGCCATTCGCAGGCTGGTGCTGATCGGCCGCCTCGACGAGGCCGAGCGCGCGCTCGCGGCCCTCGACCCGACGCCGCTGCCGCCGGCTCTGCGGACCGCCCACGAGCTGGTGGCATCAGGTATCGCCGTCCGGCGCCTGCAGACGCAGGCGGCGCGTGCGGCGCTTGACCGGGCAAGGCTTGCGGCGCGCGCGGCCAATATCCCGGCTTTGACGGCGGAGGTCGAAGCTGCCGCCCTCGTGCTCGACACGCCGGCGGCGCGGCTGATGTCGCGAGGGTGGGAGCGCCCGCTGCTGCTCGGCGAGGTGGAAGCACTGCTCGGTTCGGACGCGCTCGTCATCGACGCCTGCCGCCATGTGGTTTGGAACGCCGGCACGGCCGTCTCGCTGGCGACGCGGCCGGTGCTGTTTGCGCTTGCCCGCTCGCTTGCCGAAGCCTGGCCGGGGGATGTGGCAAGGGGCACGCTGATTGGGCGCGCCTTCCGCGGCAAATACGCCGATGAATCGCATCGTGCCCGGCTGCGGGTCGAGATCGGCCGGCTGCGTGCCGAACTGCGGGGGGTGGCGGAGGTTTCGGCAACGAAGCGCGGCTTTGCGCTTTCGCCGCGCGCCGCCGGCGATATCGCCGTGCTGGCGCCGCTTCTCGAAGGCCAGCATGGGGCGGTGCTCGCGCTGCTGGCCGATGGCGAGGCGTGGTCGAGTTCGGCTTTGGCGATTGCGCTCGCAACCAGCCCGCGCACCGTGCAGCGGGCGCTGGATTCGCTTGCCGGTGACGGCAAGGTGCAATCGCTGGGGCGCGGGCGGGCGCGGCGCTGGATGAGCCCGCCGCTATCGGCTTTCCCGACGATCTTGTTACTCCCTGGACCTTTGCCAAGTGATTAGGGTGGGCCGAGCGATTAGTATGGCTGACTGATTGTGATGGCCCGAACGACAGGGATGGAAGAGATGAAGAAATCGGCTGCAACTATCATCCGCGAATATGGACCCTTTCCCGGTGCCGAGCGTGTCAACGGCGTCACCTTCGACGGTGAGCACGTCTGGTTCGCCTCGGGCGACAGGCTGAATGCGCTCGATCCCGCAAGTGGCGAGGTGGTGCGCGTGATCGAGGTCGCATCCCATGCCGGAACGGCCTTCGACGGCGAGTTTCTCTACCAGATCGCCGAGGATGTCATTCACAAGATCGATCCGAAGACCGGCCGCATCCTTGCCACCATCCCGGCGCCCGGCAATGGCGGCGATTCCGGCCTTGCCTGGGCCGAAGGTACGCTCTGGGTCGGCCAGCACCGCGGCCGCAAAATCCATCAGATCGATCCGGAGACCGGCAAAATTCTTCGCACCATCGAATCCAACCGCGTCGTGACGGGCGTCACCTGGGTCGACGGCCAGCTCTGGCACGGGACCTGGGAGGGCGACGATAGCGATGTCAGGCGCATCGACCCGAATACGGGAGAGGTGCTGGAACGGCTCGATATGCCCGAAGGCACCGGCGTCTCCGGCCTCGAATCCGACGGTGCAGACCGCTTCTTCTGCGGAGGCGGCGGCAGTGGCAAGATCCGCGCGGTGCGCCGGCCGGGGTGAATTGTGAACGTCGGCGCACCCGCCTCGCCCTTCGGGGCCCCTGCGGGGCGCCTCAGGATGAGGCTTTCTTAGAGGCTGCGCGCCCCATTCTCATCGAACAAAATCGCCATGCTGACCGCATCGATGAACCGGCCGTCGATACGCGCCGCACGTCGGACTATTCCCTCGCGGGTAAATCCGACTTTTTCGTAGAGAGCGATCGCACGGGCGTTGTCTTCGTAAACATCGAGTTCGACCCGCATGAAGCCGGCGTTCTGCGCCGCTTTCAATGTCGTCTCGATCAGAATTTGTCCCAGGCCCTTGCCCCGATAGGCGGGAATGATCCCCATTCCGAGCTTTCCGCGGTGGGCATGCGAGCGGAAGAAGTGCCGGCTGATGTCGCACCAGCCGACGACCTCGTCTCCAGCGGCGGCGACGAATTGAGGATTGCCTTTTTCGATCATGCCCATGATGAAATCACGCGTCTGCGGCAGGGGTGTTGCCTCAAGCATCGACAGGTATTTTTTCTCCCGCGCGACCACGTCGAGCGCATAGTGAAAGCTGTCGATATGGGCGGCAGCGATCGGTTCGATCCTGATGCCTGACCTATCCGGCGATGCTGAAGCCTTCATGCTCTCCTCCTTCCATGGCGGCTGAGAATATCAATTTGTGACTGAGCATGGAGGTAAGCAAGCGCAAGCGCAATTCACAATCCGTCAACCTTTGCGTGTCAATTTCTCGGCAGCGGGCGCCATCAAAAGGTTGCAGGTATTGAAGGTCGGGCTCACATCCCACATTACATTCGTCCTGGTGACGCTCACCTGCGCGGCGGCTGTGTTGCTGTGTGGATTTGCGTGGCTCGCCGCGATGAAGGTCGATGACCTCTCGCTGCGCCGGCAGGCCGATTTCGTCGGCCAAGGATTGGAAGAGCAGATCGCAGCGCTTCCCCGGGAACAGGAAAGCGTTACGAAGTGGGACGATGCCTTCCTTTATGCCAAGCAGCGGAACCATGAATGGCTACTCGATAATGTCGGTCGGTGGACGAGCCAGTATTTTGGGCACGACAGGACCTACATTTTCGACGATGCCAATCGCCTGATGTTTGCGTTTCGCGACGGCTCGGACGCCATGCCGCCCCGGCTCGCGAACGACGACGGCCTGGAAATGACCGCTCTCGCCGGAGAGATGCGCGTCGTTCTCACCGAGCGGGCTGCAAAGCCCGGCGCCGAAGCGCTTGGTCTACTGGCTACGGTTCGCACGATCATGATCGGCAACAGGCCGGCAACTGCCAGCGCACGCCCGATTCTGCCGAGTTCGGCCAGGATGCAGGTCGAGGCGGGCCAGGAATTCATCGCCATCTCGGTCAAGTTCATCGATGGAAAGGTTGCTGAAAGTATCGCCCATCATGCGCGGCTCGAAGGATTGCATTTCGCGCCTTCGAAAGGTGAGGACGAGCGGGCGCAAGTGCCGGTGTCGTCGCATGACGGCGGCACCATCGGCTATTTCGTGTGGCCGCCCATCCTGCCCGGTTTCATGCTGCTTAAACAGATTGCGCCGGCAGGGCTCGGTTGCCTGGCGCTGCTGATCACCGTCGTATTCTGGCTCGGACGCGGTCTGCATCGCACCTCGCTGACCCTGCTGGACAGCCAGGCTGAGCTCACCCACCACCGCAACCATCTGGAAGACATGGTCGCCGATCGAACAGCCGAAATCGAAAGGCAGAGAGAGGAACTGGACCGGCTGCTGGTGCACGAACGCCAGGTGAATGCGCTCCAGCGACAGTTCGTCGCCATGGCCTCGCACGAGTTTCGCACGCCGCTCGCCATCATCGACGCCGCTGCCCAGCGGCTCTGCCGCTCGATCACCAACGTCAGCGGCGATTACGTTCACGAAAAAGCCGGCGTGATCCGTAGTGCGGTGGTGCGCATGGTCGATCTGATGGAGAGCATTCTCGCCAGCGGCCGGCTTGAAACCGGGCAGATCACACTGAAGCGGAGCGAAGGCGATCTGAAAGCCGTGCTCGTCAGCTGCTGCGACAGGCAGCGCCACCTCAGCCGCTCGCATCAGTTTCATCTCGCTCTCGAGCCCATACCCGATATATTGACGTTCGACCGCAGCGCGATGGAACAGGTCTTCACCAATCTGATTTCGAACGCCGTCAAATATTCGCCCAAAGCGCCCGACATTCATGTTCGCGCCCGGGCCGACGAGAAGACGGTGGAGATCGCCATCTCCGACAGCGGCATCGGCATGGATGCGGACGATCTGCCGAAACTGTTCCAGCCCTATTACCGCGCCCGCAGCGCCACGGGCATTGCTGGAACCGGCATCGGCTTGAACGTCGTCAAGCAGGTCGTCGAACTGCACGGCGGCACCGTCGAGGTGGCGAGCGCGCTCGGCCAGGGCACAACTTTTACCATTCTTCTGCCAATAGAATTTCTGTTGTCGGATCAACATGTTGCAGCTTAAGGGAAGAGCTCATGGTTACAGTTCTGTGCGTGGAAGACGAAGTCGAGATTCGCAACCTCCTTGTCGAGGAGTTGAACGAAGCCGGCTATAAAACGATCGAGGCCTCGAACGGCGCCGAGGGACTGGAAATGATCCTGTCGAAATGGCCCGACATCGTCATCAGCGATATTTCGATGCCTGTTATGGATGGGCACCAGCTTCTGGCGGAAATTCAGATCAACCACCCCGAGCTCTCCAATATCCCCTTCATCCTGCTGACGGCGCTGACCGACCGGGAGAACACGCTCGCCGGCCTGCGCGGCGGGGCGGCCGACTATCTGACCAAGCCGCTCGACTTCGATCTGCTGCTCGCCAAGCTCGAAGGCTGCGTGACGCGTCTTGCCAATGACAAGGCGGTCAATCGATCGTTTTGAGGTGTGCATTGCGCCACGGTGAGTGCCCAGAGGTGGCTCACGGCTGGCATGCGCAGCCTCCAAGAGAGCCTCATCCCCGAGGTGCCCCGCAGGGGCCTCGAAGGACGAGGCGGGTGTTCCCACGTTCGACGAATGCAAGAAACGGCGTTGAGCGTGTCCTTCGAGGCTTCGCCCTCTCGGGCTACGCACCTACAAGGATGAGGAGCGTCGGAGGATGCCGCGCGTCGGAGAACCGCCGCACCGCCAATAATGCTGGCCGCAGCCACGGCTCGTTTCTTATTTCCTGTCCCTCGCCAACACATCCCCCAACACCTCGAACACCCGCGCATCCAGCGTCTGAGCCACATTGAACCGCATGAAATTCGTTGCCGATTGCGATAGGCTGAAGGCGTTTCCCGGCGCCAACACGATCCTCTTTTCCAGTCCGGCCCGCGCCACGTCAGCGGCATCGATGCCGTCGGGCAGCCGGCACCAAAGAAACATTCCGGCCTGCGGCTCCAGCCAGGGCGTTATCCCCAAGCCCTTCAGCCGGACCGAGACGTCGCTCATCGCCTGGGAGAGGCGGTGTCTCAGCGTCTCCATGTGTTTGCGATAGCTGCCGTCGCTCAAGACGGTCAGCACCAGTTCCGCCGTCAGCCGGCCGCCGCCGAAGGAGGTGGCGATCTTGAGGTCGGTCAGGCCGTCGATCCATTCGGGTTTCGCCGCGACGAAGCCGCAGCGGGCCGAGGCCGACAGAGTTTTTGAAAAACTGCCGATATGGATGACCCGCTCCAGCCCGTCGAAGGCGGCAAGGCGGGGCGCCGGCGTATATTCGAAATCGGCGAAGATATCGTCCTCGATGATGGTCAGATCGAACTGGTCGGCGAGTTTTAGAACGCGGTGGGCCGCAACAGGAGACAACGTTGCGCCTGTGGGATTGTGGATGGCGGAGTTGGTGATGTAGAGCCGCGGCCGCTCATCGGCGACCACTTGCGCAAACCGCTCGATATCGGGACCGGACGGGGTGTAGGGCACACCGACGATCTTTGCCCGATGGGCGCGCAGCAGCGCATGGAAATTGAAATAGCAGGGGTCGTCGACCAGTACCGTGTCGCCGGGTTCCAGCAGGAAACGGCAGAGCAGATCGATTGCCTGCGTGCCGGAATCGGCCAGCATGATTTGTTCAGGGGAGGCTTCTATCCCCCGTTCGCCCATGCGCCGCGAAATCAGCTGGCGCAGTTGCGGCAGGCCGAGCGGCGAGCTGTAATCGGCAAGTGCTGCCCCGTCGGCGCGGGCAAGCGTCCTCAGCCCGCGGCGTATGCCCTCTCCCGGCAGCCAGGAGGGCGGCAGCCAGCCGCAGCCGGGCTTCAGGTCGGTTTCATCAGCCTCCAGCGATTGCCGCGATATCCAGAACGGATCGACGGCGCGGTCGAGCCTCGGCCCGGCCTCGGCAAGCGCAAAGGGGGCTGCCTGATTGGCGACATAGAACCCCGAGCCCGGTCTTGCCAGGATGGCGCCTTCGGCGACCAACCGCTCATAGGCGTCGACGACGGTCGATGTCGACAGCTTCAACGTCGCCGCCAGTCCCCGGACCGAAGGCAGCTTGGCGCCCGGCGTCAGGCTGCGCCCGGCGATGCGTTGTCTGATCGTCGCGACGACCATCTCCACGCGGGTGCGTCCTTCGTTCATCTGTATTGCATTCCGAACCATTACAGTTTTGCAAAATCGTATCAGACTGTCACTGTCATGGCCATCGCTGTTGGCCGATAAGGGCTAGATATTGAAGGAGCGCAGCGCATCATGGACCGCATGGCATCGGGATGGATCAATGGTTTTATCGGGGTGGTGATCTTCAGCGGATCACTGCCGGCGACGCGGGTGGCGGTGATGCAGTTCGATCCGGTCTTCCTGACCGTGGCGCGCGCGGCGATTGCCGGCATTCTGGCGCTTGGCCTGCTGATCATCTTCAGGGAGAAGCGGCCGAGCGGGCGCGATCTGCTCTCGCTTGTCGTCGTCGCGCTCGGCGTCGTCGTCGGCTTCCCCCTGCTGACGGCGCTGGCGCTGCAGCACGTCACCTCAGCCCATTCGATCGTCTTCGTCGGTCTCCTGCCGCTGGCAACGGCGATCTTCGGCGTGGTCCGCGGCGGAGAACGGCCGAAGCCGGCATTCTGGCTGTTTTCCATCCTGGGCAGCGCGCTGGTGGCCGGCTTCGCACTGACACAAGGGCTGACGGCATCACCGGTCGGCGACCTGTTGATGCTGGCGGCGATCATCGTCTGCGGCCTCGGTTATGCCGAGGGCGGCCGGCTTTCGCGCACACTCGGCGGCTGGCAGGTGATTTCCTGGGCGCTGGTGCTGTCGCTGCCGGTGATGGTCGCGGTTGCGCTTTTGCATCGGCCGGCGAGCTTTTCCGGCATTGAAACACCGGCGCTGCTCGGCCTTGCCTATGTCTCGCTGTTTTCGATGCTGATCGGCTTCATCTTCTGGTATCGCGGCCTGTCGCAGGGCGGCATCGCCGCCGTCGGCCAGCTGCAGCTGCTCCAGCCGTTCTTCGGCCTGGCGCTTGCCGCCACCCTGCTGCACGAGCCCGTGACCTGGGCCATGCTCGCCGTCACCGTCGCCGTCATCCTATGCGTGGCCGGCGCCCGGCGGTTCGCGAAATAGGGTGGTTGACCCGGTCGCGCCAGGCGTTGGGGTGGAGGCGCGCTGACCACCAGCCGACATCTCGACGGTCACAAAGCCGCCGCTCAATCGTCAGCAAATCGCCCCGTTACCGCCGCACCGTGCCCTCTTCAAGGTTCATCGTCGCGACCTCGCCAGCCCCAGCGGCTGAGCGATCGACCGAGGCGGTCCTGCTGCCGCTCAAATCATGCACGTGAAAAGGAACGAATATGATCACTCGTTACACACCCGTCGCAACGATGACCGCTGCGGTCTTCAGCCTGCTTGCTTTCAGCCCGGCATCCGCTCAGCAGCAGCCGGCACAAGCGCAACCGCCGGCACAAGGCCAGGCGCCGATGCAGGGACAGAGCGGTGGCAACGGTGCGGCCGCTCCCGTCAGCGATCAGAAAATCGAGGCCTTTGCCGTTGCCTATCTGCAGGTCGACAAGGTCCGCCAGGAATATTCTGCCAAGATCGGCGCGACGAAGGACGAGGCTGCCAAGCAAAAGCTGCAGCAAGAAGCCAAGAAGCAGATGGTCGACACCGTCGAAGCCTCTAACGGCATCTCCGTCGAGGAATATTCCTCGATCCTGACCGCCGCGCAGAGCGACCCGGCTCTGGCCAAGAAGGTTCTGGAAAAGATCGGCACTCCGCCGCCGGCGGCGCCAGCGCAACAGCAGCAATAAGCCGCCCGCCCCAAGGAAGCAGTGCCCGCCGTTTGGCCGGGCGCTGCTTCAAGCCTTGCTTGTGTCGTGCCTTCAGAGCCGATCGAAAACCTCGGGCTGCAATTGCCCGATCTTCATCAGATGCTGCAGCGTGTATGATAGCGACAGAGCGTCGTCCAGCCCATCATGCGCCTGCAAGGGAGGATGGTCGACGTTGTAGTAGTCGGCCAGCTTGTTGCTGGGCGTCTTTGCCAAATCCTCGATCGGCATGCCTGCAGCAATGAGAAGCTTGACGGCATTATCGAACCGGCGGGCCGGGATGGAAGGCTGGACGCCTGCGACATAGCAGCTGACGGCCACCATGTTCATCTCATCCTTGCCCCAGGACCAGAACCGGGCGCCGCCCGAGAAGCTGTCGACATCGGAAAGGGCATCCTCCAGCGCCACGCCATGAGCGTCGATATCCTCGTCGGTGATGCCGGTCAGATGGGTGAAGTAAGGATCGAGCGGATACCGCTTGCCGAAGCGATCGATGGGTCTGATATAGGATTTGTACGTACCAAGGATCGGAAACTCGCCTTCGAGGCCGAGCTTGACGGCTCCGATCTGCGCGATCACGGGATCGGGATCATGGGCCGCGCACCAAAACCTGCGCTGCGAGCCTTCGAGGCAAAGAAATTCACAGTCGAATATGATGGCGGTCTTCATGGTCGACGTTACCCTCACCAATTTGGTCGATAAGTTCGAGGAAGTATCCAACGCATCGAGCACTCCAATGAAGACTATGAGCCAAGCAACGCCGCCGTCGACAAGGGCAAGGCTCGCCGAGGCCGTTTCATCCCGGTTGTCGATCCCCATATTGCCTGACCTCACGCAAGCGGCCGGGCATCTCCGCAGGCCTCCATCTCGGCTCCCAGCGCAATCGCGTGGCTGGCCGCCGGAGGTCGCTCCTGCCGCGGCTGCCCCGATCCGAGTGAGCATTTCTACCAATGGCTCACTTGGCAGGCACGACGAGCGCCTCGCCCTTGCGGACGATGTAGGTCGCCAATTCCGACGCCTTGCCGCTGCCGACGTTCTTCGCCGAGTGAACGGTGCCGGAGGGAATGAACAGGGATTGGCCGGCCTTGAGGATCACCGGTTGCCTGCCTTCGAGTTGGTATTCCAGCGTGCCCTCGATGACGAAGGCAACTTCCTCGCCGGGATGCGAATGGTTCGGTGCGAGAACGCCTGGGGCGATATCGACGCGGACTTGGACGACCTCGTGGCCGGGGACGTCGATATCGTTCTTGATGAGATCGGTGCGCTCTATCGGCTGTTCCGCATGCGCTGCTGCTGCCCCACCGAGAACAAAAGCGAGCGCCATAGCCTGGATCATTTTCATAGTGTCATCCTTCCTGAATTGACCATTTGTCGGCGCATGGCCGCACCGGTATTTCAGTCGATGATTGAACCAGGGATGTGTCCGGAACCCCCCATTTTTGTAAGCGAGTGTATCTGCGGACCTGACTCTCCTGCGAGGATCGGCTTTTCTTACGCGAACCGGATCGCGCTTTTCGCGCGCGCCTTCGCCGCTGCTTCCTCGCGGTCGCGAGGCGGTTGAGACGTCTCCAGTGAATCGAGCAGTTCGCGAGCGCAGGCAGCGATCGAACTGACCGCACGTTCGAACGCGGCCTCATTGCGCTTCGATGGCTTGGTCGCTCCGCTCAGCTTGCGCACGAACTGGAGCGCGGCATCGTGAATCTCTTCGTCCGTCGCTGGCGGATCGAAATTGAACAGAGGTTTTATGTTTCGGCACATGGCTTGCTCACGGTCGTTTATCTTTGCCACTGAGGGGAGAGCGGCCTCGTATGAAAGGTAGTCGCGTGAGCGCGAAATGCAACGGCCCGCGGAAGTGGCCTACGACATCTATCCCTTGCTCTATGACGAGTTCCAGCGGCTCGGAAATCACGCCAAGGTGCAGGCGCTGCACCTCGACATCTGCCGCGGCTTCTCCGGCAATTACATCGTGCCCGAGCAGCAATCGGGCTTCGGCAGCCAGCCGGCTTCTGCACGCTGACGCCGGAGCCGGGGGAACTGCGCCGCAGGGCGCTCTCCTCGGTCGCCCACGGTGCTGACGGCCTGATGTTCTTCCGCTGGCGTCCGGCCCATTTCGGCGCCGAGATCTACTGGATGGGCATCATCGACCATGACGATATTGGCCGCCATCGCTATGAGGAGGCCAAGCGCTTCGCGACCGAGATGATCGCGCTGGCGCCGAAGATCCTCGGCACTTATGTGCGCATGGACGTCGGCATCGCCGGTTCCGATTTCGACCATCAGGAGGCCCACAAGACCTATCCAATCGGCCTGCCTAGCCCGCAGGGCGATGCGATCCTGCTGCATCAGTACTGCTACGATCGCGGCATCGCCTGCGGCTTCATCCATCCCGAGGACGATCTTTCCAGGCTGAAGCTCTTCTATGTCCCCCATTGGGTGATGTGGAAGGATGAATGGACGGCCAAGCTCGAAGCCTTCGCTGAAGCAGGCGGCACCGTCGTCATCGGCGCACGCACCGGCACGCGCACTGGGGATAACCACGTCATCCGAGAGACCGCGCCGGGCACTGCGCTTTCGAAGCTGACGGGCGTGCGCGTCGAAGATTTCGGCCGTCTCACCGCCCCCGGCGCCAACGGGCTCTTCGACGTGATGGAGCGCTCCGGCGGCCTGGTCATTCCGCCGAACAAACCGGCCGAAAGCAACCGCCGCCAGCGCCGCTTCAAGATCGGCAACCGCGAAATGACGGCCGGCCATTTCTACGAGAACCTCATCATCGAGCCGACGTCGAAGTGATCGCCGCCTGGTCCAACCGCTATGCCGAAGGCCAGCCGATGGCGACCTCCCGCAAACTCGGCAAGGGGCAGGTGGTCTATCTCGGCACCTATCTCAAGCCTGATCTAACCGAGGCGCTGACCGAACGCCTGTTCGCCCCCGCCGGCATCGAGCCGCTGGTCGGCGGGCTGCCGGAGGGTGTGGAGGTGACGATGCGGATGAACGAGGAGCGGCGGCTGCTGTTCGTGCAGAATTATACGGATCAGGCGGTGGCGGTGGGCGGCGTGCCGGCCGGGCGGGATCTGCTGGATGGGGAGAAGATCTTGAGGGGGAGGCTGGAGCTGGAGGGGTATGGGTGTGCGATTGTTGAGTTGGAGGGGTGAGGGGTGCGGTAAATGACGGCCTATGTGCTCTCGCTGCGGGAGAGAGTTAAGCGCGGGTCGACAAGCTGTCACGGCTGACGTCCGATCCAGAATAGGAAAAGCTGCGGTGTTTTATGTCAACATTGCGCGGCTGCCGGCTTTCAACTAGGCGGCGGGTGAGAAATCGCCCGCCCAGTCAGCCCTATAGCACTTGGCGTGGCGCTTCTTGGAAATCGTCAGCGTTCTATCGTCGCGCCAGTGGCTGCATTTTCTTATGCAGATGTTACTACTTCGATTTGTTCGGAGGTGACAAGCCTCTTGTCGATCAGTTCCTGCCGGGCGGCGGTTGGATCTGCTGTGAAGAAAAGAACGCGCAGATCTTCCAACGCGCGAGAGAAAGAAACGTAGGCAAGCCTTTGCCCGCGGCTATGTTGTCCGTCTGTCGGCTTGCCCGCGGTCAGTGGCGTCAGTGTCTTACTGAAATTGTAGTGGTTCCACGCCGCTTCGACATCGTCGTAGACGACCATAACTTTGTTATATTCCTCACCCTTCACGCCGTGCTGCGTGCTGTACGCAGAGTTCCTTGCGATAAAAGACGTGTAGGGCACTATTTCCTCAGTAGTCATCCCGAATAACGCATCTGCAAGCCAATCGCCCTTGTCAAGGCTGTAGACCGCCTCGTCATACGCCTCTTTTCGGGGCGCGCGTACCAAATGCCCCTGAAGGTTGTTTGATACCGCGATGATTTGCTTGTCTGCACAGAAGCGCAGGACGTCACCAATAGTGCCCGATTTCCAGAGGTTGCTGAGTTGCCCGACCAGCCCCACCGATGTGTCAACCATCGACTTCAGGGTGTTTGTCGCGTTAATACCATCAACCGCAAAGGCTGGGCTATTACGCCGCAGAATATCGATAATGGCACGGCTATTATTTATTTCCTGGGCCTTGATTAACGGATAGACTATTGAGGTCAACGGCTTCAGCAGAAGGTGCTCGCCTGCCTCAAACGCCTCCTCGGCGCGCGAGGAGGCATATTCGCCGCTGAATAGGCGATTGAGTTCAGTGAATCCCATGCGTCGAGCAATCATCTGATTGGCTAAGAACAGTTTGATGACGTCCTCCCGATCGGCCCAGCCCCAGCCTGCCAGCGCAGCATCCATTTGCCCCAAAGCGCGCGAAATCTGGGCGTCCGAATACCGATTGCGTGGCATCTCGGGCTTCTCGGTCTGTACCAGGCGAAATCGTACGCTGCCCTCACGCCCCTTGTTTTCGCCTGCGGCGTATTGTTCAACATCGCCGCGAAAAGCGTTGAGGAGCCTAATGACGCTTTCGGAGCATCGAAAGTTCTCGGTCTTGGTGATATGCTTGCCGTTCGCCGGGGGGGCAAAATCCCCCGCGCTACCATCATAGATCTGCTGCCAAGGATCGCCGAAATAGCCAACGATCGGCAGCCCTTCGTTTTCACATACTCGGTTTAAACCGGCCACAATACCGGGAAACGTATCCTGCGCCTCATCGACGAAGATGTAGGGGAAACGCAAACCAGCAATACGGCGGAATGTTGCGTTATGCTCGAATAAATATGCGGCGATTTCAATCACGTCATCATGCCCAAGTCGTCCGACGGAATAGTCACCCCATCTCGCGTCGTCATATTTGAACGTCGCGACGCTATCGAGGGCGGCCAGCTCTTGTTCATAGCGAACTGCTTTTACACGGGCCTCTTTGACAGTACGGCTGTTGCCTCCATCATCCTTTTCGCGTTCCTTTTGGATAAGGGCCGGCAGCCGTCCAAGCCGTAGGGCTTCGCGAATATCGGAGTGAAAATGGCTGATTTGCTCCCATAGGAAGCTGTGCAGAGTTGATACCACGTAGAGCTGGTCGAACCCCAGCCGAGTGGCGATAATTTGCACAGCGCGTTTGGTGAAAGTGATGCAGGCTACGCGCTGGCCATTCTGTCGAAGTTGCTTACCCTCTTGATCGCGCACGCGCTCAAGCGCCTCGATCAAGGATGTTGTCTTGCCCGATCCCGCACCGGCAACGAGGGCAAAGCTGTAATGCGCATCGAGGCAAGCACGAACATCGATGTCGGCTTTCGTTTCAACTTTTTCGATCATGCCGCGGCTTCTCCCGCAGACTTCAGCGCTGGGGCCGCACCATCCGTGTCTTTTAGGGTTGGCGGCTCTTTTGGCGCAGGCCCGCACAGGCGAAGCTCAAGCCAACGTAGGCCATCGGCAATATATGCCGGCACTGTCCAAATTGCCGTATTCGCTAGCAAATTCATAGCGAAGTCGGTTTTCTTGAACTCGCTCGATTTGATTCGTTCGTAGATTTGCTCATAGGCTTCGGCCAGTGCTTCCGGGATAGCGACACCGATCGAAAGCGAGCCCGAGCGTACCATCGCGAAATTTTCATAGGCAATAGCTTCCTCAAGTGTGCGAGGACGCATGGCAAATTGGTTCGCTCCCTCGATCACCAGCACGTCGCCCTCAAACGCTATGCACCGATCTTTTGCCTCGTCGATCTTGTCGGCAGACTGTAAGGAGATCAGTTCGCCGACAGTTTCCTTGCCGCAAAGTTTTTTGAGCGACGCGTTCGAAGTTCGCGCGCCCGCAACGTCTGCTCGGCATATGCTCGGGTAACCGGCCGGCTGAACCGAATCGAGATCGGTGATGACAAGATAGGGAATGCGGAGGAACGCGAGCAGCCCTTCAAATCTATGGGCATAAGCGCCACCAACTTCCAGTACCGTGAGATAGCAGGTGCGTAGCCGCTTTGCTGCCTGCTCGATCATCGAAGGCAACAGGAGCTTCTCGGCGGCGCCTTCGACCAGTATCGCGGCGTCGGCGAAAAACAAGTCACAATGGGTAAGTCTCAAATAGCGCTTTAAGAACGCAAGCGTATCCGATGGCGGAATGGCGACGCCTTCGACTATGTCCGCTTCGGGACTGAAAGCCCGCAAGCTGAGGACGTCCGACGCGTTTCGAATACCCGCTTTTACGGTTTCCCCGGCAAGATAGGAGCGCTGAAAGTAACGCACTTTCTCGAAATCCACGGCGTCAAGAATGTGTGAGGAATGGGTAGTTACGACGAGTTGCGGAGTGAACTCGGGCTTCCCCGCCGCCGATTGATTGATCACGCTCCAGATATTGGTGATAAAGGTCTGCTGGACCTGCGCATGAAGATGGACTTCAGGCTCCTCGATGAAGATGAGCAGGCACAGCGGTCGGTTTTCGGCGGTTTCCTGCCACTGCGAATGGAAGTGGCGTGCCTGGATCGCCATGTAGATCAGATTCTTGAAGCCGAGCCCGTTATAGAGTTCGGGAAGCTCGTGCTGGCGGTTCGGATCGATGTAGAGCAGCTCGGTGTTGCCTCTCAGCGCAGTCTCCGGAGTGAGGGACGAAATAATCCGCAACTCGCGATCGTTCACTGAGGGTACTCCCAATCCCTTAATCAGGCTGATCAGGGGTGCGAACTGTACCTCGTAGTGGCTCGTCAACTGTGCGTTGTTTTCATCGATCACCCGATGAGCTTCGGCAGCAGATTCGGCCTGTTCAAGGTTCTTGCGATAGTATGAAGCGAATGCGGCGGACAGCCGGTTGCTGCGGCTGTTGTCGTCGTCGTTAATGTTGCGCTGTGCATCGACGAATTCGACACGGATCAATTGCTTCACTAGACGCTTGCCTTCTTCAGGCTCCACTGGCGTGGCTACGATCGCGACGCCATCATTCTCGTCCTTGGCTTCTTCCAAAGAAGCGTATCGGACGGCCGAATGGCGGGCTAAATTGGCGTCCGTAGCAAGATATTCGAACAGCGTTTGGCTGCGTTTGCCGTTCTCATCGCTAGGATAAGCCGCGAAATATTGCTCACGTAACTTCTTGACATCATTGATTCCGTAGGTGAGGCGAAAGCCAACCCGCGTGAAATCTGACAGCTTGGGCAGCAGGCTAAACACGCGGCCGAAGGCAATGGTGTTTGGGTCGATCTCAAACCAGAGGTCAAGACTGATCTCAGGCGGGCCAGATGCTTCGTTCTCAACAAGGGTCTCGAAATCGGCGATCCTTGCGACCGAAAAATCGTGGATTTTGAAGTCGCGGCCGCCAAGAAAGCAGCGAAAGATCGCGGTTGCTGATGTCTTGCCGCTGTTGTTTGGGCCGACAAATATCGTCTCTTTTTCTTCAACATCGATCGTCACGTTCTCAAGGCGCCGAAAATTTCGGATCGCAATATGCTTTAATTTCATGCCCCTCCCCATCAACATCAATACTGCCGCCGATTGACACTCTATCTTCTGGCGGATGCAATTTCTACGTTGATTTTGGTAATCAAACAACTCTATTCATGGTTGCTTGACTTGCAGCTTGCTTGGGTCACCGAGCGGGGATGCGATAAGCGCGCTGGCAATGTACTCGTGCGGATTCGAGCGCCTTCCGAAACTACCAAAACGCCCAATTTTGATATAAGCCAGTTGATCTCGCCCATAGCTGATTGCATGATGCAATCGGATTCCCCCAATATGCCACTGGGAAGGAAGCCGACATGGCCCAGCTCATCCACATGGTCTCATCGACCCGCGACGACAGAGTGGTAGGTAGGGAGGGAGCGCCCAGCGGGCTTTCTGGGATGATAGAGGGGACACAATGTGCCCTCTAGTTGCCCCAGCCAATTTGCAACCGATCAAATCGAATCTCGCTCAACGGCTGGTTGGAGGGGCCCAGCCTTACCGAACGAAGAACGAGATGAAGCTCGGGGGAATAGTATTGTTCGAAAATAATCGGAGGCAATCCCGTCAGTTCCAGACGGCTTTTGATGGCCCAAACTTTGTACGAACAAGATGCAATAGTTTCCTCTCCCAAGCCGTCGAACCTAATAAAAGTAGTGCCCGAAACGGATTTTTTGCCATTGATGAAAAGCGTCGTGTCGGATCGCCAGTTCTTCTTCTGTGGTAGATCGTCTAGCGCAATCGCATTCGTGTATTTCAGCTCATGCGTCCCGTTGGGACCAACTCTCTTTTCGACGAGCAAGGGGTGCAAATATACAGCCGATACCGGCTGCAGCGAACGGTTACGCTCCACCAGCTTTTGTTCGGTGAGACCCGGACCCTCCGGCTTGTAGAATACGGAAAGGAAAGGCACTTCTCTGGTCAGCAGCACGCCCTGTTTGGTCTCATTGGCGGTTAAGCAATTGCCAAAGGCTGGCACCGCTAAAGTTATTCCGACCAGTAGCGACAAACTTCTTAGCAAGATTGACATTCGGGGTACCCCCTCATCCAAATCCGCTACCTCGCTTGGATGAAATTGCTCCATCTTGTTCAAGCCGTCCCATCGGCTCCGCCGTCTTCATCCAGATCATGAACCGGCAGATACATATTCTTCTCCAATAATCCGCCGACTGCTACCGTCCACAACCGACACAGTGTTTGATAATTCCCATCAGATCCAAAGCAAAAAATATCGTCAAAAAAGAGCTTATCGCCACCGCAAAAGGCATAGCGATAAAAAACTTCGCTTTCGGCTTCGCCAGGAAGCGATCATGTGCATAAGTTCCCCAATAGACCTTGGGGCCGAAGTCTTCGCTGAAATCGAAGCCGTTCTTGCGGTAAAAAATGATCGATGTGATGCACCAATACCAGCAATAAGCGCAAAGGCCGCCCACGACGCAGAAAGGCAGCCACAGTTCAAATTGATCTTCACTCAATCAAGATTCCCCATCGGTGGAAATCTCGTCGATCCGGCGGGCGGGGCGTCCTCGACGAGGGTTGCGGTGTCAGTGGCGGTCATGGTGTCCGGCTCGGCCGTAGTTCTTTGGTGCGATCCGCGCAACTAAAAGTATCTCCGGTCGACACTATTTTTTCACGAGGGCAATCACTCAAAGTGCGTTGGAATGGAAAAGCGCAGCCGCCGAGGACGGAAGCCACCAGAAACAGGCAAACGAAGCGGGTCATCATTTCTCTACTACAATGTGGAGATGCTTATTTGTTCGATGTTAAATTGGCTCTCGCGTATTGGCCGCGCAGCGGTTCTCGCACCGCTGATATGTTGACCTTCTTTCTGAGGATTGCGCATAGTTCGATGGCTAGAACGTTCTCAGGATGCAGCAAGGTCTGCCGCTCGGCTTTGGTTTCTCCTAAATCCTCGGTAACTACTTGATACATATCCGCTATTTCCATCCGTGGAATCGGCTTGCGGAGCTTTCCATCCTCATAGGCAACACGCTCAGCTTCCTGATACTGCCGATAGGCCTCATTCACGCTGGGAATGTTCAGCGCTTGGGAAGAGATGTCATTCCGAACAAACTCCATGCACCCTCGCGGATAGTGATCGCCCAGGGCATCAAAGACATCGCCTGCCCTCTTCAGCACCTCGATTGCAGAAGCGTCGCTCGCAGCCGACAATGCCGCTTGGCCGTATTTCCGAAAAATTTCGGACGCAGCCGTCAACGCGACCTCCTCGTCTCCTGCCTGGAACTTCGCGTTTACCTCCCTTGCTTCATCCATATGGTCCATGAAAATCGCGTGGAGCAACGGGTTGGTGCTCGCAAGATCATTCATTAACTCCTCGACCGATCCCGGCATCGCATCTTGTGCGATCGCTGCCGATGCCAGAAACCCAACCCCCGCGCATAACAATAAGAAATTTTTCATCCAAACCCTTTCCCACTTTGCACGACCTCAAAGACCCATCAGTCCATCGTGACGCCGTCGGCGTCAATGTGGCTGTCCGCTGGGTTGATCGGCTATCCGCAGGTCTAGCTATTGGCGTTGCAGATGCGCGTTTATCTGAGATACGCGGCCATGATGCCTTGACGGCCTTACCGATGACCGCCAGCCGAAAATCCATTCACCATATCAAGACACTCCCCATAAACGTTAATCCCATAACAGCACCTCCAGCGCGCCCAAACCCCCGCATTTCCCTACGCCATCCCCGCCAGCTGCCGCACGCCTTTCAACCTTCCTTAAGCGCCCGCTGATTAGCGTGTCCCCGAATTGAGGGTCTGTCTTATGTTCACCGTTCTGACGTGCGTTACCGAGCAGCATAATCTCACGCTGGTCGGTCTCGCGGGTTTGATCTGCTTTCTCGCCAGCCTTTGCGCGATGGTTCTGCTCGATCGGGCGACGTCTTCCGATGGCGCTGCCCGGTGGGTGTGGATCGGGACGGCGGGGGCGGCTGGCGGCTTTGGGATCTGGGCGACGCATTTCGTCGCCATGCTGGCTTACGACCCCGGTGTCGTCGTGGGTTATCATGCCGGCTTGACGCTGGTTTCGCTGCTGGTCGCGATCGTCGCGACCACAGGCGCGATCGCAGCCAAGATCGGCTATACCAGGTGGGTGGCGAATATTCTGGCGGGCGTGCTCTTCGGCGCCGGCATCGGGTCGATGCATTTTTCCGGAATGCTCGCCATCGAATTCCCGGGCGATATTTCGTGGGATGGCGGGTTCGTGGCGGTGTCGGTCGCACTCGGCATCGCCTTTTCGGTCGCGGCCTTTCGGTTTGCGGGCAGGGGCGAGCGGTCGCTTCTCGGCAGGCTCGCGCCGACGCTTCTGTTGACATCAGGTGTGGTCGCCCTGCATTTCACCGCGATGGCCGGTGTCACCGTCACGCCCGGCATTGTGGCGCTCGATCCCGCGACGCTGCTTTCGCCCGCGGTCATGGTGGTGACGATCGCCGCCGTCACCTTTTCACTGCTGGCAGCGGGTTTTGCGGCGGCCATTTTCGCCGTGCGCTCGGAGGCCAAGACCGCCAAGGCGGAGCGCAATTTCAAGCTGCTCGTGCAGGGCGTCACCGACTACGCCATCTGTATGCTCGATCCCGACGGCAAGGTCAGTAACTGGAATGCCGGCGCCGAGCGCGCCAAGGGCTATCGCGCCGAGGAGATCGTCGGCAAGGATTTCTCGCTGTTCTATTCGGCGGAAGACTGCCGGAAAGGCCTGCCGCAGCGGGCGCTCGAGACCGCCCGCACCGAGGGCAAGTTCGAAGCGCAGGGCTGGCGCTATCGCAAGGACGGCTCCTCCTTCTGGGCCGATGTCGTAATCGACGCGATCCGTGACGAAGCCGGCGCGCTGATCGGCTTTGCCAAGATCACCAAGGACAACAGCAAGCAGAAGGCCGATGCCGACCGGATCGAGGAGGTGACCCGCAATCTCGACGTGGCGCTCCAGAATATGGGGCAGGGTATTTGCATGTTCGACGGAGACGAGCGCCTGGTGCTCTGCAACAAGCGTTATCTCGATATCTTCCGCTTCCCCGAGGGTTCGGTGCGGCCGGGCATGCCCTACCGGCAGATTGTCGAAATCGGCTATGCCGCCAACACCGAGGATGCGGCGGAAGCGGCTGCCCAAGCCGAGGCGCATTACATCAGGAACATGGCGCTGATCCGGGCCGGCGCCGGCAGCGCGGTGCACACATATGCGAGCGGTAAGTCGATCCAGCAGAATGTCAACATGCTGGCCAATGGCGGCTGGGTCGTCACCTTCGAAGACATCACCGACCGGCTGAAATCCGAGGAGCAGGTCGCCTTCCTCGCCAAGCACGATGGGCTGACGGGCCTGCCGAACCGGCTGCAGTTCGGCGAGCGCGTTTCCGAGGAACTGATGGTCGCGGACCGGGTGAGCGGCCATGTCGCCGTCATCGGCATCGATCTCGACAAGTTCAAGGAGGTCAACGACCAGCACGGGCACGCCACCGGCGACATCGTTCTCGTCGAGCTCACCCGGCGTCTCGGCGCGGCGCGGCAGGAGGGCGAGTTCATCGCCCGCTTCGGCGGCGACGAGTTCGCCGCAACCAAGCGCTTCGACGATTTGAACGCGCTCCACGATTTCATCAGCCGGCTCGAAAGCGCGCTCGGCGGCACGGTCACCGTCGACGGCTTCGAGATCAAGACCGGCGCCAGCCTCGGCGTTGCGATCTATCCGAACGATGCCGAGAGCGTCGATGGGCTTCTCGCCAATGCCGACCTGGCCATGTACCGCGCCAAGCACACCCTGCTGCAGAGGGTCTGCTTCTATGAGGCTGATATGGACGAGACCGCGCGCCACCGCCGCGCGCTCGCCAACGACCTCTGGGCCTCAATCGATCGCAACGAGCTTCATCTGCACTATCAGGTGCAGAAATCGGTGCGGACGGGAGAGATCACCGGCTACGAGGTTCTCTTGCGCTGGCGCCATCCCGAGCGCGGCAATATCCCGCCGATGGATTTCATCGGCCTTGCCGAGGAATGCGGCGCGATCCTGCCGATCGGCGAATGGGTGCTGCGCGAAGCCTGCCGGGAGGCGGCGAGCTGGAGCAACGGCCACAAGATCGCCGTCAACCTCTCGCCGGTCCAGCTCGGCCATGCCGACATGGCGGTCGTGATATCAGGCATCCTCGCCGAAACCGGCCTCGACCCGCGGCGTCTCGAAATCGAGATCACCGAAAGCTCCATCATCATCGACAAGGACAAGGCGCTGCGCACCATGCGGGAGATGAAGGCGCTCGGCGTCTCGATCGCCATCGACGATTTCGGCACCGGCTACTCCTCGCTGGAGACGCTGCGCTCCTTCCCCTTCGACAAGATCAAGCTCGACAAGAGTTTCATGGCCGAGGTCGAAAGCAACGCCCAATCCAAGGCGATCGTCCGGGCCATTCTGGCGCTCGGCCGCAGCCTGGAGGTGCCGGTGCTGGCGGAAGGCGTGGAAACGCAGGCGCAGTTGGATACGCTTTTAGAAGAGCAGTGCGACGAGGCACAAGGTTATCTGCTCGGAAGGCCGCAGGCGATGCGCGCGCCGTCGATCGAAAAGGCGGCTTGAACAGTAAAGGCGGACGGGAGCGGAGAGGTTGCGGCTTAGTTCCTTCGCCCCGTTTACGGGGGTCCGAAGGACGGGTCGAGACCCGTGGCTCGACCCCGGTCGGTGGCGGCAGCCGGATGAGGGGCGTCCTCATCCATCTCCTACAGCAGGTTTGAGCCGGAAATCGCAAAAAAAGAGCATTTCCGTTACTCAAACAAACGGAAATGCTCTCTTAATTTAGTGCGGAGCCATTCTGGGGCGCTTCGCACCGCCTGCACCTCACTCGCGGCTATTCGTCTGACGTTGCCGGGGGACGTTTTTCCAGCGAGGTGCGGATTTGATCGATCTTTCCGTTCGCGTCGCCAACGCCAAGGATGGTCTTGGCTTGGTCAAGAACGGCCGGGCTGACCTGACCGGTTTTCGTTGCGGACGCCAATGCCTCCTCCAGCGCCTCGTCCCCTAACAGAGGGTCATCGGCTGCGGGCTCGGTTCCATTGTCGAGTTCGTATTGGGCATAAGCCACGGCATAGGCCGCGATGGCGGTCATGCGTGGGTCCGACGTATGCATCAACGCCCTGTAATTCCGTTTCAGAGAGTTCAGGCCCGCAAGTTGCGCCGACAGGTTCTTCTCTTTCTTGACGGTTTTGGTCTCATCCGCCTTGGACTTGCTGCCTGCGTCAGCGGATTTGCCTTTCAGGCCTGAGGATTTGGCGCTGCCATGGGCTGCACCGCTGTGATGGCTTGAGCCGTTGCCCTGGTTGCTGCTGCCGTGGCTGCCGCTGTTTCCATTGCCGCCGCCGTTACCGCCGCCATTGCCGCCGCCGTTGCCACCCCCATTTCCGCCACCGTTGCCGCCGTCCTTTGCGAGCGCTGATATGTCGAAGCCTGCAATGGTTGCCGGGCTTGCTGCAAGGGCCAGCGAGAGTGCGGCCAAGGACGCCAAAGTTGCTATCCGCATCATTTTCCTCCGGATCGGCTCATCAAGCGCGGTGTGAGTGCACCGCGTCTGGAGATGTCAGAGGTTAGACCTTGATTGCGTCTTGCACATCGGCCCGAGGTCCGGATGTCGGTCGGACTATGGTCCTAAACAAATGGAAGTACTTAACAAATCCATATCATCACCCGGGCCGGCGTCAGGCGATATCCGCGCGGGTCAGCGGAGACCGATGCCCTCACGCAAGCGTCCCGATTGGACCGAAGGAGAATCACGCCAAGCGCAAATCGAGAAGCGGGTGTAGCTTCTTGAGGTTCGGCAGCGACTTGGCCTGCCAGGGATATTGATTGGTGCCTTTGATGACGAGCAGCAGGTCGCCGATCTTTCTAGCTTCGATCGTCAATTTGGCCAGGAGATTTATGCCCGAGGAATTGAGAAACTCGAGACCGGTCAGGTTGAACGTCACCTGTTCGTGCCCCTCATGAAGCAGGCCTGAAATCAATGAATAAATGGGTGCATAGGCGTCCGGTCCTGCCAGCCGGAATACGCCGTCGAAATATACCTGGTTTCTTTCCGCCCATACGCGGAAATTTTCGTCGCTGATTTCCATTCTTCGCTCACGGATTGGAGGAGGGCGGCATCGCCACGGCTGCAGTCGTCGTCAGTATGATCCGCTGGTCATTGTTCTCTTCGAACGCCCAAGCCATTTTTGCCTCGTAGTCGCTCAGAAGGGTGAGCAATCCCAAGCCCGAACCGCTCGTTGTCGATATGGCATTGGTTTCGATTTGCTCAAGAAGAAGTTCCCCCGGGTCTTTCGATTGGAGGCGATGCAGCAGTTGCTGGAAGCGGGACGATGTCACGCCATCGATCGTGTTCTTCACCCTTATCAGAAAAGCTCCGTCGAATATGCCGGCTTCAATGAGGATCTCGCCAGGCTGTCGAAACTTGACGGCATTTTCAATCAATTCGTTGCTGAGATATTCGATGTCATGATGCGCCTGCACGTAGTCTTTCTTTGAACGTGAATACGGCAGAGCCATGACTTCCGCTATGAAGTCCGCCGTCATTCCCGAGTGCTTCCATCCCAGCTGAAGCGGTCCGTCGCTTAACGTGAGGCGGGTGCCCGAGCCTAAGCTTATATCAGCCAGAGATTCCATGCCATATACCGTTGGCGTCATTGGTTCACCTATGCCGCACGGCGAGAAGGGTGATGTCGTCGTAAATCTTCTGCGATCCGACAAAGCGCATCAATGCCGCTACAATTCCTGAAACGACTTTCTCGGCATCCTGACCCTTCAATCGAAGTGCTTCGCGGCAGAGACGTTCGATGCCGAAGAGTTCTCCCGCGTCGTTTGCGGCTTCTGTTACGCCGTCGGTATGCAAAAGTATGAGGTCTCCCGTCTCGAACGCGATTTCACGGGTTTTGATGAAAGCGGAAATATCGGCTTCCAGCCCGATCGGAATGCCCAGATCCATGGTGTCTATGCGCTCGACCTCGCCGTTCGCCCGCACGACGACAACTTCCTCGTGTTGTCCCGACAGGATCATCTCTTTCCCGTCGTAGTCAAGAAACGCCAGAGTGAGGTGCTTATCGATTTTCGTCCTGACGATATTCTTAAACAGGGCGCTGTTCAGATTGGTGAGAAATTTCACCGCATCGGTATTTCCGGCTTCCTGCAGGGCGCGGGCGACGGACTGAACCATCAGCATCAACACGCCGCTTTCCAGCCCGTGTCCGGTGACGTCGCCGATGCCGATCTTCAACCGGCTTCCGCTCTTCAAAACGTCGTAATAATCGCCGCCGACTTCTTCCGCCGGTCTCATATAGGCGGCGATCTCGAGCGCCTGAAAGTCCTCAAGCTCCTGATGCAGCGGAAGAACCATCAACTGGATTCTCTCGGCGACGGCCAGCTCTGTTCCGAGACGCCTGTTTTCTCGCTGAAGTTGTGAATTCAGCATCGAAATCTCTTCCTTTGCATCTGCGATCTGAGCGGTTCGCTCCTCGACGAGCTGTTCGAGATTTTCCGTGTGATAGCTGATCTCTTGGGCCATCCGATTGAATGCTTCGCCAGCCGCGCCGACTTCATCCTTGCTTGTTATGGCCACCCTGACCGAATAATCCTTCGCCTGAATACGTTTGGCGGCACCTGCCAGTGCACTGATGCCGCCGGTTATTCGTTTCGAGGCGGCAAATACCGCGATGGTCACGATCAGCAATGACATCAAAATCGCTAGGATTTGGTAGAGCACGATCCGGTTCGTCGCCTCGGAAATCTTGGCCTGGGCAGCATAGAGCGAGGCCTCGATTTCTCGCTCGGGCACAACCACCCCCAGCAACATCGCCTCTTGCCGAACCGGGCCACTGACCCAGAGATTGGTCGCCGGCAGTTTCTTGACGATAACGATATAGGGGACCTCGTTGCCGTCCTGCTGCAACAGCAGGTGCTGAATGCCCTGTTCTCGGTCAAGAGCCAGTTTGGCGATGGCAGGCTGGGAGCTTCCCTTCAGCGAGCGCTGCAGGCCGGTCAAGGCGCCGGCGCCGGCGCCGCCCGCATCGCTCGCAGAACGCAGACCGAGGGTTTTTTCTCCTGTGCCGTTGATCGCCACGACGTTTCCGTCGGACATTGCCAGAAATCCAAAGCCGGACTGGGCCACTTTCACATTCTCGACAATCTGTGCGAGCTGGTCGAGTGTGATGTCGGCGCCGGCCGTCCCGGCAACGTCCTTCCTGTCGGCTGTCCACAATGGATGGAAGAAACTGACGATCAGCTTGCCGGTAATAGCATCGGTATAGGGCGCTGTCTGGGTTATATCGTCGGCGACCGGACGCGTTTTCATATCCTTGGCCCAGCCCTGCCAGGACTCATAAAGTCCGGGAAAAAAGAAGTCCCAGAAATCGGCCTCGTTGTGACCGGGATAAAGCCGGTCGAAGGTCTGAGCCTGGTCGGTGTAGGGCGCGGTCCTGAAGATCGGTCGTGCTTTCGACCCGATATAATACATCTGCAGCTTTGAAGCACCGTGCTGCATCAGGCTCGGCGCAATAAGATCCAGAACAGCGCTCGCCTGGATATCGCTCTCCACAGCGGGCCTCGGTCTATGATCTTGTCCGAGCAAGTACCCCCAGACGCTCACGACAGAGACAGAACCCGGAGCGTTCTGGGACCACTTCCCCTTCTGATCGTAGGACAGGCTGACGCTGCCGGGAGAAGTGCGAGCGATTGCCGCGCCGACGTCCGAATTCCGCTCGGGATCGTCGATCTGCGCCTGGAGCACACCTGCCAGGGTACCGACGTCGCTATGAACCTGCCGCAGGAGCAGGCTCACCTGGGCTGCTGTGGAATCGGCATAGGTGCGGATGTATTCCTGGCTTGCAGCTTCAAGACCCTGGCCGACCTCGAGCGTTGCGTCACGCGATAGCCTCTGAACGTTCCAAAGTGCCAGTCCACCGCTGACCAGCAGGTCAAAGAGGACGGCTCCGCCGACGACCAGGATGAACTTTGCCCGAAACGAGGCCAATCCTGCCGGTCTTTTCGATAATTGCGCGTCCATTACAGCGGCTTTCTTCCGGATGCAGCCCAGATCGGCCAGCCTGCGTAACCCTTGGGGTGAAGAGCGGCAAAGATGTGATCCTTGAATCCCTGCCGGAACCTGCGAATGAAATCCACGGAGTCGCCCCGTCGGACGGCCATCTCACCGGCGTAGACATTTTCCCAAGCTTCGATGATGTCTGCGAAGTCCTGGGGATCCCCATCAAGGTTGGTCACCATGAAGCAGTCGACCTTGATGTCATCGAACCCCGCATCGGCGAGGAGATGGCGGCTTTTCGGCCCCATTTCGACATCCATGTGGAAATGCCTGAACAGTTTGGCGACCTCCTCGTAAGTCCATTTTATTGTTTCAGCATGTGGCTCGCCCAGGCAATGCGAATTTTTCTCGTTGGTGATGTAGACGCGGCCGCCTGGTTTGCAGATTCGGTAAAGCTCCCGCAGCAGCATCTCGGGACGGTCGAAAATCTGCAGCGAATGTCGGCAGGTGACAAAGTCAAATTGGTTGTCTCGAAGCAGCATTTGCGAGGCGTCACCATAGGTGTACTCGATTCCCTGCAGATCGAAATCGGCAGCGACCTTGCGGGCATAGTCGAGGCTGCGCACGGAATGATCCAGCGCGACAAGGCGTGCCGGTTTGAACTCCCGCTGAACCAGGGCGGCAAAATCACCAATTCCGCAGCAGATATCGGCGATGACAAGGCCGTTGCGCAGGCCATGGCGAGGCAGCAGTTCGCGTTCGTGCCTCCATGTCATTTTCGTCTGGGTGCGCAGAATGGGAATGAAACTCTCATCCTCGACGAAGGTCTGGCCCGGATAAAATGCCGAATCGTAGACTTCGACCGACAAGTTTGGTTGTGAGGCGACCAAGGTCTCGAACAACGAGGTCGACCATGCCACCACGCTCGACGTAATGATGACGATCCTGCGTTCCGGCCTGGCCCGGCAGCTTGCCGTCAGGACATCGGACAGGGCGGCGAAGGCCGTCATGTTGATGTGCGTCAGACGTTTGACATTGAGGTAAACGACCCCGCTGTATTTTTCCAAACTTTGCCGCACGAGCTTCAGGACATCGGCAATCTCACCGGCGCTTTCGGGCCGCATCTTGCCAGCCAGCAAAAGTTCCTGATTTGTCGGATCGAAATGCGCGGTGAAGGGCAGGGGAAGCAGGTTCATTGGAAGTCCTCCCTGGAGGGGAAATCCGCGATGATTTGCATCCCGTGCACGTCGTCTTCTTCAATACGGATAGCGGCGCGGAATATTGTCGCCAAATCTCGGAGCAAGACTGTTTCTTCGGACTTCGTGACCAGGTCTGCGGAGCCGGCGACAGGCTGACGGTCAAATGCGTCCTCGCGAGGAAACGCAATTCTCAGCCGATTGAATGTCGCGCTGCGATAGAGACCGAACCTGATCCTTCCAGGCGCTCTGGTCGAACGGAAAGCAAGTTCAACGAGTTCGTTTGCCGCGACGGAAAGAAAATTGGAATATCGAGCGGGATCGCTGTGGCTTTGCCCCAGAATTTCCGAGAGATATTCGGTAATCCCGTCGCAAAGCTGCCACCGGGATTTGAACATCGCAAGGTTCATTTCCAGCGATACCATCGGCACGAATGCGTGGTCGTCGAAGCCAGATGCTTCCTCTTCCAATCCACCCTCCATCAGTTTTGCCCGGGGCGTCAGGCTAATGCTTGCGACAGTTGAAGGCACGGCAAAAAATCGGTTGTTCGTTATGGCAGAGCGTGCCGCACAGATGTTTCCGCCCGGGCGATGAACTCGTCGATTGCCTCGACCGGTAGCGGCCTGCTCACCAAATAGCCTTGAAGTCTGTCGCAGCCCACGTTGCGCAGCCATTCCGCTTGAGCCGGCGTTTCAACACCTTCGGCTGTCACCTGCATGTCGAGACCATGTGCCAGGTCCACAATACAGCGGACGATTGTCTGACTTTTCGGATCGCTTTCGAGATCGGTGATAAAGTATTTGTCGATTTTGATCGTGTCGAAAGGGAATGTCTTCAGATAGCTCAGCGAAGAATATTCGGTCCCGAAATCATCCAGCGAGATTCGTAGCCCCAGCACGTTGAGCGTATTCAAGGTATCGATGTTATTGACGGTCCGCTCAAGCAGCACGCTTTCGGTTATCTCGAGTTCCAGACGATCGGGCGGCAACCCGACCAGGTCGAGCGTCTGGGATATCCGATCGGTGAGGCCGCTCGTCAAAAATTCAGCCGCCGACACATTGACGGCGACGAGGTAGTTCTGCGGCCACTTCATTGCCTCGCGGCATGCCTGCTCCAAAACCCATGCACCTATTTCGGGCATCAGTCCATCGGCCTCGGCCATCGGAATAAATGTCACGGGGGGAATATTTCCAAGGAGAGGGTGGTGCCACCTCAGCAATGCTTCGAAGCCGACAATGCAGCCGCCCTCTGCGATGGGTTGGTATTCGACGGAGAATTCCTGTTGGACCAAGGCCATGCGAAGGCTGCGGCGCAGCAGTTCGCGTTGCTCCAGCAATTCAAGCATTGAGGGATCAAACGCGCTGGCGCGGCCGCGCCCCTCTTTCTTCGCAGCGTAGAGTGCGAGGTCGGAGGCTTTCATCAGCTGCTCCGGAGTTGTTCCATCAGGTGGAGCGGTCGATATGCCAATGCTGGAACCAACAAATACCGTGATGCCATCTATGGTGAAGGGCTTTTTGAATGCGGCAACCAAAGCTTCTGCCAGGTGGTGTGCTTTGGCCGGATGCCCCGAGCCCGTCGATATGACGGTGAATTCGTCACCCGCCAGTCGATAGGCTCTGTCATCAGCGGTCAGGCAGCCTTGAATACGCCTTGCTGCGAATTGAAGAAGCTTGTCTCCGGCCGGATGCCCGAGCGTGTCGTTCACGGGCTTGAAATCGTCAAGGTCGAGCTGCATCAGGGACAGGGTCTCGTTCGAGGCTGCGGTCTCCTGTAACAACTCGGTGAGGTCGTCGCTGAACTGGCGTCGGTTCGGCAGTCCAGTCAGTGGATCGTGGGTGGCGAGATGCAAAAGGGTTGCCCGCTCCTCGTCGATAGGTTCCTCGGACCGAACCACGGCAAACAGATCTCCGATCTTGTAAATCGTCAGTCCGCGCCACCCAGACCTGCTGGGATCGCCAAATATCCGCAAAGGCTGGGTACCATCGCCCATGGAAGCGAAAGCGAGGGTAATTTCCGATTTGTCTAATTCTGTAAAATGCTCCCAAAACGACGCTGCTGGTTTGACGGAAGCAGGCAGCTCATTGCCCAGCAAATTCTCGACGGGATTGAAATCGCGGTCAAAGAACAAAAGCCGGTCGATCGAGCTCAAAACTTTTGCCTCCGTTTTTCCGCCGGCCGAGCGGGCCGCACGAATTTTCCGCATGTCCAAGGCTCTCCCTCGCCGCAGGTCCTAATCAGTTATCGTAGCAGTTCGACTCCCACACAACTTGTGCACGTTAAGATTTACATTAGGCATTTCTGATTAACAATCCCCAACCGCAGCATTGAGATACACTTATGTCACGGATAAGAAGAAGCAATCGATCGCCCTCACGCCGGTCTCTGAAGGACAGGACCACGGGAGGCCGTCACGCGGTGATCCGATTTCGAAGCCTGCCTTCATCGAGCAATATTCTCACCGTCCGCGCTGCGTTTTGGCGCATCTCGACCGCGGCGTGATCGGAGTAAAAGGCATTGTGCGGGGTTATCACCAACCGTCCTGCGAGCCAGTCTTCGCGGTTGCGCCAGGCCGAAAGCAGCGGATGGTCGCCTGGCGGCTCCTGCACCAGCGTGTCAATCGCGGCCGCTGCCAGGTGACCGCTCCTCAGGGACGCTTCAAGCGCATCGAGATCATCGATAAGTTCGCCGCGGGCCGTATTGACCAAAATGGCTCCGGGTTTCATCCGGGCCAGCCCGTCGCCGTCCAGCATGCCGCGTGTCTCGTCCGTGGCCGGACAATGGAGCGTGACGATGTGAGACCGTGCGAAAAGATCGCTCGGATTGTCGGTGCGCTCGTACCCCACCGCCTTTTCGTGACCAGGCGGTTGGCCGGGATCATAGCCGAGGATGCGAAAGCCGAACGGCTTCAGGCGGTTGATGACCGCCGTTCCGATCCGTCCGACACCGACGACGCCCACAGTGGCCCGGTTTGCGCGGGAAAGCGGCTTGAGGCTGTGGACCTGCCAGCCGGACGTATAGCCACGGGCGCGCGCGTCATGTTCCCACAGCCGTCTTTGCAGAGACAGGATCATCGCGACCGCGTGGTCGGCAACCTCCTCGGTGCCATAGTCCGGGTTGTTGGCGAAGGGGATGCCGGCGTCCGCCAAGGCCGCGATATCGATCTTCTCGTAACCGACTCCGTACCGCACGACGCCCCTGCAGCGGGTGAGATGAGCGATGCTTCGCCGCCCGAGCCGTGCGCCCCAGACCATCAGGGCGTCGAGCCGGGCGAGGCGATCGGCAGCGAAAAGCGTTTCATCCGTGGTGGCGAAGAAGTCGATCTCGACATCCTTGCCGAGCACCTCGGCCTCGAGGTCCGGCGTGCCGATCATGTGGTCGGTAATTCCGACCACATATTTTCTCTGTTCTGTCATTCGGAAGAAGAGCCGCCCTCGTTTATCGATCCCTTGGTCATGCGAACCGTCCTACCTCTTCAATGCCCAGCGAACCCGGCTTGCCCCCATCGCGTGCGAGCCTTGCCGCCGCTCGTTGGAAGGCCGCGTTGAGGGGGGCGGCCACGCCGTGAAGACGTCCGAGCCGCACGATCTCACCGTTCAGGTAATCAACCTCACTTGACGTGCCGCGCACGAAGCTCTGCCATGTCGATTGCTGGCCGCGTTCGATGCCGCTGTCTTCGGCGACGCGCCAGCCCGATATGTCGACCCTCCGTTCCGACGGAGCCGCCAGATCGTATCCCGCCGCCTTCAGGACGGTGCGCGCTTCCTCTGCCAATTCGGCGGCTGCTTTTGCGCGAGCCTCCGGCGTGCCGGCGAAAAGCTCGACCGCGTTGGTGGCATTGTGCTGCAGCTTCGCGGCCTTCCAGCGGCGAATGTCCGCACGGGCTTCGGCCAGATATCCCGCCTTCGTCAGGTCGGAGACAATTGCCGATGCGGTATCGTCCAGCCCGTGCGGATAGCGTCCGAGCGTGACAACGCCGAGATTCGGTTCACCGCCGACGACGACCTCACCGGTCACGGTGTAGCGCGCGGGAATGAGAATGCTGGCCGCATAGACATGATGGAAGCGCCGCAGCGCGATATCCTCGGCGGCCAGCCCGTTTTGGAACGTGACCAGCGGCAGATCGGATGCGAGGCCCGCGCCGTCCACATCGCGCCAGGCCCAGAAATCGGTTGCCGCCTCGACATCCTGCGCCTTGACTGTGAGGATCAGGATATCGTCCGGCTTCAGAGCGGGCGGCGTTGCGGTGTCGACCACGTTGAGTTGAACCAACCGGGTTTCCCTCGGGCGGCGATAAGAAAGCCCATGGGCTGCGATATGAGCGATCTGCGCGCCGCGTCCCACCAGAACGTAAGGAATGTCGCGGGTTTCGAACTCGGCGGCAAGGCTGGCACCGACCGCGCCGGCGCCGATGATGATGTAACGTGTCATGTAGGTCCGCTGCAAATTGAGTTGAGAGGTCCTGTCGCGTCAGGCAGTTTTAAGGACGGGGACGCCTGTCGAATAGGTCGGTAGAGCGGCCTCATCCCGGTTCCAACGGTCGAAGGCGGCGCGCCCCAAAATGGAAATCGATACGTCTTCCTGCGGAGCGTGGACGAGCACGGACTGGATGTCCCGGAAATGCCGTTCAAGCCCCAGCTCGGCGTTAAGGCCCGGATTGCCGATGCCGCGCACCGCGATCTGGACGGCCTCACGCAACTGCCGGCCGGCAATAAGCCGGGCTCTTATGAATTTTTCCGCGTCACTTTGGCCGGCTTCGAGCGGGCCAAAAATGATCTGGCGGGCGCCGGAGACAAGCAGGTCGATTTCGCCCGAAAGCGTCACGAAACGCTCCGTGCGGGCAATGGGATGGCCGAGATTGGTCGGCACCCGCTCATGCGCGAAGCGGATGAAGGCGGCCTGCGCGGCTTCGGCCACGCCAAGATAGAGCGCGGTCAGCGCCAGCGTGAGCGCCGCATGGGCGCGATTGTCCTGTTGCGCCACTGTGGCGTCGGTGAGATCAAGCACGTCTTCTACCGGGATTTCGACGTCGATATATTCGACGTCATGCGAACCTGTGGCGCGCATGCCGAGGCTGTTCCAGTTTTCGATCACGCGAATGCCAGGCAGTCCATTCGGCACGACGAAGGTTCCAACCCGCGTTGGGGTTTCATCGGTATGCGCCCAGACGAGGAAATGCGTGAGGCCATGCGCGCCTGTTACGAAGCGCTTGCGACCGGTGATCGACCAGCCGTTCGCCGTACGACGGGCGCGCGTTGCCGGCAGACCGCCACGCGCCGGCGACCCCAGTTCCGGCTCGACGCGGGCGGCGTTGAGCAGCAGCGGGCGCTGCTTCCCCTCCGCGAGCAGGCTGGTGTAGAGATCTTCCGGCCAATGGTTTTTTCCCGCCTGGCCGAGATGGGTGAAGATCGTCATGGCGCTGATCAGCGCGACGGACGGATCGCCCCGCCCGAGAGCGGCTAAGATGTGAGCCGTGTCGGCAAGGGTGGCACCACCTCCGCCATAGCGGACGGCGACGGTGCTTTCCAGAAGGCCGCTTTCATGAACGGCACGAATACCCGTCCATGGAAACTGACCAGTACGATCCGCTTCCGGAGCAGCCTCGGCTAGAACCCGCGCGGTTGCGTTCAGGACGCTTGTGTCATGGGGCATGTCGTTGAAGCCTTCTGATGGACGCCCGAGCGATATCCTCCGACGCGATGAAGGTAGCGTCGCCTGCCCGTTCGGGGATTGAATGCACGGTCCTACCGTACCGGACCGCGATCATCAGGCGGCCGCCTTCTTCTTGGCCTCTTCCCGCTCGCGGATACCTTCGCGCACGAGCGGCAGGATATAGCGGCCATAATCGACGGCATCGTTGTAATTGTCGTAGCCGCGGATCGAGATCAGATCGGCGCCAAGATCGATATAATCGAGGATGGAATCGGCGATGGTGCGCGGCGAACCCACCAGCGCGGTGGTGGCGCCGCTGGCATTGGTGGCGGTCACAGTCGGATACCACAGGGCGCGGTCCTGCACATGGCCGCGCGCCGCAATGTCCAGCAACCGCTGCGAGCCGACATTTGCCGGACGTGGAGCCGAAAGCGGCGCGCGGCTCAAACCCTTCTCGCGGTTCTCGTTCAGCCGCTCCAGAACCTTGTGCGCCTTCGCCCAGGCCAATTCGTCGGTCTCGGCCACGATCGGTCGGAAGGTGACCCAGATGCGCGGACGGTCTGCGCGGCCGGCCTTGGCGGCTTCGTCGTAAATCCGGTCGATCTGCTGCTTGGTCTCGGCAAGCGGCTCACCCCATAGGCCGAAAATGTCGCACAGCGAACCGCCGATCCGGTAAGCCGCATCCGACGAGCCGCCGAGCGAGATGGGGATGAGGCCCTTGGTGGGACGCACGGCGCTGCGAAACTGCTTGAACTGGTAGTATTTCCCATCGAAATCGAAGGGCTCGGTCGACGTCCAGGCCAGACGCAGGATGCGAATATATTCCTCCTGCCGCTCGTAACGCTCTTCCTTGTTGAGGAAGTCGCCTTCACGCGCCTGCTCCTCGTCGCTGCCGCCGGCAATGAAGTGAACGACGACACGCCCGCCACTCAACTGATCGAGCGTCGCCAGCGACTTCGCCGCGACCGTCGGATAGACAGTGTTCGGACGCAGCGCGACGATGATGCTGAGCTTTTTCGTATGGGCGAGGATCGTCGCTCCGAGCGTGAACGGATCAAAGGAGGACGAGGAATAGGGGATCAGCGTGTAGTTGAAGCCATAATCGTCGAGCGCGCGTGCGTACCGCTCCAGAAAACGCGCATCCACCGGCGCGTCGGGAATGGGGTTGAGGTCATTGGAGGCATTGGCAAAGCTTGCGCTGATGAATTCCGCGGCCATGTGAGCGTTTCTCCCGGGGTTGCCGAACATGCCTTCACGTTATGGCGCGAGAAATCCAATAGGAAGACAGGTCTTTCTTTTTCTACTAAAACTGTAGAAAATATTCGCGCGCCGCTGCCGGGCGGAGAAGAGTGTGGTTCAAACGTTAGGCGACCAGCCGAGGTTGGGAGCCACCGTGTCTGCCAGGTCCGCCAGCAGCCGTACGTTTTCGGCAAGGTCGAAGGCGGGGGGAAGGAAGAGCACAACCTCGTCAGCGGCGGCAAGGCCCGGGTCGTCAAGCACAGCCTGAAGCACCTGGTCGGGCGTGCCTTGGAAGACAGGGGAAATCTGGATGCCGGGCGGCTGATTGACTGGCGCGGCCGGCGTCAGCGCGCCCTTGGGACGGGACGCGGCAATTCCCTGGGTGCGGCGCTCGAGGTCGTAGGCGGCGTATTTTTCCCGAAGCTCGGCCGTGGTGCCGACCAGGATCGAGGCGGCAACGGCGACCGGCGGCGGCTGGGTAGCCCAGGTCTCGCGCCAGGTCGCACGGTAAGCCGCGATGCAGCGGGCCTGATACTCCCCGAAGGTTTCGCCCTCGTCATGGTCGTGCTGTACGGTCCCTGAGATCAGCCCGATCCCGAGCTTGGCAGCCTGCACTGCGGAATCCAGGCTCGCCGAGCCCTGCCTGATCCGGGACCGCAGGGTCGGACTGTGCGGCGTCACCCGCAGTTCGGTGCCTTCCGGAGCGCCTTGGGCTTGCCCGGCTACGGTGTGGAGGACTTCGCCCGAGATCGCGGCGAGGAAGCGCGCCTGGCGGCGCTTGGCTTCCGTCCGGGCATCGGTGTCAACCGCACCGAAGACAGCGTCGAACGCCGCATTGGCGCCGGTCGAGATGGCCAGTTCCAAGCGGCCGCCGATCAGCAAGTCGGTCGTGCCGGCCGCTTCGGCGAGCAGGATCGGGTCCTGGTAGCGCATCGGGATAACAGCCGAGCCGAGCGTGATATGCTTTGTATGCTGGCCGGCCGCGGCGAAGAACGGAAGCGGTGAAGAGAGGTAGTGGTCGAAGTGCCGCTGGTAGGCCCAGCCCGACTGATAACCCAGCCGCTCGGCGGCCTTGAACAGCTCGATCCCGTCGCGCAACCCCTGCGCCGGCCCGGCGTCGTCGTTGAAGGACACCCGGGTGTTGAAGCCGAGCCGCTGCTTCGGACGGAACGGCGCGGGCAGGGGGACGGCAGGCGCGGCGATGGTCATGCGATCTTTTCCTCGTTGACGAAACGCTGCGGTCTAGGGTTGGGCACGCGGGCGATACCGGCGGCGCCTGATGGGATCGACTCCAGCAGCGAGCGTGTGTACGGCTCCCGGGGGCGTTCGAAGATGTCGGTGACGGTCCCATGTTCGACGATGCGCCCGCGCTGCATCACCGAGACTGTGTGGGCGAGCTGGCGCACCAGAGCCAGGTCGTGGGAGACGAAGACATAGGTCAGGCCGAGCCTGGCTTGCAGCGACAGTAGTACCTCGACGATGTCGGCCTGGACGCTGACGTCGAGCGCGGAGGTCGGCTCGTCGAGCACGATCACATCAGGCTTGAGCACCAGCGAACGGGCGATGGCGACGCGCTGGCGCTGGCCGCCTGACAGGGCTTCCGGCTTGCGCAAGAGTAGGTGCTCGCCGAGCCCGACATTCTCCAGCGCTTCGCGCACCCGCGCGGACCGCTCCTCGCTGGTTCCGATCTTGAACCGGTCGAGCGGTTCTCGCACCAGCTGCTCGACTTTCCAGGTCGGGTCCAGTGACGTGAACGGGTTCTGGTAAACAAGCTGAAGGTGACGCCATACCGCGCGCAGGGACTCGGGCGAGCGACCGGCGAGCTGCTCGCCGGCGACAGCGATATTGCCGGTGTCGGGTTGCTCGAGCCCGAGCAGCAGCCGGATTGCCGTTGTCTTGCCCGAACCGGATTCGCCGACCAGCGCGTGTGTGGTGCCAGCCGGGACGGCAAACGACACGTCATTGACGGCGGTGAGAATCTTGCCGTCCACCGTGAAAGTCTTGGTGACGCCGCTGACCTCGATCTTCGGTGCCTTGCCGGCCTTGGTCCCCAGGAAACGGAAGCCGGGGTCGCGCAGCGCACGGTAGCGATCGGGGTTGAGGGCAGGGACGTCGGCGTGCAGCTTCCTGGCGTATGCCGAGGTGGGCGCGGAGAAGACGGAAGCGGTGCTGCCGGCTTCCTGGACGACGCCGTCCTTGAGCACCACCAGCGAGTCCGCCCGCTCGGCGGCGATCGCCAGGTCGTGGGTGATGAGAAGCAGGCTGATCTCAAGCTCGTGCTGCAACTTGGAAAGCAGGTCGAGGATACGCTTCTGGATCGTGACGTCGAGCGCAGAGGTCGGCTCGTCCGCGACCAGCAGCGATGGCCGTGGCAGGACAGCAAGGCCGATCAGCACACGCTGCAGCATCCCGCCGGAGAGTTGGTGCGGGTAGGAGTCGTAGACACGCTGAGGGTTGTCGAGCCCGACCTGGGCGAAGGTTTCCAGGATGAGCGCCTTGCGGATTGCCTTATTGGGCTCGTCGAGGAGTGCGGCCGCTTCCATCGCCTGGGCGCCGATTGTCCGCACCGGGTTGAGCGAGTTGCCGGGATCCTGCGGGACGAACCCGATCGCCCGTCCTCTGAGCGGCCGGAAATGGCGCTCCGGGAGGCTTAGCACCTCCTGCCCGTCGAACTCGACGCGGCCGGCAGCGCGTCCACCGCCGGGGAGCAGCCGCAACACAGCGCGGGCGATGGTCGACTTGCCCGAGCCCGACTCGCCGATGAGGGCAAGGCTCTTGCCGCGGCCGAGTTCAAACCCGACGTTGCTGACGACTTCGTGCGGTCCGTAGGAAACCGACAACCCGTCGATCCGGAGCAGGGGGGCTGATCGCTGGGGTGCCGAGCCGGCGTCGTTGCGGGCGAAAAGCTCAGTCAGTCTGTCTTGCGAAGCCATCGGCTGATCCTGTTCACGGAGAGGACGGTTGCGATCGTGACGAAGGCGGGCGCGTAAACCAGCCACGGCCATTTGAGATAGTCCTTGCCGATCGAGATCAGCAGGCCCCAGTCGGAAGCCGGCGGCGGGTCGCCGTAGCCGAGGAAGGCGAGACTGGCGATCACCAGGATCGAGTCGCCGAACTGCAGCACGGCAAGCGGCAGCACCGAGCGCGAGGCGTTCGGCAGCACGTGGCGCCACAGGATGTGCCAGCGTGATCCACCGAGCAGAAAGGAAGACTCGACGAATGTCGCCTGCCGGGTCTTGATCACTTCCGAGCGCATCACCCGGGCGAACAGGGCGACGGCCGAAACGCCGGTTGCGATGGCGGCATTCGTGGTGTCGAAGCCGATCGCGGTGACGACGATGACGGCCAGCAGGAATTTTGGAATGGCAAGCAGCACGTCGACCAGGCGGGCGAACAGGATGTCCACCCAGCCGCCGAAGAAGCCGGCCAGGAGGCCGATGAGGCCACCGGCGACAACGCCGATGACGACGGCGATCAACGCGCTCGCCACGGAGGAGGCCGTGCCAAAGACGACGCGGGTGTAGAGGTCGCGGCCGAGGTGATCGGTGCCGAACCAGTGCGCCGCACTGGGGCCGAGCAGCTTTTGAGCGGGAACGCCGTTGACCGGGTCATAGATCGTGAACAGGCCCGGGGCGAGCGACCAGGCGATGGCAAGCGCGACGATAGCGAAAGACAGCGCGACGACCGGTGGCACGCGCAGGGCCGTCAGCCGGCTGATCGCCGTGGCGCGCGAGCTGGAGTATGTGGAAGCGAGGGTCATGACGTCACCGCCTTGGGGATGCCGGCGGAGCCTTCGTCAGCCGTGGTTGGACGGCGCTCGGGAGCGCCAAGCAGTTTCACGCGCGGGTCGAGCAGCGGGTAGGTAAGATCGGCGATCAGGTTGACGATCACGAAGACCACCGCCGCCAGCGAGACGACCGCCTGGAGGACGGGCAGGTCCTGCGTGCTCACCGACCGCTGCACCAGGCTGCCGAGACCGGTGCGTCCGAACACCGTCTCGGTGATCAGCGAGCCGCCGAGCAGTTCGCCGATCGTCAGCGCGATGACGGTGATAACCGGCAGCGATGACGGCTTGAGCAGGTGCTTGGCGAACAGGCGCATTTGCCCGAGGCCGCGGCCCCTTGCGACGGCGGCGTATTCCTGCCCGGACTCATGATCGAGGTTGGCGATCAGCACTTCGGCGATTTGCGCGGAGATGGGGATGCCGAGCGCGGTGGCCGCAAAAAGGGTTGCCCAGAAGCTGTCAGGCTCGATCACGCGAAAGACGCCGAGCTGGAAACCGAAGAGATGGATCAGCACCAGGCCGATCACGAAGTTCGGCACCGACAGGAACAGGGACGGGAAACCGCGCAGCAGGCCTTGGCCGAACCGTTTTGGCAGAAACTGCGTGCCATAGGCGATCACCGCCGACAGCAGCAGTGCGACGACGAGGCCTGCGGAAGCAAGGACCAAGGTCGACGGCAGCACTTCGGCGATCAGGGTCGATACGGGCCGATTGGTCCGCATCGACAGGCCGAGATCGCCGGTCACGAAGTCGGAAAACGACGTCCATAGCTGAACGGGGATCGGCTTATCCAGGCCCTGGGCGGCGATGATCTCCTTGATCTCATCCGGCGTGAAGCCGTTCTGAGGGTTGTTCAGGACATTGGTGATCGGGTCGCCGGGCAGGATGCTGACGACGACGAAGGTGAAGACATAAGCCAGCAGGATCACGACGATCGCCTGTACGAGGCGTTTTGCGGCGTAGTTTAGGTAGGCTTTGCTCATGCCGTCACCCTCTTACGTTGCTCGGTGGAATTGCGGGTTATTCGCTTTTCGTGGCCGTGTAGTAGCTGGCATAGGCGACACCGTTATAGACCTCGCCCTTGAGCTTCGGAGACTGCACGTAGATCCGCTGGACAATCTGCGTGCGCGGGATGAAGTAGCCCTGCTCAAGGATGTATTTCTGCAGTTCGTCGAGGAGCGGTTTGCGGCTTTCGATGGAGCCGGCGCCGGCGATCTTGTCGCGGAGTTCGTTGAGGGTCTTGTCGCTCTCGTCGAGGGCGAACCAATTCTCGCCGTTGTTGGCGTTCGTCAGGATACTGGCGACGGTGCCTGCGTCGATGAAGCTGCGGGTCACCTCGTAGGCCGGCACGGCGGGGCTGCCGTATTTGACCTTTTGGCCGTAGGTGACGACATCGTAGGAACGGATAGCGACTTTCCAGCCGATCTTGCCGAGTTGCTGGGCGATAAGCTCATCGACCGATTTCGAGGTTGCGAGGTAGGGGTTGGAATTCAGCGTCAGCACCAGCGGCTCGCCGTTCTTGGTGCGGATGCCGTCGGCGCCCTTTGTCCAGCCCGCTTCGTCCAGAAGCTTCTCGGCCTTTTCGGGGTTGTAGGCCAAAAGCGCGCTTTGGTCGGTCGCTCCCGGCACGTTGCTCTGGATGAAGGAGGTCGCCAGTTTCCAGTCTGATGTATAGACGGTGTCGATGATCTCCTGGCGATTGATGCCGGCCTGCAGGGCCTGGCGTACTTTCACGTCGTCATATGGCGCAAGCTTGGTGTTGACAGCCCAGCCGTTGACGAAGCCGAGATAGCGTGGTGTCGCGACGGTGAAGCCCTCTGCCTTCAGAGACTCCAGCTCCTGCGGCGAGGCGTTGTAGGCGACGTCGGCCTGGCCCGACTGGACAGCAGCCACGCGCAGCGACGGCTCGGACACCAGCTTATAGGTGATCGTGTCGAGGTAGGCCGGGCCGGTATGGCCGACCGCTGAGGGACCCCAGTTGTAATCCTTGCGCTTGACCAGCTTGACGAAGTCGCCTTCCTTCCAGGAATCGACCACATAGGGGCCGCTGCCGGAGGTCTTGCTGAGGTCGGCCTGTTGGGCGGCAGGCTGCGCGAGGGTCTTGGGAGAGATCAGGATCGATCCGTGGTAGCCGAGCGTCGGGATGAAGCCGAGCGTCGGCTTCTTGAAGAAGACCTTCACTGTGCTCGCGTCGACGGCCTCGGCGTGGTCGTAGGTTTTCGGGAAGAGGCCGATCGGGTTGATGCCTTCGCTCTTGCGGCCGGCGTACCAGATGTCGAGGTTGGCGACGACGGCTGATGCGTCAAGTGGCGTGCCGTCCGAGAAGGTCACGCCGCTCTTCAGGTGTAGGGTGAACTCAGTGGCTTTGTCGTTCTGCTCCCAGCGCTCGGCGATCCAGGGGCTGACCTTGCCGTCGGCATCGACGTAAAGGAGCTTATCGGTCACGTGGCCCCAGATGTGGCCCTGGAAGCTTGAGATCGCGCTGTTGTTCGGGATCCAGGTATCGCCCAGCGAGTCGATAAGGAAGGTGATGTCACCGCCATTGTGCGGGCTATCGGCACTCAGAGCCGGATTGAACTCCGCCGTTACCACCAAGGCGGCGATTGCCAGTGCAGAGGTGGCGATCAGCAGACGACGCCGGGGAAGGGAGAACGGGGAAAAGCGTTCGATCATAATGCGGTCCTGTATTGTTTGCCGAGGAGATCACGACGCATAGCCTAAGCAGGGCAACAGGAGGGAGAAAGACCAGTTGTTCTTTTTCTACTAAATTTATGGATTATTTTGTTCGGTTTCCGGGTGTGTGCGGATCAGCTTTTCCGGAGACTTCTCAGCTTGGTCCAAAAACGTCATTCCCTCGAATATCCGCACCGGAGGCGGTTCGCCGGCGAACCGCTCCGCCTCAACCCTGGTAAGCTGTCCGGTCGAGCCCTGAGCCAATTGCGAGGTTCCGACGTCGCGGGTGAGGATGTTCGGGTTGCCGTGGATGCACATGGACTTCTCGGCAGTCGGGCCGTCGGGCTCGAACCATGCACCCGTCGCAAGCTGCATCACGCCTTTTCGCACGTCCTCGCTGATCACCGCTGCCGCAAGGCAGCTGCCGCGGGCGTTGAAGAGCCTCAGGATGTCGCCATGGGCGATGCCGCGCTCGGCCGCGTCGGCTGGGCTGATCCGGACCGGTTCCCGGCCTTTGATCTTGGTGGAACGACTGAAATCGCCATAGTCCAGCTGGCTGTGCAGCCGCTGATGCGGCTGGTTGCAGACCAGATGGAGCGGGTAGCGGCTCTCGTCGGCCTCTGCCTCCACCTTGGCAGGATACCATCGCGGATGGCCGCGGCAGTCGTCGTAACCGAAGCTCTCGATCGTCTCGGAAAAGATCTCGATTTTTCCGGATGGCGTTTGCAGCGGAGATGCAAGCGGATCATCGCGAAAGGCACGCGCCGGTCCGCCGTCGTCGGGTTTGAGCGGCAGGCGTATCTCTCCGCGTTCCCAAAACGTCTCGAAGTCCGGAGCTTCGTGTCCACCGGCGATGAGCGCCTTGCGCGTTGTTTCGAAAAGGAAGGTGAGCCATTCCCGGCTGGTGCGGTTTTCGGTGAACTCTTCGAATTTGCCGAGACGGCGGGCTATCTCGGAGAAGATCTCATAGTCGTCCCGCGCTTCGCCGACCGGCTCGATCAGCTTCTTCATGGCGATCATCAGCGGATCGCGGTCCGCCGCGCCGATGTCGTCCCGCTCGAGCGTGGTCGTTGCCGGCAGCACGATATCGGCGTGGCGGGCGGAGGACGTCCAGGCCGTCTCATGCACGATGATGGTCTCCGGCCTCCTGAACGCCGCCCGCAGCCTGTTGAGATCCTGATGGTGATGGAACGGGTTGCCTCCTGCCCAATAGACGAGGCGGATATCGGGATACCGCATCGCGTGGCCGTTATAGTGGAATGGGTCGCCCGGATTGAGGAGCATGTCGGCGATGCGCGCGACGGGAATGAAATCCGGCACCGGATTTTTGAACTGGCTAAAGGTCGGCAGCGGGACGGCGAGCTGGTGTTTGCCGATATTGCCCAATGCCCCAAGGGAATAGGAATAGCCGCCGCCATCCAACCCGATCTGCCCGAGCATGGCGGCGAGCACGATGCCCATCCAGACCGGCTGTTCGCCATGGTCGGCACGCTGCAGGGAATGGCTGACGGTGATCAGCGTCCTGGCGCGCGCCATGGAAAGCGCGAGCTTCCTGATGGTGTCAACGCCGATGCCGCAGATGTGGGACGCCCATTCCGGGCTTTTTTCGACACCATCGATCCGGCCAAGCAGGTAATCTTCAAATCCTTCGTAGCCCACCGTGTAACGGTCGAGGAATCCACGGTCGTGCAATCCCTCGCTGACCAATACATGCGCAAGACCGAGCATCAGCGCGACATCGGTGCGTGGCATGATCGGCAGCCACTGTGCATTCACCTCAGCAGGAAAATCGTCTTTCAGAGGGCTGACGAGGACAAAACGCGCACCTCGCGCGTGCGCGCCGTTCAGCGTCCGGGGCACGATATGGGCGCTGATGCCGCCGCCATGCACATCGGTGTTCTTGAGCGCCATTCCGCCGAAGGCGACGACCAGTTCGCTGCTCCGCTCGATGGCGTCCCAGGTGACGCTCTTGCGGTCGAAATGGTCATATGGTCCCAAGACGTGCGGGATGATGACCATCGCCGCGCCGGAGCTGTAAGTGTTGACGGATCGCACATATCCGCCCAACACATTCAAAAACCGGTGGATCTGGCTCTGTGCATGATGGAAGCGTCCAGCGCTCGACCAGCCATAGGACCCGCCGAACACGGCTTGCGGGCCGAAATCTGCATAAACGCGCCGAAGCTCCTTCGAAACGAGGTCCAGCGCCTGCGGCCAGCTGAGTTCGACATAATCGTCCGCTCCGCGATTTTGTGCGTTTCCGGTGCTGCCCTCGAGCCAGCCGCGCCGGACGGCCGGACGCCTGATGCGCGCGGGGCTATGAGCGACAGCCGGCAGATTGCCCAGCAGGGGCGATGGATGCGGGTCGGCCGGATGGGGCCGAATTTCGAGCTTTCCGTCTTCGTAGCGGCCGGAAAAGGCGCCCCAGTGGGAGCTATGGGTCTGAAACGAACTCATCTATAAAGCTCCAGGCAAACAAGGGTTTCAACGAGCCGCCGGCGTCTATCCGGGCAGGACTTTGCCCGGGTTCATGATGCCTGTCGGATCGATGGCATTCTTGATGACGGCCATCAGATCCACGGCATCGCCATATTCCCCGCGCAGATAACCAATCTTGCCGGTGCCCACGCCGTGTTCGCCGGTAGAGGTGCCGCCTACCGAAATCGCATGTTGCACCATCTTTTTGTTGATGGCTGCGACCTCATCGAGTTCAACTTGGTTCGTCGGATCGACGGCGAAGACGACGTGGTAATTGCCATCGCCGACATGGCCGAGAATGGCGGCGGGAACGCTGCAGTCGCGCAGAAGCTCGCGCGTCTTCAGAATGCAGTTGCTGAGCTGTGAGACAGGGACGCAAACGTCGGATGACCAGCCTTTGGCGTTCTGTCGCTGGGAGACGACCGCGTAGAACGCGTTGTGACGCGCCTTCCACAGCCGGTTGCGCTCTTCGGCTGCGTTTGCCCATTCGAAATCCTTGCCGCCATTCTCCTCGACGATGGCCTTGACCATATCGACCTGCTCCTGAACCCCAGCCGGAAAGCCATGGAATTCGAAGGCGAGCGTGTCCTCGATCTCCAGCGACAGATTGGAATAGGCATTGACGGCCGCGATCAGGCCGCGGTCCATCAACTCCATGCGGGCAACCGGTATGCCGAGCTGCACGACCGCAATTGCCGCATTGACCGCCTGCTCGACGCTTTCGAACGAGCAGAGTGCTGCGGAAATCGTCTCCGGGAGACCGTAGAGCCTGAGTGTCACCTCGGTGATGATGCCGAGCGTGCCCTCGGAACCGACGAACAGTCTGGTCAGATCGTAGCCGGCCGACGATTTGCGCGCCCGGCCGCCGGTGCGGATGACCTGGCCGCTCGGCAGGACGACGGTCAGCGACAGGACGTTTTCGCGCATGGTGCCGTAGCGCACGGCGTTCGTCCCCGATGCCCGCGTTGCGGCCATGCCGCCGATCGAGGCGTTGGCGCCGGGATCGATCGGGAAGAACAGGCCCATATCGCGCAAATATGTGTTCAGTTGCTCGCGGCTCACCCCGGCCTCGACGGTGCAATCGAGATCCTCGGCGCTGACGCGGACGATCTGCGACATGCGGGAGAGATCGATCGAGACGCCGCCGCGCACCGCCGTCAGATGGCCTTCGAGCGAGGTGCCCGCGCCAAAGGCGATCACCGGCACGTCTTCCGCCGCGCAGAGCCGGACGATCTCGGCCACGTCCTCGGTGGTTTCCGCAAACACGACGGCATCCGGGATGGCGGGTGTGTGGTGAGATTCACCGCGGCCGTGCTGTTCGCGCAAGGCCCGCGAGGTGGAGAAGCGATCGCCGAAACGGATGCGAAGCGTTTCGGAAAGAGCGGGAGAGAATGCACTCATTTGCCGTCTCCGCGCCCGTCAGGAATGATGAGGTTCGGATGATCCGGATGCGCCACCGGCCATTCGGTGGAGATGATGGACATGGAGTGCTCCGGATGTACTCTGGCGTGCGGGCGAACGGGCCGTAGCCGTCTGGCGCCGACCTGCACGGTTGTGGGTCAGGCGGCGATTTTGTCGCCGTTGAGATGGCGCTCGAGGAATGGCAGGCTGTCCTGCCCCCAGTACAGTTCATCCTCGTATCGGAAGGTCGGAAGCCCGAAAACGCCGGCGGCCTTGGCGGTCTCGGCGTTTGATTTCCAGATCGCCTGGGTGTTCTCGGCTTGAGCGCGTTGCTCCAGAGTTGCGCCGTCGAACCCTGCCTTATCCGCAATTGCGCGACGAACCTCGGCTCGGCCGATATCCTCGCCACGCGTCCAGAAGGCCTCCTGAAGAGCCTTTGTCAGCCTGAGCCAATCCTGCCCCGCATCGATGGCGGCAATGACCAGGAAACCGGCGGGCGTCGGATCAGACAGGGCGGCGCGGTTTTCGAAGTTGAGCACCTTGCCCCGCAGCGCGGCCCAACGTTTCAGGTCCTTAACCCAATAGGCGCGGCGCGCTTCCGGCCGGTTGCGTGAATAGATCGCGCCATTATCCTCGATCAAAGGGATCACATAGGGGCGGATCGATGCCCCATGCTCCGAGGCGAGAGCCGCAAACGGCTCGAGGCCGATAAAAGCCCAAGGAGAGCCAATGCCGAAGAAGTAATCGATGGTCTTTGTCATGTTCAGTTCTTCTTAGGAGATGTGGTCGAGTAGATTGCCGCGTCGAATACGGAAAGTGCGCAGTCCCGGGCGACGAGAACGGCCTGGGGATCGCGTCCGACCGCGACCGTGGCAAGGGCGCCCTCATAGAGAAGGGAAAGGTGAGCCGCCGCTTGATCGGGCCTGACATCGGCCTTCGACAGGATGGTGCGAAATATGTCCCTCACGACCTTCTTGTGCGTTCGCGCGACGGTCAGGACACGTTCGGAATCGCCGTGCTCGGCGACGGCAAGTGCAAAGGCGCAGCCCCGAAACTCCGGGCTATCGGCCTTTTCGTACAAGCGTTCAAAAATCAGTTTGATCTGATCCCTCGGAGCGCTCGCCGCATCCAAAACCTCCTGTAGCGACCGGATGACGCGGTCGTGGCGATCCTGGAGATAGGCTGCCACGAGATGGTCCTTGGAGGGGAAGTGTCGATAGAGTGTCGCCTTGGCAACATTCGCTTCTTCGATGATTCGATCTATGCCGACGGCGCGAATGCCCTCGCTGTAAAAAAGCGCGCTGGCGGCGGTCAGGATCTGATCTGATATAGGCTCTTTCATTGGATCGCTTCGGGTTGGGAATGTCTCATGGGATCAGCAAGCCTATATCATCAGGCCATTGCAAGCGTTCCTGCCGGGGTTCGGTGCATTGTTTGGCGATCGGTTGCGTCGAACGGACGAGAAACCGAGAAGTCAAAGGTTTGGCTATGCTGCCTTCGACCGGTGGAGTCCTTAAGGAACAGGTCGTTTTTGTTTTTCGTCTCGCTTGGCACTCCCTATCGACCGTTGGCAGATGATTCCGCTCGATTTGTCATGCGAAAGCTAGAGGATTGAGACATGTCGAGAAAGACAGGTCGTTCTTTTTCTACTGAATTTGTAGAAAATGTTTCGTCCGCGGCTGTTGCAGACAGCGGAGTTTTTCGCGGCCATAGGCGGCAATCTCATGCGCGGGTCCGTCGACCATGGCTTTCGCGAATCTCGGGATGCCGGCCCCGATTTAAGGCGCAGCAGCCTCGAGGCCAGTCGCTACCCAAAGTTCAAGGATCATCTGCCGAAGCGCCAAGGCCTCCGCCCACCGGTCCGTCTGGTCGTTGCCGTCTCTGCCGGTGATCGCATAGGGTTTTGGCCCCAGTTCACAGGTGAAGACCAGCTCGGCGTCATCGGCGGCGCGTGATCGCCAATGGCGAAAGCCATATTCCCACCACTGCAGGAAGAGATCGACCCAGGTCCGGTGATGCGGAAAGGAGATCTCGATCTGCACCTGCTCGCGCGAGGCGACCCGGCCGTGAAATGCGTGGGCGTTCTGCAGAATGCGGTGGATCAGCACGTGGTTTTCCTCGTCGACGGGAAAGGCGAATTCGCGGCCGACGAGGTAGTGCGACAGGTCGGCCAATAGCGGCAGCTCGGGACGCCGGTCCAAAAGATCCAGCGTGAAGAACAGGTCCGTCGTCATCCTGTCGCGATGGGTTTCGATGAACACCGGAATGCCGGCTTCTCCCGCGAGCTGCATCCAGCCGTCGAGGAGCGGCAGGCAGGCCTCGATGCGGCGCGGACGGATATCAGGCTGCAGGTTGATGTGGCTGACCGGAAATTCCGCGGCAAGTTCCAGTGGCAGACGCAGGTCGTCGACGCAGCGAGGGAAGCAGACCGCCTCGATCTTCAAGCCGGTGCCCCGGGTTGCGTCGTTCAGAAGAATGACATCCCGGCGGTTTGTGTAGTGCGCACTGATGCCGTCGAACCCGGCCTCGGAGATCATTGCGATGTTCTCGTCGAGACTGCGCTCGAACCCGTCTGTGTGCCGGCGCTCCATGGCCCAGAGCGACTGGAAGATCAGCAGCTTCTGCATCATGCGGCCCGCGCGCTCTTCAGAAGCGTTTTGAGGTTTATGCCGGGGTCGGCCAGTTCCACAGGGCTGGGGCTGATACCTGCGGCAATCAGCATCTCGGCGAGTTTGATGTCCTTGGCGAGGCTATTGCCGATGCCGAGACCCGCCGCAGCCACCAGACGCCCATCGTCCAGATAGAATTCAAGCTCGCCGTCGGCGATCGAACGCAGAATGATCTGATGCGCGGGCTGCGGCCGCCCCGCCACCTGGAGGCCGAGATCATACTGGTCGGACCAGAACCAGGGGAGGGCGGTAGAATTCTCGGCGGCACCGAGCATGTTCCGCGCTGCGGTCTCGGCCTGCGTCCTGGCGTTCCGCCAGCTTTCAAAACGAATATGTCCGCCGCCGGGTTGGGCCACCGCCGCGCAATCGCCTGCGGCGAAAACATTCGGTGCGCTGGTGCGAAGACAGATGTCTGTCAGAATTCCGTTGCCCGTGGCCAATCCGGCCGCTTCCGCGAGGGCTGTTTCCGGCAGGACGCCGATCGCACCGACGACAAGATCGGCGGCCACCAGGCTGCCATCGGTCAGGGTGACGCCATCATCGCCGATTGCCGCAACGCCGCGATCGAGGTGAAAGCGCACGCCTTCGGCAGCATGTCTGGCATGGAGCTTTTCGGCAAAACGGGCAGGGACGGCGCGGCCCAAAGGTTTCGGCGCGGCTTCGATCACGCTGACCTCAACGTCCTTTCCGCGAAGGACCGATGCAAGTTCCATCCCGATCAGACCCGCGCCGATGATCGCCACACTCCGGCCCGGCGCAATATTGGAGAAGATCGCTTCGGCGTCGGCGTGGGTACGGAAGTCGAGCGCGCGCTCTGCCCCGGGGCATGTGAGCCGTCTTGGCCGCGCGCCGGTGGTGAGAAGCAGCTTTTCGTAACGCAACGCCCGCCCGTCGCTCAAGGTCACCATTTCCGTGCCGGTATCCAGTCTTATGGCCGACACCCCTTTGAGATAGGCGATGCCGGCCGCATCCAGCGCTTCTGCCGCGCAGATCAGCTTCATCTGCACCGCATCGTTGACGGTCTTCGACAAAGGAGGCCGTTCATAAGGCAAGTGAGGCTCGGTTCCGACCAGTGTGACGGACCTGGAATAGCCCGCCTCGCGCAGGGCAAAGGCCGCCCGGGTGCCGGATTCGCCCGCGCCGATGATGACGATGCCGTCCATGTTTTCTCCATAAAAACGCCGGGTCACCCGGCTTCCTCCCGAAGGGCATCGGGGCCATCCGATACGCGCGGCCTAGCCGAGGGCGACGCGAACCTCTCCGTCGATCACCTCTGCCGGATAGGTCTTCAGGTTTTCGCAGGCCGGAAGCCTGAGGGCCTCGCCGGTGCGATAGTCGAAGGAGCCGGAATGTTTTGGACATTCCACTTCGAAATCCATGACCAGGCCTTCCGCGAGGTGGATCGCCTCGTGGGTGCAGAGGCCGGCGGTGCAGTAGACGCTGTCGTCAGGCCCACGGTAGATCGCGTAGGTGCGCCCGCCGTGGTCGAAGCGGATGGCCCCTTCCTGTTCGATATCGTCGAGTTTGCCAACTGAAACCCAGGTCATTCGGCCGTCCCTCCGACTTCCAGGCGGGCCTTGCGAGCCGCAAGCCTTTCCTTCCGTCTGCGGTAGCGCTCCTGCATCTGTGCTTCACCTTCGGGGGAGCCGTCGTGCCAGGTGCCGAACCATTTATCGAGCGGGATCAGGGCGTCGCCGTAGTTCACCTCGAAGTATTTGTGGTGGAGGTAATGTGCATAGGCGTGGCTATCGACCAGCCCGTCCTTGCCGATCTCGACCTTGTCGAAGCCGACATGGCCGGGAATTGCCCCGAAACCCGCATAGTGGATCTGGTAGAGCATGATGATCGGGTTGGAGGGCAGGAACAGGTGGTAGAGGGCCGTTCCGAAATAGAGCAGATGCTCGACAGGGTGCATCGACAGCGATGACCAGGGCGAGGGGTTCACCGAATTGTGGTGAACCGAGTGCACCCACTTGTAGAGGAGAGGTGTGTGGATGAGCCGGTGAATGCAGAAAAAGTGGAACTCGTGAATGATCGGCACCACGAGCGCGACGAGCGCCAGCGTCCACGGGTTTTCCGCGAAGCTCAGCCACGGCGCGTAGCCATTGGCATAGGCCCAAAGCATCCCCACCTCGATGGCGGTCCAGATCACCACGCCGGACAGGAAGGTGCGCAGGATGTTGTCGAGGTTCTGACTTTCGAACCAGAACGCCTTGCTCTTCTGCTCGGCCGGGAATTTGCCATTGTATTTGAAGCGGTTTTCCTGGCGCTTCAACACATAAAGATGAAGCTCGAAAGCGCCGTAGAACAGGAAGACCGAGACGGCGTTGACGGCATAGAGCCACGCGACCCAGCCCAAGCTCAGCGATTTCATCGTATCGACCGGGGGAATGACCCAGGCCCAGTAGGCGAGCGCAGACAGGGCAAAAATCACGTTCCAGGGAAGGAAGTAGTGCGGCAGCCATTTCAGGATCGCCGTCAGCCGCGGCGGAAAGGCGAAAACCGGCGCGGTCTCGACCGGCTGGTCCGGCGCCCAGTCGCCGCGCTTGTTGCGCTTACCGAATTTCATATCATCCATTGGCATCTCCTCCGGGCGCCGGAGATCTCCGTGCCCCACACATATCTCTGGTGGGGTGATCCGGTGTCGCTCGTCTCGCGCCGGGTCTCCTCCCCGACGCGAGAGTAGCAGGGGCGCTTGCGAACGCCGAAGCCTTCTTTGATCTGATTAGATCAAAGGCCTTCCTTGGTGATGGTGATGAAGTGAATGGGAGCCCGGTCCGGCTCGATATCGGTCAAACCGATGCGGCGCAGGATGACGTCGAGTGCGCGGCGCGCCTGCGCCTCCGGCGCCTGATCCAGCACCACGTCCATGATGCCATCCAGCAAGGCGGCGCGCGTGTATTCGGTCAATTCGTGCCCGACGAAGAACACGTCGCGGCCGCGCGGATGCCGGCGAAGCACTTTGATGAGGGCGGAGTTGGCGCCGCCGGCATTATAAAGACCGGCAAGGCCGGGATACATCTCCAGGGCCGACCACAGGAGATCGGCACTGGAGCGCTCCTCATCGCCGCCGAATCCCAGCCATTCGAAGCTGGAGGCGCTGGGATGTTCATGAAAATAGGCTGAAAAGCCGCGGATCCGATCGCGATGCACCTGATAAATGGGGTGGCAGATTGCAACGACAGGCCCGGTCCGGGCAGCCATTCGGCTGATGTAGAGCGCGGCCGTCCGGCCGGCGGCATTGTTGTCGATACCGATAAATTCGCCGACGTGCTCGGACGCGCGTGTCACGACGTGCACGACCGGCAGACCTTGCGCATTTACCTTTTCCACTGCGGCACTGATCACCGGGCTGCTCGGCACCGCAAGGATCAAGCCGGCACGGGAAAGGTCGGTCGACAGGATGCGCCGCGCGATCGCCTCCGGATTCAGTTCGTCGGTGAAGCTGCGGTGCACGACGACCAGGGGGTCGAGGGTAGCGGCTATTCTTTCGAAAGCATGCGAAAGGCGACGGTAGAAGCTCGTCTCCGGGCGAACCATCAGCACTTCTATCCTGAGCAGGCCGCGATGGGTTTCGGGAAGCTTGCGCGGGTAATCCAGGCGACGTGCGGCGGATATGACCTTCTCGACCAGTTCGGGGCGAACGCCCCCACGCCCGTTCAGCACCCGCTCGACCGTGGCTGTTCCCACGCCGGCATGGCGGGCGATGTCCCGGTAATTCGGCTTGCTCACTTTCCAGGTCCCTCGAATGGCCTTACGCGACGTCGTTTCCTCTTCATACACCTTAGCCTCAAATCTCACAGAGGCTAAGGGGCGCGCGACATCGGTTCTTGGTGAGGTTGCCTAAAGCAATTCCCGCAAACACCATGCGAGAGAGCTTGTTTCGCGGCGCAGCCGCTCTATGTCCCCTCCGGTTTCAGCATGAGATTGCAGGCAGTATTTCACCGTAAATCCGGGTGCCGACGGTTTGTCCGCCGGCCGGCTTTGAAGGAGCTGAGCAATGAAAATTCTCATGGTTCTCACATCGCATGATCAGTTGGGAAACACCGGCAAGAAGACGGGTTTCTGGCTCGAGGAGCTTGCCGCTCCTTACTTCGTTTTCCGTGATGCCGGGGTCGACATCACGCTCGCTTCGCCGAAGGGCGGTCAGCCTCCGCTCGATCCAAAGAGCAATGAGCCGGCCTTCCAGACGGAAGCGACGCGACGGTTTGAACAAGACACGGCCGCAAAGGCTGGGCTCGCCAACACCGTGAAGCTGTCCGAAATCAACCAGGGGGACTATGACAGCGTATTCTTTCCCGGAGGGCACGGCCCGCTTTGGGACCTGACGAACGACCGTTATGCGCTGTCGCTCATCGAGGACATGCTTTCAGCGGGAAAACCCGTGGCGCTCGTCTGCCACGCCCCCGGTATCCTGACGAATGTGAAGGCGCCGGATGGAACGCCCATCGCCAAGGGCCGGGCCGTCACGGGGTTCACCGATTCCGAAGAAGAAGCCATGCACCTTGTCGACGTTGTTCCCTATCTGCTCGAGGACGTGCTGAAAGAGCAGGGCGCAAAGTTTTCGAAGACGGCGGATTGGGGCGTGCATGTCGTTCAGGATGGTCTGCTGATCACCGGCCAGAATCCGGCTTCGTCAAAACAGGGCGCCAGAACGCTCCTTGAGGCTTTGAAAAAGCAAGATGCGGCTTAGGCGACGGCCACCGCCGGAGATCAAAGAGAAACCGTTCATTGGGCCCGTCGGCCCGGCCGCAGGCACGTCTCCACGACGGCCTGCGGCATGACGGCGTCGGCAGCCAACGTAAGACGCGCGAACTGATGAAAGGCGCCGGACATGACCGGGAAATATACGGGGCAGTGCGCCTGCGGCGCGGTAAAATTTGCATTCGACACCGACCCGAACTTTGTCGCCAACTGCCATTGCCTGGATTGCAAGAAGGCGTCGGGCGGCGAGGCGGCGACATTCTTCGCCATACCGCAGGATGATTTTTCCTTGATCGCCGGCCGGCCGAAAGCGTTTCATTACATCGCCGCTTCCGGCAAGGGACTCGATCGCAATTTCTGCCCGGATTGTGGCGCCAGACTGTTCAGCAGCAACCTGGAAAGCTTTCCCGGCCTTGTCTTCGTGACGCTCGGCAGCCTTGACCGACCCGAGCTGATCGAGCCGGGGGTCGAAATGTTCACCAAGCGCCGGCTGAAATGGGCAAGGCCGCTCGATCTCCCGCAATTCGACGGCATGCCCGGCTGAACTGCTCGACTGCATGCGCAGTGAACGCGGCGCGCCAAGCAATTTTCTTGAAGAAATATTCGATCCGGTGTCGGATCGGCCAAATCACACCCGTCCTAGCTTCGTCCATTCCGTCATTCAAAGGATTACGATCATGCCGAACACCATACGCCTGCACCGTGTTCTCGCGACCAGCCCGGACAAGGTCTATCGCGCCTTCATCGAGGCCGACGCGCTCGCCAAATGGCTTCCGCCGAACGGTTTTCTCTGCACCGTGCATCATCTGGAGCCGGCTGTCGGCGGCACCTTCAGAATGTCATTCCGCAACTTCACGACTGGCAACAGCCACGCCTTCGGCGGCGAATTTCGCGAGCTCGTCCCGGGCGAACGCGTCCGCTATACGGACAAGTTCGAAGACCCGAACCTGCCGGGCGAAATGGAAGTCACCGTGACGCTGAAGAAAGTCTCGGTCGGCACCGAGGTGGACATCACCCAGGCCGGCGTGCCCGACGTCATCCCGCCCGAAGCCTGCTACCTCGGCTGGCAGGAGTCGCTGCGCAATCTTGCCCGGGTCATCGAGCCGGATATCAACGATTAAGTTTCGTCAGGTTGAAGCGTAGCCGCTCGCAGCCGCTTGCTGCGTCTGCGCATGGCTCGGCCCTCTGCCTCCGCCCGTCATTCCGCGAATATCCTCGGAATTCTGGGCGGAGAGTTGAGCGTTCCAGAGGTGGCTGGGGTGCGACCCGACGGCATCGATCGATTTGCTAAGCATAATCCGCGCTCTGATCGATCGTCTCGCGTGCGGGAAGCAGTGACGTTAACCAGAGGGAATACGCCAGGGACATGCCTGGCGACCACACGATCATCGGCAGTGTTATCACCTCAGAGATCAGCTTGGCCATTCCCTGCGGATCGAGCTCCCAGAAGAACAGCATGGGCGGGGTGTCCAGTCTTTCCTTTCGCATGTCTTCGAGCACGGACGCGGTGGCTGCTTGTTCGGCTGGTGACGCGTTCTGAACTGGAACGATGGCGGTTGTACCATTATTTTCGGCTTCGTCGGACGTTTGGAGCTCCTTCTTTGGCTTCGTCGTGGAAAGCCGATCCGAGACAACATCCCGATGAAATGATCGGCGTGGAGCAGCCGGTGCAGACCTAAGCGAGGAAAAGCGGAAAGGCTCTCAAGTTTGGGCCCGCGCTTCGTAAGCGCTTTGCGCGCCGTCATCCCACCCCACCGCCCGTCAGTATCGAGGTCTGCGACTTCGGCGTCTCTCGCGGCGAATTCCTGGATAAATTTACCATCGCAAGAAAATCGTCTTTCATTTCACAGTATATGTGTTAACACTTTATTAGGGATGGGGAGTATTCCGGCTATAATTTAAGAAAAATTGGCGTTGTTGCCGATAGTGCCGGCGCGGCCGCGTGTTCACGCGTGTCGTTCTGGTTTGATAGTCTTGAATCATCGCCGGGTTACTTGTTTTGTGTTATGGGAGTATTTTGATGGGTACGCAAAGCACCGGCGGCGGCAGCACGACTTCTTTCTCCAATACGCCGCAGGCGAAGGATGACTCTTACATCTGGACAGAAGACCAACTGCTCAGTCTCCAGCTTTACAATGCGGCTACCAAAACCATAACCCTTGACGTGATGTCGAACGATCTTGGCGGGAATGCCAAATCCCTCTTTTCGGTCGACGACGGAGATGGCAATCCAATTACCACCGACTATGAGCTTCTTGCGAAAGACGTCGGAACGAATGGGACATCTGCCTGGGAGAAGACCCTGCTCGGCAATTGGGTCAGGATCAATAATGCAAAGATCGAATACCGTCTTAGTGATGGAAGCGGCATCGCGGGCTCGGGCGCGGATATCAACACGCTGTCTGCCGGTGAAATCCTCAAAGATAGTTTTGTCTACGCGATACGGCTCGGCAATGGCACACTAAGCGAGGCAAATGTCTCGATCTCGCTCACCGGCGCCAACGATGCGGCTTCGATCGTCGTCGATGCGACGGTCACCGACGATCGGGCGACGGTCGAGGCGGGTGCGGCCGGCAGCGGCGATGCGAGTGCCTCCGGCAAGCTGACGGTCAGCGATGTCGACGACGGCGAGGCGGCGTTTGCCGTCCCGGCCTCCCTCAACGGCATCTATGGCAGCTTCACCTTCAATGCCGCCAGCGGCAGCTGGACCTATACGCTCGACAACAGCCGGGCAGCGACGCAGGCGCTCAACCAGGGCGACGCCGTCAGCGACACGCTGAGCGTCAGCTCGCTCGACGGCACGGCCAGCCACAACATCGTCGTCGCCATCACCGGCGCCAACGATGCGGCTTCGATCGTCGTCGATGCGACGGTCACCGACGATCGGGCGACGGTCGAGGCGGGTGCGGCCGGCAGCGGCGATGCGAGTGCCTCCGGCAAGCTGACGGTCAGCGATGTCGACGACGGCGAGGCGGCGTTTGCCGTCCCGGCCTCCCTCAACGGCATCTATGGCAGCTTCACCTTCAATGCCGCCAGCGGCAGCTGGACCTATACGCTCGACAACAGCCGGGCAGCGACGCAGGCGCTCAACCAGGGCGACGCCGTCAGCGACACGCTGAGCGTCAGCTCGCTCGACGGCACGGCCAGCCACAACATCGTCGTCGCCATCACCGGCGCCAACGATGCGGCTTCGATCGTCGTCGATGCGACGGTCACCGACGATCGGGCGACGGTCGAGGCGGGTGCGGCCGGCAGCGGCGATGCGAGTGCCTCCGGCAAGCTGACGGTCAGCGATGTCGACGACGGCGAGGCGGCGTTTGCCGTCCCGGCCTCCCTCAACGGCATCTATGGCAGCTTCACCTTCAATGCCGCCAGCGGCAGCTGGACCTATACGCTCGACAACAGCCGGGCAGCGACGCAGGCGCTCAACCAGGGCGACGCCGTCAGCGACACGCTGAGCGTCAGCTCGCTCGACGGCACGGCCAGCCACAACATCGTCGTCGCCATCACCGGCGCCAACGATGCGGCTTCGATCGTCGTCGATGCGACGGTCACCGACGATCGGGCGACGGTCGAGGCGGGTGCGGCCGGCAGCGGCGATGCGAGTGCCTCCGGCAAGCTGACGGTCAGCGATGTCGACGACGGCGAGGCGGCGTTTGCCGTCCCGGCCTCCCTCAACGGCATCTATGGCAGCTTCACCTTCAATGCCGCCAGCGGCAGCTGGACCTATACGCTCGACAACAGCCGGGCAGCGACGCAGGCGCTCAACCAGGGCGACGCCGTCAGCGACACGCTGAGCGTCAGCTCGCTCGACGGCACGGCCAGCCACAACATCGTCGTCGCCATCACCGGCGCCAACGATGCGGCTTCGATCGTCGTCGATGCGACGGTCACCGACGATCGGGCGACGGTCGAGGCGGGTGCGGCCGGCAGCGGCGATGCGAGTGCCTCCGGCAAGCTGACGGTCAGCGATGTCGACGACGGCGAGGCGGCGTTTGCCGTCCCGGCCTCCCTCAACGGCATCTATGGCAGCTTCACCTTCAATGCCGCCAGCGGCAGCTGGACCTATACGCTCGACAACAGCCGGGCAGCGACGCAGGCGCTCAACCAGGGCGACGCCGTCAGCGACACGCTGAGCGTCAGCTCGCTCGACGGCACGGCCAGCCACAACATCGTCGTCGCCATCACCGGCGCCAACGATGCGGCTTCGATCGTCGTCGATGCGACGGTCACCGACGATCGGGCGACGGTCGAGGCGGGTGCGGCCGGCAGCGGCGATGCGAGTGCCTCCGGCAAGCTGACGGTCAGCGATGTCGACGACGGCGAGGCGGCGTTTGCCGTCCCGGCCTCCCTCAACGGCATCTATGGCAGCTTCACCTTCAATGCCGCCAGCGGCAGCTGGACCTATACGCTCGACAACAGCCGGGCAGCGACGCAGGCGCTCAACCAGGGCGACGCCGTCAGCGACACGCTGAGCGTCAGCTCGCTCGACGGCACGGCCAGCCACAACATCGTCGTCGCCATCACCGGCGCCAACGATGCGGCTTCGATCGTCGTCGATGCGACGGTCACCGACGATCGGGCGACGGTCGAGGCGGGTGCGGCCGGCAGCGGCGATGCGAGTGCCTCCGGCAAGCTGACGGTCAGCGATGTCGACGACGGCGAGGCGGCGTTTGCCGTCCCGGCCTCCCTCAACGGCATCTATGGCAGCTTCACCTTCAATGCCGCCAGCGGCAGCTGGACCTATACGCTCGACAACAGCCGGGCAGCGACGCAGGCGCTCAACCAGGGCGACGCCGTCAGCGACACGCTGAGCGTCAGCTCGCTCGACGGCACGGCCAGCCACAACATCGTCGTCGCCATCACCGGCGCCAACGATGCGGCTTCGATCGTCGTCGATGCGACGGTCACCGACGATCGGGCGACGGTCGAGGCGGGTGCGGCCGGCAGCGGCGATGCGAGTGCCTCCGGCAAGCTGACGGTCAGCGATGTCGACGACGGCGAGGCGGCGTTTGCCGTCCCGGCCTCCCTCAACGGCATCTATGGCAGCTTCACCTTCAATGCCGCCAGCGGCAGCTGGACCTATACGCTCGACAACAGCCGGGCAGCGACGCAGGCGCTCAACCAGGGCGACGCCGTCAGCGACACGCTGAGCGTCAGCTCGCTCGACGGCACGGCCAGCCACAACATCGTCGTCGCCATCACCGGCGCCAACGATGCGGCTTCGATCGTCGTCGATGCGACGGTCACCGACGATCGGGCGACGGTCGAGGCGGGTGCGGCCGGCAGCGGCGATGCGAGTGCCTCCGGCAAGCTGACGGTCAGCGATGTCGACGACGGCGAGGCGGCGTTTGCCGTCCCGGCCTCCCTCAACGGCATCTATGGCAGCTTCACCTTCAATGCCGCCAGCGGCAGCTGGACCTATACGCTCGACAACAGCCGGGCAGCGACGCAGGCGCTCAACCAGGGCGACGCCGTCAGCGACACGCTGAGCGTCAGCTCGCTCGACGGCACGGCCAGCCACAACATCGTCGTCGCCATCACCGGCGCCAACGATGCGGCTTCGATCGTCGTCGATGCGACGGTCACCGACGATCGGGCGACGGTCGAGGCGGGTGCGGCCGGCAGCGGCGATGCGAGTGCCTCCGGCAAGCTGACGGTCAGCGATGTCGACGACGGCGAGGCGGCGTTTGCCGTCCCGGCCTCCCTCAACGGCATCTATGGCAGCTTCACCTTCAATGCCGCCAGCGGCAGCTGGACCTATACGCTCGACAACAGCCGGGCAGCGACGCAGGCGCTCAACCAGGGCGACGCCGTCAGCGACACGCTGAGCGTCAGCTCGCTCGACGGCACGGCCAGCCACAACATCGTCGTCGCCATCACCGGCGCCAACGATGCGGCTTCGATCGTCGTCGATGCGACGGTCACCGACGATCGGGCGACGGTCGAGGCGGGTGCGGCCGGCAGCGGCGATGCGAGTGCCTCCGGCAAGCTGACGGTCAGCGATGTCGACGACGGCGAGGCGGCGTTTGCCGTCCCGGCCTCCCTCAACGGCATCTATGGCAGCTTCACCTTCAATGCCGCCAGCGGCAGCTGGACCTATACGCTCGACAACAGCCGGGCAGCGACGCAGGCGCTCAACCAGGGCGACGCCGTCAGCGACACGCTGAGCGTCAGCTCGCTCGACGGCACGGCCAGCCACAACATCGTCGTCGCCATCACCGGCGCCAACGATGCGGCTTCGATCGTCGTCGATGCGACGGTCACCGACGATCGGGCGACGGTCGAGGCGGGTGCGGCCGGCAGCGGCGATGCGAGTGCCTCCGGCAAGCTGACGGTCAGCGATGTCGACGACGGCGAGGCGGCGTTTGCCGTCCCGGCCTCCCTCAACGGCATCTATGGCAGCTTCACCTTCAATGCCGCCAGCGGCAGCTGGACCTATACGCTCGACAACAGCCGGGCAGCGACGCAGGCGCTCAACCAGGGCGACGCCGTCAGCGACACGCTGAGCGTCAGCTCGCTCGACGGCACGGCCAGCCACAACATCGTCGTCGCCATCACCGGCGCCAACGATGCGGCTTCGATCGTCGTCGATGCGACGGTCACCGACGATCGGGCGACGGTCGAGGCGGGTGCGGCCGGCAGCGGCGATGCGAGTGCCTCCGGCAAGCTGACGGTCAGCGATGTCGACGACGGCGAGGCGGCGTTTGCCGTCCCGGCCTCCCTCAACGGCATCTATGGCAGCTTCACCTTCAATGCCGCCAGCGGCAGCTGGACCTATACGCTCGACAACAGCCGGGCAGCGACGCAGGCGCTCAACCAGGGCGACGCCGTCAGCGACACGCTGAGCGTCAGCTCGCTCGACGGCACGGCCAGCCACAACATCGTCGTCGCCATCACCGGCGCCAACGATGCGGCTTCGATCGTCGTCGATGCGACGGTCACCGACGATCGGGCGACGGTCGAGGCGGGTGCGGCCGGCAGCGGCGATGCGAGTGCCTCCGGCAAGCTGACGGTCAGCGATGTCGACGACGGCGAGGCGGCGTTTGCCGTCCCGGCCTCCCTCAACGGCATCTATGGCAGCTTCACCTTCAATGCCGCCAGCGGCAGCTGGACCTATACGCTCGACAACAGCCGGGCAGCGACGCAGGCGCTCAACCAGGGCGACGCCGTCAGCGACACGCTGAGCGTCAGCTCGCTCGACGGCACGGCCAGCCACAACATCGTCGTCGCCATCACCGGCGCCAACGATGCGGCTTCGATCGTCGTCGATGCGACGGTCACCGACGATCGGGCGACGGTCGAGGCGGGTGCGGCCGGCAGCGGCGATGCGAGTGCCTCCGGCAAGCTGACGGTCAGCGATGTCGACGACGGCGAGGCGGCGTTTGCCGTCCCGGCCTCCCTCAACGGCATCTATGGCAGCTTCACCTTCAATGCCGCCAGCGGCAGCTGGACCTATACGCTCGACAACAGCCGGGCAGCGACGCAGGCGCTCAACCAGGGCGACGCCGTCAGCGACACGCTGAGCGTCAGCTCGCTCGACGGCACGGCCAGCCACAACATCGTCGTCGCCATCACCGGCGCCAACGATGCGGCTTCGATCGTCGTCGATGCGACGGTCACCGACGATCGGGCGACGGTCGAGGCGGGTGCGGCCGGCAGCGGCGATGCGAGTGCCTCCGGCAAGCTGACGGTCAGCGATGTCGACGACGGCGAGGCGGCGTTTGCCGTCCCGGCCTCCCTCAACGGCATCTATGGCAGCTTCACCTTCAATGCCGCCAGCGGCAGCTGGACCTATACGCTCGACAACAGCCGGGCAGCGACGCAGGCGCTCAACCAGGGCGACGCCGTCAGCGACACGCTGAGCGTCAGCTCGCTCGACGGCACGGCCAGCCACAACATCGTCGTCGCCATCACCGGCGCCAACGATGCGGCTTCGATCGTCGTCGATGCGACGGTCACCGACGATCGGGCGACGGTCGAGGCGGGTGCGGCCGGCAGCGGCGATGCGAGTGCCTCCGGCAAGCTGACGGTCAGCGATGTCGACGACGGCGAGGCGGCGTTTGCCGTCCCGGCCTCCCTCAACGGCATCTATGGCAGCTTCACCTTCAATGCCGCCAGCGGCAGCTGGACCTATACGCTCGACAACAGCCGGGCAGCGACGCAGGCGCTCAACCAGGGCGACGCCGTCAGCGACACGCTGAGCGTCAGCTCGCTCGACGGCACGGCCAGCCACAACATCGTCGTCGCCATCACCGGCGCCAACGATGCGGCTTCGATCGTCGTCGATGCGACGGTCACCGACGATCGGGCGACGGTCGAGGCGGGTGCGGCCGGCAGCGGCGATGCGAGTGCCTCCGGCAAGCTGACGGTCAGCGATGTCGACGACGGCGAGGCGGCGTTTGCCGTCCCGGCCTCCCTCAACGGCATCTATGGCAGCTTCACCTTCAATGCCGCCAGCGGCAGCTGGACCTATACGCTCGACAACAGCCGGGCAGCGACGCAGGCGCTCAACCAGGGCGACGCCGTCAGCGACACGCTGAGCGTCAGCTCGCTCGACGGCACGGCCAGCCACAACATCGTCGTCGCCATCACCGGCGCCAACGATGGACCAGATAGGCAGGCACCGACCGACATTAAGCTGACGCCTGTCGTTCCGGCGGACAGCGTCAACTTCAATAATTTTGAGTTCAGTGGTTTGCTGTCGGCGACTGATCCCGACACAGGTGGGTTCAGCTTCAGCATTGCCTCGCAGTCGAATCCGGGCTTGTTTTCGATAACCGGCAATACGCTTAGTTCGGGTGAGCTATCGACGAACGGTTCGTTTTCAGTGACGGTAATGGCGACGCAGACCGGTGATCCTATTGGGCCGACCTTCGAAAAGACCGAGACGTTCACGATTATCACCGGTGGCAATGGCAATACACAGGACAATCCGAGCGGTGGAACGGGCGACGATGTGCTCTACGGCGGTGGCGGTAACGATATGATGTTCGGGCTCGGAGGTGACGACACTCTTTTTGGCCAAGACGGCAATGACACCCTAAACGGTGGTGTTGGCAACAACACCCTGACCGGGGGCGTGGGAAATGACACCTTCTTTTTCCAAAGATTTGCCACCACCACGAACCATATGACTGACTTCAATGCTGGGACGAATAGCACAACCGTGGACAGGTTCCAATTGGACGTTGGAGGCGGCACGTTCGAGTTCGCCGTCGGCAACAACAATACAAGCGTGGACAACGTGAAGGTGGGAAACAACGGCACGATCAATGTTGCCGGAACGGAGGTTGCCGTCAAAACGGACGTGAGCGTCACGAACGCGACCGTCCAGAGCACCATCAATAGTTACAGCAACATAACCACAGGGGCATTGTTCGTGTTCCACAACACGGATCTCGGCCATGCGGCGGTCTACTACGATCAGAACCCAAGTTCAGCCGGCGGAGCGGTGCTGGTCGCTGAATTCGACAACATCACCACCCTCGGCGGGCTTTCAAACTTCAACTCGGGCGACTTCTTGTTTAGCTGAGGCGGTCTGTGATCACTCGACTGCGGCGTCAATGACAGGATCCATCGGCGGCGCGGGCAGGTGTCTTCCGACAGCAGCGAGATTCTGCACTCATTCCCGTGCTCGGGCCTGACGGGGAGGTCCCGGAAGTTTGTGCGCCCAGCGCGCTGGGCGCGAAGGATTCATCGGGTGAGCATCAGGTCACACGCGTTGCGGCAGCCTGCCGACCTCAATTGCTGCCGTCGTTTGGCCGTGCTTTGGCGCTGTCATTGCTGCTGTCCGAGGCGGTTTTCCCGTCCGGCTGTTGGCCGAAATAGGTGCCACCAAGGTGGCCGCCGGCGCTGGTATTTCTGACCTGTCGCTCGGCGCGTTTCTGAAGGTCACGAACGTTGGTCTTGCTCATCTTCGGCTCCATGTTTCAGGTTGCGACCTCACACCAACCGATGGGCGGCGCCACTGTTCCATATTTTCTGTGCCAACTCCCCGCCGTGATCTCGCAAAAGCGTGGAACAGTTCCGGCTCTTTGCGGTTTTCCTTACTCAAACCAAGGAGAACGAAGATGGGAATGACGACACCGAGGGATGGCGCTCCCGGCACCACCGACCAGTCCCCCCGCTGGGAGGGTCCGAAGGGCAATAGGCCGCGCGGCTACATGAAAGCCAAGGATGATCCGGATCGCGATCGCGACGCGAAGGGCGAAAACAACCGCGATCCCGAAACGAAGAATATCAGCGATGGACTGAAGCAGAAGGGCGAATGAGATGGCTGATCCCGAAAAAGACGCAGCCGGCCAGTTCGCCAAATCCCAGGCCGACCGGAAAAGCAGCGGTGTGGCCTCCGCCAAACCGACCGTCATCACCGGGTCGGAAGATGCCACGGTGAACAAGAACCCGCCCGGCAAGAAGAAACCCGAGAAGGATTGGGATATCAACTACGATCCGGCCGACAGGAACGAGAGCCGTTAGCACTAGCTCCGGCTGTCGCTGCTTCTCCTCACGAGCCACGCCGCGAGGTATTTCCGTTTTCTCCAGTCACGGAAATTGCTCCAATCATATCTAGACACCTGTTCTTACCCCCCGAAATAGGCGGGATGGTCGATATCGGCGAGGAGGCCGGGCTGCTTTGGCTGCCAGCTGAGCAGCGCGCGGGTATGCTCGCTCGATGTCGGGACGTCGAAGCCGGCGAACATGCCGAACCAGCCAAAATGCTCGGCCGCTTCTTCTCGTGAGAGCGAGACAGCGGGCACATCGAGACGCCGGCCGATGACCTCGGCAATCTGCCTGAAGGAAACTCCCTCTTCCGCGACTGCCAGGAACGGGCCGCCGACGGCACCGCGCTCCAGCGCCAGGCGATAGACGCGGGCGGCATCGAGCCGGTGTACGGCCGGCCAGCGGTTCTGCCCTTCGCCGATATAGGCTGAGACGCCCTTGCGCCGGGCCAGATCGATCAGGATCGGCACGAAGCCGTGGTCCCCATGGCCATGCACCGAGGGCGGCAGCCGGACGGTGGAGGCGCGCACGCCACGCGCGACAAGCGATACCGCGGTGATTTCGGAGGCGCGAGGGTAGGTCTGCGACGTCGGCATGGGCGGATCCTTCTCGGTGCCAACGCGGCCGGGGGCAAAGCCGAGGCCGGCTGTGACCAGCAGCGGACGATCGGAGCCTTGGAGGGCTTCGCCGAGCGCCTCGATGGCGCGCCGGTCGGCGGCGCAGTTTTCGGCGAATTTCGAGAAATCGTGGTTGAAAGCCGTATGGATCACGGCGTCCGCCCCAGCTGCACCGCTCTTCAGACTGCCCAGGTCGTCGAGCGTGCCGCGATGGACCGCAGCACCGGCTGCCGCCAGTTGATCCGCTCCCTTGTCCGAGCGGGTGAGGCCGAGCACCTGATGGCCGGCGGCGATCAATTCATTGACGACGGCCGAGCCGACCCAGCCGGCGGCTCCAGTGACGAATACGCGCATGTGGTATCTCCAGTTTTTGCCGGAGACACATATCGGCCCTGCCTATATCATGGTAAAGTAGTGACATTATCATGGTATAAAGGCTAACAGGATGGGTGAATTCGTCACCTCGGAGAACCGGCTCGGCGCCTATCTGAAGGATCGCCGCGTCAGGCTCGATCCCGCCGCCCTCGGTTTTGCGGGGGAGCGGCGGCGCACGCCGGGTCTGCGGCGCGAGGAGGTGGCGAGCCGCGCCAATATCAGCCCGACCTGGTACACCTGGCTGGAGCAGGGGCGCGGCGGGGCGCCGTCTGCCGACGTGCTCGACCGGATTTCTCGCGCGCTGATGCTGACTGATGTCGAGCGCGAGCATCTCTTCCTCATCGGTCTCGGCCGGCAGCCCGAGGTGCGCTACCACAGGCAAGAGGGCGTGACGCCGAGGTTGCAGGGCGTGCTCGATGCGCTGGACCCAAGCCCGGCGCTGATCCGCAACGCCATCTGGGACGTGATTGCCTGGAACCGGGCGGCAACCGTGCTTTTGACCGATTACGGCGCGCTGCCGCCGGAAGAGCGCAACGTGCTGCGCTTCATCTTCCTCGATCCCCGCGTGCGCGCTGCCCAGTACGACTGGGAAAGTGTCGCCCGCTTCGTCGTCGCCGCCTTCCGCGTGGATGCGGCCCGCGCGGGCGCCGCGGCCGAGGTCGAGCCCCTCGTCGACGAACTCTGCCGCAAGAGCCCCGAATTCCTGGCGATGTGGCGTGACAACGACGTGCGCGCCCACGGCGAGGGTGCCAAGCACATCAAACACCCCATCCTCGGCCCACTCGCTTTCGAATATTCCGCCTTCCGGGTGGATGGCCGGCCGGATCTCAGCATGGTGGTGTATAACCCGGCGACGGCGGAGGATGCGGCGAAGACCAAGGGGTTGCTGGCCGAGAGGTGAGGGCAATCGTCCATCGATGATATAGCGATCATCATCGCCTCTGAGGATGGGCGCGCCCGCCTCAAAGCTGCAGCCTCCGGCTTCAGGATGAGGCTGTCCTGAGCGTGGGCGCAGGCATCCTCCGAGCTCTTTTGCGTGACAAAGCTGTGAAACTCTAAAATACCACTCCTGATAGAGAATCTGTTGACCTGCCCGGTCCTGGCTGCTTTCCTCCCGATAGACAGAGGCGAATGGATCTTGAAGGAGATATCCATGACAGAGCTTGCAAAACCTGTGGCGGTCGATGATGTCAGGAGCGCTTCCGAGAATGATGTGATTTCAGGCAATCTGCTGGATAATGATCTGGCTGGAGGCTCCGGGAACCTGTTTCTCAGCTTCTTCGACGGCGAGCGGGTACTTGCCAAGAAGGGTGGCGCGATCACTGATATCGAGGGAGAACACGGCACGTTTCACGTCAGGGCTGGCGGCTCCTACAGCTATACGCTGAACGAGGCCTCCAAGGCGGGTTTTCTCCAGGGGATGACGCTGACCGAGACGATTGGCTGCAAGATTTCCGACGGCGCCGGCAATACCGATGTCGGCCACTTCAAGCTCGACATTCACGGCGTCACGAGCCCGCCGGTCGCGGTCGATGACGGCTTCTCCTTTCACGAGGGAAGCGAGATGGCACGCAACGTGCTTGCCAATGATCGCGCGGGAGAGGTGGATGCGCTCTTCTTGCGCTCGGTCAACGGCACCAGCATTGCTGCCGGGCAGGGCCAGACGACCGACGTGGCGGGGGAATTCGGCACCTTCCATTTCGCAGGCGATGGAAGCTTTACCTACGATCTCGATCCGGCAGTGAAGGGCGGCCTCGACGACGGCGAGCATGTCACGGAGAAGCTCCAGTACAAGGTCTCCGATGGCGCCGGCCATGCGGATGCCGGCGTGATCACGCTGACCGTCGACGGCGCGACGGACGGGAAGTCGTTGAATACGGATCATGTCGAGGCCCAGGCCGATGTCGTGCGCCCCTTCGATGACCACTACGAACTCCAGGGGGTGGCGATTGATCCGCTGACGGGCAAATTTTACGTCAGCTCCGGCCATGGTTTCCCGGATGATTCCATGGTGAGCATCTACGACAACGCCGCCGCATTCGACGCCGGCAAGGCCAGCGGCGCCATCTCTCTCGGCGACTATGACAAGGGCGAATATGACATCGGCGGAACCTATTTTTCGGTCCGCGGCGGCGAGATCATCGGCCGAACCAACGAGGCGAGAGGCGAGGAGGACCCTTTCCCCGATCAGACCTATCTCGCAAAGTGGGATGCCGCCGACGGCTCGCTCGATCAGAAGGGTGCTTCGATTCCCGGCCTTATCGGTGAGAATGGGGCGGGTACGTTCGACTGGGGCGGATTCACGGCCGTCAATACGATGCAGGATTCGACCGGCATCTACGTCGTCGGCCGCATCAATGATTCCACCTGGCAGGTCTCCAAAATCGATCCCAATACGCTGAACCCGATCGAATCCAAGACCTTTTCGGCCGGCGGGCTCGGATACGGCTTTGCCGTCAACGGCACGTTCTTCTTCGGCGATTCCTCCGGCAGCGAGCATATCGGCACGGCATTCGACTTTGCGACCGGGGTCAAGACAACGGTCGATGTCAACATCGCCACATCAGGAGACGACTCTACCACCAACGTGGTCTATGATTCAGCGGCGGACAATCTCTACATCACCAACAGCATGACCGACGAAATCTCGGTGGTGCACAACATCTCGGACATACTCTTCGCCTGACGGTCTTTACTGGCCGAATGGTAACGCTGCCCCGCCCGTTTTTCACAGGATGGGGCGGCGTTTATCCGCTCGGTGCCGTGGTGAACAGACCAATATAACAGTAGCCGCTTACTGCAGCGTACGCGTCTGGATCTGTTCGGCCGGGGCGTGAGAAGCGGATGCGGGCAGGGAGCTGCCTTCCAGGCCGGTCGCCACGACCGAGACGCGGAACTTGCCGTCAAGGCTGCGGTCGAAGATGGCGCCGACGACGATATCGGCGTCATCCTGCACCTCGTCGCGAATGCGGCTTGCCGCTTCGTCCACTTCGAACAGCGTCATATCCGAGCCGCCCGATATCGAGATCAGCACGCCTTTGGCGCCTCTCATCGAGATATCATCGAGAAGCGGGTTGGCGATTGCCGCTTCCGCCGCCTTCATCGCGCGGCTCTCGCCGGAGGCTTCGCCAGTGCCCATCATGGCGCGTCCCATGCCTTGCATGACCGACTTCACGTCGGCAAAATCGAGGTTGATCAGGCCTTCCTTGACGATGAGATCGGTAATGCAGCCGACGCCGGCATAGAGCACGCGGTCGGCCGTCATGAACGCCTCGGCGAAAGTCGTTTTCGCATCGGCGATGCGGAAAAGGTTCTGATTGGGAATGACGATGACGGTATCGGCTGCCTGACGGAGTGCCTCGATGCCGACTTCCGCCGTCCGCATGCGGCGATTGCCCTCAAAGGTAAAGGGCTTGGTGACGACGCCGACCGTCAGGATGCCGGCGGCACGTGCGGCGCGCGCGATGACAGGTGCAGCACCTGTGCCCGTCCCGCCGCCCATGCCGGCGGTGACGAAACACATGTGCGATCCTGCCAGGTGATCCATGATCTCATCGATCGACTCCTCGGCCGCCGCATGGCCGATCTCAGGCAGTGACCCGGCGCCGAGACCCTCCGTCACGTTCGCGCCGAGTTGAATGCGCCGCGTCGCCTTGGACGTGGCGAGGACCTGGGCGTCCGTATTTGCGGCGATGAATTCAACGCCTGCCAACTTTTCCGCGATCATATTGTTGATCGCATTGCCGCCACCGCCACCGACGCCGATGACTGTAATATGCGGCCGCAGTCCCGAAATGCCGCTCTTGGCGTCCGTCATCGCACTCTCCTTTGATGCTTCGTTCACGCCACGCCCTCGTCGTGGCCAGCGAATCGGCGCTTAGGATAGCCGCCCAACAAGGCAGAGGCGAGGCGAAAGAAGTCTTAGGGGCCGCCGTCGAAAGCCCGCCGCACGAATGAGTTGCGGATTTCGACAAAAGCCCTGACGGGGCGTGAACCAAAGCCGCGCCGGGGTGTTTACCGACATGTCTCATATCTCCCGAAAGGACGGTTCCCATGCAAAGTCTTCTTCTATCGGGCCTTGCCCTTGCGGCGCTAGCCGGCGCTGCCTTCGCGCAAGAGCCGTCCGCCCCGCCATCCGCCGGGACGCCGCCCGCGGCGGCCGAGCCAAGCTCACCGCCTCCGCCTGCATCCGGCGATGAGGGGGCGATGCGGGGCGGGCAGGATGGGCCGCCGAGAGACCGGCCCGATTACCGATGGCACGGTTCGAGAGGCCACATGGGCTTTCGTGGTTTCCGGGGCCATCACCCGCCACCGCCGCTGTCCAAGGCAGCGCATTTCCGGATCGAGGACGGGAACACCCGGATCGATCTGCAATGCGCCGAGGACGAACCGACGAAGGCTTGCGCCGATCTGCTGCTGCAGGTGATGGATCGTTTGCAGGGCCAGGATTAACCTTGCTCATCCGCGCGTGAAACGGGATGCCGGCGACGATGCGACCAACCGCGTCTCGGGTCTCCCGCTTCCGACCGGCTGTCGGGCTCCTCAAGTACAATTTCTCCGGGAGCATTGACGACGCCCCAATTTGCATTTAGCTATGCTGCCATGAAAATCGCAATGGTTCTGGCAGTGGTGATCGGGCGCATGGGCAGGGTGGTGTAACCATCCGGCGAAGGCACCCATGCGCGGTAAGCAGGCTCCTGACGGGGCCTTTTTTTATGCCCTGAATCCGGGCGCGCGCCTCGTCGGACTTTCCACACATCATCACACTGATCAAGGAACGGAACCATGAGATCCCGTCATTCCATCGACATCCCGCGCGCGCAGATGACCGGCGCGGAAATCGTTCTCCAGGCGCTGAGAGACAACGGCGTCCGGCATATTTTCGGCTATCCCGGCGCTGCCGTGCTGCCGATCTACGACGAGCTTTTCCAGCAGGAAGACATCAGGCACATTCTGGTTCGCCATGAGCAGGGCGCCGGCCATGCCGCCGAGGGATATGCCCGCTCGACGGGCAAGGTCGGCGTCATGCTGGTCACGTCGGGTCCCGGCGTCACCAACGCGATCACGCCCCTCCAGGATGCCTTGATGGATTCCGTCCCGCTCGTCTGCCTGTCCGGCCAGGTACCGACGACGCTGATCGGGTCCGATGCGTTCCAGGAATGCGATACCGTCGGCATCACCCGAGCCTGCACGAAACACAATCGGCTGGTCGGCGACGTCAACGACCTTGCGGCGACCATCCACGAGGCCTTTCGCATTGCCAGATCCGGCCGGCCCGGCCCCGTTCTGGTCGACATGCCCAAGGACGTGCTGTTTGCGAGCGGCAGCTACACGCCGCCGGAGGCCGTCGCCCCGCGAATAAGCTACCAGCCGGACCGTCGTGGCGACATCGGGAAGATCGAGGCTGCCGTCGCTCTGATGGCGACGGCGCGCCGGCCGGTCATCTACGTGGGCGGCGGCATGATCAATTCCGGCCCTGAAGCGGTAAAGCTGTTGCGGGAGCTGGTCGATCTCTCCGGCTTCCCCGTCACGTCGACGCTGATGGGGCTCGGCGCCTATCCGGCTTCCAGCCCGAACTGGCTGAAGATGGCCGGGCTTCACGGTTCCTATGAGGCCAATATGGCGATGCACGACTGCGACCTCATGCTCTGCATCGGGGTGCGCTTCGACGGTGGGATCACCTCCAGCATCGATGGTTTCTCACCGAATTCCCGGAAGATTCATATCGATATCGATGCTTGCTCGCTCAACAAGACTGTGTGCGCCGATATCGGCATCCGGGGCGATGCCGCCCACGTGCTCGCCGACCTCGTTCGTCTGTGGCGGGCGCTGCCGCAGGCGCCGGAGCGGGCGGGACTGACCGAGTGGTGGGGCACGATTGCGGGCTGGCGGGCGCGGCGATCGTTTTCCTACGCGATGCGCGACGACGTCATCATGCCGCAATATGCCATCGAGCGGCTCCATCAGCTGACGAAGGATCGGGATACTTACATCACGACGGAGGTCGGCCAGCATCGGATCTGGGCGGCGCAATATTACGACTTCGAGCGGCCGAACCGCTGGATGACATCAGGCGGCCTGGGGACCATGGGATACGGGCTGCCCGCCGCCCTCGGCGTGCAGATCGCCAATCCCAACAGCCTCGTCATCGACATAGCGGGCGATGCCTGCGTGCAACTGACGATGAAGGAAATGTCGGCCGCCGTACAGTACGAGGCGCCGATCAAGATCTTCATTCTCAACAATGGCTGTTCGGGAACGGTTCGGCAGCGGCAGCACGGAAACCCGGATTTCGTGAAACTTGCGGAAGCCTATGGCGGACACGGCATTCGTTGCGAGAAACCCGGCGAACTCGACGACGCGATCCTGGAGATGATCGAGGTCGACATGCCTGTTCTGTTTGACTGCCGCGTCGCAGAACTCGCCAATTGCCTGCCGATGATCCGCAGCGGCCGGGCACACAATGACATGCTGCTGCCCGGCGGGCTCGACAATCCGCCATTTGACGTCGGCAGACCTTGGTAGAAAGGGGCAGCCCTGAAGCGCGCACCGCGACGGCAACATCAAGGCCGTATGCGTCGCATGCGTCGGACGCTGACGCACCCGCCTCGTCCCTCGAGCCCCTCCGGGACACCGCAGGATGAGGCTCTCTTGGGTATGAACGCCGCGGCGGAGCACGGGAATCTCACGCCACGGCTTCTGCGGCAGGTCGCTGGTCGGCAGCACCAGCATGCCGTCTCGCTGAAAGACTGGCCAGCGACGGCGCGGCATCGGTCCAATCGCCGGTCGGCATTAAGCAGAATTGCAGCGATCCCGAAAGACGGGCTGCGACGCTGTCGTTTTGACCGGGGAGCCGGGGCCGGGCGGGAGTTTGGGAAAAGCCTCTCGCCGGTATCGTTGGGCTTTCCGGCTGGGCTGCAAGCGCAGGGGAGTGCCAAGCGTCTATTCTTGCGCTCGGCAATATACTTGTGAGATTGTATCGATATACATGCGATAATGCCTGATCAGGGCAGCGCGGGGGCTTCGATGACATCCGTGAGGGTCAATGAGCTGATATCGGTGGCGGGACAGCCCGATGCCGCGGGCTTTGCCGCTTTTGCGGCAGACGGCTTTGCCGGCGTCATCAATGCCCGGCCGGATGGCGAGGAGCCGGGGCAGCCCGGCAATGCGGCGGAAAAGGCTTCCGCCGCCGCTGCCGGGCTTTCCTACAGCTTCATACCGGTGAAGGGGCAGGAGATTACCGAGGCCGACATCCGCGCCTTCCAGACAGCGATGGCCGAGGCCAGGGGGCCGGTTGTCGCCCATTGTAAGAGCGGCACGCGGGCGCTGACGCTCTATGCGCTGGGCGAGGTGCTCGACGGGCGGATGAAACCCGGGGATGTCGAGACTTTCGGTCAAAACCTCGGCTTCGATCTTGCCGGCGTGCGCCGCTGGCTGGAGAAGCGGACAGGGCAGGCGGCTGATGTGAAGGCCTTCTTCGAACCCCGCACCTGCAGCGTGCAATATGTCGTTGCCGACCCGGTGACGAAGCGCTGCGCCATCATCGACCCCGTGCTCGATTTCGATGAGATGTCCGGGGCGACGGGCACGGTCAATGCCGACGCCATCCTCGCCCATATCGAGAGCGAAGGGCTGACCGTCGAGTGGATCCTCGACACGCATCCGCATGCCGATCATTTCTCCGCCGCACATTACCTCCAAGGAAAGACCGGTGCGGCGACGGCAATCGGCGCCCATGTCACCGATGTGCAGGCGCTCTGGAAGGAGATCTACAACTGGCCGGCACTCGCAACCGACGGCTCGCAATGGGACCGGCTGTTTGCCGAAGGCGACACCTTCGAGATCGGTGCGCTTGGAGCCCGCGTGATGTTCTCACCTGGCCATACGCTTGCCTCGATCACCTATGTCATCGGCGACGCCGCCTTCGTGCACGATACGGTGTTCACGCCGGATTCCGGCACCGCGCGCACGGATTTCCCGGGCGGCAGTGCTGCCGCCCTCTGGCACTCGATCCAGGCAATCCTGTCGCTGCCCGAGGAGACACGGCTCTTTTCCGGTCACGACTATCAGCCTGGCGGCCGCCACCCGCGCTGGGAAAGCACGGTTGCCGCCCAGAAACGCACCAATCCGCATATATCAGGCATCGACGAGGCCGGCTTCGTGGCGCTGCGCCAGGCGCGCGACCGCACGCTGCCGAAGCCGAGGCTGATGCTGCACGCGCTGCAGGTCAATATCCGCGGCGGGAGGCTGCCCGAGCCGGAGGGGAACGGCCGGCGATATCTGAAGATTCCGCTGGATGCGTTGTAGGGGCGGCTGGTGCTGGCAACAGCCGAATCGTTCAAGGCGCATTTTCTGCCGGGAATTCGACCTTGAGGCGGCGGCGCGACCTCACTGGCCTTTTTCCTGGACTGGCGTATGATTTCTGAGCGCCGCCCGCGCGCCCGGTCGAACGGAGTTTCGAGATGCTCGAACGAAATCAGTTTCCCCTGCGCCCCGTCGTCCCCGGCTTTGCTGTCGCCTGGGTCGTCGTCATTTCAGGTGCGAGCGTCGCCCTCAGCCTGCTTTTTGCCTGCGTCACGCCCTTCGTGGCCCTGGCGGCGGTATCGGCGGTCATTCTTCCCCGGCGGATGGCGGTAACGGCGGTGCTGCTGGCCTGGCTCGCCAACCAGATGGTCGGATACCTCGTGCTCGGCTATCCCCAGACCTGGGACAGCTGTGCCTGGGGTCTGGCGATCGGTGTTGCGGCATCTGCAGCGCTCGCCGCAGCGCTTGGGGTGCTTCGTCTGGCGGCCGACCTTGCCGTCACCATGGCCGGCGCTTTCCTGGCCGGATTCATAACCTATGAAGGTGTGCTCTTTGCCGCCACGGCGGTGCTTCCGTCAGGCGAGGGCGCGTTTTCGGCATCCGTCGTGGCCGATGTCCTGCTGATCAATTCCCTGGCCGCGATCGGGCTGATCTGCCTGCATGCCGGCGCTGCTGCCGGCCGTGCGTTCGTCGTACGCCAGCCGGGACCGGCGCTGTCTCAAGCTTGAGGCGGCTGAAACCACATTGCTTCCCGCAACAACTGGATGACCTCTGAGACCGATGGCCCTTTAACCGGCGGCGGCTCTGCACGTTCGCAGAACTCGCGCCAGACAAACAGCGTCAGTTCCGCGCCATCCGTTGCGGTTTCCCCCGGTCGCTCCGCAAAATTCCGGAGCAGGCGATAGCGAGCATCCTTCCAGAATAACTCTTCCACCCAGTCATATATCGGGATCACATGGAAATGGATCGGATAACCGGGCGTGTGCCCATATCGGCCGATATAGACGCGCTGCGCATTCAGTTCCCGTTTCAGAGCGCTCTGAGCCCTTGCGAGCAACGGGCCGAATTCGGCCAAGGCGTCTACGGACAAATTCCACAGATCGTTGGTGTTGGTCTTGGAGCTGATCATGAGATAGCCGGGAAGGGCGGAGTCCATCCGGTGGTTCACCAGCCAGCCGGACGTTTCGGCAACATGAAAGTGCGGAGGAATCTCCAAGCGCTGCCTCTTTTCGTTTTCGCAAATGTCGCCGTTCACTTCTGATGGCCGCAGAATAGGCAGTTTTGCGAGGGCTGCAAATGGCGCATCCGAGACACAACCAAGGCCGAAGTCCAAGAGCCTCATCCTAGAGAGACTTGTCGTCATATCCGCCAACCGCTATCTGGTGCTGACCCAGGCGAACCCGCCGAAAACGATAAGGCCTTTCATGATCCCCGATTTCCTCGTCACCCATTCCGGTGGCTTTCATGCCGACGAATTGCTGTCGAGCGTCGTCCTGAGCCGGCTTTTCCCGCAGGCGCGTATCGTCCGCAGCCGCGCGCCGGAATGGATCACGCCGGGCGAAGACCGCATCATCTATGATGTCGGCGGAACCTATGACCCTGCTGCCGGGATATTCGATCACCATCAGCGCGGCGCGCCGCTGCGCGAAGATGGCCAGCCCTACAGCTCGTTCGGCCTGATCTGGAAGCACTACGGCCGTGATTATCTTGCAGCCACCGGTCTTCCAGAGGCACATGTCGAGGCGATGCATGGCTCTTTCGACGCCAGCTTCGTGCTGCCGATCGATCTGACCGACAATGGCGCGCTCAGCCCCTCGGGGCCTTTGGCCGGCTTGACGCTGCCGGTGCTGCTGGAAACCCTGAAACCGGTTTTCGATGAAGCGGAGCCGGAGGCCGACGATCGCGCCTTCCACGCTGCCTTGGCCATCGCCCGCAGTTTCGTCGAGGCCAGGATCGCTCAAAGTGCCGCAAAATTGCGGGCCGAGGCGATCGTGCACCGGGCAATCGAGGCTACGGGGCAGGGGCGTGTGCTGGAGTTGCCGAGGGGAATGCCCTTTCGTCCAGCCATCGTCAAGGCGGGCGCCGATCATCTGCTGTTCGTCGTCCACCCGCGCGAAAAGGATTGGTGTGTGACCGGCATCCGCCGCGCCGAGGAGGGCTTCGAGCTCAGGGCCGAACTGCCGGCGGCTTGGGCCGGCCTGACCAATGGCGCGCTGGAGGCGGTGTGCGGCATAGAGGGCGCGAGCTTCTGCCACAACGGCCGCTTCATCGCCGCTGCCAGGACCCGCGAGGCGGCGCTTGCCATGGCCGAGTTGGCGGTAGATGAGGCGCTTTCGATCGGGACGTAGGTCGAATGGCGGCAGCTCAGGCAGGTCATCCACGCCGGATCCACCGAAGATCAGATCGCCTTCAGGTAGCCCCAATTGTGGAACGGATTGACTTGCGGCCGCGAAGGACTAAGCTTTAGCCATAACAACCACTACCCATACGCGAGAGATCGCAGAGGGTGCGAGTGGCTGGCGACCTTGAGGAGGATGAGGTTTGCCGTGGATTACCGTATTGTTCTGCTGATCGCCACATCCGTTATTGCCCTTTTCCCTGGTAGCGCCGGGGCGCAGGAGGGTGATGCGACGGCCGGTGCCGTCGTTTTCAAGAAATGCGCAACCTGTCATGTCGCCGATTCCGATACGAACAAGGTCGGTCCGTCGCTGAACAAGCTGTTCGGCAGGAAGGCCGGGACGCATCCTAATTTCGCCTATTCGGCTGGAATGAAGGCTGCCGGCGAAGGCGGTCTCGTCTGGGACGAGACAGTACTGCGCGACTATCTGCACAATCCGAAAGCAAAGGTGAAGGGCACGAAGATGGCCTTCGTCGGCGTGAAGGACGATCAGGAGATCACCGATCTCATCGCCTACCTCAAACAATATTCTCAGTGATGGGCAATACTCCAAACGACGGGCCTTTGATCGGCGTCGCATGCCTAAATCGCCGTAATTGCCGATATTTTCTATCTGTGCGATAATAAAGACGGACTTTTTGCGGAATGTGGTTTCACGGGTCAACCTGCTCGAGGAGGAGCGGACATGGCTGTCGTGCTGATCCTCGTCCTGATTGTCGTCGGCTCCGTGCTGTTCCATGTGCTGAGCCCGTGGTGGTGGACGCCGATCGCGTCCAACTGGACTTATATCGACAGCACCCTCGTCATCACCTTCTGGATCACCGGCATCGTCTTCGTGGCGGTGGTCTTGTTCATGGCCTATTGCGTCTACCGTTTCCGGCACAAGCCGGGCAACCGGGCGCATTACGAGCCTGAGAACCGCAGGCTGGAGGTGATGCTCGCCTCGGGAACGGCGGTCGGCGTCGCCGCCATGCTGGCGCCCGGCCTCATTGTCTGGAACCAGTTCATCACGGTGCCCGCCGATGCCGCTTCGGTGGAGGTCGTCAGCCAGCAATGGCTGTGGAGCTTCCGCCTGCCGGGGGCGGACGGGAAGCTCGGCCGCGCCGAGACACGCGACGTCACGCCCGAAAACCCGCTCGGCCTCGACAAGAACGACGCGAGCGGTCTGGACGATGTGATCGTCGAGGGCGGCGAGCTGCATCTGCCGATCGGCAAACCGGTGCACATTTTGCTACGCTCGATCGATGTGCTCCACGATTTCTACGTGCCCGAGTTTCGCGCCAAGATGGACATGATCCCCGGTATGGTCACCTATTTCTGGCTGACGCCGACGCGCACGGGGACCTTCGAGATCCTCTGCGCCGAACTCTGCGGCGTCGGCCATCCGCAGATGCGCGGCACGGTTGTCGTCGATAACGACGCGGACTACCAGACCTGGCTCGGGCAGCAGCAGACATTCACCCAGTTGACGGCGTCTTCGGGAGAGCCGCCGCCGGTCAACTGACGTGGCGCTGCGGCCTGGAGGCCGCGTGCCGGTTCAACGAACCGGAGAAGCAGTCGCAGGCGGCAGCCGGTTCAAGGAACCGGCGGGGAAAGGGAAGAGAGATCATGGTCGAGATTCCATCCGGCAGCATCCCCTCCGCCGAAGTCGAGGATGTCGAGCTTTATCACCCGCACAGCTGGTGGACGAAATATGTGTTCAGCCAGGATGCCAAGATCATCGCCGTGCAATATTCGATCACCGCCATTGCGATCGGCCTGGTGGCGCTGGTGCTCTCCTGGCTGATGCGGATTCAACTCGCCTTTCCCGGCACTTTCGCCTTTATCGATGCCGATCACTATTACCAGTTCATCACCATGCACGGCATGATCATGGTGATCTATCTGCTGACCGCGCTCTTCCTCGGCGGCTTCGGCAACTACCTCATTCCGCTGATGGTCGGCGCCCGCGACATGGTGTTTCCTTATGCCAACATGCTGAGCTACTGGATCTATCTGCTTGCGGTGCTGATCCTCGCCGCCGGCTTTTTCGCTCCCGGCGGCCCGACGGGGGCCGGCTGGACACTTTATCCGCCGCAATCAGTTCTCTCAGGCACGCCTGGTGGTAAGGACTGGGGCATCCTGCTGATGCTCACCTCGCTGATCGTCTTCATCATCGGTTTCACCATGGGCGGGCTGAATTATGTGGTAACGGTGCTTCAGGGACGGGCGCGGGGCATGACGCTGATGCGGATGCCGCTCACCGTCTGGGGCATCTTCACCGCGACTGTGATGGCGCTGCTCGCCTTTCCCGCCCTCTTCGTCGCCTGCGTCATGATGCTGTTCGACCGCGTGCTCGGCACCAGCTTCTTCATGCCCGCCATCGTCGAGATGGGCACGCAGCTGCAGCACGGCGGCGGAAGCCCGATCCTCTTCCAACACCTCTTCTGGTTCTTCGGCCATCCCGAGGTCTATATCGTGGCGCTGCCGGCCTTCGGCATCGTTTCGGACCTGATCAGCACGCATGCGCGCAAGAACATCTTCGGTTACCGGATGATGGTCTGGGCGATCGTCGTCATCGGGGCGCTGAGTTTCGTCGTCTGGGCGCACCACATGTATGTCAGCGGCATGCACCCGGCCTTCGGCTTCTTTTTCGCCACCACGACGCTGATCATCGCCATCCCGACGGCGATCAAGGTCTACAACTGGGTGCTGACGCTCTGGCGCGGCGATATCCACCTGACGCTGCCGATGCTCTTTGCGCTCGCCTTCATCGTCACCTTCGTCAATGGCGGGTTGACCGGCCTCTTCCTCGGCAATGTCGTCGTCGACGTGCCACTGTCGGATACGATGTTCGTCGTGGCCCACTTCCACATGGTCATGGGGGTTGCGCCGATCCTCGTCATCTTCGGGGCGATCTATCACTGGTATCCGAAGGTGACGGGACGCATGCTGGACGAGGTGCTCGGCCAGATCCACTTCTGGATCACCTTCCTCGGCACCTATGCGATCTTCTTTCCGATGCATTATCTCGGCCTGCTCGGCGTGCCGCGCCGCTATTTCGAGATGGGAGAGACGGCCTTCGTTCCGCCTTCGGCCCATACGCTGAATATCTTCATAACAGTCATGGCCCTCGTCGTCGGCGCCGGGCAGATGGTCTTCCTGTTCAATCTGGTCTGGAGCCTTTTCCGGGGCAGGGAGGCCGGCGGCAATCCATGGCGGGCAACGACGCTGGAATGGCAGACGCCGCAGACGCCACCGGCGCACGGCAACTGGGGCAGGGACCTGCCCGTCGTTTATCGCTGGGCCTATGATTACAGCGTGCCGGGGGCCGCCGAAGATTTCATCCCGCAGAATGTGCCGTCAAGCGATGGCGTCACCCGCGAGGCCCCGGCATGAGCGTCGTATTGATCTTTCTGGCCGCCATCGCCGCCATCATGATCTGGTGGCTCTCCGGGCAGCGGCTGACTTCGAAGCCCTGGCTGGAGACCGGCTCGGTGCAGATGCCGGTTCATGACGGCACTGAGCGGCCGCCGGTGCCGGCGGTGAAGATCGGCCTCTTCGTGTTTCTCGGCGTCGTCGGCGCCGTCTTCAGCCTTGCCGTCAGCGCCTATTTCATGCGTGCGGCGTCGGCCGACTGGTGGGCCACACCGGTTCCGCGGTTGCTCTGGGTGAATACTGCGGCACTGGCCTTGAGCAGTGCGGCGCTGCAATGGGCGAAACGAGAAGCGGGGCAGGGCCGCATGGAAAGCCTGCGGCCGGCGCTCGTTACGGCACTTGCGCTTGCCGTCTTCTTTCTCGCCGGGCAGATCCAGGCATGGCGGGAGCTGACGGCGGCCGGCTATGTGCTTGCCGACAACCCTTCCAACAGTTTCTTCTACATGCTGACCGGCCTGCACGGGTTGCATATCCTCGGCGGGCTTGCCGTGCTCGCGCACACGACGGTCAGGGCATTTTCAGCCGACGTCGCGCCGGAGAGGCTGCGCCTCAGCGTCGATCTTTCCGCCATCTATTCGCATTTCATGCTCGCCGTCTGGCTGCTGCTCTTCGCGCTCTTTGCCGGCTGGGCCAATGACTTCGTCGATCTCTGCCGCACGTTGATTAGCTAGGGGGTGCAGATGGCACAGACTATCGAGACACACAGCGGGGCGGACCTCAGGCCGGCGGGCCTTCGCGGTGTCGCCGCCGATTTCAGCTCGGATCAGCGCGCCTTCAAGACCGCCTCCTGGGGCAAGGCGATGATGTGGATCTTTCTGCTCAGTGACACCTTCGTGTTCGGCTGTTTCCTGATCGCCTATATGACCGCCCGCATGTCGACGCCAGTCCCATGGCCCAATCCGAGCGAGGTCTTCGCGCTGCATATCGGCGGGCAGGACGTGCCGCTGATCCTGATTGCGATCATGACTTTCGTGCTGATCTCGAGCAGCGGCACCATGGCGATGGCGGTCAATTTCGGCTATCGCCGCGACCGCCGCACGACCGCGATCCTGATGCTGCTGACGGCTCTTCTCGGCGCAACCTTCGTCAGCATGCAGGCCTTCGAATGGACGAAGCTGATCACCGAAGGCGTGCGCCCCTGGGAAAACCCGTGGGGGGCGGCACAGTTCGGATCGACCTTCTTCATGATCACCGGCTTTCACGGCACCCATGTCACGATCGGCGTCATCTTCCTCCTCATCGTCGCCCGCAAGGTCTGGCGCGGCGATTTCGATGTGGAACGGCGCGGCTTCTTCACCAGCCGGAAAGGCCGCTACGAGGCCGTCGAGATCATGGGCCTCTACTGGCACTTCGTCGACCTGGTCTGGGTCTTCATCTTCGCATTTTTCTATCTGTGGTGAGGTCGTCATGAGCGAGACAACGGCGCATGCACAAGTCCAAACGGCGCATGCTGAGGCACACACCGGACAGCAGCACCCGATCGGGCTCTACTTCTTCGTCTGGGGCCTGCTCTTCGTGCTCAGTGCGGCATCCTACATGGTCGATTATCTCGGCGTCCAAGGCTATCTGAGATGGACGCTGATCCTGCTGTTCATGATGCTGAAGGCCGGGCTGATCGTCGCCGTCTTCATGCACATGGCCTGGGAAAGGCTGGCGCTCGTCTACGCCATCCTGCTGCCGCCGGTGCTGGTGCTGGTTTTCGTGGCGCTGATGGTCTCGGAAGCGGATTATACGATCTTCACCCGGCTCGCCTTCTTTGGTACGACACCGTAGATAGCGATCATCGGTGGAAGGCTCGGTATGGCTGAGGTCTTGTTGTTTCACCACGCACAGGGGCTAACCCCAGGTGTGCGTACGTTCGCCGACGCTTTACGGGCAGCCGGCCACATCGTGCACATGCCTGATCTGTTCGACGGGCGCACATTCCCAAGCATCGAAGAAGGGCTCGCCTATATCGGTCAGATCGGGTTCGACGCCATCAGGGAGCGCGGCGTCCGCGTCGCCGACGAACTGCCAGCCGAGCTCGTCTATGCCGGGTTTTCGTTCGGTGTGCTGCCGGCGCAGAAGCTGGCGCAGACGCGGTCTGGCGCCCGCGGGGCTCTGCTCTTCTATTCCTGTCTGCCGATCCGTGGCGAGTGGGCCTTCGGACCCTGGCCGGATGGAGTGCCGGTCCAGATCCACGGTATGGACAACGATCCGATTTTCGTTGGCGAGGGCGACATCGATGCCGCCCGCGAGATCGTCGAGACGGTCGAGAATGCCGAGCTTTTCCTCTACCCCGGCGATCAGCATTATTTCGCCGACAGCTCGCTCCCGTCCTATGACGCGGATGCGACCGCGCTCCTCACCAGCCGAGTGCTCGCGTTCCTGGACGCCTTGGAGGACACGTCTGGCTGAGGCCGTAGGGCAAAGCGACGGGGGTGAGGGTGGTCGAGATGGCTCCGCCGATGGTCGACACCAACCTCGGCGGCGGCGTGCGTGCCGGGGGTGCGAAGCGGCAATACATGATGTCGCCGGAGGAATTCGCCATGGAGGCGCTTGCCCAGCTGGAGAATGACCAGGACGAGCTGCTGGTCGGCACGTCGGTCCACGCGCGAAAGCACCGTGAGGGAATGTTCGAGCGGTTGAACGGCGGCTGACCTCAAACCGCTGACATTCCAGGGAGCAGATCATTTCGAAACGTCGAGCTCCCTGAACGATCTCGGTATATATACAGTGGCGATGAGGTTCCTCTCGCCACTGCAATATTCTGATTTTCGAAGCGCGAATGACAGCCTGGTTTAACTCCAGGCGTGCAGCGGCGGCTTCTCTCCATTGAGGAAGTATTTGCCGAGGATCGAGTATTTCCACCGCACCGGATCGTGCAGCGTATGCGTCCGGGCATTGCGCCAGTGGCGGTCGAGATTGTGTTCGGCAAGCGTCGAGCGCGTGCCCGCCAGCTCGAACAGCTTGTTGGTCGCCTCGATAGCGATCTCGGTCGAGAGGATCTTGGCCTCGGCCGTGAAGACCTGGGCTTCCGCCACGGTATCGGCAGTGGGATCGGCAACCGCCCGGTCGATCGCATGTCCGGCTTTGTCGAGCAGCGCCTGCGCCGCATGCAGGCGGAGTTGGAGGGCGCCGACTGCCTGGATCGTGTAGGGATCGTCCCAGGCGTGGTCGAGACCACTGTCCACCCAGGCGCGGGACTTGGTCCGAACGAAGTCGATCGTCTCCTTGATCGCTGCCGACGCGATGCCGGTATCGACGGCAACCTGGATGATCTGGAAGATGGCGCCGTCCGCCGTCGGCTTGTCGTACCCCTTGTATCCCGGCACCAGCCAGGTCTTGTCGACTTTGACATTGTCGAGGATGACGGTGCCCGAGAGCGTGGTTCGCTGGCCGAAGCTCGACCAGTCGTCGATGACGGTCAGACCCGGCGCATCGCGATCGGCGATCGCGTACCAGGCGCGGCCCTCGTCATCGAGCGCGACGATCGGCACCTTATGGGCAAGCAAGGCGCCGGACGAATAGAATTTCCGACCGGTCACCACCACGTGGTCGCCATGGTCGACAAACTTGGTTTCGAAATCGACCGCGCGCTTGGAGCCGAATTCCGAAAAGGCATTGCCGAAGCGGGTGCCCTTGAGGATTTCGCCGAACAGCAATTCCTGCTGCGCTTTGTCCGAAGCCGTACGGATTGCCGCTACGACGCCGAGATGGTTCTGCGAGATCTGGCCGATCGACGAATCCGCCTCGGAGATGATCTCGACCACCTTTGCAAGCGTGACGTAGGAGACCTCCGGTCCACCGAACGCCTTGGGCACATTGATCGACCAGAGCCCGCTCTGCGAGAAGGCATCCAACTCTTCCGCCGGCCAAATCCGCTCGCGGTCACGCTCTGCTGAGCCCTTGACGAACTCCGCGGCGAGCCGGTGGGCGACCGCGATCGCTTCTGCGTCGTCCTTGATGATATGCGCAGGTTTTTCCGGGCGTTTGACACCGGGTACGGCAACCCTGTCTGTTTTAGCGATGACGTTCATTTCGGTCTCCCTTCTGAATGATGGATATGAGGGTGGATCAGGCCGCCGGCCTGTCATGGGCGAAGGCCGCGCCTTCGCCGAGATAAAAAGCCTTGATGTCGTCACGGCTGCGCAATTCGGCCGCGGAACCCGACAGCACGGCGACGCCGTTTTCGATGACGGTGGCATGGTCGGCATATTGAAGCGCCACCGTCGAATTCTGTTCGGCAACTAGGATGGAAAGCCCGTCCTCCCGGTTGAGCGCCTTGAGCGAACGGAAGATATCCTTGATCACCAGCGGTGCCAGACCCATCGAGGGCTCGTCGAGAACAAGCAGCCGCGGTCGCGACATCAGCGCGCGGCCGATCGCCGTCATCTGTTGCTCGCCGCCTGAAGTAAGCCCTGACGCCGCACGGCGCTTCTCCTTGAGCCGGGGGAAAATGGCATAGATGCGCTCGAGGTCGGCAGCGATCTCGCGCCTGGATGACGAGCGCCCGAGACCGCCGGAGATGAGATTTTCCTCGACCGACAGGCTTTTGAAGCAATGCCGCCCTTCGAGCACCTGTACCAGGCCCGATCGCACCAGATTGGCGGGCTTTTCGCTCAGCACATCGCGGCCTTCGAAACGGATCGTGCCCGATGTCACCTGGCCTCGTTCGGCCGGCAACAGGTTCGAGATAGCCTTCAGCGCCGTCGTCTTACCCGCACCATTCGATCCGAGCAGGGCGAGGATTTCTCCGCGCCGCAACTGAAAGCTCACGCCGTTCAGGGCCTTGATCGTCTTGTTGTAGACGGCATGCACGGACTTGATATCAAGAAGGATCGTTTCGTCGGACATGTCGCTCGTTCCAAATCAATCGGCAAGAGAGGCGCGGCGTAGCAACCGGATCCGCCGCACCATGGGATGAGGGATGGCGGCTTGCGCCATCCCTTGACTCGTCAGTTCGTGGTCGCGATGCCTTCGGCATCGGCCGCCGTGCGCAGCTTGATGCCCTTTTCCTTGGCGTAGGCCTCCGAGGACTTTTCGATGATCGGACGCAGCAGCTTCCAGTCCGGCGCGATCCAGTCGGAGACGACGTTCCACTTCTTGCCGTCCCATTGCTGGAAGGTCACATAGCCATCGCCTTCATGGTTATCCCAGGAGACGTTGATGGAGTGGAACAGGTCCTTGGCGCCCAGTGCTGCGACCTTGGCCTCATCGAGCTTCAGGTGCTCGAAGCCCCAGCGCACTTCGTCGCCGGTCAGCGTACGCTTGCCGAATTTTTCCTGTGCGGTGCGGATCGCCTCGACGTTCAGGATGCCATTGACGATGCCGAGGTTGTGGTAGACCGAGCCGATGCGCTTCTTGTCTTCGAGATTACCCTTGCCTTGATCGTAGAGCGTCTTCACGATCTCCTGCAGGACTGGATACTGCTGACCCGAAGCCTGGGTGGTGATCGCGGTATAGCCGACCGCCGCCTCGCCAGCGGGGATCACGTCTTCTTCCGAATTCGACCAGACATTGCCGACGATCTTGGAGGCGGGGAAGCCGACCTTGGCCGCCGTCTTCAGCGCCACCGGGTTCATCACGCCCCAGCCGCGCAGAACGACGTAGTCCGGCTTGGCGCGACGGATCGTCAGCCACTGCGACTGCTGCTCGTTGCCGGGATGCGGCACTTCGATCTGCTGAACCGTGAAGCCATACTTCTCGGCCAGCAAGTCATAGATCGGAATGGTTTCCTTGCCATAGGGCGAGCCGTGATAGAGCACGACGATTTTCTTGCCCTTGAGCTTTTCGAGACCACCTTCCCTAGAGGCAAGGTAGTTCACGATACCGGACGTTTCCGAATAGGGGTTGAGCAACAGCGGGAAGACGTAGGGGAAGACGCGTCCGTCGGTAGAGTCGGTACGGCCATGGTTCACCGTGATCAGCGGCACCTTGTCGCCGGTGATGCGGTCGATCATGGCATAGGCGATGCCGACCGAAAGCGGGTTCCAGGCCGCCGCGTTCGGGTGGCTCTTCTGGCGCTCGTAGCATTCGACGCCGCGCTCGACCTCGTACTGGGTTTCGCATTCGTCCCAGGTGAGCTTGACGCCGTTCACGCCGCCATCGCGGGTATTGATCAGGTTCAGGTAGTCGATGAAGCCACCGAAGAATCCGGTGCCGCCGGCGGCATAAGGTCCGACGCGATAGCTCTGCAGCGGGAAATATTGCTCATCGGCATGGGCAGGCGCCAGGCCGACCCCGCCGATGATGGCAAGCGCTGCGACCGCCGCCTTGACTGTGGTTTTCAGACTTTTCATTGGACAAACTCCCTCTGTTGACCGGCGCCGCCGGCGTTCCAACGCGTTAAAAGATGATGATGATGTGGCAGCTCAGCCGACGGGTTCGGGCGTGTTGGGCCTGAACCGTCCGGTCAGCCGCCTTCCGAGCGCAGCGAGCCCATCGGGTTCGAGGATCAGGAAGGCAATGATGAGTGCGCCGATGACGATGCGCTGGCTCATGTCGAGCACGCCGGAATCGAACAGATCGCCCAGCAAGAACGATCCGACCCGCGACAGTACGACCGGAAAGACCACCATCAGCGCCGCGCCCAGGAAGGAGCCGCGGATCGTCGCCAGCCCGCCGATGATGACGATGAACAGAATCTGGAACGACCGGTCGAGATTGAAGCCGGCCGGCTCCACCGTGCGCAGATAGGCAAAGGCCCAGAGCACACCGGCGACCCCGATGATGAAGGACGAAAGTGCGAAGGCGAGCAGCTTGGTGCGCAGCACCGGCACGCCAATGATCCGGGCCGCCGTCTCGTTGTCCCGAATGGCGATGAAGTTGCGGCCGGTCTGCGAGGATGCGACGCGCCAGGCGAAGAAGGTCAGCGCAGTGACGACGATCAGCGCGAAATAGTAGCGTCCGGTCGAACTGTCGAAATCGATGCCGACGATGGTGAGCTTCGGCGCGTCGATCACGCCTGACGGGTTGTCGTTGGAGAACCAGCCGAACTTGGTCAGCGCCCACTGCACGAAGAACTGTGCTGCAAGCGTGGAAACGGCGAGATAGAAGCCGCGCAGGCGCAGGCTTGGCAGGCCGAAGACGATGCCGACCGCAGCGGCGATGCCGCCGGCGAGCGCGATGGAGACGAGAAGCGGCAAGCCTTCGACACGCAGATTGAAATTGAAGGCGGCGAAGGCGCCGACGGCCATGAAGGCCGCACTGCCGAGCGATACCTGCCCGGCATAGCCGGTCAGCAGGTTAACGCCGACGCCAGCCAGCGACAAAGCCAGGAACGGCAGCAGCAGCGCTTCGATCAGATAGCTCGAGCCGATAAAGGGCACGATGCCGAAGGCGAAGACGAGGATGACAAGCGGCGCGATCCAGCCCGGAAATTTTGCCGAAACGATGGGTTGGGAGGTGATGGCAGCCATGGCTCAGACCCTTTCCACGAGCTTCTGGCCGAACAGGCCGGATGGGCGGATGAGCAGGAAGACCAGCGCGATGGCGTAGGCGAACCAGCCCTCGATGCCGCCGCCGAAATATTCGCCGATATAGACTTCGGCGAGCTTTTCCGAGGCGCCGATCAACAGGCCGCCGACGATGGCGCCGGCAATTGAATCGAAACCGCCGAGCACGAGCACCGGCAGGGCCTTCAGCACCACCAGCGACAGCGAGAACTGCACGCCGCTGCGCGCACCCCAGAGAAGGCCTGCGACCAGGGCAACGAGACCCGAGGTTGCCCAGACCGTGGCCCAGATGCGCGGCAGGCGAAGCCCGACGGCGAGTGCCGCGAACTGGTCGTCCGCCACCGCACGGAAGGTCAGGCCGACCCGGGTATAGCGAAAGAAGAGCGTCAGCCCGATGACCATGAGCGCTGCGACCGCCGAAGCGAAGAGATCGAACTGCGAGATGAAGACACCATAAAATTCGAAGGGCACGTCCTCGATGCCGAGTTCCAGGGCATGGACCTGCGTGCCCCAGAGAAGCTGGGCAGCACCCTCGATGACGTAGGAAAGCCCGAGCGTCGCCATGAACAGCGTGATCGGCGGTTTGTTGACGAGCGGCCGAAGCACGGCGCGTTCGATACCGATGCCCAGCAGCACCATGATGGCGAAGGTGAGCACAAGCGCGAGATAGAAAGGCACTCCGCGCTCGACCAGCGAAACGAATGTGAGAGCGGCAAACAGGAGCAATGCCCCCTGCGCAAAATTCAAGACACCCGAGGTCTTGTAGATCAGCACGAAGCCAATCGCGACGAGCGAATACATGATGCCGGAAAGCAATCCGCCGGTCAGCACCTCGAGGAAGAAGAGATAGTCGAAACTTTCCATCACACGTCTGCCTCTTCCTGGTCTTCGCGGGCAACGCCGAGATAGGCGTCGATGACGGCCTGGTCGGCGCGGACTTCCGCCGGCGTGCCGTCGGCGATCTTGCGGCCGTAATCGAGCACGGCGATTCGGTCGGAAAGTCCCATGACCACGCCGATATCGTGTTCGATCAGGATGATCGTCGTGCCGTAATCCTCCCGCGCGGCGCGGACGAAGCCGGCCATTTCCTGCTTTTCGGTGGCGGTCATGCCGGCCATCGGCTCGTCGAGCAGCAGGATCTGCGGATCGGGCACGAGTGCGCGAGCAAGTTCGACGCGCTTCTGCAGGCCATAGGGCAGCGAGCCGGCCAGCCGGTCATGCACATGGCCGAGACGCAGGAAATCGATGACCTGCCGTGCCCGTTCGCGCGCCTCGCGCTCTTCGCGGCGGGCGCGGGGCGAACCGAACGCCTGGCCGATGAACGTCGAGCGGCGCTGGAATGTCAGCCCGGTCATGACGTTTTCAAGAACCGTCAGCCCTTTGAACAGGGCAAGGTTCTGGAAGGTGCGGGCGATGCCCAGCCGTGCGGCTTTTTGCGCCGGCACCTGCTTATAGGTCTTGCCATTGAGGCTGACATCGCCGGCATCCGGCCGGTATTGCCCTGAAATCACATTGATCAACGAGCTTTTGCCGGCGCCGTTCGGGCCGATGATCGCGCGAATCTCGCCCGGCTGGACCGCAAGATCGACATTGGCGATCGCCGTGACGCCTCCGAAGGAGAGCGTGATACCCGCGAGCGCCAATATCGGCGGGTGGCTCAGCGCATTGCTGTCGACATTCGCCACGCGACGGGTCGATGGACCGGACACCGGCAGCGGGGAATAGTCCCTCACCGCAGAGGTCTCATCAAGTGCCGTGTAATGCGCATTCACCATCGTCTGCTCCGTTGTGCGCAGGACCGCAGGCCTTGCCTGCAGACACGCGCCGCCATCCGGTTCCCCTGGAATGGGGAGCCGTTCGCGATTTCAATTTGGGAAGGAAGCCGTTACTCGGCGGCTTCCAGCCGCTGATCTTCGATCGCTTCCAGTTCGCGGACGATCGGCAGGACGTGCTTGCCGAAGTATTCCACCTCTTCCTGGAAATGCAGGAAGCCAAGGAGAATGAGGTCCGCCCCCGCCCGCTTGTGACCGATGATGCGTTCGGCCACCTGTTCCGGCGTGCCGATCAGGTTCGAACGGAACCCGTCATTGTATTGCACCAGATCCTGGAAGGTGGACTTCGCCCAGTTGCCTTCGCGCTCCGGCGACGAATTCCCGGCATTCTGGACCTCGTGATGGAAACCCTTGACCGCTTCCGGAATGGCCTTGTCGAGGATCTCCTGGAGGACCTCCTGCGCTTCCTTCTCCGAAGAGCGGACGATGCCGAAGGCATTCATGCCGATCTTCGTGCGCCAGCTCTTGCCGAAAGCCTTTTCCTTGGTGCGGATGTCATCCACCTGGGCCTTCAGACCTTCCGGCGTATTGCCATTGGTGAAGTACCAGTCGGACACGCGTGCCGCCATGTCGCGGGCCGCGCGCGAGGAACCGCCCTGGAATACCTGCGGAATGCCGCCGATCGGCTTCGGCTTCATCGAATAATCCGTAAAGCGATAGAAATCGCCGCGCAGATTATAGACGTCTTCCGTCCAGATGCCGCGGATCGCACGGATGAACTCCTCGGAGCGGCGATAGCGTTCATCATGGTCCAGCCAGGGCTCGCCGATGGCGGCGAACTCGCCGCGGAACCAGCCGGAGACGATGTTAACGTCGACGCGGCCGTTGGTGAGGTGGCTGATGGTGGCGATCTGCTTGGCGAGCAACGCCGGGTTCCATGGCCCGGGCAGGACGGCGGCAATGACACGGAGCTTTTCGGTGGCCGCAAGAAGGGCGTGGGAAAAGGAGACCGACTCGTGCTGGTTGTCGGCGCCGTATCCGGCCGTGAAGCGAATCTGGCTCAAGGCAAACTCGAATCCTGACTGTTCGGCGATTTGGGCGAGCTTGCGATTGTAGTCGATGCCCCAATCGGTGCGTTGCTCGACCGAGCTGATGACCAGGCCGCCCGATACGTTCGGCACCCAGTAGGCAAACTTCAAGGGTTCTTTCTTCGATTGTGACATCGGTCTCTCCGTGCTTATTCGTGATTTGTCAGGCGGTTAGCCGCGATTGTTCTTCAGCGCGGGACAAGGCGAGTGTCTTGGCGTGCGGAAGGATCAGTTCCAACTCGCGCACGGCCGCTCTGATCCGTTTCTGGATGTCTGAACTTGCAACGGCATAGGAGTCGAACTCGCTTTCGAGTGCATAGACCGAAGTTGGGAGCGGCAGTGCCTTGAAGAAGCTGAACAGGGGCCGGAGCTGATGGTCGATCATCAAACCGTGCAACGGCGTTCCGCCCGTTGCGGCGAGGATCACCGGCTTGCCGATCAGCGCCTCATAATGAACCAGGTCGAACAGGTGCTTGAACGCCCCGCTATACGAAGCGCGATAGACCGGGGAGCCGACGATGAGGACATCGGCGCTCTCAACCGTGCGCACGATCTCCGCGCCTTCCTCATCCAGTTGGTCAGCCCGCAAGGCTCGAAACAGCGCTGGTGCAGAGACAGCCAAGTCAATGTGCCGTCCAGGGAGGCCAAGTTCAGACTCGATGCGTCGAAGGACGGACGCGACCAGCGCCGATGTGCGGGATGGCGCCTTTACGTTTCCTGATATTCCGACGATGCGCAGTTTGTGCATGGGATCCTCCAATGCATAAAACCTATAAATTAACTAGATTACTGGCAATGAGCTGACCGTCCGATTTGACCGGCGATCGGAATATCAAATTCCAAAGAATGTCCATTTTTAGAAATATTTTCATCTGCCTTCGAAGGTGCCGGCACGTGAAAAGCGGTCGCCGCAACATCCCACGGGCGAATTCCGGCCTTTGGCCAGTTGTCCTTGCCGCGGTCCCTGACGAATCTCCCGTGGAGGCTTTCGGGGGGAAGGAGTTGGTCGGAGGAGGTGCGCCTCGAAGCCGGATGGGCCGGCAAGACATGTCGGCCATCAAAAAAATCCCATCCGAAAACAGGTCCTAAAACATGATGGAGGTCGCGCCGGGTGGCGATCTCGGCAATGATGGCCACCTATTCGTCACCCCGACCTGCCAGGCCATGATCTTCATTCCACTTCCCTTTGTCGTCGCCCTTTTGCTGCTCATCCTCTTCGTCGTCGTCCTCAGACGCGACGAAGAGGATGAGCCCAATCGGCCGTTTCTGGTGCTCATCCTGCTCGCCGCGCTGCAATCCGTCCTCTCCGGCCTGCGCTGGGGCTATGAGGTGCAGGCAATAGGCGTGATCATGCCTGTGATCGCGGCGATGGTGCCGCCGCTTGCCTATGCCGGGGTCTCCAGGTTGGTGAGGACGAGCCGGAGGCCGCTGCCGCTGCGGATCGCGCTGCATGCCGTTCCCACCGCCCTTATCCTGGCGTTGATGGCCGTCTGGCGGGAGGCGATCGATATCGCACTGGTGCTGATCTTTGTCGGCTATGCCCTGGCGATCCTGCTTCTGATGCGACCCGGCGCCGATGCGCTGCGGCTGGCGCCCTTCGAAGGGGCGGTGCCGGCCTATCGGGCGATCATCTTTACGGCCGCCGCCCTGTCTCTCTCGGCCGCAGTCGATATCTTCGTCTTTCTCGATTTCACCTGGGCGCATGGCGAGCATGCGCTGACGCTGATCAGTGTCAGCAACCTTGCCGCGCTCGTCATCCTCGGTACCGCGGCGGCCGCCGCCAGCCGAAGCCGGGCGCCGGCTGAGATGGTGGAGACGGGTCCGCGGCCGGAAACGAGCGAGGACAAGCAGACGATCGCCACGGTCGATGCGCTGATGGAGACCCGCAAACTCTATCGCGACGCCAATCTCAATCTCGACAGGCTGGCACGCAAGGCCGGAATCCCCGCCCGCCAGATCTCGGTGGCGATCAACCGGGCGATGGACAAGAACGTCTCGCAATATGTCAATGATTACAGGATCGGCGAGGCCTGCCGGCTGCTTGCCGCGACCCAGAAATCGGTGACCGAGGTCATGTTCGAGGTCGGCTTCCAGACCAAATCCAACTTCAACCGAGAATTCCGGCGGGTGACCGATATGACGCCGCTTGCCTGGCGGGAGAGGAAGGGCGGGGCGGGGGGCTCTCCGGCTTCCTGAAGTAGCGTATCTCCCTCAGTCTACATTCAGGCAATCGCCCGCCATCGTGGTTCGAGACGGCCCCTCGTTCGTCACTGCAATCGATTCACTGGATCGCTTGCTCCGCTTCGCGGATCGCTTCTCACCCTCACCATGAGGACTGACCCGGGGGGCATTGCCGCACCACGTACACAATCGCGATCAAAGACGGCCAGAAACATGTTCGAGGTCGCGGTTTTGCTACCGTCGGCCATTCTGTCGGCATGAACACGACATCAGAACATGACCGAAACCTCGCCGCCAAGCTGAGATCGCTTTCGATCGAGTCCGCGGCCTTCAAGACAGAGCTGCCGGAGCGCCAAGCCCGGCGGCGTGTGATGCCGCTGGTTATGCTGGCGCTTGCCGCGACCGTATCGCTTGCGGTGGTTCTTCTTTCTCGGTCCCAAACGCCGGAGCGCATCGAAACCGTGCTTGCGAGCTTCACGGGCAAGCCTGGGGCGACGACATCGATGGACGGAGCGGAGGCGCCTGCCGAGGGTGTCGTTTCCGAGCAGGTACAGTCACGTGTTGCGGACGGGCTGGTGGCTCCGGCCTCGTCGGCCCGGGAAATCACCGGCTCCGGCTACGTCGTCGCACCCGATATCGCCACCGTCTTTTCGAAATATGAGGGCCGGATCGTCGCGGTCGAGGTGGAGGCGGGGGACAGGGTGGCGGCGGGGCAGGTGCTGGTGCGGCTCGACGATGCCGGCGCGCGCTTTGCGCTTCGGGGGGCGGAGATTGCCGGGCGGGCGGCGGCTTTGGCGCTTGATGCAAAGAATATCGATCTCGCGCAAGCGCGGTCTTCCCTGACGCGCACCGAGCGGCTGGCCGGGCGCGATGCCATGTCGGCGCAGGCGCTGGAGGAGGCGAAAACGGCCGCCGACAGGGCCGAAAATGCCACCCTGCAGGCACGCCAGAATGTCGCCAAGGCGGATCTCGATATCGACAGAGCACGCGAGCAGGTGGAGGCGCTGACCGTGCGGGCGCCGATCTCCGGCACCGTCACGCGGCTCGACGTGCATGCCGGCGACACCGTGCTGTCGCGCGAGGACAGTGTGCGGGAGAATGAAAGCCTGCTTGCGATTACCGACACGGCCAACATGGTCATCGATGCCGATGTGGCGGAGACCAATATCGCGCAGATCCGTCCAGGCCTGTCCGGTGAGGCGGTGCTCGACGGCTTTCCCGATCGGCCCTTTGCGGTCGAAGTGTCGAAGATCGCGCCCATGATTTCGCGGGAGAAGGGAACAGTGACGCTTCGCCTGTCGCTGTCTTCGCCGCCATCCGGCATGCGCCCTGCGATGGCCGCGCGCATCCGGTTGGTGATGGGGGAAGAGGCCGGCTTGGGCGCCCAGTCACCCGCCCTTGGTCCTTCGAGATTTCGGCCTTTGGCCGCCGCGCCTCGGGATGAGGGCTGATCGGCAGGCCGTCTCTCCGACCTCATCCTGGGGCGCCCCGCAGGGGCTCAAAGGACGAGGTCGGCCTCCGGTTTTCAGGCCGAGAGACTCCGGCCGCGACATCGATAACCCATCAGTAAGGAGCAGAGCAGTGACAGACATTGGGGAATCCTACATCGCCTTGAGGGGCGTCAGGAAGGCATTCAGGATCGGCACGGAGACGATACCGATCTTTTCCGGGCTCGACCTTTCCATACCGCGCGGCGATTTCGTCGCGGTCATGGGACCGTCTGGTTCGGGGAAATCGACGCTGCTGAATATGCTCGGCGGCATCGACAGCCCCGATGGGGGCGAGATCCGCATCGGGCGCAGTCATCTCGAGCAGATGGGTGAAGGCGCAAGGGCTGCCTGGCGGGCGCACAGCATGGGCATCGTCTTCCAATTCTACAATCTGCTGCCGATGCTGAATGCGGCGGAGAATATCGAGCTGCCGCTGCTGCTCAAGCGGCTCGGGCGCAAGGAGCGGCGGGCGCGCGTCGATACGGTGATGGATCTGGTGGGGCTCGCCGGGCGGCAGCGGCAGTTTCCGTCGAGCATGTCGGGCGGCCAACAGCAGCGTGTCGGCATTGCCCGCGCCATCGTCGCCGATCCCGATCTCATTCTCTGCGACGAGCCGACCGGTGATCTCGACCGGAAATCGGCCAATGATATTCTGGAGATGCTGGGCTTCCTCAATCGTGAGCTTGAGAAGACCATCATCATGGTCACCCATGATTCCGAGGCCGCCGTCTTTGCCCGGCGCACGCTGCATCTCAACAAGGGCGAATTCGTCGAGCAGCAAGGGAGGGGCCGATGACCTTCTTCCAGCTCATGCGGCGCAATGCCTGGCGCAAGCGGCTGCGGGCCATTTTGCTGATGTTTTCGGTCGGCGTCGCCTTCCTGATCTACGGGCTGACGGCGAGTTTCGTCAGCGGCAGCCAGGGGGCGGCCGGCGCCAGCGACGACCTGCTCGGCGTGTTCAACAGATCGGGCCGGGGGCTGCCGCTGCCGCTTGCCTATCTCCATCGGATCGCGGCGGAGGGCGATGTCGCGGCCGTCGCCTATACCGCGCGCATGCGGGGCTTCGTCGAGGTCGAGAAGAATGTCGTGGCCGTCAGCGCGGTCGATCCGCGGGCGATTGCCGCCGCCAACGGTGCCGAACTCGGGCTGACGCCTGATCTGATCGCGGCGCTGGAAGAGGGCGGCGACCGGGTGCTCGTCGGCAGGGCGTTGGCTGAGGCGCAGGGCTGGTCGATCGGCCAGCGCATCGGCGTCACCAGCCAGATCGTAAAGGCCGACGGTAATCGGAACTGGAGTTTCACCATATCGGGCATCTTCGATGGTGCCGATGCCAGCACCGACACCTATTTCATGCTGGCCCGCTGCGACATGGTAAATGCGGCCCGCGCGCGCGACAACGATACGGTCGACGCCTTCGTCGTGCGCCCGCGCGAGGGGGTATCATCCGGCGTGCTGGCGGCGCGCATCGACGCGCTGTTTGCCAATTCGGTGGCGCAGACCAGGACGCAATCGGAAAAGCAGTTCCTCGAAGCGTTTCTCCGGCAGTTCGCCGATGTCGGCCTGATCGTCAGCCTCGTCGTCGGCGCCGCCTTCGTGACGATCCTGATGATATCGGTCAACACCATGCTCTTCGCCATCAGCGAGCGCCGCTTCGAGATCGGCGTGATGAAGGTGCTGGGCTTTTCCCGCGGGCGGATCGTGGCGCTCATTCTCGGCGAGACGCTGTTTATCTTTGCCGTCGGCGGGGCGGGCGGGCTCATTCTGGCAAAGCTCGCAACGCTGGTGATCGGGCCGGAATTCGGCCTCGTCTTCAGCCGTGAGGTGCTGCTGAAGTCCGCCGCGATCATTGCGGGGCTTGGCTTGCTGACCGGCCTGCTCCCCGCCGTCAACGCCATGCGGCTGCCCATCGTCAACGCCTTCAGAACGAGATAAACCAATGTCATCAGCGCTCAAGCAGACCTTTCTCATGATCAGAGTCAATCTCGGCAGCCTGCCCAGGCGGCTGTGGATATCGCTGTCGATGGTGCTGTCGGTCGCCCTCGTAGTAGCAGTGCTGTCGGGCTTCCTGGCGATGGCGCGCGGCTTCGAGGCCGCCCTTGCCGGGGCCGGCTCGCCCGATATCGCCGTCATCCTCGGCGGCGGCACCAACCAGGAAAGCGGCTCGGACGTGCCGGCCGATGCGATCCGCAGCCTTGCCGCCATGAGCGGCGATACCGGCGTTGCGCGCAACAGTGCGGGCGGGCTTTCGCTGTCGCGCGAGACGGTCGTTCCGATCGATATCAGGGGAAGCGACGGCGGCGAGCAGACGCTGTCGCTCAGGGGCATGGATGCGGGAGGGCCTGGCCTGCGCGAGCGCGCCCGGCTTTCTCAAGGCCGGCTGTTTTCGCCAGGTGCACGCGAGATCGTCGTCGGCGCCCGCATCGCCGAGATGTTTTCCGGCTTTGCCGTGGGTGAGACGGTGCGGCTCGGCACGGTCGACTGGACGGTCGCCGGCCATTTCAGTTCCGGCGGCAGCGCCTTCGAGTCCGAGATCTGGGCTGATCTCGAAGCGGTGCAATCGGCCTTCGACCGGCAAGGGCAGGTGCAGAGCCTGCGGGTGCGGCTCGATGGCGCCGGCGGGATGGCGGCATTGCGTGGGCGGCTTTCGGGTCTTTCCGGTCCGGCGCTCGCTGCCGTTTCCGAGGCTGATCTTTACGCGGCGCAGGCTGCGCGTACCGAGAGTCTGATCCGCCTGTTCGGCTGGCCGATCGCGCTCTTGATGGCGGTGGGTGCCACGGCAGGCGCGCTGAATACGATGATGAGTTCGGTTTCCGACCGCGCCGTCGAAATGGCCACGCTGCGACTCTTAGGCTTTTCCCGCCTGCCGGCCTTTGCCGCGACCTGGATGGAGGCGATGCTCTTGTCGGCGGCGGGGGCGGTCGTCGGCGTGGCGGGTTCGAGGCTGGCTTTCGATGGCTGGCAGGCGAGCACGATGGGCCCCAACAATACGAAGATGGCCTTTCAGCTCGAGGTGACGCCTGATGTGATTATAACCGCCGGGCTGTTGGGGCTGGCGGTCGGGCTGATCGGCGGCGCTTTGCCGGCGCTGGCGGCGACGCGGCAGCCGTTGGGGGCGGCGTTGCGGGCGAGGGGGTGAAATCGCCTCGTGATTATCACCCGCCCTCTTGGTTCGAGACGGCCCTTCGTTCGTCACAGCAATCGATTCACTGGATCGATTGCTCCGCTTCGCGGATCGCTTCTCACCCTCACCATGAGGGCTGATCGGTGTGCCATGCCGCTGTGAGATGAGCGCAAGCAAAGGGCAGAATCACCTGCCGCACAGCCTGAAGATGAGGTGCGTTCCTCCCAGCTTCCTCGATTTATTCGCCTCGAAGTCGCTGTTTCTCGGCCGAAGTTGAAACTTTCGAGCCTCCGACCGGCGCCCGCTGTGGAAGACGGCCCAAGAACCGGCCGCTGCCCCATTGACAACATTTTGTCGCCTTTCTTGCCGTGGACGGTTGCTCCCGCCGCGTCCGATCGGCCGATCCCGGTCGATCTTCACGGCGACATAGCGATCCGACGAACAGGGCAACATTGGCGATATGACAATCTACTATGTGAACTCAGCGACTGGCTCCGACCGCAACAACGGAACCGGCCAGAACTCGGCTTTTGCGACTTTGTCCAAAGTGGAATCACTTAAGCTGAAACCGGGCGACAGCGTGCTTCTTGCCAAGGGAAGCGTGTTCAACGAGCAGTTTGATATCAAATATTCCGGCACCGAAAGCGCGCCGATCAAGATCGGCAGTTACGGGACGGGGACAGCGCCCGTCATTCACAGCGGCGGCGACGGCATTCACAGTCTTTATGCCTCGAACATCGTCATCGAGAACCTCAAAATATCGAATACCGGGACCGCCGGCATTTATGGCGGCAGCGTCACGAACTGGACGGTCCGCAATGTCGAGATCACCAAGACGGGAATGTCGGAAAATGCCGGCGCCGTCACCTTCCGCAGCAGCACGAACATCACGGTCGAAGACAGCAAGATAACCGGGGTCAAGGGCGACGGCTTCTGGATCGAGAAGGTTGCTGGTGTCAAGCTTCTCGACAACACCGTCACCAGCGCGAACGGCTCGACCGCCGATGCCGTGCAGGTAAACGACAGCAGCAATATACTGATCAAGGGCAACCATCTCGACCAGACCAACGCCGATAGCCCCAAGGGCGTGATCGCGCTGGTGCGGGCCACCAATGCCGTGGTCGAGGACAATGTGCTCACCGGCGGCGGCTTCGGTATCAGCGCGCCGGCCGGCAAGAACGTCGCTATCCGCGACAACGACATATCCGGATTTCACGGTTACAGCTGGTCCTTCGCCGTCGGCCTCGGCGATCAGGGCAATGCGCGGGACTATGATATTTCAGGCAACCACATTCACGACGGCGCATGGGGTGTTGCCATCAGCGACGCCAGCGGCACCAGCTATAGCCGCACGAATATCAAGATCCACGACAATGTCTTCGACGACCTCTCGCAGGCGGCGCTGAAGGTCGATAGGCCGGCTTCCGGCTCCTTCACCAACAATACGATCGAGACCGGCACCAAGGCCACCGCCATATCGCCTTCCATCGTCGACGCGCACACCTTCACCGTCAGCAACAACCATACGGTCGCCAATGTCGAGACGGCACTGGCGAGCCCGGTTGCGAAGACTGCCGGAGTCACGGAGGCGTCCGCGGATCCGGCTGTTGTCGCCGTCCATGACAATTTGAAGATCTTCACCGATACGGGCGAGGCCCATCGCGGCAATCTTCTCGAAAACGACAGCTCCGATAATGGAACCCTGGCGCTGCGCCGCTTCGGGGATGAAAGCGTCGGCAAGCACGGCCTGACGCTCGCCGGAGAGTACGGTGACATCCACGTGGACCGGGAAGGCAACTATGCCTACACGCTCGATGAAACGAAGCTCCCTGACCATGGCGGACATGTGAGCGAGACCTTCAGCTACGGGGTCAACGATGGAACCTCGCAGCATAGTGATGGGGATACGCTGACAGTCTACATCCATCTGGATGGCCTGCTGAGGTGAGAGTGCGGGCTGCAATTGACACAAAGAGAAATCCCGGAAAAATTCCGGGATTTCATGGGCCGCCGTCAGCCCCCGTCCGGAGCGCAGACGCGTTTTTTCAAGCTCAACCGTAAGTTTTCGCTGGCCGCTTCATTGCTGCGGGATTGGATTCAGGCAGCGACCGAATGAGCACAACCTTCACCGCAGCTGCAACCCGATCGCGCATTGGCGGAGTACCGCCTTCCAGGGCGCGCACCTCGTCCTTGCCCGCGGAACGTTGCAGTGTCTCATGATGAACCGCCGCTGCATTCAAATGCACCGGAAAGCCTGCAAAAGCGTGTTCATTGTCATCTCAGGTGACCATTGGTCGCGGTCTGCGATACGGTTCGTTCACCTTTCGATCGTTGTTCTGTAGATTGTTTTCGTATAAGTTGTAGTCTCTAATATACCGCCACCGCCAGGCGTTTCTCGGGAGCAAGGCAGGCCCATAGGGTCTGTCAACCGCCGTGAAGGCAATACCGAAGGCCCTCTTGATGGCCTTTAACCCCGACCGCATCCGATCCACGCGTTGCAGCCGCTCCAGACGGCTGCGCGGCAATTCGAGAACAAGGCGATATGGCAATCTATTATGTGAATCCTGCGATAGGCTCCAACGGCAACAATGGAACGAGCGAAGACACGCCGTTTGCATCCTTCTGGGCGGTGGAAAACTTGAAGCTGCAGCCCGGCGACAGCGTGCTGCTCGCCGCCGGAAGCGTGTTCAACGACCAGCTCGACCTGAAATATTCCGGCACCGCCAGCGCCCCGATCACCATCGGCAGCTATGGGGTCGGCGATGCGCCTGTTATCCATAGCCCCGGCGACGGCATTCACAGCCTCTATGCATCGAACATCGTCATTGAGAACCTCAAGATCTCGGACACGGCGGGCGCGGCCATCTATGGCGGCTATGTTTCGAACTGGACCGTCCGCAATGTAGAGGTGGAAAATACCGGCAGTTCCACCAAGTCCGGCTCCGTCACCTTCAGGACCGGTTCGAACATCACCATCGAAAACAGCACGATCACGGGCGTCAACGGCGACGGCGTCTGGATCGAAAAGGTCAACGGTGTCAATTTTCTCAACAACACCGTCACCAACGCCCACGGCACCGCGGCAGATGCCGTGCAGATGAACGACAGCAGCAATATCGTCATCAGCGGCAATTACCTCGACCAGACGGGCGCCGCGACGCCGAAGGGCGTCATTACGCTCGTCCGGCCGGTGAATGCCGTGGTCGAGGATAATACGCTGATTGGTGGCGGCTTCGGGGTCAGCGCCCAAGCGGGTACGAATATCGCCATCCACGACAATGATATTTCGGGCTATGGCGGTTACAGCTGGTCCTACGCCATCGGTCTCGGCGACCAGGGCAATACGCGCGACTACGATATATCAGGCAACTATATCCATGACGGCGTATGGGGCGTGGCGGTCAGCTCTGCCGGCACGACCAGTTACGTTCGCGAGGGTATCGAGATCTACGGCAACGTCTTCGACGACCTGTCGCAGGCGGCGCTGAAGGTCGACAGACCGGCATCGGGCTCTTTTCATGATAATGTCATCGCCAGCGATGTTACGCCCTACAGCATATCGCCGGCCATCATCGCCGCGAACACCTTTCCCGTCAGCAACAATACGACGCTCGATGAGGCCCAGCTTGCGATCCTTGATAGCCACGTTGCGGGAGATACTACGCATGCGGACGCGACCCCGACGATCGTCGCAACGCATGACAGCCTGAAAATCTCAGCCGAAACGGACGGCGCCCATCACGGCAATCTCCTCGAAAACGACAGCTCGGCCAATGGGATCCTGCTCCTTCGCCGCTTCGACGGCGAATTGGTCAACAAGAACGGTCTGACGCTGACCGGCCAATACGGCACCATCCATGTCGACGATCACGGCGACTATAGCTACACGATCGACGCGACGAAGCTCGCCGGGCTTAGCGGTGAGGTGAGCGAGACCTTCCAGTATAAGATCTCCGATGGGGCCGCGCATCATTTCGACACGGATACGCTGAGCATCTCCATCCATGTGGATGACGTGCTGACCTGAACAGGGATGCCGGCAGCAAACGGCGCCTCGCCCGGTTCGAGGCGCGGCGGTGGAGAGCACATGTCTCACCGGTCGTCGAACAGGATCCTGGTGACGTCGATTTCGATTTCGGCGCAGATGATCTCGTATTCGGTGATGATCGCTGGATCGGCCGACATATCCCTACGCATGCGATCTAGGGCGGCGCAGGCCTCGCCATAGGCTGCGCACAGTTCGTAAAGATGGGGCCGCCTCGCCGCGGTCACCCTGATCGTTGCCCGCGTCGCGGGCAGCCGCATCATCAGCCTGGCCAGCCCCTGTTCGGCGGCCTGCCGGGGAATGTGTGCTCGGCCTTCTCTCCTGACCATGCCATCAACCCTCGCCTTCGTTCTCCTGTCCTGAGGGTTAGTACGCACGAATACTGCATCTGGTTTCATGCCGGATGCAGGATTGATGCGACTGCCACGCGTCTTCCGCTGCGCTTGGCATGGCGACACGGAAGGCCGCAGCCGGCGATTGTCGGCTTTCTCAGCCGCTATCGGCTCAGGAAGAGAGGCCGATGGTGATGGTGGCGGACAGCACGCCGCCGTCGAGTTTCTCGAAATCGAATATGTGATCGGCCGCGTCCTCGGGGAAGATGCCGTCCTCGTCATTGCGGGTATCGCGGGCAGGGCGCCCGAGATAATCGGGATGCTCGCCATAGATGATGTCGCTCAGCGTATCGTCGAAATAGATCTGGCTGACGAGAAGCTCCTTGCCGTCGAACAGGATGCGACAGTGAACATGCGGCGTGCGGCCCTTGTACCATCCGGGATAGGCCGTCAGGAAGCTCGCCTGGCCGTTCCCGTCAGTCAACTGGCGGCCGCGGAAGGCGAGCCCGCTGATCGCCTCGGCATCGCCGAGTGTACACATCTCCGCAGCCTCGCGGCCGGAATAGACGCCACGGCGATCGGTATGCCAGATTTCGATATCGGCGTTTTCGACCGGCCGGCAATCGGCTGCATGAACGATCCTAACGGCCAGCCGCAACGGCAGTCCGGCCTTTCCTTCCGAGACGTCCTGACGGACGGGAATATTATTCACGTGGCAGGGACCAAGGGTCTGGACGAGGGGCGCGACGCAATTCGGATGGGTGCGGAAGAGCGGCGCGGGCAGTTTTTCCAAGGCGATCGACTTTGTGCCGCCGCTCAGGAAATCCGTTCCCTTCCAGTCGAATGCCCTGGCGGCGACGGTGATATGCCGCCGTGGCCAGATCGCCACCGCAGCCACGGAGGAAGCGACAATGGCCGCGCCCCCAAGCACGAGGGTCCGCCTCTTCATATATCTTCCTCCTTTGCCTCAAGACGCCGGTGTAAGGAGGATGCCCAGCAAACTCCAATTAAATCCAGGCAATGTCGACGGCAACGCGATCTCTGGCATCAAATGCCTGCCGAGACAGTAGGCTGCGGTCCCGAGCGGCATTCCACGCGGCGCATTGACGAGAAAGCGTATTCTGCCGATGCTAGCACATGGACGGTTTCTAAGGCGTCCACCGGGTTCGTCGCGAATATACAGGGTAACGCTTTGAATTATTGTATAATTCTTTGAATCGACTCCAGATTTGAATTATGCAGCAGGCATCCGACATCCGTTGCTGAGCGGGGGCAGAGGCAGATGGAACCAACCCACTTATTCGAGCTTGTCATCGCGATGTTTCTCGCGATCATCGCGCTGCATTATGCCGCCCACAGGCTTGGATTGCCGCCGTCCGTCGCGCTGCTGACCGGTGGCTCCTTGCTGGCCTTTGTGCCGGGGCTGCCGGCGATATCGGTCGATCCCGGGCTGGTGCTGGTCATCTTCCTGCCGCCGCTGTTGATGGACGGCGCCTGGTCGATCGCGCTGGCGCGGCTGCGGCGTCATATGATCGGCATCGCCTCGCTCGCCGTCGGCGCGGTGCTCTTCACCTGTGCCGTCGTCGCGGTTGTGGCCCATTTCCTCTTTCCCTCACTTCCCTGGGCGGCCTGCGCGGCACTTGGCGCCATCGTTGCGCCGCCGGACGCGGTTTCGGCCCGCGCCGTGCTGGAGCGCGTCAGGCTGCCGCGGCGGCTACAGATTTTGCTGGAAGGCGAGAGCCTGCTCAACGATGCGAGCGGCCTGGTTCTCTTCCGTTTTGCCGTTGCCGCCGCCGCAACGGGAGCGTTCAGCGCGGGGGAGGCCGTTGGCAGCTTCTTCGTGCTGGCGCTCGGCGGCGCCATCGTCGGCATCGTGGTCGCAGCGGCATGGGTCAAACTCATCCGGCATCTCGGCGACGACTATCTCATCATCGCAGCCACCGTGCTGCTCGGCTGGATTTCCTATCTGCTCGGCGAGCTGCTGCATGTTTCCGGCGTCATCGCCACCGTTACCACCGGCCTGATCGCCTCCTGGCACCAGCACACCGTATTTTCAGCGGCAACGCGCATGCGCGGCACATCGTTCTGGACGGTGATGATCTTCCTGATGGAGGCTGCGGTCTTCACCTTGATCGGGCTGTCGCTCCGGGATGTCGTCGAACGCGGTGGCGGCTTGACCACCGTGATCGCGACGCTGGGACTGCCGATGCTGGCGATCCTCATCACGCTGGTGGTTGCGCGTTTTGCCTGGGTCTTCGCCTCCGACTCCGTCATCAGGTTCTGTGCTGCCCTGGGATTCACCCGCGCCCAACCGCTCGGTGTGGGTGGTGCGACCGTGCTCAGCTGGGCGGGCGTGCGCGGCGTGGTCACGCTCGCCCTGGCGCTGAGCCTGCCTGAGGGATTTGCGGGCCGTGACTTCATCCTCGCCACCGCATTTGCCGTCATTCTCGGAACCGTGCTCGTGCAGGGCACGACATTGGGGCGGGTGATTGCCTGGGCGCGGCTGGCGCCGGAGACGGAAAGAGCGCGCCTGACCATGAGCCAGGCCGAAGCCGCCATGGCGCAGGCGCAGTTCGGGACCGTCCAAAACCTGGCATATGACGCAGACGGGAAACTCATCCATCCGCAATTGCTGGAGCGTTACCAGCGCCGGGCTACGTCGATCGTCGACTATGCCGAGAGAACCGAGCACTACATACCGGTGCTGCATGCGCATTTCGACGTCGTTCTCGAAGCGGTTGCAACGGGACGCCGGGAACTCATCCGCCTCCACCGCGCCGGCGAGATCGATGACGAGACGTTGCGGGAGCTGGAACGGGATCTCGATCTCGAGGAACTGAGCGCGATCTCGGCCAAGGCCTGAGGGGCACCGTCATCATGCTCTAGAGCATTTCCGTTTTTCTTCGAATCACGAAAATGCTCTATCTCTTTGTTTTCACGCAATTCCCGGCAAAAGCGTTTCACGCTTTGCCTGGCAAAACCGCTGCACACTTTTGCTGGAATTGCTCTAAATGGCGATCTGCTCGCCGAGTTCGACGACGCGGTTGGACGGCAGGTTGAAATAGTCGGAAGGATCGATGGCCAAGCCCTCCAGCGCCATGAATATGCGCTCCTGCCAGGCGGGCAGCCCGGTGTTCGGCGTCCTGACGAGGTTCCGGCGGCCGAGATAGAAGGAGGTCCTCATGATCTCGAACTTGAAGCCGCCCTCACGACAGAGAGCCAATGCCCTGGTGACATCAGGGTCGTCCATGAAGCCGAAGGTGATGTCCAGACGGACGAAACGCGGCGACAGCTGGCTGATCTTGATGCGGCGGCTGTCGGGAACATAAGGTTCGTCCTCGGTCCACACGGTCAGGATGACGTTCTGTTCGTGGAGCACGTGGTTGTGCTTGAGATTGTGGAGCAGAACATTCGGCGTGCGATCCGGGACGCTGGTCAGGAAGACTGCCGTTCCCGGAACGGTGACCGGCGAATGGTCCGATTTTCGCTCGATCGACCGGATGAAGGACTCGAGCGGGATCTCGTTGTTGGCCCGCAGTCTCTTCAGATAGGCTTGGCCTCGGGTCCATGTCCACATGAGGATCATGATCGCCAGCGCAAGAGCGACCGGGACCCAGCCGCCATCGTAGATCTTCAGCAGATTGGCCGCCAGGAACATGACTTCGATGGTGAAGAGCGGCAGTAGCCAGGCGGCGGCGAGCACGAGGGAGTAGCCCCAGACGACCCGAAGGAACTGGAAGACCAGCATGGTCGAGATGACCATGGTTCCCGTCACCGAGATGCCGTAGGCCGTCGCCAGAGACTCGGAGTCGCCGAAGGAAAAGATCAGCATCAAGACGCCGACCAGCAGGAGAAGATTGACGGCCGGCACGTAGATCTGGCCGGTGTTCGTTTCCGACGTGAACTTGATCCTGAGCCGCGGCAGGAAGCCCAGGTGAACCGCCGAGCGGGACAGCGAAAATGCGCCTGTTATCACCGCCTGGCTGGCGATGATCGTTGCCATCGTCGCCAGAAGAACCATCGGCGGCAAGGCCCAGTCGGGATACATCAGGAAGAAAGGATTGCCGGCCGTTTCGGGATGAGCCAGAACGAGCGCCCCTTGTCCAAGGTAGTTCAACAACAGTGCCGGAAAGACGAGCACGAACCATGCCATCTGGATCGGGCGGCGGCCGAAATGCCCGAGGTCGGCATAGAGCGCTTCGGCGCCCGTCACTGTCAGAAAGACGGCGCCGAGCACGATGAGGCCGACGCTGCCGGCATGGGTTAGGAACAGGAGTGCATTGACCGGATTGAGCGCGGCCAGAATTCTCCAGTCGTCGCCGATATGGATCAGGCCGCCCGCTGCCATGGCCAGGAACCACAACACCGTGATCGGACCGAAAAACGTCGAAACAGCAGCAGTTCCCCTCGACTGGACTGCAAAGAGAACGATCATGATCCCCGCCGACGCAAGTGGGACGTATTCGGCAAAGGCGGGTGTGACCAATTTCAAGCCTTCGAGCGCCGACATGACGGACAGGGCAGGCGTAATCATCGCATCGCCGATGAAGAGGGCTGCGCCGATCAGGCCGGCGAAGAAGAGCACCGGCACATTTCGCCCCATCTTCTTCATCAGGAGGGCGAGGAGTGAAAGCGCGCCGCCTTCGCCGTCATTGTCTGCCCGCAGCAGGAACAGCACATATTTGAAGGTCACGATGATCGTCAGAGTCCAGACCATCAGCGAAATGAGACCGATGACTTCGGCCTCGTGTACGCCATCGGCGGCAAAGGGCCTCAGTGCCTCGCGAAACGCATAGAGCGGGCTGGTGCCGATATCGCCATAGACCACGCCGACCGCGCCGACGACCAGTCCGATAAAGCCCTTTCGGCCGGCACCTTCACCCGTATTGTCTCTATGCGTCGACGCCATGGTTCCCCGCTTATGCCCCTTGCCTATGAACACAAACATATGCCGCATTGCAGAACGGCAAGTAAATTGATGCGGGTGTGAATTTTTTGTGGGGCGGAGCGGCGTGGGGAGGGGCGGGTGTATTGATCGTCGGCGGAGGTTTGCGGATGAACGGCGCCAGCGTAAACGGCGAGGCAACGCAGCTTGGTACGCCGACGTCCAGGATGGCGTCATCCGGCTGTCCGTCGGCAAGAAGCGCACGTTCTCCTTCAATCAGCGGCGTCATCATCATGATGACAGGGGCTGTCAGCAATGGTGGTCGACAATGCGGAACCGCGGGTTTCCGAGCCAGTCGCCATTTCGTCGGAATGTCCAGCTATCCCACGGGGGATAGTTGAGCTTAATCCCGCCAATCGGAGCAGAGTCCCCCGAGATGAAGCCGCACCATCGTATTTTCTTCATTCAGTTCGCCGTGGCCCTATCCGTAGGTGCGTTTCTCTCACGGTTGCCTGACCTCCAGCTCAAGTTTAGCCTGACCGAAGGAGGGCTGGGTCTTTTGCTCGCCATCATGTCCCTCGGGGTTCTCTGCGGCTTGACGTTCGCGGCGAGGTTTACCGAGAGGCTTGGCGCGCGCGCAACGGCTTTCGTCACCGTCTTTGGTGCGGCGTTGTTTTATGCGCTGATCCCCTGGATGCCTTCAGTTCCCCTGGCGATGCCATTGTTCTTTATTTCAGGCGTTTTCGCCGGGGCATTCGAAATCAACGCCAATATCGAAACCGATCGCCATGAGGCGCTGCTCGGCTACCGCATCATGAGCCGGGCTCACGGCATGTGGAGCCTCGGCTTCTGCATCACCGCCCTCGTTGCCGCTGGCATGCGGCAGGCCGCCGTCTCCATCGAACTGCATAGTTTCATCGTCCTCGTGACGGTCTTGATTGCGGGATCGATCGTTTTCTCCGGGATCGAGAATGCGCCCCGGCGGCATGACGCTCACCCCGGCGATGCTCCGCTCGTCGCTTTTCCGACGATCGGGCTGCTGCCCCTTTGCCTCATCGGCGCAGCTCCGCTTCTCGCCGAAGGCGCGAGCGTCGATTGGTCGGCGATCTATATGCGCGACGTATTCGCGGCCGAGCCATTCATCGGCGGGCTCAGCGTGGCCATTTTCTCCGCGTTCATCGCCATCGGACGGTTGGCTATGGACCCTGTCATCGACCGCTTCAATCCGCGCCCGGTCACAATGACTCTCCTCGGGATCGCGGCCATCGGTCTTGTCATGGTTGCGATGGCGGCACACCCTGTTGTCGCGCTCGCAGGCTTTGGCCTGACAGGGATCGGCTGCTCTTCGGTCTATCCGCTTGCCATCTCGGCAGCGGCCCGGCGCACGGATCGACCCGCATCGGTCAGCGTTGCAGCGCTCGGGCAAACGACGTTCCTGGTGTTTTTCGCCGGGCCGCCGCTGCTCGGTTTCGTCGCCGAACACTTCGGTATCCGCTTTTCCTACTGGGTTGTCGTCCCGGTCATCGCCGCCGCACTCCTGGTCACCAGGGCGCTTGCCGCTGCTTCTGCCCCGGTCACCGGCCAGCCCGAACCGGCGCAGCCACACGGTTGACGCGCCGCGGCGTCCTCAAGTCCTTCAGGTCTGCAACCGGCAGGGGTGACCACCGGCTTTCGCTGGTGAACGGAGGGAGAAATGTATTTCCCACAATCACTAAGTATTACTAACAGCCGTTGTAACTATAGCTCATATAGGTGAGGGCGTGGGTCGCGCACTGTCTTCAATTCTTGGCGAATAGTCTTGCCGCTCAAGCACTTGCGGGCATGGTCAATCATTCTCTGAATGAACTTGGTTTGGGTAGCGACACTCAAGCCCTTCGGCCCGGAAGGCAAGGGTTCCATGGGTTTTCGATGGTCTCGTCAGGCTGAAAAAAGAGGCTTGTCGGCTACCGGCTGCGCCTTTGTTCAGACATGCTTTCGCCGTCAAAATGCCAGTATTAGTTGTTTCTAAATCACGCCATAATTCGCATCTACGTTGCCGCGCCTGTTTTATTCTTCGCCACATTTCGGAATTTCAACATTATACAAACAATGGTGGGTAACTATGAAGGTTATTCTCGTCATCGTCCTCACGGCACTTGCCGTGCCCTGTGAGGCGGACATGCTGGGCACGGCATCCAGGTATAAAAGCATGCACGAACGTTCGATCTCCTTCCTCAGCATCAATCCACGCAGAGTATCGTGGTGCGGGGCGTTCCTGGCCTTTGTCGCCAAGCGATCGTTCCGGCAGCCGCCGCCCAACCCCAACATGGCGGCGTCCTGGAGGAAATTCGGCAAGCCGGTGTTCTTCCGCGCCGCCAGGCGAGGGGATGTCGTGGTGATCCGCACCGGCCGGCGCTTTCATGTCAGCCTGTTCGATCACATCGACCAGCGCCGGCAATATGTCTATCTGTTCGGCGGCAACCAATCCAACCGGGTTCAGCTGTCGCGTTATCGTGCCAGTTCGGTGGTCGCCGTGCGACGATGAAGCCGGTCAAACCTCGACGGCGGTGGGAAACAGGCCCTATGCCTTGCGTGCCCTGATATGCAGGAAGATCGGCGCAATGCGGGTGTCGGCGACGATTGGTTCGGCCAGCGCCACCTCGACTGAAGCCCTCGGCTCGCCGAAGGCCTCGATCGCAAGCCCCGCTTCGACGATCATCGACACCCAGGTCGACAGCGTGCGGTGAAAGCGCGGGATGGCAAACGGCGTTAGCGTCGCGCGTTCGGCCTCAGGGATGGAGGAAAAGATCCAGCGCTCGATGCGGTCGTCGCTCTCGTCGAAATAATCAGCGATCTCGACCGCGACGCGCTCGCCCGCCTCGTTGCGGATATTGCGCCGCGTCGGCGGCATGAAGCAGGGATGCAGGATCGAAAACTGCAGGAAGCCGCCGGGTTTCAGGATGCGGTGGATGCCCTTCAGCACCTCGCGCTGGTCGGCCATGTCCATCATCGACATGAAGGCGGTGACGAAATCGAAACTCGCCTCGGGGAAATCGATACTCTGGCCGTCGCCGAGCACGTAATTTATGCCGAGCGGCGCTTCTGCCTCGCTCTCGCGGGCATAGCGAATGAAGGTCGGCGCAATGTCGAGGCCGGTCATGCGGGCACCGAGACGGGCGACGGTGCGGGTATTTGAGCCCTCGCCACAGCCAAGGTCGAGCCCGGTAAGGCCTGCCACTGGCGGCAGAATCTCGAGGAAGGCCGGCGTGTTCAGCGCGTCACGATATCTGTCGTAGCCGGCGCGGCTATAAATCGTCCAGGTCTCGGCATTGCTCTCCCAATGGGCGGCGACATCGTTGGCGTTCATGGCTCTGCTCCTTGCTCGATCGGGACGGGCAGGGAGCTATAGGCGGAGCGGGTGACAATGGGAAGACGGGCGAGCGTCCGCATCGTCCTTCGAGGCCGCTGCGGGATGCCCCAGGATGAGGCTCTCTTGGGCGTTCTCTCTTGGGCGTTGGCGCACCAAGCGGCGCCCCGCAGCGCTGCTTCTTGCATCCACGCTCACTCCACGAGGTGGCCGTCCTTGTGCTCGTCGAACCCAAGCGCCTCACGTGCTGCCATGGATCCAATTAACGACATCAGCCCTAGCTGACACTCTTGAACGCGGCAATGATGCTGTGTGCGGCGAGTTGCGCCTGATCGGATGTCGTTTGGAAATTGGTGACGGAAAGGCGCAGCACGTCGCGGCCGCGCCATTTGGCGCCGCCGGCAAAGATCATGCCGTCCGCCTGGATCTTCTCGATCGTCTTTCGGGTCAGAGCGTCGCCGTCTTCGGCGGGCAGGTCGGCGCCGAAGCGGATGACGAGCTGGTTCAGCGTCACCTCGTTCAGAATGGCGATGCCGGGCTCGCGGGCGAGCAGATCGGCCACCTCGTGCGCCGAGGCGCAGCACTGATCGATGAGGGCGGCCACACCTTCGCGGCCGAGATGTTTCAGCATCGCCCAGGTGGCAAAGCCGCGCGCCCTTCTCGAAAGCTCCGGCACGTAATGGGACGGATCGCGTTCGCCTTCGCCGGCGAGCGGCAGATAGCTTGCGGCAATCGTCATGGCGCGGCGATGAGCGAGCTCGTCGCGGACGATCGCATAGCCGCAATCATAGGGCGTCTGCAGCCATTTGTGGCCGTCGGTGGCCCAGCTGTCGGCCGCTTCGATGCCACGGCTGAGATGGCTGGTCTTCCCCGATGCCTGCGCCCAGAGGCCGAAGGCACTGTCGACATGCACCCAGGCACGCTTCGCCTTCAAGAGCGGGATGATGGCGGCGAAATCGTCGAAGGCGCCGGTATTGATCTGCCCGGCCTGGAGAATGGCGATGACAGGACCAGAGACCGAATCGAGCGTGCCCAGCAGCGCTGCCGGGTCTATCCGCCCCACCGGATCGGTGCGCAGACGCCGCACGCGATCATGCCCGAGGCCCAGGAATTGCAGCGCGGAGAACACCGTCGTGTGGGCGTCGTCGCCGATCAGCACGGTGATCTCGGGCGCCCCGAACAGGCCGTTGGCATCGGCATCCCAGCCCACTTGGCGCAGCACCTCGCCACGCGCGGCGGCAAGGCAGGTGAAGTTCGCCACCGTCGCGCCCGTCACGAAGCCGACCGAGCTTTCGGCCGGCAGCTTCAGGAGATCAAGCAGCCATCTCGCCGCGACAGTCTCGACGGCGGCCGCGGCCGGAGCGGCGGTATGGTTTCCGGCATTCTGGCCCCAGGCGCTGGTGAGGAAATCGGCGGCGACGCCGACCGGATGGGAGCCGCCGATGACCCAGCCGAAAAAACGCGGGCCTGTCGTTGCATGCAACCCCGGTTCGGCGTCATTCGCCAGCTGCTTGATGACGTCAAGCATATCGGAACCGGCGGCCGGCAGCGGCTCGTCGAAACAGGCAAGCGAGGTTGCGTAGTCGTGCGTGGGTACATAGCGGCGAGGTGCTGCCTGCCTGAACCCCGCCGCAAGCCGGGCGGCTTCCTGAAACAGAGATGCAATTGCCGACATCGGATCCCCCTTGCCGCCGCCGATCCCTGCCCCCTCGAAGCTGGCTGTCGACGCTATGCAATCTAGCCGATATAGCCGGCGCTGTCTTGGCCGAGCCTCCCGCCAATGGGGCAGCCTGGAATAAGCGCCCGCGCCAGCGCACGGCGAGGCGTCGCGGAACTCGCCGGCTTTCGAATTCCAGGCGCGATACTGGAGGATCTCGTGACTGCGGCAGCCGCCATCGGGCGTCTCGCCTTTGCCGGGATACTTAAGATAAATCGAGCAATGCGGGAGTTGTTTCCTAATTCTCTCCAATAACAACTTGTAATCTGCCGTAAATTTCTAAAAATACTAACATATGTCTAAAATCTATTGCATTTTATCTAAGTATCGTTCAATAATTTGGAAATATCATTCGCGCCGCTGTCGAGGCCGCTATGTCAATCAGCGAGGGATATGCACTGAAGTATTTCGTTCTCTACGCGCTGGTGTGCTCTGTGGTCGGGATAGTTCTTCTCGTCTTCATCCATCAGGTTACACCCTTCAAAATGGACGGACCGAACGATCAAGCGACCGATTGGTCAGCCGATAAATCGGCGACCGGGTCTCCCGATGAAACCGCGACGGGGTCAACCGATCAGCCGGATAATCTGGTCGTGCGCTCGACGCGCGAACCGAGTGAGCGAACGGGTGCTCAGCCGCCCGATCAATGGAACCTTCGGCCAACGAACCAACCGGCCCAGCCCTCCGATCAACCGGGCGTCCGCAAGGGCGGCCGGGTGGGAACTCCGGCTCAGTAGTTGCAAGCGGAGCACCCGCCTCGTCCTTCGAGGCCCCTGCGAGGCGCCTCAGGATGAGGCTCTCTTGGCGCTGGCGCGAGCCGGTGGCGTAATCGTCGCCCGGAGCAAACCGCGGCAATCCACCGCCTGTTATTGAAGCGCGGTATCTTCCAACGTCCCTCATCCTGAGGCGCGTAGCCCATCGGGCAGAGCCCGAAGGGCACGCCGCAGCGCTGCTTCTTGCATCGGCCGAAGCTCTCTGCAATGACGATAACTGAGATATCCCACGAGGTCCCCGATGGATGCAGGCGGCGCGACGATCAGGCTTATCCAGGTAGATGAAGTGGAGGTTTTCCGGCGTATCCGTCTGGAAGCGCTGCGCGCCGAGCCTTCCTCTTTTGCGAGCCGCTACGAAGATTGGGAGGTCTTGCCCGACGAGGAGTGGGCCAATCGTCTGAACGAGCCGGTTTTCATCGCGTTCCAGGACGGCGCCCCGGTCGGCATCATGGGACTGTTTCGGCAGCGGCCGAGCAAGATGGTCCATCGCGCCACGATCGTCATGGTCTATGTCCGTGCCAACCTGCGTGGAACGGGACTTGCCGGGAAGCTGCTGGAGGTGGTTTCCGACCACGCACGCGGTATCGGCGTCCGGCAGCTGGAACTCTTCGTCAGCGCGGAGAACCCGGCGGCGATACGGTTCTATCAGCGGCAGGGCTTTGCCGAGATCGGCCGAATCCCGGGTGGGGTTTTGGAGGAGGGCAGGGAGATAGACGACGTCATGATGGCGCGGCGTTTGAGCGGATAGGACCAGGGACGGTCGGTTGATGCTGCGGATTTTGTTTGCCGTCGCCGCTATGCCACCGCTCTGCGCAGACACTCCAGAGAGCCTCATCCAGCATGCCTCACCCAACGAGAGGCGTTCGAGCATGCCATGCCCAGGGACGGAGGCGCATGGATTTACCCGATCTCTTGACCTTAAGCGGGTTGGGGTTGCAGCATGCCCGGCACCAACTGGAGGTTCGGCGGTGACGAAAATTTTGAGCGATGAGGATCTTGCGGACGGCGGGTTAATGGCGGTGGCGATCGATGCGCTCGAGAGCGCTTTTCTCGCGAGAGCCGGCAATCGGCTGATGTCTCCGCCCCGGCATCATGTCTCGTTTCCCGATCGCGGCGATCTCGTCTTCACCGTCGGCGGCATCCTTGGCGACAAACCGCTCGCGGGCTTCCGGGTCTACGAAACATTCGAAGGGGCGGAGCATTCGCAGATCGTCGCGGTCTGGTCGGCCAACGACGCCAGGCTCAAGGGCATTGTTCTCGGAGAACGGCTCGGCAACCTCAGGACCGGCGCGATCGGAGGTCTCGCCATCCGACATCTCAGCGCGCCGGATGCCAGGATCGTCGGGATTCTCGGCAGCGGAGCGCAAGCGCGAACCCAGCTTGCCGCGGCCGCCGCCGTTCGAAAACTGGATCACGCCCGCGTCTACAGCCGCGACGAGAAAAATCGTCTCGCCTTCGCAAGCGAGATGCAGCACGCCTTGGGACTTGATATCGAGCCTGCCGACAGCGCCCGGGAAGCCGTTGCCGACGCCGACATCATCATCTGCGCGACGACCAGCCAAACGCCCGTCGTCCACGCGCGTGATTTGAAGCCCGGCGTGCATGTCAACACCGTCGGCCCGAAAACGCTTCAGGGACACGAGCTCAGCCTGGATGTCGCCGATGCCGCAGCCGTGATCGCGACGGATTCTCCCGAACAGGCGCATGCCTACGCTTCGCCCTTTTTCCTCGCCGGTTCCGGCAACGAAGTTCGCATGGCCGACCTTGCCGACATCATTGCCGGGAAGGCGGCCGGGCGGAGATCGCCCGAGGAGATAACGCTGTTTTGCTCCGTAGGCCTCGCCGGAACCGAAGTCATCGTCGCCTCTGCGATCCTCGATAGGTTGTGTGTGCCGGGGTAGATTTTGATTCAGGAGCGGGCTTCAAGTCCTTGTTTTTCATACAGGTCATCGTGGGGATTCTAGGTCGCAGGATTTGCGACAAGGGCAGGGAAATCGACGACCTCAAATGGAGGGCGCGGCATCCGCCAACGCCTCTCGTCCTGAAACACGCAGCCCACAGGGCGGAGCCTCGAAGGACGCGCCGCAGCGCTGCTCCCGGCATTCATCCGCCGCCATCCCCGAATTGGCGATGCGCCTAGAATTTGATTCAAAGACGCGCTTGAAGACGCTGTTCACTCGCTCTGTTCGGCCCTTCTGCCGCCAGGCCCAGGACATCCCGCATGCCGTATTCGCCGGGTGCGCGCCCTGCGATCCAACGGGCGGCGGCAAGTGCGCCGCGGGCAAACATGCCGCGATCGAGCGCCGAATGCGAGAGCGTCACGACTTCCTCGGCGGCGGCAAAGAGCACGCTGTGTTCGCCGACAAGCCCGCCGGCGCGCAAGACGGCGAAGCCGATCTCGCCGGGCGGCCGCTCGCCGGTGATGCCGTCGCGCCCGCGCCGCTCGACGGATGAAAGGGAAACGCCACGGCCCTCGGCGGCCGCTTCGCCGAGCATCAGCGCCGTGCCGGACGGCGCATCGATCTTCCTGTTGTGATGGGCTTCGAGGATTTCGATATCCCAGCCTTCAGCGGAAAGGGCGCGGGCCGCCTGGGCGACGAGGCCGACCAGCATGTTGACGCCGATGGAGAAGTTGCCGGAGCGCAGAATCGGAATCATCCGGGCGGCGCCGGCGATCCGTTCCAGTTCATCCGGCTCGAAACCTGTCGCCCCGATCACCAGCGCCGGCCCGCCGGCCGAAGCGCAGAAGCCGGCAAGTTCGGCCGCAGCACTTCCCGTCGTGAAATCCAGGATCACGTCGGCCTGGGCGATCGCAGCCGATCGATCGATCAGCTCGGGACCCATGGAGCCCTCACGGCCGATGCCGCCGACGAAGACAAAAGCCGGATCCGCCGCCAGCAGCGGCACGATGCTGCGACCCATGCGGCCGTTCACGCCGGCGACAGCAATTTTGATTGGTGAGATCACGGTCTTTCCTAACTCAGGAGGGCGAATGTGGCGCGAGGGAGGTTTGTCGCGTTAGACGCAGATAAAGCAGAATGACAGCATAAGCGACGAGTACGATCGGTGTTTCTCCCAAGATTGGAAGCAGGATCATCCCGCCGCCAGGCCCAGCCTCTTCTCCTGGCGCCATCGTCGGCGTTATCAATATGGCGAGCGTGAATGGTGAGAGGAACACCCATAGAAATGCGAATGTGTGTGGCAGCCATCTACGTCGCTGGAGCTTTCGGGCAATCAAGATGGCCGAAACGGGTATCAGGATGTTCAAAACGAAGACAAGCGGAAGCGCGATGAACTCCGGCAGGATTGTCGGGTAGTGCGGATCATATTCCATCAGGTTTTCTCAAAGACTGCTATCGATGGGATGTCGGCCGGTCCCAGCGGGTCAGCTGAGGCTTACCAGTTGCCGGGGTCGGCGGTGTGATCGATGGTGGCGAATTCGTCGGCCTCTTCCCGGTCCAGCTTCACCTCCGTGGTAGCCTTCGTCTCGTCGGTGACGGAGTAGCGGTCAGGGATCGGCCCCGTTGATAATTCCTGGTACATGAGCAACGCGGCTTCCTCGGCGGTGTCGGCCTCGATTTCCCGGGTGATGGTGACGGTGAACTTGTGCATGGCTTCGGGCCTTCTCGAGCGTCGCGCAGGCGTCTGTGCAGTTTGCCACGAGTTTTGTGTCAAGGACACAAAAAGCGCGTCGTTTAGAATTTGATTCATGCGACGGTCGCAGGTCTTTGTTTTTATACAAGCTGTCGTAGCGGACCGCTGCACCCTTTGGGTGAACTCAGCCGAGAAGGAGAGATCATGCGCCTGAACCAAGTGACCGTTACCATGCCTGACCTCGATGCAGGCTGGAACTTCTACTGCGCCCTCGGTCTCAAGCCTGTCGTTGACTCCCGTCCGCGGTATGCGCGCTTCGTCTGCCCGGATGGGGACAGCACCTTTTCCCTGCATCAGGGCGAAAGTGGCGGTGGTGGAACCACAGTCTATTTCGAGTGCGAGAGCCTGGACGAAACGGTCCGCAGTCTCGGCGAGGCCGGCCTTCCCTTCGTAAGCGGCCCCGAGGATAAGAGTTGGCTCTGGCGCGAGGCAGAGCTCCTCGATCCCGGCGGCAACCGCATCATCCTTTATTTTGCGGGATCGAACCGCGTCGATACGCCGTGGCGGGTGGATCAAGGCCGCAGGTCCGACTAGGGATCTCGGCGCCCGCCTCGACGCCGATGTAGCCGCATGTGTCGATCTCCGACATCAAGCCGCGCCATAATCGGCAATGACCTTAGCAGGCCGCTGCGGTCACCCGGTGATTATGGACTCAGGAGGGATATCGCATCGGCCGAAGCGCTTACCAAACAGAATTCACGATCGCAAAGGTGATAGAATCCGTCTTGAGGAACGGGCAGTTCCAACATTTCCCGTTTTGAAAGGCCGGCATATACGCCGCGTACCAATCTGCCGAACAGCCCGTGAGAAATCGCAACGGTTGGTTCATGTATGCCTGAGATCCAGTCTTCTGCTCGCGCACAGGCGTCGTCGAAGCTCTCTCCGTCGGGAGATTTGAAATACCAATCAAATGCGTCGGACCCGTCCAGCATTCCCGGAAACTCGTTGTCGATCTCGAACTTGGTCATGCCGTCCCAAGAACCGATGGTCACCTCCATGAGCCGCGGTTCCGGACGAGCCGCCAGCGGCAATACCCGGCCGATGCGGGCCGCAGTCTCCTGCGTTCTGCCAAGAGGGCTGACGTGGAGCTGGAACGATTGTTCGCTGCCTGCAATTTCCTTCCTCAGAAGTCTCGCCATTTGTTCGGCCTGTTCGATACCGCGCTCTGTCAGCGGTGAATCTTTTTGGCCCTGGAACCGACCCAAGGTGTTTCAAATGGTCTCGCCATGGCGAAGCAGGTAAATCATGGTGTTGTCCTAAATGAATTTGATGAAACAATTGGCTGAGCTGCCCGCCCGAGGCGCGGTTTCTGCAGCCAAGTGATGCGACAGGTCAGCGATGAGCGCAACTGATGCGATCCCGATGAACCGGGTCTTCTGCTGTCGGTCAAAGAAGGTATTTTAACCATTTGGCAGCGCTCGGCAGTGGCCCGCATGAAATCGCTCGGACCGGGCTGGAGAAAGCCGGTTTGCCTCTTATTTCAGAACGGAAATGCCAAACGAAATGCGAGAGGATCACGCAATGGCAAAGAACACGATCTGCGTATGGTACGACAAGGACGCCGAGGCTGCAGCCCGCTTTTATGCCGCGACGTTTCCCGACAGCGCCGTCGGCGCCGTCATTCGTGCGCCGGGGGATTATCCCGATGGGAAGCAGGGAGACGTCCTGGTCGTGGAATTCACCGTTGCGGGTATTCCCTGCATCGGCCTGAACGGCGGTCCCGTGTTCAAACACAACGAAGCCTTCTCCTTTCAGATCGCAACCGACGATCAGGAAGAAACCGATCGTTACTGGAACGCCATCGTCGGCAATGGCGGCCAGGAAAGCGAGTGCGGCTGGTGCAAGGACAAGTGGGGTGTGTCCTGGCAGATTACGCCGCGCATCCTCTCCGAGGCGCTTGCCGCGGGTGGCGGTCAGGCAAAGCGTGCTTTCGATGCGATGATGACCATGAGGAAGATTGACGTCGCGGCGATCGAGGCCGCCCGGCGGGGCTGAGGTAGCCTCGCGCGGAACGTTTTTTGTCAGAGCGCCGTAGCCGGTGCGCTCCGGCCAGGTGGCGATCTTCGCAATCGGCCGGAGGTCTGCACGCGGCAGGCTGTCAGAACCAGAGGTCGCGCACGCAGCGTCCTTTGGACGGAAGGTCTTCAAACGTTTCCAGACCGTCGAAATGATCGATAGCCAGATCCTGAACGAGATCCGGCGGCGCAAGCCGCATGTTGACGGCCATGCGCCGGCGGCCATCCTTTCGAAGCCGCAGGCCGCGCCAGCTCAAGACACAGGCGCAGGATGGGCAGAACAATATTTCGAGAGACGGCTCGTCCCTGTCGGCGCGGGTGTAGGAGGCGGTCTCACCGGCGAGAGCGATACGCTCTCCTTCGTAATCATAGGCCCACAGCGTGCCGTAACGCCGGCAGAGCGTGCAGTTGCAGGCGGTGATTGAGCCCGGATCACCCTTAAGTGTCCAACTCGCCTTGCCGCAATGACATGAGCCCGTCAGCATGATGGTCCGTCCGATCCTGCTTCCTGTTCCATGACGGCATCCTGCCTCAACGGCGCGATGATCGCAATTGGGCGATCCGGGTGCGAAGGTCGGCGGTTCCCGTGCCCGTCTCTGGTGGGGCTGTTCGACTTTTGCTGCGAGCACGGGTTTATCGATCGCGTTTATCCATGGATGCCCGCAGGAGGCTTGCGAGCCAGGCCACCCCTTCGTCCCGCATTGCTGCCTTCGGCGCAGTGGCGTTCATCGGATTGAAACGATCGGCTGAATGGGTGGCTTGCTTCCTCGCGCTCGCGGACCGAACTTTTGCGACAAACGTTTGTTTGGGAGATTTTCTGAAATTTCTAATTGAGATAACGGGCGGAAGATGATTTTCTGCGACCCAGCGTAGCTGACTCCACGCCTCCTCCCGATTTTGATCCGAGCGGCCCATGTCGATTTCAGATGCGATCTATCGTCCCTTCGAAACCTTGATCCGGCCGCTCGATATCCCCTACCGGCCGCTGCCGTCGAAGGGGCCAGTCATGGTGCTCCTGCATTTCATCTCGATGTTTCGGGGTGTGCTGATTGCGCTGGCATTTTGCTCCATGGTGTTCGAGGTGATCAACCTGACGATCGTCTGGGGACTTTCGGTCATCGTCGATGGTGTGACGCAACAGGGCGCTTCCACCTTCCTGCGCGATGAATGGCTGCTGCTGACCATTCTCGGCTTTCTGATCTTTCCGGTCATGCCGATCGTGTCCTTCATGCTCAATACGCTGAACTCGCACACGCTCGGCATCGGCATGCCGGCCGCCATTCAGTGGCAGGGCCACAAGGCTGTCGAGCGGCAGGACCTTGCCTTCTTCCATGATCTCTATGCCGGCCAGGTTTCCTCACGGCTGCAGCAGGTCTCTTCCGCCGTCCAGCAGCAGATCCTCGCGGCCTTCCAGTCCATCCCGCGCTTCCTGACGCAGTTGGTCGGCTCCGTGATCCTGCTGAGCGCGCTGGCGTGGCAGCTTGCCCTGCCTGTTGTCATCTGGATCGTGCTCAATGTCATATTCACCGCCAGGATCGTGCCGATCTTCGTCGAGCGCTCGCGCCGCACCGCGAAGCAGCGCAGCCTGGTGGCCGGCGCCATCACCGATCTCTATACCAACATGCAGATGATCAAGCAGTTTGCGGCTGAAGATAGCGAGGCAGGCGCGATCCGCCGCATCATAGGAAAGGCTGTGCAGACGCAGCACAGCGAACAGCGCATCTATCGTTCGTCGGAATTGACGGTCGTGGTTCTCAACACGCTGCTGTGGCTGACCATGCTGGCGATCGGATTTTCCGGCCTCGTCAAAGGCTTTCTCACGGTCGGCGAATTCGTCGGCGCCGTCTACATTCTCAACCGGCTGTCGTCGCAGATCTTCGTTTTCCTGCAGATGGGCCAACAGATCTTCCAGGCGATCGGCACGATCAAGGACGCCATGCCTGTTATGACGACACCGCCCACCATCACCGACCGGACGGATGCGAAGGACCTCGTGGTCGAGCGTGGTGAAATCCGTTTCGAAGATGTCGGCTTCGCCTACAAGTCCGGCAAACCTGTCATCGATGAGTTGTCGCTGACGATCCGGCCCGGCGAAAAGGTGGGTCTGGTCGGTCTCTCCGGGGCTGGCAAGACGACGCTCGCAAACCTGCTGTTGCGCTTTTACGACATCGGCAACGGCGCGATCCTGATCGACGGGCAGGACATCCGCGCGGTCACGCAGACAAGCCTTCGCCGCGCCATCGGCGTCATCGCGCAGGATGTCGCGCTGCTGCACCGTTCTGTCGGCGACAATATCCGCTACGGCCGGCCGGAGGCGGCGACGGACGAGATCGAAGCGGTGGCGAAGTTGGCCAGCGCCGATGCCTTCATTGCCGATCTTGCCGATGGCGAGGGCCGCAGGGGTTATGATGCTTTTGTCGGCGACCGCGGCATCAAACTTTCCGGCGGCCAGCGGCAGCGGGTCGCCATCGCCCGGGTTCTCCTGAAGGACGCGCCGATCCTGGTGCTCGACGAGGCGACTTCGGCTCTCGACAGCGAATCCGAAGCCGCCATCCAGGAAAGGCTGAACCTCGTCATGGAGGGAAAGACGGTGATCGCCATTGCGCACCGCCTGTCGACCATTGCCAGGATGGACCGGATCATCGTGCTCGATCGCGGGCGGATCGTGGAGGAGGGCAGGCCGGACGAACTGGTCGAACAGGACGGCCTGTTTGCCCGCCTGTGGAAACGCCAGACCAGCGGCTTCATTCCAGAGGAGATCGACGAAGCTTTGCCGGGATAAGCCGTACGCCGGGGTGACGTCAGCGAGCCCAGAGCAGGCGACCGCCGATGAGGATGAGGGCGGCGCCCATCACGCGCTCGATGCCGGCCTTGAACCGCAGGAAGCCGGCGGATACGCGGGGGTTGGAGAAGAAAAAGGCCAGGCCGCAATACCAGACAGCCGAAAGCAGCAAGCAGGTCAGGGCGATGACGCAATAGAGCCAGACAGGCGCATGATGACAAGCGCAAAGATACTGCCGAAGAAAGCCACCGATTTCGGATTGGTCATGCCGACGACGTAAGCGCGGCGCATGGCGGAGCGCCATGTGGCCTCAGTCGGCCCCGTCGCTTTTAGGGGCTTGGTCGCGCCGCGGATCATCTTCAGACCCAGCCAGATCAGATACAGCGCGCCGACCACCTGCAACGTTATATGCAGCCATTCGAAATGCGTCAGGAGAAAGCCGAGCCCCGCCATCGCCAAGACTGCCCAGGTCAGGGATGCGATCGCAAGTCCGAGACCCGCAAAGAGCCCGGCCGCGCGCGACACCGTCATGCTGGTGTTGGTGACGATGATGAAATTCGGTCCGGGGCTGACAAGGGAGGCGACGTAGACGCTGACGAGCAATGCGAGTGAATCGATATATTCCATCCGGCTTTCTCAAAGTTGCTGGCCGTGAGCCTATGCGCGGCTGGCGGTTTTTGAAAGGGCTCGTCATCCAAGGCTGGATGCATCAGGCTTTGGCTTGGCAGTGAAAGGTCGACTGACAGGATCGTGGGCCTGCTAGAAGCCGGCTTTTCCTTGCGCTATTCGACAAGCCCCAAGATGGGGCCGTAGCCGCCGTGCCAGGACCAGTCGTTGTGGCCCAATGCCGGATAGTAAAGCCCAACACCGCGTCCACCATCGAGAAACAACGCGTCGGGGCATTTCAGATGGTCGCGAAAGAGCCGTGCGAAATCGTGGAAATTGACCCCGTCTTCGCTGATTGCGAAGCGAATTATACCGCCCGTACAGACGCCGACACCGCTTCGGCGGGTTCGGTCCGTCGAGCCGACGATGAAGATCGGGTTCAGCTTGTTGGCGATAACAAGCATCGGGCCGGACTGTGTGGCGAACCGCACCTTGGGCCGACTCTTTAGAAATTCAGCTGTCGGGAGTATGCCGGCGCCTGCTTCACCCAGAAAGAACACGCCGTTCGGTTTCTTGTAGAAATTCGGCACCTGACCGGCGCTGCTTTCGGCCTTCGTCGTATTGGCGGGCTGCAATTCCCTGGCGTTCTCGACATAAAGTCCCATCGGCGAAAAATCGGCTCGATACATCCCGGCATTGACGGCGAAAGCCAGGGTTTTCCCCTCGGCGCGCACGGCTTCGGCAAGGCTTGAAAACGCGCGGTAGGGCGCGCCGTTGGCGTTCTTCCAGAACAATCGCAGGTCGGCTTTGCCCGGTTCCAGCGTGCAGACGACGTATTTTGCTTCTTCAAAGGTTTGCTGCTCGCATGGTTGCGCATCTGCCTGATGCAGCGATGTCAGCGTTGCTGCCAGTATGATGGCCGCGGCGAGTAAGCCGTGTTTGAGACAGGTCATTGGGGCTACATCCGCTCCTCTATATCGCCAATGAAGCGTCTGTTTGTCGGATTGCAATAGTTGATGGGGCGGCTGTCGTCTACGACGGCTGAGGTCAGCTCGATTGCCACTCTCCGATGTCTCGGGGAATGTTCAATTTGCCCTGCCATGGGGATCGGCGCCGCAGGCGTCCGACATGCAGGAAGCAGCGTTGCGCGCGTCCTTCGAGGCGATCCTACGAATCGCCCCTCAAGGATGAGGGAACTGGAGAATGCCACCCGATCCCTACCAGGCGGTACGGGCGGTGCCGAGCGCGGTGGTATGGGAGGATGAGACGTGGGCGACGTTGGCTTTGAGCGACACGACGCAGTTTCCCGGAACGCTTAGCTTGTGCAACGTCAAGTGTTTCAGCAATGTCTCCGGGTCGCGCTTTTCGGTCAGCGGAAATGTCACAGTCATGCGATTCTCCAACGAATAAACTGAGCATCCGCAAAAATTAATGTCTAAATTCTTTCGCGGTGCAACAAGAAAATTTTAACGATAAAATTAAAATCGATTAATTCTCGGGTCGCTGATTTTAAATCGTTTGAAGTTTGGTGCGGTGCTTCTCCGCGGATGTCTTGACTGCTCCGCCCTCCGAGAGAGGGAGGTGCCGATGTGGGCATTGACCTATCGGCCCATCTGGCTGACGTGAGATCGAGTGGTCATCGTCCGTTGCGGGCCGCCCAGCTCCTGAGCCGCAAGCCATTGAGCCTGATAAAGCCTTCGGCATCATGATGATCATAGGCGACGGCGCTTTCCTCGAAGGTGACGAGATCGGCGGAATAGAGTGAGCAGGGCGAGGTGCGGGAAATGACCGAGGCGCTTCCCTTATAGAGCCTGACCGTCACTTCGCCGCTGACGAAGGCCTGGCTTCGGTCGATCAACGCCTGCAACATGTCCCGCTCGGGCGCGAACCAGAAGCCGTTGTAGATCAGCTCGGCGTAGCGGGGCATGATCTCATCCTTCAGATGTCCGGCGGCACGATCGAGCGTGATCGATTCAATGCCGCGATGCGCCGCAAGCAGGATCGTGCCTCCCGGCGTCTCGTAGACGCCCCTCGACTTCATGCCGATGAAGCGGTTTTCGACGAGATCGAGCCGTCCGACGCCATGCCGGCCGCCGAGGCCATTGAGTTCGGTGAGCAATGTTGCCGGCGTCATCGCCTGGCCGTTCAGGGAAACCGGGTTGCCGCTTTCGAAGCCGATGGTGACGCTCTCGGGGACATCGGGAGCGTCGAGGGGATCGACCGTGCGCTGATAGATATAATCGGGCGCCACTTCCGCCGGATCTTCGAGGATCTTGCCTTCGGTCGAGGTGTGCAGCAGGTTGGCGTCGGTCGAGAACGGCGCCTCGCCGCGTTTGTCGCTCGGCACCGGGATCTGATGCTTCTCGGCATATTCGAGAAGCTGCGTGCGGGAGCGGATGTTCCATTGGCGCCAGGGAGCAATGACCTGAAGCGACGGATCGAGCGCATTGACGGCCAGCTCGAACCGGACCTGGTCATTGCCCTTGCCTGTGGCACCGTGGGCAACGGCATCCGCGCCAACCTGCCGGGCTATGGCGACCAGATGCTTGGCAATCAGCGGCCGTGCGATGGAACTGCCGAGGAGATATTGTCCCTCATAGAGCGTGTTGGCCCGCAGCATCGGAAAGACGAAATCGCGGACGAATTCCTCCCGTAGATCGACAATGCGGATGTCCTTGACCCCGGACACTCCCGCCTTTGCCCGCGCCGGCTCGAGCTCCTCGCCCTGGCCGAGATCGGCGGTGAAGGTCACGACCTCGCATCCGTAAGTCTCCTGCAACCATTTGAGGATGATCGAGGTATCCAGCCCGCCCGAATAAGCGAGCACGATTTTCTTTATGTTTTTTGCCACCAGCCCATCTCCGATTTAACGAGAAGAACGATAGGCCAGTTCATACGCAATGAGCTTGCAAAGCTTCTTCAAAAATGTAAATTTTTGGCATATTATGCCATTTTGTGAAAATTTGGAGCCATGAAATGCCAGACATGTTGGACGCGATCGATCGCCATATTCTGCGCGTGCTTCAGCGCGACGGGCGTATTTCGAATGTCGAACTGGCAAAGGAAGTGGGGCTCTCGCCTTCGCCCTGCCTGCGCCGCGTGCGCCTCTTGGAAGAGGCCGGGATCATCGATCGCTACGTCGCCGTGCTGGACCCGGCAAAGGTTGGGGCGGGGCTGACGGTTTTCGCACGCGTGTGGTTCAAGACCCAGGACGCTGAGGTGACGCTCCGCTTCGGAGAAGCCGTCAGGCGGTTTCCCGAGGTGATGGAATGTTACCTGACGACGGGGGAATGCGATGCCGTGCTTCGGATCGTCACCACCGATCTGCGCAGCTACTGGCGTTTCCAGGCCGATCACCTGACGCGCATCCCGAGCGTCCTCAGCGTCAAGACCGACGTGCCGATGGAAACACTGAAGCGGAGCTACCAACTGCCGTTGCGGTAGGCGTCGTTCTTTAGCCTATGGGCGCCTTGGAGGCCCCTTGGAGGCGCCTCAGGATGAGGCTGGAGAGAGATGGCAGTTCAGCTTAACGGCAAGGGGCATGCGCTCCCTGGGGATATCGCCTGGAGCGGCAGCAGCGGCGATTGCCGGACTTCATTATCGTTGCAGCAGCGCAGACGGCAGACACCGCCGTCTGCGCTTCGTTCTCGCGGTTACGCCTTCAGCGCCGCGGCATAATCAGCTGCGTAAGTCTTCAGCGAGCGCGGTGCCTTGCCGGTCAGCTTCTCGACATCGCCGGTAACGACGGCCGTCCAGCCCTGGCGGACCGGATAGAAGATCGAAGCGAGGAAGCTCGCATAGTCGGCCGGCACGCCGGCGCCGGTGAGAATGCCGATGAAGGCTTCGTCCGTGATGGCGTTGTAAGCGATCGGCTTGCCGGTGACCTCGGAAAGGATTGCTGCGGCTTGCGTATAGGAGAGGGCTTCCGGTCCGGTCAGGTTGAACGCCTTGCCGTCGAACGCCGCGGAGGTGAGGGCGGCGACGCCGCTTGCCGCGATGTCGCGGGCGTCGATGAAGCTCGACTTGCCCTCGGCCGCCGGGAGCGCGATCTGGCCATGGTCGATGCCTGGTTTCCAGAAGGTGTGGAAATTGTCGGCGAACCAGTTCGGGCGCAGGATGACGTAAGGTGTTCCTGATTTCTCCAGCGCGATCTCGACCTGGCGATAGGGAATGGAGTCATCGGCGTCGACGCCGAAAACGCTCTGGAACACGACCTTGACCTTGCGGCTGGCGGCCGCTTCGATGACGGGCAGCAGCAGGCCCTTGGCATCGACATAGCCGGAAGGCAGCAGCACATAGGCGCGGTCGACGCCCTCGAAGGCTGGGCCATGGGTTTCTGGTTTGCCATGGTCGAAGACAACGCCTTCGGCGCCGGTCACGGGTTTGCCCGTGCGGGAGGCGGCCTTGACGGTCTCGCCCTTGGCCAGAAGCCCATCCACCACATGCCTGCCGACTGTGCCCGTCGCGCCGACAACGAGAATCTTGTTGCTCATGTCACTCTCCTTGGTATCTATTGGAAACTATCTTACTGTGGGATAGATACAGGTAAATTCGGATTGGAAAAGAGAGCACTTTTTTGTCACCTGGTTTCCTCCTGGAAACCGGGCGGGAAGGAAAAGAGATGACGGCGATACAACAGGCTTACGATGTTTATGAGGATCGCTGCCCGACGCGGCTGGTGCTGGACCGGCTGGCGGATAAATGGGCACTGCTCATTCTCGACCGGCTGGAAGGCGGGCCGGTGCGTTTCAATCACATCCGCCGCGACATCAAGGGCATATCGCAGAAGGTTCTTTCGCAGACGCTGCGGAAGCTGGAGCGCGATGGGTTGATCTCGCGCACGATCTTCCCGACCGTGCCGGTGACCGTCGAATATGCGCTGATGCCGCTGGGGAGCACCCTGACGGACACCGTTTCCGCCCTTGCCCACTGGGCGGAGAAGAATATGGATGCCATCGTTGCGGCACAACGCGCTTATGACCAAACCCATGCGGCTTGACGGTTTGGTGCAACGCGGGTTTTAAGATCACTCGACCTGGATATGAAGATGGTCGTCGTGGCGGGCAGCGCGGCAGCCTTGGAAGCGGACATGACTGTCGGTAATCCCCAGCGCATTCTTCAGATGCGGCTCGATGAAGATCTTCTGCAGGCTGAAGCGCGCGACGCCTTCGCTGGTCAGCCAGCGAACCGCGGCTGACATCCGCTGCTCTTCGAGCCGATAGGTGGGAAACAACGGCTGCAGCGCGTCGAAATCCCAGCGGGTGGTGAGCCAGTCATGGCGGCCTTCGCATGGCAATTCATCGCCCGGCGCGGGCTCTTCGAAGGCGAAATAGCCGATCGGGGAGCGGGTGACGCCATTCAGGAAGGCGCCGTCCGCATCCTTGTAATAATAGGCGAAGTCGAGCTTCTTGCCATCGGCATGCGACAGATGCGGCAGCAGCGGAAAGCCGTTCAGGAAGGGGAAATTTGCATCCAGCGCAATGGTGACGGTTCCGGGAAATTCCTCGTCCATGTGGGCGGCCAGCGCCTTTGCCAGGTCGCGTACCCCTGCGGTGACGTAGTTGCGGTTCAGCAGGCAATAGATCGGAGAGCGGACCACGAGCCTGTCTGTGCTGCTTGACACGCAGGAGAGGGGAACCCGCCCGAACATCGGAGCGGCGAGGCCGGCTGCGAACGACGCCCCGACATAACAAAGCATGAAGATGGCGAGCTTCGCCGGAAAGCGCCGGATGCCGCAGGCGCGCGCCGCGGCCAGCGCGATGAGATAGGCGAGGCCGCCGATCTGGGTGAGCAGCGTCAGGATGACGACAATCAGGGCGTGGAGGATAAAGCGGAGCACCGGGCAGCCTTGCGCTAGGGAAGTCGCATTGCCATAGGTGAGGGAGTGGAGATGCGCAAGGTGGTCGGCGCCCCGCCTCGCCCTTCGCCAATGCGGCATCCTCCAAAAAGCACACGCCGCAGCGCCGCTCCTTGCAGGCATCAACAGCCGGCACACCGCCTCACCCATCGAAGAGTTCGGCTCGTTGCAAGTCCGCCTTTGGTGCTGTGAATTGACAGTGGAATTTATCTGACTTAAGTCAGGCAATATGGTTTACGACCCCGTCTCTCGCGTCCGTCGCTTCAACCGTGCCGTCACCTCCGAAGTCGGCGCTCTCGATACGTCTTTCCTCGGACGCGGGCGTCCGCTGGGCGCAGCTCGCGTGCTCAACTCGATCGGCCGGGGACAAGCGGATGTTGCGGTGATCCGCGATTATCTCGGCCTCGACTCGGGCTTGATGAGCCGTCTGCTGCGCGGCCTGGAAGAAGAGGGGCTCATCGAGACGGTGCCGAACCCTCAGGACGCGCGTCGCCGCGTCGCAAGATTGACCGAAACCGGCCGGTCCGAGTTTCAGGCCTATGAAGCACTTTCCAATGCGCAGGCGACATCATTTCTGGCGCGGCATCGCCACCCGGAAGAACTTCTGCGCGCCATGGATATCGTTGCTTCCTCGCTGAGACGCGACCGGATCGTGCTTGAGGAGAAAGACCCTCGCCACCCGGATGCCAGCTATTGCCTGAGCGAATATTACGGCGAACTTGCGCGCCGTTTCGAGAAAGGTTTCGAGGTATCGCTTTCGCGCGATCCCGATGCCGGGGATATGGTGCGTCCGCGTGGGGCTTTCCTAGTGGCGATGTTAGATGAGCTGCCGATCGGCTGCGTCGGGTTGAAGGGCAGTGGCGGCGAGGTCGCGGAAATCAAAAGGCTGTGGGTTGCCCCGTCCGCGCGCGGCCTTGGGCTCGCAAAACGCCTGATGACATCAGCCGAGAACATTGCCCGCGCGCTGGGTATCAAGCGCCTGCGTCTGGATACGAACAGCGCGCTGCCGGAGGCGCAGAAGCTCTATCGCGGAACCGGCTGGAATGAGATCGACCGTTTCAACGACGATCCGTACCCGGACACGTTCTTCGAGAAGCGCCTTTAGCCAAACAAATTCGATCAGGCTGAGTGCCCGCCTCGTCCTCGATGCCCCTGCGAGGCAGCTCAGGATCAGGCTCTCTTACATGCCGGCGTGCGCAGCGTTGCTCCTTACATCTCTCTGGGACGGTTCAATGGCCCTACTGGTGGCTCAACTGCTTCGATAGCTCGACAAAAAGCTTGTCGTGGTCGGTGTTCATCTGGACGAGATCGACGGCAATGGTGACGGCGCGGCGTCCTTCGATGCTGTCGATGTCGAGCTTCCTCTCGCAGCACCATTGCCGAACGGCATCGGTGACGATTGTTATTTCATCATCGTTGAGTGAAATGAGTGATAAAAGCATCGTCGTGCCCTCCATGAAGCGGCAAGAGCACCTATGGTCTCTCAAGCGGTCGTGCCGATGCCGATGGGCCGATGGCGTTCACTTTACGCCCATTTCCCAACAACACCACAGCTATTTTGACACGGTTTGGCGCCGGCCTAGTGTCCCCGGGGGCGGCCCGGCGCCATCGAACGGAGGGCCATCAGACCGGCACCTGCCAGGACTGCTTGATCGTCTAAATCGGGATGGCGACGATCACCTATCTCACGCGCATTATCTCTTCCTGCGCAACCGCACGCTCGGCCCGCGCCTGCGCGTCATCGCGCCCGACTTCGTGATCGGCCGGCCGGCGGATCCGATTGCTCTTGTGCTGACGATGCTGGCGGCAGCCTGACTGCCGGTGCTTCCGACCGTCATCATTGCCGTTGCCGCCACTGGCACCCTGCGGCATGCACTGGCGTGAAGCATACCGATCCCGATCGGCGGCTGGTTATTTCGCCAGTACGATATGCGTGGCGTGTTCGGTTGCGACATGTTCGACGACGCGGAAGCCGAGGGCGGGCAAGTCGATGCCTGTGAACATTGCTTCGCCCTTGCCGAGCACGACGGGCGAGATCGCAAAATGCAATTCGTCGATCAGACCGGCCTGCAGATATTGGCGGACGGTGCTGACGCCGCCGCCGATCTTGACGTCCCTGTCGCCTGCGGCCGCTTTCGCCTTGTCGAGGGCCTCATGGATGCCACCGGTGACGAAGTGGAACGTCGTGCCGCCCTCCATCACGATCGGTTCGCGCGGGTAATGCGTCAGGATAAAGGTCGGTGCGTGGTAGGGCGGGTTCGGCCCCCACCAGCCCTTCCAGGCCTCGTCGGGCCAATCGCCGCGAATGGGGCCGAACATGTTCCGTCCGAGGATGAAGGCGCCGAAATTGGCCATGCCGCGGGCGGCGTAATCGTCGTCGACACCTGAAGAGCCGTCGTCCTTTCCGATCATCGCCCGGAAGGTGCGGGTGGGGAAGAACCATTGGAACATTTCCGGCCCCCGCTGTCCGAGCGGATCGTTCAAGCTCTGCTCCGGCCCGGCGCCGAAGCCATCCACGGAAAGGGAAAACGCTGCAACACGCACTTTGGACATGCTTTCCTCCATCTGGTTTCGTTTTGAAACTGGTTGCGTTGTCGCATAAGTGATCCTATATTGCAACTGGTTTTTATAGGAGAGAGTTTCGTGGATATCGAACTGCGGTCGGGCTGCCCGATCAACCTGACGATGGAAGTGCTGGGCGACCGGTGGAGCCTCATCATCATCAGGGACATCATGTTCGGCAACCGCCGCCATTTCCGCGAGCTTCTGACCCATTCGGAGGAGGGAATTGCCTCCAACATTCTCGCCGCCAGATTGAAGCGTCTGCTCTCGCTCGGGTTCATCAGCAAGCGGGACGATCCGAGCCACAGCCAGAAAGCAATCTACAGCCTGACGGAGCCGGCGATCCAGCTCGTGCCCATCTTCGCCATGATCGGCGCCTGGGGGCGGCGCCATCTGCCGGTGAGCGAGGAGCTCAGCATCCGCGCTGAGCTTCTCGAGGAAGGCGGGCCGCCGCTCTGGGACGAGTTCATGGAGGATCTCCGGCAGATCCATATCGTCGATCCGATCGGCGGCGCCAATGGCACATGCACCTCACCGGTGCTGGCGAAGCTGACGGCGGCATTCCTCGAGGTCCGCGCGAGATTGTCGTTGCAGGCGCCGTGACGCCGGCTGGCCCGATCAGCCGCCGGCGCCCTGATATTTGCCGGTGGCGTATCGCCAGTGAGCGATTGCCAGCAACACCCAGATCGGCCCGGCGACAAGAGACACCGGCCCGGCCCAGCTCCCGAGGATCGGGATAGGCTTGCCGAGCAGGGCGCCGACGGGAACGGAACTGGTCAGCGCCAGCGGGACTGCGGTTATGAGGATGAGCTGTATGCCGCCAGGGAAAATATTGAGCGGGTAGCGGTTCAATTCCCAAAAGCCGAAGAAGATCGAGAACAAGTGGTTGGACCGCACCCAGATCAGCGCGGTGGCGCCGATCATGGTGATGAGCGCACCCGTCAGCAGTGTCGCGCTGATAAGTGCTGCAATGAAGAATGACGTGGACCAGACCGACCAAACGAAGTCGACGGACAGAACCGCCCACATCATCAGCGCCACGGCGAGGATGATGTGGCCGGCATAGCCGATATTGAGGCCGGAAAAGACCAGATAGGCCCAAGGGCTGAAAGGCTTGACCAGCAACGTGTCGTAAGTCCCGAGCCGCACCAGTTCTTCAAGCTCGCGCAATTGCACGAAGCTCATCGCAGCGCCGAGCGAATAAGCCAGCAGCTGGAAGCTGAACAGCAGCGCAAGCTCCGGCCAGGTCCAGCCGCCGAGCGAGTCGAAGCGGGCAAGCAGGATGCCGATGGTGGCGAAGACGCTGCCATAGGAGAGGATCTGCGCAAAACGGTCGAGCCAGAAAGCGCCGCGATATTCCATCTTGGAGCGGACGTGCATCCGCACCAGCAGCGGCAGGACACGCAGGTGATGCATGAGCATGATCAACCTCCCTGCACGGTGATGCGGCCGGAGGCGCAGCGCCACAGCCAGAGGAACCCGGCAAGGAACAAGGCGGCCCAGCCGAGCCCCAGGCCGAGATGAAGCCCGATCTCGGCCGTGGAAAGCCTGCCGAGATAGACGGCATTGGGGTAATAGACGATCCAGGCAAAGGGCAGATGGCGGGCAATCGTGGCCAGCGGTTCGGGGAAGAACCAGAAAGGCACCAGCAGGCCCGAGAATAATTGCAGCAGGGCGCCCAGGATCCAGTCGAGCGAGAAGCTCGTCATCAGCCAGAAGGCGATGAGGCCCAAAAACGCCGACATCAGGAACAGCAGCGTAAAGGACAGCGCCCAGAAGGCGATGAACATCAGGCCATCGAACAGGCTTGCCGGCGGCAGCATGCCGTAAAACAACGCGGTGAAGGCGACGGTCGGAATGACCTGGGTCATCAGGCGATAACCAAAGCTGCCGCATTCGTTGGCGAAGAGGTAGAGCGGATAGGACAAGGGCTTGAGCAGCCAGATCGCGACATCGCCGGTTTTGAGCGACCGGCCGATCTCGCCGATGATCCTTTCGGGGCGGGTTGCGCCCATCACGGCGCCGCCCAGCAGGGCATAGGTGACCATCTGCTGCAGGGAGACCCCGTCGACCACGATTGCGCCGACGCCGGCATAGGCCGCCTGCCAGATGGCGACACGCGCAAAGACCTGCACGAGTTTGCCGAAGATATTGGCCCATACTTCGTTGCGGTAGGCGAGTTGCGAATGGAAGGAACTGCGCGCGAAGGCGAAATAGGCGCTCATGATGCCAGGGCCTTGAGATTGCTACGCTGGTCGGCGTTGCGGCGCTGGTAGAAGGTGCGGATGACCTCTTCGATGTCGGGCTCATGCAACGCCACGTCCTTGAGGCTGCGCCCGCTGCCGACCTCCTGCAGGATTGCGACCAGCGAAATGTCTTCCCGCTCGACAAGATAGTTCTTGCGCAAGCCCTCGTCGCTGACGAGGGCCGCGGTGCGCAAGGGCAGCGGTCCAGGGTCGCTGGCAAATTCGAGCGTCAGCCGCCGGGCAGAGCCCAGGGCCGTGCGCAGGCTCCTCAACTCGCCGTCGAAGATGAGCCTGCTATGATCGACCATGATCAGCCGCGGGCAGATGGTTTCGATGTCCTGAAGGTCATGGGTGGTGAGAATGATGGTGACGCCGCGCTCGCGGTTGATCTCGGCGAGGGAGCGCCGCACCGCATCCTTGGCGACCACGTCGAGCCCGATTGTGGGTTCGTCGAGAAAGAGGATCTTGGGGTCGTGCAGCAGCGACATGACGATCTCGGCGCGCATGCGCTGGCCGAGGCTGAGCTGGCGCACCGCGCGGTCGAGAAAGGGCGAGAGATCCAGCAGCTCGCTGAAGCGCCGAAGATTATCCGCATAACGCGCGACGGGGATGTCGTAGATGCGCTGGTGCAAGGTAAAACTGTCAACCAGCGGCAGATCCCACCACAGCTGGCTGCGCTGGCCGAAAACGACGCCGATCTCCCGCGCATTGTCCATCCGCTTGAGATGCGGCGTGCGCCCGAGCACCGAGAGCGTGCCGGCGCTCGGCACCAGGATGCCGGTCATCATTTTGATCATCGTCGATTTGCCGGCGCCATTGGGGCCGAGATAACCAACGGCTTCGCCTGCCGTGATGTCGAAACCAATGTCGGAAACCGCCACAACTTCGGTGTATTCGTTGGTCACCAACGTCTTCAGGGCGCCGAGCAGGCCCGGAAATCTCTTGTGCTGCCGGAAGCGTTTGCTGACGCCCCGTGCCTCGATCAAAGCCGTCATGTGTGTTTCCCGCCGATTCGGCAGCTGCGAGGATTGGGAACTCAGGCTAACGCGGGGCGAAGACAGTGCAAGCAAAAGTCGCTTTTGGCCGTGACTCAATTGAGCAATTCAGAGTCCTGCAGGCGCTGTAGCCTTTGCGTTGACAGCCATGATCAATCGATTCCTGTTGGGGACATGAAGATTCTCGGAATATCCGGCAGCGCCCGGCGCAATTCCACCAATACATCAATGCTGCGGGCCGTGCGCGCCGTTGCGCCTGAAGAGATCGAGATTTAGATCTTCGACGGCGTGGCCGCTTGCGGTGCGCTCCGTCCGTCTGGAAATTCGTCGCGGGTTTCACGTCAGCCGGCGGTTCCGGGCTTCAGCCAGAAATACAGTTTGATCTGATCGGGCCTGTCGGAGGAATGCGGGCCGCGCATGAACAATTCACCGCCATTGCGCTCGATCACGCGCCGCGAGGCGTCGTTGTCCTCGTTGCAGAGGATGGTGAGACGGTTGAGGCCTTCCTTTGCCGCCACGGCCAGCAGAAGAGCGAGGGCCGTCGTCGCGTGGCCATTGCGCTGTTTCCACGGCACGACGGAATAACCCACATGGCCTGACACGTTGGGCGGCAGCGCCTCGGTGCCTGCTTGAAAACGCAGGCTGATGCTGCCGCAGAATTCGCCGTCTGAGATCCAGAACAGACGGGTGGTCAGCGGCGGCGGTCCCGATCCGGTGCGCCGCCTGCCATCCGCAATGAGATCGTCGAGAAACCTCGATCTGTCCTGGCGCAGCCGTTGAAGCTCGCCGCGGTTATAGGCCGCGTCGCCGGCGCGGCGCGGATCGAGAGACCAGCCGGCGGCGAGCGCCGCTTCGAAGCCCGACAGGTTTTCCTGATCTGGCGGCAGCAGGACGACGCGGCCGGCGGGCTTTGCTGTATTTCCAGATGTCATTTCGCACCTAGGTTCGTGTCGCCTAACCAACAATCTTGGCCGCGCAGGCAAGCATGACCGGCCGACGATTGGAAGCCGTGCAAGGGGCCTTCGGCCATCAAAAAGCCCCGCGTCTTCATGCGGGGCTTGCTCTGATGGATGGACCGGGCTGCGGTTCAGCTTATAACGGCAGCGCAGAACCGCTCTATCCTTTTGTTTTTACGCAATTCCGGACGGAAAACCGCTTCGCACTTTTCCTGAAATTGCTCTAGCGGCACTGGCGGCGCGGGCCGTAGTTCGGCTGGTAAGTGTTGTCATAAGCGCGGTAGGACCGGTAGCGGCTGTAGCAATAGTCTGCGTGCGAGCTGTAGCCACGTGCCGAATAGGCGCGCGGTTGCGAAGCGATGATGCCGCCGATGAGGGCACCGGCCGCCAAGCCGCCGATGATGGCGCCGGTATTGTCATGATGTCGATATCGGCGATCGTAGCGGCGATCCCAGCCATAGCGGTCGTCGCGGTAGTAGTCCCGATCGCGATAGTGGTGGCGGTGGCGATACCACCTGCGATCATCGTTCCCGAACTGACCCGGGCAGTTCGTGAAGTTATTGCAGCCGACGGTGATGATACGGGCATCGGTATTTTGAGACGACGGCTGCCCCGATTGTACCGGGCTCGGCACGAAAGCTGGACCTGCCGAGGCCGGCATTCCGGAGAAGGCCGTCGCTATCGACAGAGCAATAATGGCGAATCTGTTCATTTCACTCACCTGGGTCAACGGATGTATCGGAGGGATAACGCAGGGAAACGCAATAGGTTCATTAGGGATGGGAGGGTCGATGTATGTGCGTATATGCTAACGCATGGGCTAAGGCGGCGCTTGGCCGTCGCCGGTCGATGCAGAGGCGCGTCCCTGCCAGACTGGAGCAAATGCTGAATTTGCGCGTCAGCGGACGGCGCTTATCAGCCTCATCTTCCGCCGGCTAGCAATCGAAGCTGGTTCTCGTCATGCACACCTTGCCGGTAAAGCTCGATAATGAGAGCGCCGAGGCGGTCGGCTTCCGCGCCTGATCTGTCGATATTGAGCCCGTTGCAGAGGGCTTCGTGGACACGCCTGCACACATCGAGGTCTTCGGATGCGAGCGGTTCGTCACGCGTACTGAACAGCTTGTCTGACATCGCGATCTGCCCCTTTTCGATGCCGTGAATCGCTATCGAAAAAAAAGATAATTTCGCGATCTTGGCTCTGCAAGACGGGCGAAGGTCTGAAATACAAAAACAATTCGTGACGCACGGAAAGATGCCGACAAGGGGGGCGGCATGAGTATCAGATCCATGGGCGCATCGGCGCGACAGGGGGGGAGATCTACTTGGTTGCGGGATCCTTGCCGCTCTGCTGCGACAGGCGCAGCTCCTTCAGCCGCTTGGTTTTCTCCCGGCGAGCCCTCTGCTCCGCCTCGATGGTTTCCTTGGCGGCTCGCTCGGTGTTTTCGAAGCGATCCTGCCGATAAGCCTTTGATGAGGGTTCACGTTCTCTTGTCATGGCCGCTAAACGCAAATCGGCGAAAACGGTTTCATGGGAAAATGCGTAACTAGCCGTCAATCGATCGACGTGGCCCGTATCAAAGCCATCGTGGCCGCCGGGCGCCCTCGTCGGCGCCCGGTGACATCACGGATCAGCCCTTGATGAAGGCGAGGATGTCGGGATTGATGATGTCGGCATGCGTGGTGCACATGCCGTGCGGAAATTTATCGTAGACCTTCAGTGTCGCGTTCTGCAGCAGCTTGGACGAGAGCAGGGCGGAGTCGGCGATCGGCACGATCTGGTCGTCGTCGCCGTGCATGACGAAGGTCGGCACGGTGATGATCTTGAGATCTTCAGTGAAGTCGGTTTCCGAAAAGGCCTTGATGCCGTCGTAATGCGCCTTGGCGCCGCCGATCATGCCCTGGCGCCACCAATTGTTGATGATAGGCTCCGACACTTTCGCGCCCGGCCGGTTGAAGCTGTAGAACGGGCCGGCCGGCAGGTCGCGGTAGAATTGCGAGCGGTTGGCGGCGAGCTGCCGGCGCAGGTCGTCGAAGACCTCGATCGGCAGGCCGCCGGGATTGGCATCCGTTTTCACCATGATGGGCGGCACGGCGCCGATGATGACGAGCTTGGCGACGCGGCCCTGCGGCTGGCCATGGCGGGCGACATAATGGGTCGCCTCGCCGCCGCCGGTGGAGTGGCCGATATGGACGGTGTTCCTGAGATCGAGATGTTCGACGACAGCCGCGGCATCGGCGGCGTAATGATCCATGTCGTGACCGTCGCCCACCTGGGTGGAGCGGCCGTGGCCGCGCCGGTCATGGGCGACGACGCGGTAGCCCTTATCGAGGAAGAACAGCATCTGGGCGTCCCAATCATCGGAGCAGAGCGGCCAGCCGTGATGGAACATGATCGGCTGGGCGGTCTTCGGCCCCCAATCCTTGTAGAAGATCTCGACGCCGTCCTTGGTGGTGACTGTGCTCATCTTTTGATTCCCTTGGTTGGGTTGGATTGGATGAAGGCGGGGTGAATTTGCGCCGTTGCCGGCAAAATTGACAAGGCCATGGGCACGGTTGCGCACGGTCAGGTTGGTATATGCTGATGTTATCATCAAGCTATTCTTTATATTCAATTGACAACAGAATTTTGTCTAGGCCAGGGGATTCTTCGCTCAACAGAGCCTCCCCCTGAGGTGCGCAGGCCAAGGGCCGGAGCCTCGAAGGGCGAGGCGGGTCCTCGGCTGTCAGAGGCGATATGCGCGAAGCGGCGCTGCGGCATGTCCCTCGAGGCTTCGCCTGCGGGCAGCGCGCGGGATGGGGGACGTTGGAGGATGCCGCATTGCAGGCCCGCCGCCGGCGCTCACTTGAACGCGGATCGACGCCCAACCATCTAATCCTTACACAACAGCACAATGGCGAACCGTCGCAACCGCGACCGCTTCGCCGGCGGCGGAACGGCCGTTACTGCCGCCTGAGGATCAAACAATGGGTTACATGGACAAGGACATCGCGCCCCAGAATGACGGGGCGCTGATCGATGCCTATTCGCAATCGATCGCAGCAGCAGTCGATATCGTCGGGCCGGCGGTCAGCCGGATCGAGAGGGCGGGTGGCCGGCAGGGGCACGGTTCGGGCTTCGCCATTTCGCCTGACGGCCTGATCATCACCAACAGCCACGTCGTCGACGACGCCAAGGCCGTTCGCATCACCACGCCCGATGGCTTCGTCACCGAGGGTCGGGTGCTCGGCCGCGATGTGGATACCGATATTGCCCTCATTTGCGCCAATACCAGCACCGGCGCCTGGGCGAAGCTCGGAGATTCCCAGCGCTTGCGCCGGGGCCATATCGCCATCGCGATCGGAAACCCGCTCGGCTTCGAATGGACGGTTACCGCCGGCATCGTCTCGGCGCTCGGCCGGTCGATGCGGGCGGCCAGCGGCCGGCTGATGGACGATGTCATCCAGACCGATGCGGCGCTCAATCCCGGCAATTCGGGCGGGCCGCTGGTGTCTTCGAGCGGCGAAGTCATCGGCGTCAATACCGCCGTCATCCAGGGCGCGCAGAGCATCGCTTTTGCCGTGGCGTCGAACACGGCCAATTTCGTGGTTTCGGAAATTCTCCGTTATGGGCAGGTGCGGCGCGCCTTCATCGGCATATCAGGCGACACCATCGTGCTGCCGCGCCGGGTGGCGCTTGCCGCGGGCACGGTGCAGACGACCTCCGTCCGCATCCGGCGTGTCGAACCGGAGGGGCCGGCGGCAAAGGGCGGGCTGCAAGAGGGCGACTACATCCTCGCCATCGACGGCAGCCCGGTCGGCGGCGTCGATGATATCGTCCGATTGATGGATGGCAGCCGGATCGGCAGGGAGACGGAGATCCTGGTGTTTTCGGTGGCGGGCCGGATCGAGCAGAAGATCTTGCTGCCGATGGCGCGCTCATGACGCCGCGCATCGGCGCCATGACGAGACATCACGTCGCGTCAGGCGCTGACCGCCTCCTGCTCCGTTCCTGAAAAATCCACTGCGGCAAAGGCTGCGGCCAGCACCTCCGGCCCGGCACCGTTTTTGGCCGCGTCGGTCGAGAGGATCTGGCGGTAGCGCCTGGCACCGGGCAGGCCGGTGAAGAGGCCGACCATGTGGCGGGCCACGTGCTGCAGCCGGCCGCCGCTGGCGATATGGCGTTCGGCATAGGCCATCATCCGGCCGCAGAGCGCCTCCCAGTCCGGCTCGACCGCCGGCGCGCCGAAGAAGCGCTGGTCGATGTCGGCAAGGATTGCAGCATTCTGGTAGGCGGCGCGGCCGAGCATGACGCCGTCGACCTGTTCGAGGTGGGCTGCGGCTTCATCCAGCGTGCGGATGCCGCCGTTGATGCCGATAAAGACATCCGGCCAGCGCTGTTTCATCCGGTAGACGATCTGATAATCGAGCGGCGGGATCTCGCGGTTCTCCTTGGGGCTCAGGCCCTTCAGCCAGGCCTTGCGCGCATGGATCCAGATCGCGTCGGCACCGGCATCGAGGACGCGGGTGATCAGCTCGGGCAGCGCCTGTTCCGGCTCCTGCTCGTCGACGCCGATCCGGCATTTCACCGTCACCGGCACGGTCGCAACCCTCTTCATCGCGGCGATGCACTCGGCCACCGTGTCCGGCGTCAGCATCAGGCAGGCGCCGAAGGTGCCGGACTGCACGCGGTCGGAGGGGCAGCCGACATTGAGGTTGATCTCGTCATAGCCATAGGGCTCGGCGATCGTCACCGCCTCGGCAAGCTTTGCCGGGTCCGACCCGCCGAGCTGCAGCGCCAGCGGGTGCTCCGCGGCGTCATGGCCGAGCAGCCGATCGCGCGGGCCGTGGATGATCGCATCGGCCACCACCATCTCGGTATAGAGCAGCGCCTGCCGGCTGATCTGCCGGTGGAAATAGCGGCAATGCCGATCCGTCCAGTCGATCATCGGGGCCACGGCGAAAATCGGCCTGCTATAGGTCATCGACGTTCCATTGTTCCTTGGTTCGTGTGGTGCCATTGCATCGCGCGGTCTACGCCCTACGGGCGGGATCATCCATCCGCGCGCATATAACACTTGGCCGCGCGATCGACAAATGACTGCCGCTCGACACCAAACAGAAACGGCGCCCCTTGCGGAGCGCCGTTTATGCCGCCTGAGCGGAAATCTGACTTACGAAGCCGAGATGTTGACGGCCTTCGGGCCCTTGCCCATGCGGTCCGGCTCGGTGTCGAAGGTAACCTGCTGGCCTTCGCGCAGCGACTGGATGCCAGAAGCCTGCAGCGCAGAAATATGGACGAAAACGTCCTTAGCGCCGCCGTCCGGCGTGATGAAACCAAAACCCTTGTCCTGGTTGAAGAATTTTACGGTGCCCTTGGTGGCCATTGGGATCGTCCTTTTCCCTTAGTCTGTGTAGTATCCGCGCCCCCGAGAGGAAGCGGACGGCTTTAGCTTTCGCCCCGATCGATTGGGACGAAGGGTCAGTCGGAGAAGTCACGTACGGGGAAAGAACGTCTACGTAGGCGGGTAGTCCCGCGCCGCCTTCCAAACGGAAGGGATTACCACATCAGTCCAGTCACCGGCATGCAAATGCCCGAGTAGGTGAATTGGTGCCAGCTTTTCGGGCAAAAGGCAAGCGGGATTATTTTGGCATGCCTGCATCGATGTCAGGAAATGCCGAAGATTCAGATACTTGAGGAAGAGTTAGCGGTTCCTTGCACGGCTGTGCCATATCGGGATTCTGTGCCGGAATGAGATGAGCGGCAGATTCGATAGCCGGAGGCGGATTTTGCCGGGGCCTGTCGGGAATATAGAGGCACCGCGATCAGCCCTCATGGTGAGGGTGAGAAGCGATCCGCGAAGCGGAGCGATCGATCCAGTGAATCGATTGCCGTGACGAACGTAGGGCAGCAGACAGACGACCAGCTCTCATCAGCCCCTTACTGCGCATCCCCCAGCAACCCGCTCAGGCTCCACGGATTATCGCCCTTCTGGTTGGCGATGTCGTCCACCTTCCAGCCGCCGTGTTCGCGCACCAGGGTATAGAACAGCGTCACCTCTTGGCCGTTTTCGAATTCCACTTCCACCTCGGCCTTGTCATCCAGCAGGATCGGCTGGCCGATCCTGACGTCGCTGGCCACGCCATCCTGGCCCGCGATGACAGGATCGAAATCGATGGCGCCGGCATCACCTTCCGGCGTGTTGTCGAGATCGGCCTGGAGGAGCCCGTTCAGATGGTCGGAGAAGAAGATCGAATAGGGCGAGGGCGCCTCGGCATCGCTGTTGTCGGTGTTGTAGCTGTAGAGCGCCTTGAGCAGCGCCTTCGGTGTCTTGTAGGTCTCTGCCGACGCGGGCAAGGCGGCGAGCGCCGACACGGCGAGGGCGAGGATGAATGTGGGCAGAGGCATGCGGGCTCTCCTCCGATGAGCGAGGAATCATAGCTGAAACGGCGTCGAGGTGCAGCGGCATTTTCGGGGCCAGTGTTTCGGGCTTAGGCCAACTTGATGAGTCCTGCCTTCGTCGGCCTGAAACCGCAGGCGCGGTAGAATCCGGTCAGGTGCGGCTCGAAATAGACATGCAGCCACGCGGCGCCGCGCTCCCGCGCAACCCTTGTCGCCTCCCGGACCAGCCGTGTGCCGATGCCTTGCCTTCGCATGTCGGGGTGGACCGAAGTATCGAGGATGAAGGCATGGACGCCGCCATCCCAGGCGACGTTGATGAAGCCGACAAGCCTGTCGTCGTGGTAGGCGCCGATGTGGGCGAGGCTGCGGGACAGGATGGGCGTGAAATCGCGCGGCGCCAGGGTGCCCCAGGCGGCGGAAAAGAGGGCGTTCAATTCGGCGGCGGAGGGGAAGGGGTCGATGCGGAGTTCTGGCATGGGCGTTCCGCTTCCTTCATCGAGAAACTCTCCGGGATTGCTTCTCCGCCAGTTTTGCCGGTTTCGCAATGGGTTGATTGTTGCGTCGAACCGGCTCCTCTCAGCCTCGACACAAAGGCCGCCAACTTCTGGTCGGTGGTTCCCGAGCTTGTCACAAGAATGCAGCCATTGCCCTTCTGTGCGGTGAACGGCTCTCGTCAACGCAACAGGATCTCACGTCCGATCCGAGCGGCTAAGGGCATTGTTGATGGAACACAACTGACGCTTTGTTGACGATGTCCCGGATGAGAACATAATCAGAACATCCAGCATTCTCAGCCGGTAGGGAGGGCTTATGTGCGGACGCATCTTCGTCAAGACATCGCTTGAAGAACTGATCAGCAATTTCGCCCTTGCCGTCAAGGGCGGGGATATCGACGGGCTTGGAAACCGCTTTCCCCGTTGGAATGGCGCCCCGTCGCAAGATTATCCTATCATCATCAGGGATATCATCCGCGAACCCGATACGTCAGGCCCGATATTCGTGACTGCGCGCTGGGGTTTGATGCCTCCCTGGGCCAAGCCCGGCGGCAGGCCGCCGCCGGTCAATGTTCGATGCGAGACGATCGGCTCCAACGGCATGTCCCGTTCGGCATACCGGTCGCGCCGCTGCCTCGTGCCGATCAACGGCTTCTTCGAATGGAAGGACATTCACGGCACCGGCAGGAACAAGCAACCCTATGCCATCGCGATGAAGGACGGCTCTCCCTTTGCGCTCGCCGGGATCTGGGAGACGTGGAAGGACGACAATGCGGTTTCGATCCGCAACTTCGCCATCGTTACCTGCGAGCCGAACGAGATGATGGCGGCGATTCACGACCGCATGCCCGTCATTCTGCATCGCGAGGATTACGAGAGGTGGCTGTCAGCTGAGCCCGATCCCGGAGATCTCATGACACCGTTCCCGGCCGAGCTGATGACGATGTGGAAGATCGGCCGCGGCGTCGGCTCGCCGAGGAATGACGGGCCTGAGATCATCGAGGAAGTCGAGGACGATCCGGAACCGACGCTGATCTAAACAAATCAGGCAATGGCGCGTCGCAGTTTGCGTCCGCAATTGCTCTGACTCTCACTGGCTCGGGCGGGAGCCATTCACGCAACCATGCGGCAGAAAACATCCTCGCGAGGAGAGGACCACGCATGCAAGACGATATCGGAACGCTGTTAAGGTCGTTCCTCAACAATGTCCTTCGCCGCCAGACACAGCGCCGGATCCGGGATTTCGGCGGCTATGAGATCGGCAAGCGCCGGAAGCTTGATGTCATCGACGCGATTGCCGGCGACGCGGCCGATTTCCTCTGCACCTATCTCGACATCAAGGCGAACGGCCGGCCGGCAACCAGGGAAGGTGTCGCCTTCGCCATCGCACAGGCGTTGCGGAATGTGTCCGATGAACTTGCCTACAGGCTGACATCACGCCAGGACGAAGCGTGGAGTGTTGTCTGCGAGTCGGTCGCCGTCTTTCTGGAAGGCGGCATGGAATTTGATCGGAAACCCTATGACGGCTCGCTGACGGCGCGGTCGGACTATAATGGCTGGAAGAGCTGGGAGACGATTGTCAACGGCGAGCGGCCGAAGGGGAAATGGCGTCACGCATGGAAGGAAAAGCCGGGTGACGATTTCATCGGTTTTGACGGCGATGCCTGCATGGGGCGGATTTTCCGGATCGATCTGACCGGGTTCGACGAGCGCTGGTACTGGCTGGTTGCGGCCGATGGCAGCCCACGGCTGGGATGGCCGGCGGCGGGCTATGAGGCGAGTGCCAGGAGTGCGGCCTGTCGGGTGGAGCGGATTTACTTTGCGCTGGTGGCTGGGGAGGGGAGGGTTGTGATTGGGTGAGGGGGAAGGGCATGGGGCGTTTAGGTGGAGTTGCTGACTCCTTCGCCAGGATCGCGGCAGAGCGACCACCTCCCCTTCGACATTCCTGTGCTCGTCACAGGAATTCAGTGCGCCCAAGTCCTTGGGCGCGGGAGAAGCCTTTACCGAGGTGAGGTCATTCACCGCGCGGACGCGCGGTGGCTGGATTCCTGTGACGAGCACAGGAATGAGGGGAGAGAGGGCATGCCTCCACTACTCCACATCAGCCAGAAACGCGCTCAACTCCATGGTTCCTCGCCCTGTTGGTTGGCTTCATAAGAAGAGGAGCGGGGATAAGCTAAACATGCGCCCATATTTTCCGCAGTGGCGTTCCAAGGCATTCAGCCATTTTTCGGTCCTGCTCCTCAGTGGTATTGCCGATGCCTGGATTGTGCGCCTCGAGAGCAAAGCGGCCGAACGCGGCGGGCCAGACATACCGCAAGTCGTTCAATGATACGGTGGCGCTATTTCCACGGCGATATCTGTCTTGGAGAATGATAAATTTAGTCTTCCAGAAATGAGCGATCAATTGATCAATATAGCCAGACTCTATTATCTGGCTAATGATCGACGTTTCGTTCTGGTCAGATATTTGGTCGCAGCATGTTTTGGGGGAGGACTTGTGACAATGTTTATCCCATCTTTGATGACAATCAAGGCTGCGGCAAAGACTCTCATTTATTAGGTCCCTGTGCCGGTGCTCGGGCAGATCGTCGCGCGCCATTAGTTTAGCACGGCTTTCTTCTCATCACCGGCCCGGCCGCCCAGTCTTCCCCTTCGTCCGCCCCTTGCGCTTCTGCTCACCCGGGTCCTCATAGCTCCCGACACCCGTCTTCCCACGCACGACCGGCCGCACGTCATCGCGTTCCGGCTGCCCTTCAAGCAATGGTGAAAACCGCTTGGTGCCCTTGGCGGCATCCGGCTTTTCCGGCACGTGGCCGATCACCGGCTTTTCCGTCCGCCCGACGGTCATTTCGTCTAGGTCGTTTTTGCGGAAGAGGCTCTTCCTGGCGGGTTCGGCGATGTCGCGGCCCATGTCGTCCAGGTCCGGTTTGCGGAAGAGGGGCGTGGTCATGTCGGTGCCTGGGCCCATGTCGTCGAGGCTGGGTCTTGAGAAGTAGGAGGTTCCACGCCCGCCCTCGTGGTTCGAGACGTCCCCCTGGGCCTCCTCACCATGAGGGCTGCTGCTGGAGGCCGCCGCTTTGCCCTTGCCATTGGCGCGGCCGCCTTTTCCTTCCATCGCCTTCGCTTCCTCGCGCGCCATCGGGTCGTCCATGGCGGCGAGTTCCACGGCCTTGAGGCGTTTGATTTCGTCGCGGAGGCGGGCGGCTTTTTCGAAGTCGAGGTCGGCGGCGGCGTCGCGCATGCTTTTTTCGAGCGCGTTGAGATGGGTCTGCAGGTTGTTGCCGACGAGGTTGCCGCCATCGGCGAAGCCCTTGCCCGAGACGCCCGAAATATCGGCGCGGACGTGGTCGCGTTCGTAGACGCTGTCGAGAATGTCGGAGATCCTGGCCTTGACCGATTCCGGGGTGATGCCGTGTTCGGCGTTGTAGACCATCTGCTTTTCGCGGCGGCGGCTGGTTTCCTCCATCGCCCGCTTCATCGAGCCGGTGACATTGTCGGCATAGAGGATGACCTTGCCGTCGACGTTGCGTGCGGCGCGGCCGATCGTCTGGATCAGCGAGGTCTCGGAGCGCAGGAAGCCTTCCTTGTCGGCGTCGAGGATGGCGACGAAGCCGCATTCGGGAATGTCGAGGCCTTCACGCAAAAGGTTGATGCCGACGAGCACGTCGAAGGCGCCGAGGCGGAGATCGCGGAGGATCTCGATACGCTCCAGCGTGTCGATGTCGGAGTGCATGTAGCGGACGCGCACGCCCTGCTCATGCAGATATTCGGTCAGGTCCTCGGCCATGCGCTTGGTCAGCACGGTGCAGAGGGTGCGGTAGCCCTTGGCCGATGTCTCGCGGATCTCGCCGAGCACGTCGTCCACCTGAGTGCGGGCCGATCGGACCTCGACCGGCGGGTCGATCAGGCCGGTCGGGCGGATCACCTGTTCGGCGAAGACGCCGCCGGACTGGTCCATCTCCCAGGCGCCGGGGGTGGCCGAAACGGCGATGGTGTCGGGGCGCATGGCGTCCCATTCCTCGAAGCGCAGCGGCCGGTTGTCCATGCAGGAGGGCAGGCGGAAGCCGTATTCGGCCAGCGTCGCCTTGCGCCTGAAGTCGCCCCGGTACATGCCGCCGATCTGCGGCACGGTGACATGGCTTTCGTCGATGAAGACGAGGGCGTTGTCGGGGATATATTCGAACAGCGTCGGCGGGGGATCGCCGGGGTCACGGCCGGTGAGATAGCGCGAATAGTTCTCGATGCCCTGGCAGGAGCCTGTGGCTTCGAGCATTTCGATATCGTAGCGGGTGCGCTGCTCCAGGCGCTGGGCCTCCAGCAGACGGCCGGCCTTCTCCAGCTCGGCGAGGCGCAGCCTGAGCTCCTCCTTGATCGACTTGATGGCGCCGTTCAGCGTCGGGCGCGGGGTGACATAGTGCGAATTGGCGTAGATCTTCACCGATTTCAGGTCGCCGACCTTCTGGCCGGTGAGTGGGTCGAACTCGGTGATGGCGTCGATCTCGTCGCCGAACATCGAGATACGCCAGGCGGCATCTTCCAAGTGGGCAGGGAAGAGTTCGATCGTGTCGCCGCGCACCCGGAAGGAGCCGCGGGTGAAATCCATGTCGCGGCGCTTGTATTGCTGGGCGACGAGGTCGGCCAGCAGCTGGCGCTGGTCGAGCCGGTCGCCGACCGACATCTGGAAGGTCATCGCCGTATAGGTCTCGACCGAGCCGATACCGTAGATGCAGGAAACCGAGGCGACGATGATGCAATCGTCGCGTTCGAGCAGCGAGCGCGTCGCCGAGTGGCGCATGCGATCGATCTGCTCGTTGATCGAGGATTCCTTCTCGATATAGGTGTCGGAGCGCGGCACATAGGCTTCCGGCTGGTAATAATCATAGTAGGAAACGAAATACTCCACCGCATTGTCGGGGAAGAAGTTCTTGAATTCGGAATAGAGCTGGGCGGCCAGCGTCTTGTTCGGCGCCAGGATCACGGCCGGGCGCTGCGTCGCCTCTATCACCTTGGCCATGGTGAAGGTCTTGCCGGAGCCGGTGACGCCGAGCAGCACCTGGCTGCGGTCGCCGTTCTCCAGGCCCTCGACGAGGTCGCGGATGGCGGTGGGCTGGTCGCCGGCCGGCTCGTAATCCGACTGCATGCGGATCTGGATGCCGCCTTCGGATTTTTCCGGCCGGGCAGGGCGGTGCGGTGTCCAGATCTTGCCGTTCTTGTGCAGCGGATTGCCGCTCTCGATCAGCGCCGACAGCGCCTCGACGGTGGCGGTGACGGCGGTGCCTGCCTGCAGCGACGAGGCTTCCTCCAGCGTCGTATCCATGCCCGAGACGGGATTGAGCCCGGCCGCCGCGCGCGTCTTCGGATCGGTGGAGCCGCCCATGGAGGTGCCGCGCGCCGATTTCGAGGCGGCGATCTCCACCTTCTTGCGATGCTTGCCGGCCTTGGAGGCAATCTGGCGCTGGGTCTCGACGCCCGAGGCTTCCGCATCGGCCTCCAGCTGCTTCACCCAATCGGCAACCGAGCCGGAGAGCGGCGCGCCCTCGAAGGACGATTGAGGGGCTTCCTCGAAGCCATTCGGGGCGGGGGATTTCTTCGGAGATTTGGCCATGGCGCGAATATGGAGAGAGTCAGCGCGAAAGGGAAGAGGGATAGAGTACAAAAGGGAAACGAATGAATCGTTCGGATTTTTGAATAGTCTCCCGGTCGCGTGATACTAAAAGACCCCGCCCCAACCCCTCCCCACAGGTGGGAGGGGCTAATCCGGCGGCACCGCCTTGCCTCTTCCGAAACGTTGAGGCTTTGGAAAGCCGGCGCGGTAGGTTAAGCCCCTCCCCGTTGTGGGGAGGGGGTTGGGGCGGGGTCTTTCTTCAGCGGTTCTACACTCATCAAGCCGAACGCTGGTCCGCCGGCCCCTCCAGCCGCGCGAGGTTCAACGCACTGTTGATCAACCCGATATGGCTGAAGGCCTGCGGGAAGTTGCCGAGCATGCGGCGGGCGGCGGGATCATATTCTTCCGCCAGAAGCCCGACATCGTTGCAGATATTAAGCAGCCGCTCGAACAGGCGCAGCGCATCGTCGCGGCGGCCGATCATGCCGAGGGCGTCGACGAGCCAGAAGCTGCAGGCCAGAAAGGCGCCTTCGCCGGGCGGCAGGCCGTCGTCCACCTCCTGCGTCTCGTAGCGCAGCAGCAGGTCATCGCGCAGCAGCTTGCGCTCGATCGCCTCGACTGTCGCGACATAGCGCGGATCATCAGGCGGGATGAAGCCGACCATGCCGAGCTGCAGCAGGCTGGCATCCATCGCCTTGGAGCCATAGGCCTGCGTAAAGCAGCCGAGTTCGGGATCGAAAGCCTTCTCGCAAACCTCGGCATGGATGTGATCTGCGAGCGTGCGCCAACGTGCGGCGGCCTCGGGCTCGCCATCCGCCTCGGCAATCTGGACGGCGCGGTCGAAGGCCACCCAGGCCATGACCTTCGAATAGGTGAAATGCTGGCGCTGGCCGCGCACCTCCCAGATGCCTTCATCGGGCTCCACCCAGATTTTTTCGAGAAAGGGCAGAATGGCCGCCGCCAGTTCGCGTTCACGGTGATGCGGCGGAAGCCCGCCCTTGCGGGCCTGCAGCATGGCGTCGGCCACCTCGCCATAGACATCGAGCTGCACCTGTTCGGCAGCGGCATTGCCGATGCGCACGGGTGTCGAGCCCTCGTAGCCACTCAGCCAGGGAACCTGCCATTCCAGCAGATTGCGCTCGCCGGCGACGCCATACATGATCTGCATCTGCGCCGGGGCGCCGGCGACCGCCCGCAGCAGCCACTTGCGCCAGGCGCTGGCTTCCTCGTAGTAGCCGAGTTTCATCAGGGCGAGCAGGGTCAGCGTCGCGTCGCGCAGCCAGCAATAGCGATAGTCCCAGTTGCGCGGCCCGCCGATCTTTTCCGGCAGGGAGGTCGTCGCCGCGGCGATGATGCCGCCCGTCGGCATGTAGGTCAGCGCCTTGAGCGTGATGAGCGAGCGTTTGACCTGTTCCGTCCACTGGCCGACCTTCGGGCAGGCCGCGGCAAAGGATAACCAGAATTCCTCCGTGTCCGGCAGCGCATATTCCACCTGCCGCTGAGCCGGCTGCGGCATATGCGAGGGGGACCAGGTCAGCGTGAAGATCTGGCTCTCGCCAGCGGCAACCTGGAAGGAGCCGACCGTGCTCAGGCCGCGGCCTTCGAGCGGGACGGCGCAATTCAGGGTTAGCCTGTCCGGGCCGGCAATGGCGGTGATGCCGCCATCCTCGCCATGCGTGACCCAGGGAACGGTTCGGCCGTAATCGAAGCGAAGGTTGAGCTCCATATCGAAGGCGACAGTGCCGCTCTTGCCCTCGACGATGCGCATCAGATCGCTCGTGCCATCGCGAAGCGGCATGAAGTCGATGAGAACGGCGGCGCCGGTCTCGGTCTGAAACTCGGTTTCGAGAATGAGCGTGTCGTTGCGGTAGCGGCGCGTGACGCGGACATTTTCACCTGACGGTGACAGCGACCAGAAGCCGTTATCCCCAGCGCCGAGCAGGGCGGCAAAACAGGAGGGGGAATCGAAGCGCGGAAAACAGAGCCAGTCGATCGAGCCGTTCTTCGAGACGAGTGCGGCGGTTTCGCAATCGCCGATGAGCGCGTAGTCCTCAATGGGTACCGACACCGGAGCCTCCTTTGCATAGCAGTCGGGCTTTTAGGTAGAGGCCGTGCGCGGAGGTCAAGCGCGGAAACTAACGGGGCGGTAGGCGTGCCCGCTATCATGCAAAACTCCGGCTATCAATTGTGGGAAGATCTCCGACGCAGCTTTGACTGCCGCGCTCTGACGGATGATATCTGCACGGAAAGCGCGTTTCCCTTGTTCGCCATTGCCCAGGTCAGGCGAAAAGCGAGCTGTCAATCAGGCTGAGAGTGCTGACCCCGGTTACCGGAATCGAATCCGCTTTCGGAAGTACCGACCCACAAATAAAAGTCTGTGGTTGAAGGATGGGCCGCCTCCCGCAACGCGCGCGGCGATGTTACAGCTGCTGCGGGAATTGGGGACCGAAAATTTCATGAACAAGATCATCATTGCATTCGCAGCGACCGCGGCACTTGCCGGCTGCGCCAAACGTCCTGACGCCATCGTCCAGGTCGATATTCCGATGGCGGCCTATACAAATCTCAGTTGCCAGGCGCTCGGCGTGGAACTCAAGAAAGAGAAGGCCAAGCTCGACGACCTTTCCAAGCAGCAGATCAGCGCAGCGAACGGCGATGCTTTCGGCGTCTTCCTCGTTGGCGTCCCTATCGGCAGCGTGGCCGGAGGCGACAAGGAAGGGGAAATTGCCGCGTCTAAAGGCAAGGTCTCGGCCATGCAGTCCGCTGGCATGAGCAAGGGCTGCAAGCTGTCAGGCTGACAGTCGGGGCGCCATCCGCATTGCCCTTCGAGGCCCCTGGCGGGGCACCTGAGGGTGAGGCTCTCTCAGGCGTTGGCGCGATCTCCCTATAGCCTACCCAGCGAACGGTGGCTTTTCCGCTTATCGATGCGGCATCCTCCCAAGCCCCTCATGCTGAGGCGCGCAGCCCGCAGGGCGGAGCCTCGAAGCACGCGCTCGAGGGCTACTCCTTGCATCCATCAACTGCCGGCGCATCATCGACCGGCCCCGCACTGGAACCGAAATCAGCCTTCCGCAGTTAGTTTCCTGTCAATTGAGCTGCAGGTGCGACTGCCATTAGCGACCATTCCGCCTTCTGGAAAAAACCGATCACCATCGATCTCGATAGCGGCGAACGAATGGTTCTCCGATCGCCGCAGGATGCACTTTACGCACTCGTCTCCGACTGGCCGGTCAAGGGCGGCGTCCATCAGCAGCGGGCGGTCGATTTCTGCCGTGCCTGGCTTGCCGGCCGCATGCCGGCCGAGACGGTGCGGCAGGCCTTTATCCTGGCGGCGCTGGAAGCCGGGGTGGCGATCCACGATAATGATGAAGATGGGGCCGGAAGCTCTGTTTTGAATCCCTCAGTGTAGATGAGCCAACGCTGATATATCCGCGTCACGCAGCCGGTATCCCGCAGCAGCAGCAATATTCCCACGATGTATTGCAAATATTATTCTCGCTGTGTTTGTAGGAATAGGCAGCGTTTGCGCTCCGATTCTTTTAGGGATTTAGCTGAATGAAATTGAAAGTCCTTGTTTGCGCCGCGCTGCTGGCTCTCGCCGGCTGCAATGCGCCGGTGTCGCAATCCATTGCGGATTCGCAGCGTCCTCCCTCGAGTGACGTCCGGCAGAATTTCATCAACATCGTGTTCAAGAGAACCTACCGGCACGAAGCGGGAGAAGTCGTATGGGCCCGCATCTCCAGTGTGGTTCTGCTCGATCCTGAAAAAAAGATCTACGCTTACTGTGTGCGGGTGGTGCCCAAGCGCAGCTGGGGAGACTGGGCCTATCTCGGCGTCTCCTTCACGGATGACAAAATATTAGGCGCGACGGTGAATGATAATCGCTGCCGCGACAAGCGGCTGCGTTACTACCCGTTTCCTGAGATGAACGGCATGAAGACCTGACAGGGCGAGGGCTCCGGCCGCGTCGCCGTTCGAGGCTTTGTTGAGCGGCGGCGCGACATGCTTCCAGCATTGCGGGGGCGCGGCATTCTCCAACCTTCCTCATGCGGAGTGCTTAGCCGCAGGGCGGAGCCTCGAAGTACGGGATGTGACGTTGCTGCTTGCAGCCATCGCCTTTTGGAAAAGGCCGATCTATCGACGTCGAAATAGGAGATTCAACTGAATGAAGATCAAATTCATTGCTTACGCTGCCCTGCTGGCACTGGCCGGCTGCCAAACTCCTGCGCCGCAATCCGTTGCAGATTCCCAGCGTCCGCCCTCCAACGCGGTCCGACGCGAGTACGTCGATGCTCTGCGGGGAACCATTAAAGCGGGGAACTTCGTAAAGGCCGAGATTTCCAGCGTGGTTCTGCTTGATCCGGAAAAGCAGATATATGCTTATTGTACGCGGACGACGGAACGTGCCTACCCAAACTGGTCCTATATCGGCGTGGGCTTGCAGCACGACATGATATTGTACCTGAAAAAGGACGACTACCGCTGCCACGACAAGCGGCTGCGTTACTATGATTTTCCGGAACTGCGGAACATGAAGTACTGAGACAGAGGCGGGGGTCTTTGCCAGCCTCGCCGGTCCCTTTCGGACGCCATCAAAACCAGAGATACCTCACGCAACGGCCATCGAGGGATGTCGTCGAATGTGTCGAGGCCATCGAAATGGTCGATCGGCAGTCGGCGGCGAGTTCCGGGGCCGCTGGTTGACGGCCGGGCAGAATAGTATTTCGAGCGACGGGTTTCTTGCCGGAGTGGGTGTAGGAGGCGGTCCCTAAGCGAACTGCGCATTGCGCAGTCCGCGAGGCACACTTTGCTCAAGCAAACACGGCTTCCCTGGAATGATCCGCCGTCGGCGCTTTGCAATACCACACCAGCACTGCAATCGTTCCGATGGGAGCTAATAGTCCGAGAAGCTGGTGCCATCCGCTCCGGTTGACGTCGTGAAGGCGTCGTGCCGCCATGGCGATCGACGGAAGAAACGTGGCCAGAGACCAGATCCGATTCAAGGTTTCGCTCCGATCGACGACATACAAAGCGATCCCGACGAGAAGGACGAAGAGCGTCGAATACCAGAACTCCGATCGGCTCGCTCTGCCGCTGAAGGTCACATAATTCTTGAAGAAGCTTGCGATCGCCTGGCCGAAACCCATGGCCTGCGGCAGGCCGCCGAAGCGGTTCGGCCCGGCCGGCGGTTTTCTGAAGATGAAGATCAATGGCACGCCGATCAGGATCAAGACGATCAACCAGTGAAACAGAGAAAAACTGCCCATGAGATACCCCAGCTGTTAGAACAGCTTAGAGATAAGCGATGTTTGTTTCCGGAGGATTAACTTGCTTGTGATCCGATGTGTTTCGCAATCACAGCTTGAGAAATTGCGGCTGACATGTTGACGGAGCGATGATGTTTTGAGAAGGCGGCAATCGCAATCGCAATCGCAATCGCAATCGCTCAGCGCTTGAGCAGCACGCTTGCCTGCACCGGCTGCTCGATGCCCTTCAGCGCCAGCATACGCGTTTCTGCGCCCGCCGCGAGGTCGGGAGCTTTGGCGGCCGTCTCGGCCGAGACTAGGATCTCCCCGGCTGCGGCCTGGGATTCCAGCCTTGCGGCCTGGTTGACGACGCCGCCGATCGCGGTGAAATCGCTGCGGAAGGTCGAGAATTCGCCGATCTGGACCTCGCCGGAATGGATGCCGACGCCGACGCCGAGGGTGCGGCCGGGCAATAGCTCGAGCGCCAGGCTGCTCAGCGCCGCGGCGCAGTTCCGCTGTATCTGCTGCCCGGCCAAGATCGCGGCGGCGGCGTGATCCCTGCTGACGATCGGGAAATTGAAGATCGCCATCAGGCCGTCGCCCATCTGCTTGTTGACGATGCCGTCATGCGCCCAGATCGCCTGGGCGCAGCGATCCTGGAACAGGCTGACGATTTCGCTCAACTGCACCGCCTCGATGCGCTCGGAAAGATCGGTAAAGCCCCGGATATCGGCAAACAGGATAGTGGCGTCGACGGTGATCTGGCGCTGCTTCTTCACATACTGGAAGGAGCGCTCGCAGATCGTGCAGATATCGGGGTTCATCTTGCTGCGGGTGATGCCGAAGGCGCGGAAGGGAAGCGCGAGCGGGCCGCCGATCGGGATCGGCATATGCATCTGGTCCCAACAGCCGCGGCAGATTCTGGCGCTGCCGTGCCTGGCCGGCTCATTTGTTGAGGCTGTCGTCATATCGAACAATCCGTCGCCCAGAGCATGATGCCGAAACGTGAGAGCGGTTTTCTCATGACATCATGCTCCCACTATTTAATGTGGAACAGGAAGACTTCAGGCCGACCCGACCTAAAATCATCTTGTTCTCGCCAAGGAACAAGCTTCCGCTACTCGCCTGCTTTTGGCAACTCTCCCGATCATCGAAGTCGACGATGGCTCGAATTATTTCGTGCGGCCCATTCTCATCGGGCAGATCACCGCCAGGTCGAATATCGCGCGAGCCGGCGATAGCATCGTGATGGGACCTACTGTAGGATGTTGTTAACAATACATTCGCTCTCCAGGAAAGACCGGGGATGGAGCGCCGTCTTGCAGCAATCCTGATCGCCGATGTCGTCGGTTACAGTCGATTGAGCCGGATCGACGAGGAGGGCACGCGTGCGCGTTTCCAGGCGGATCAGGATGATGTCTTCGAGCCGGCGATCGAGCGGCATCACGGCCGGTTGGTCAAAACCATGGGCGATGGTTTGCTGGTCGAATTCCAGAGTGTGGTCGATGCCTTGCGTTGCGCGGTGGAGGTTCAGCAACGGAAAGCCAGCCGTAATGCCGTAGCCCTCCCGCAACACCGGCTCGAGTTCCGGATCGGCATCAATCTCGGCGATATCATCGTCGAGGGCTGGGATATCCAGGGCGACGGCGTCAATGTCGCCGATCGCGTGCAGGCGCTGGCGGAGCCGGGCGGCATCGTCATCTCGGGAACGACCTACGACCAGGTAAAATCGAAAGTCCCGGTCGGTTTTGCGTCGCTCGGCGAGCAGCGGTTGAAGGGCATCACCGAACCGGTCCGGGTCTATCGCGTCCTGCTCGATCCCGTCGCGGCCGGCAAAACGCTGAGAACCCGCCGGCGCCTGCCGATGCGGCCCCTCGTTGCCGGCATCGCGGCGGCCGTCATCCTCGCTCTCGCCGGTGCGGCACTCTGGTGGCAGCCGTGGATGCCGGCAAGACCGGGGGCCGGCGAAGGTTTCGCCTATCCGTTGCCGGACAGGCCGTCGGTCGCGGTTCTGCCCTTCATCAATGTCAGCGGCGATACCGAGCACGACCATCTCGCAGAGGGGCTGACCGATGATCTCATCACCGAATTGTCGAAAGTATCGGGCCTCTTCGTCATCGCCCGCCATTCGGTCTTCGCCCTCCAGGGCTCCGTCGGCAAGATCCAGGATGTGGCCGCCGAACTTGGCGTTCACTATGTGCTCGAAGGGACATTGCAGCGGGCCGGGCAGCGGCTGCGGATCAATGTCAAACTGATCGACGCGGTTACCGGCCTGTCGCTCTGGGCGGAGCGCTACGACCGCCAGTATACCGATCTGTTTGCCGTTCAGGATGATGTGATCGGCAAGATCATCGCGGCCCTGTCGGTCAAGCTCAGCGCGCGCGAGCGCGACCAACTGGCTCGAATCCCGACCGAAAATCTCGAAGCCTATGATTATTACATGAGGGCCGAGCAGGAGGGTTTCATCTTCAGGGATGTCGATACCTATCGCCGGACGCTGTCCTTCTATCAGAAGGCGATCGACCTCGATCCGGGCTTTGCCAATGCCCATGCGGGGATCGCGCGGGTCGCCGTCGATGTCTGGCGCAACGACTATAATTATCTCTGGTCGGCGGCCGTTGCCCGCAAGATCGCCTATGACGCGGCCGGACAGGCGCTGAAGCTCGATCCCAACAATGCCAGGGCGCACACCGTCCTTGCCCTGCTGCAATGGGTGGATGGGCGCGAGACGGAGGCCAGGAATTCCGCCAATATGGCCGTCGCGATGCAGCCGAACGATGCCGAGGCCGCCGCCAATCTCGCGCTCATTCAGGTCCACACCGGAGATAGCGGCCAGGCCGTCACTGAGATGGAAAAGGCCTTACGGCTCGACCCATCGCCGGCCCCGAGCTTTCAACTGCTGGCGGGGATCGTCTTTTATACCGCGGGCGACGATCGGCGCGCCATCTCGCTGATCGAGCCGACGCTCGATGGGCTGCCGAAGGTCGAGCCGGCGCGCGAATATCTGGCGGCTGCCTATGCGGATCAGGGCAATGACACCAGGGCCGCGGCGGAGAGGGCAAAGCTGCTGGAGCTCTTCCCGGAAAGCAATCTGACCTATTACGGCTATCTCTATGATTATTGGCGGGACGGCGATCTTCAGCGTCATCTGGCCGGATTGCGAAAGGCCGGCATTCCGGAATGGCCCTTCGGTTTTACGGGCAATCAAGCCGACAGGCTCGGCGAGGCGGAGCTGCGCACTCTCGTCGATGGCAAGAGCTGGACCGGCAAACACAAGAACGGCACGGATTTCATCCAGTATTTCGACAAGGACGGAAATACCGCCTATCGCAGTGCCAATACCAACATCACCGGCACGATCGAGGTGCGAGGCGACAGAATCTGCGAAAAATTCGACGGCTATTTCCTCGACCGGATGGTGTGTGGATATGTTTACCGCAACACCACAGGCGAGCAGGGCGACAGGCCCTACATCCACGTCACGCCGCGTGCCCTGACGTTCTTTTCGTCACCGCCCTGACGTGCCGGGCGATGCGGCTTCATTTCGTCGCCGGTTGCTGCCAGACGGTGTGCATCTTCTCCGAAATCAGCGTCTGTTGAACTTCGGACCAATGCTTCTTGGAGTCGGTCACCTTGGTCGGGTTTTTCTCCATGCCTTCCGCCGCGCCGGGATCATAGCTGAGATACAGTTTGCCATCGATGATCCGCCAGGCTTTCGGATCGATATTGGTGGTCACCGTTCCAAAGGACACTCCATCGGCGCAATAGCCGCCATATTGCGGCGCGTATCTGGAAGGATCGCTCTTGAAGAGGTCGCGATTTTCAGCACTGGAAAAATGCCAGGTGGCGCCAAGCCAGCGGTAGGAATAGTCCTCGGACCCTTCGACGGCCTGGTTTTCGGTGAAATAGGCGACCGGGTCGTAGCCCTTGATCGCGATATCGCCGAAATAGCCGGTATTGACCAAATCTTCGGCCCCCGCGGGCCGCGTGAAGGAGAGCAGCATGACTGCAGCGCCCAGAGCCACTGCCGTCAGCATTCCGCATTTTTGCATATGGTAAGACATAAGATGCTCCGTTTCCGGATGCGGTCTTTTACTCCGGCGAAAGCCTATTGCCGTTTGGTGCATTCCTTGTAGAGCGGTTCGCCAACAAGCTCGGCTTTCTGGCAGACTGCTCCCGCTTCCATGAGTAATTTTGCCGTATCCCAATGCGCCCGCCACCCGGCCTGAGTGAGGGGCGTATAGCCGTTTCTTTCGGTCGCTTCGACGTCTGCATCCTTCGTCAACAGAAAGGCGACAACGTCGGCGTGGCCCTCCTCGGCGGCACCATGCAAGGGCGACATCTGATAGAAATTCTTGCTGTCGTTGACATCAGCCCCGTCTGCGACAAGCAGTTCCACCACCTTCAGATTTCCTGCATAGGCTGCAGCATGCAATGCAGTCAGCCCGCCTTTGTTGCGAGCTTCAATGTCGGCGCCGCGGTCCAGCAAAAGAGCCACGACATCGGCATGCCCCGCCAAAGCCGCTATGATCAGCGCCGGCTCACCCGCCTCATCGGCCTCCGACACATCGGCGCCTCGGTCGAGCAACTGTTCGACGCGGGCGAGATCGCCGTCCTTGGCCGCTTCATCCAAAGGGCCAGCCGATGATGGCACGGCGCCGATGAGAAGCGCAGCCAAAGTCGCGATATGAATATTCACGGGCACGATCTCGGCTTGATTGGGGTTTGCATGCGCCGTTTGTGGCGTTTTAGCACGCGTCCCATTCGTAAACAAGATTGTGCTAATGGACGCTCGCCCAGGCAACACCACTCACGCGCCACGGCTGCGACCGACGGTTCCGGGGAATACGGTCACACTTGTTACTACCCTCTGTTCGATTTCCGATGCGAACAGGCGCAACGGCATCACTGAACGGTGGCATATGACGCCGTGAAAGAAATTCAATGCAAAGTGGAAACATTCGGCGGAGAATGCGTTGTACCGGTTGCCGGCAGCTTGCCCGCAATGTTGATGAGGGAGGCTAAACATGAACGTCCTGATCGTTGAAGATGAGAATATTATCGCGCTGGAACTCGAACGCATTGCGCAGGAGGCCGGGCACCAGACAATCGGGCCGGTCTCGACGATGGAGCAGGCTCTCGCCCACGCGCAAAGAAGCGATGTTGCGCTCGTCGATCTCAGTCTCTCCGATGGGATGACCGGCGCCCAGCTTGCGCGCCGGCTGATCGACCGCCACCGGGTCGACGTCATCTTCGTGACCGGTCGTCCCGAGAATGTCGGTCACGGCATCGAAGGCGCGCTTGACGTGATCTCCAAGCCCTTCACCGATGAGAGGATCGTCGGCGCGCTCTCGCGGGCGGAGGCTGCCCGACGCAAAGATTTCGACAGCAGCAAGGTCGTGCTGTCATAGTGAAATCGGCCGCGCTCGGCGGCCGATGCCTTCTGGAGGAGATAGTCCTGTGAAGCACGTGCTCATGGCCGTTCTCTTCGCCGCCCTTTCGGCCTGCGCCAGCTCAGGAAACCCGCTGCCTCTTCCGGGTAGCCTGACCTATGGCGGGAAAGTCGTCCATTCGCCCTATCGTCCCGGAACGGTGGTCAAGAATACCTTTCTTGGCGATTTCGGTTATCGCGTCTTCGAGACCTACGTCGTTCAGCCTGACGGGACGCTCAAGCTGACGTCCCAGAGCACGGGGCCGGACTTCCTTTGGCAGTGAGAGAGGATAGCAACATCCCGGCGGATGTCGGGGCTAAGGCGACACGATCACAAATTCGTCGTTGCCGTCGGTTCCCGCATCCAGCCGGCTGGCCGCAAGTTCGATGAAGGACTTGACCAAAGGCGGCAGGTGCCGGCTGCTGGGATAAACGACGTACAGGCCGCCGACCGGGGTCGCGTAACCGTCGAGAACGCGGCACAGCCGGCCGTCCTTGATGCAGGTCTGGCCGACTCGGTAGGGCAATTGGGCGATGCCGTAGCCGGCGATCGCGGCGGCCATCACCGCTTGCATTTCATTGGCGGCGAAACGTCCCGAGACCGAGACCGTCTCCCGGCCGTGCGGGCCTTCGAGCAGCCACGGCGTATGGGCGGATTGGCCGGCGATGACGCAGTCGTGGCGGGTGAGATCCGCCGGGTGGTCGGGCGTGCCGCAGCGGGCTATGTATTCGGGGCTGGCGCAGAGGATTCTGTGCGTGGAGCCGAGCTTGCGGGCGATCAGCGTCGAATCCTCGAGGATGCCGGTGCGGAAGGCGAGGTCTATGCCGTTTTCGACAAGGTTCAGCCTGTCGTCGGTCAGCCGCAGTTCGACCCTCGTCTTCGGGTAGGTCGAAAGAAAATCGAAGATCGCCTCCTGAAGGAAGGGACCGCCGAAGCCGACGGGCGCCGATATGCGGATCGTGCCGGCGGGCTCCGCCCGCGCTTCGGCAAGGCGCAGGTTGGCGCCCTCGATCGTGCGCAGCGCCTGGCTGCTTTCTTCATAATAGAGGCGGCCCGCATCGGTCAGGTTGAGGCTGCGGGTGGTGCGCTGCAGCAGCCGGACGCCGAGTTCGCGCTCGAGGGTGGCGATGCGGCGGCTGACCGTCGTCTTCGGCATGCCGAGCAGGCGCGCCGCGGCAGTAAAGCTGCCTGCCTCGATGACGCGGGCGAAGATCATGATATCGTTGAGATCGAGCATTGTATCCTGGGATGGCACGATGTTTCCCAACTATATGCCATTATGGTTCAATGCGACAGGCCCTAACTTTGCTGCATCCGTCACAACAAGGAGCAGACAGATGAGCAACACACGAAACGTTCTGGTCACAGGCGCCACCGGCCAGCAGGGCGGCGCGGTCTTGCGCGCGCTGATCGCGCGGGGACACCGCGTCAAGGCTATCAGCCGCCGGCCGGACAGCGAAGGCGCGAAACGGCTTGATGCTGCAGGCGTCGAGGTCGTCGCCGGCGATCTCGATGATGCAACATCCGTCGTCAAAGCCGCAAGCGGCATCGACACGATGTTCCTGATGGGCAGCAGCTACGAGGCCGGGACGGAGGCGGAAACCCGCCAGGGCATCACGGTCGCGGATGCGGCAAAGGCCGCCGGCATCGGCCACCTGATCTATTCCTCCGTCGCCGATGCCGACAAGAAGACCGGCATTCCGCATTTCGACAGCAAATATCTGATCGAGAAGCATATCGCCGGCCTCGGCATTCCCTATACAATCAGTGCGCCCGTCGCCTTCATGGAGAACACCGTGGCGCCCTGGGCGATCGACGGGCTGCGCCAGGGCGTCTACGCCGCCGCGCTGGCGCCGGCGCGCGTGCTGCAGCAGATCACCATCGATGACATCGGCGCTTTCGTCACGGCATTGGCCGAACGGCGCGAACAGGTGTTCGGCAAGCGTTTCGATATTGCCGGCGACGAATTGTCGGGCGAACAGCAGGCGAACATCTTGTCCGAGGTGCTCGGCCGCCCAATCACTTACCGGGAATTGCCGATCGCGGCGATACGGCAGCAGAGCGAGGATACGGCGCTGATGTTCGAATGGTTCGACCGTACAGGCTACGACGCCGATATCGCCGCCCTGCGCCGCGACTTTCCTGAGGTCGGTTGGCACAGCTACGCCGACTGGGCGCGGGGCTTCGATTGGAGTGTGCTCGGTAAGGCGGCGGGCTGAGTTAGTCGTCGCGTCGGCGATGTCGCCGCTTGGTGATATTTGCTGGAAGCGGATCGATCGGGGGTTGCTTCACGGCCGCTTCGGAACAGAGGCGGCGCTTGGCGCCTCCTCCGCAGGCGGGCGCCTGGACGCCTAGCCTGACCGCTTCCACCTGGGAGAAGCCCGCTTGCACAGTCGCCGGCGAATCCTATTGTTTGACGGCAGACCTGCGTCCTTGAAAGGGAGGCTTTGATGCCGTCGAGTTTCAATGTCGAAAGTGCTGATGGTTATGAACGGCTGATGGGGCGCTGGAGCAGGAGGCTGGCGCCGATGCTGATCAATTTCGCCGGCCTTGCGGGCGGTGATCGTGTGCTCGATGTCGGCTGCGGCACCGGCAGCCTGACATTTACTTTGGCGGAAACGCCTGGCCTGCGAGAGATCGTCGCCGTCGACTATTCGCCGGTTTTCGTCGAGGCGGCGAAACGGCGCAATACCGATCCACGGATCACGATACGGCAGGCCGATGCCTGCGCGCTCCCCTTCGAGGACGGCCGCTTCGACCGGGCGATGTCGCTGCTCGTGCTGCATTTCGTGCCCGAAGCGGGAAAGGCGGTGTCCGAGATGGCCCGTGTCGTGCGCCCGGGCGGCATGGTCGCGGCAGCCGTCTGGGATCATTATGGCGGCATGTCAGGTATGCGGATGATGTGGGACACGGCGGCGATGCTTGACGAGCATGCATTGCCGTTGCGGCGCAAATATTGTTTCCAGCCGATGATGCGGCCTGGGGAGATGAGGGAGAGCTTTGTTAGCCAGGGCCTTGTCGACGTCGAGGAGACGTCGCTGCTGATCCGGATGGAATACGGCTCCTTCGAGGACTACTGGCAACCAATCGCTGCCGGCGAGGGGCCGCTCGGCAAATATGTCGCCGGTCTGGACCCGGCCAAGCGGAAGGCCGTCGGCGATGCGGTCAGGGCGGCATATGAGGCGGGCGAGCCGGACGGGCCGCGATCGTTTGCGTCGGTGGCGTGGGCGTGCCGGGGCAGGGTGCCGGGCAAGAGCTAAAGAGGCCGGCGGCTGGTGTCGCCGGGCTTTCTTTTGCCTGGCCGCCTGATTGCGAACGCCTTTCAAGCATTCACCACCTCGCAGGCGCAGATGTGATCGTAAAATGCATGTCCTCGCCAGACGAACGGCAAGAGCCACCAGGCCATGGCCGCCGTTGCCCAGATGACGTACAGCTCGGTAGTGTCATTGTCCGGAGGCGTATATCCGTCGCGGACCATGTCAAGCAATGCCTCGAAATCTTGCGTCGGATAGATCGGAAACAGCGAGATTACGAAAACGACAGCGCTAATAAGGAGAAACGGGCTAAATTTGAGGATTTCGCGTTTAAACGCGGCGCCGATGTCGGGATATTTACCGTCGACTGACTGTACTCTCAGGAAGAAAACCGCCTTTCCGAATGTGCGGCGGCCATTCGCCGAAAAGCAGGCGAAAGCTAGCGCGATCAGCACGGTATTGACTATGCCTGATATCAAGCTGGAATAGGCAGGCATGGGCTGGACCACCGGATTGTTGTCTGCATCTAGAGGGATGGTCAACTCCTGGCCTGATGTCCAAAAGTCATCTTCGGTTTTGTTGCCTGTCCGTAGATATCTCTCCGTCGTCGAACCGATTTGACCTACCTCGCAGATCTCGCTGGTACGAATTTCGTCTGTTGGCAACGGCCATCCCGCTTCAATTCGCTGTGCAAGCTGACTGGGGATCGCTTCGGTGCACCAAGTGGATGTCCGGCCGGGAAAACGGAAGTCCAGCGGGAAAACCGTTGAAATGTAGTGGACTGCTATGAGGATGGCGGCCTGAAAGATGATGATGTCGACAGCGAAAGCCGCAAAGCGCCGCCAGAAGTGGCGGAAAGGTAAAGTCATGGATTGCGGCATCTCGGCTGTATTATCCATGTGCTCCCCTGATAACATCGACGCAGCCTGGTCCGGCGCATAGAGTCCTTTCAACATGAAGTAGCAAATTTCGAGGTGATTGATACAGGCGCTTTTGCGTTCTCGTCTCCCCGAATGCTTCGGGGCAGGCAATTCGGCCTTGCTGTCGCCGGCGATGCCTGCCGCCTCGATGGCATGAGACGATCGGTCCGCGCCCCGGGATTTGCCGCCGAACGACAGCGTGCTAGGTAAGGCCCGCCGGTATCTCGCCGGATCAGTTTTCCTTCACAGCCCCCGAGTTAGCCCATGTCCTTTTCTCCCGCCGCCGTCTGGCCCGTCGTCATGCTGTTTGCCTCCAACATCTTCATGACCTTTGCCTGGTACGGGCATCTCAAGCATAAAAGCAGCGCGATCTTCCTGGCCATTATCGTCAGCTGGGGCATCGCCTTCTTCGAATATTGCCTGGCGGTGCCGGCCAATCGTATCGGCTCGGCGGTCTATACGACGGCGCAGCTGAAGACGATGCAGGAAGTGATCACGCTGATCGTCTTCTCCGGCTTCTCGATCTTCTGGCTCGGCGAGAACCTGACCTGGAACCATGCGATCGGCTTCGCCCTGATCGCGATCGGAGCATCCTTCATCTTCCGTGCATAAAATTTAGCCTTTTCAATAGATTACAAATCGTCCATGTCTCGATATCGCCGCATTTCCTACAGATTGCGGTCGCAATCGGCTGGCAGCCTGTCACCTCTAGCTTTTTGTTTTGCGCAATTCCGGGCGCAAAACCGCTGTGCACTTTTGCTGGAATTGCTTCAGCAGTGATCAGGAGGTGAACTGCCATGAGCCTGTCTTTCCCGACTATGGCGGCGATCCGGTTCGGCTATGGCTTCCGGCCGGGCGAGGCGCCGCCTGAGAGCAAGGACGAGCTCATCGGCCAGCTGCGCGAGGGGGCGGCCGCGATGCCGGACTTTCCCATGGGAGGCCCCGACATGCGCCATCGGGCGATCCTCAGCCTGCAGTCGCAACTGGCGCAGATTCGGGAGGATGCCAAAACGGTGACCGACGACACGACGCAGCGCGAGATGCGCAAGGGCGTGCAGCGGCAGGCGCAGCAGCAGTTCCAGCACGATTCGAACCTGCGGCTGATGCAGGCGGTGCTGTCGCCCTACGGTTTTTACGAGCGGCTGGCGACCTTCTGGACCGATCACTTCTCCACCAGCGCCAACAAGAGCCTGCCGATGCGTCTCATCGTGCCGCTCTACGAGGCTGAGGCGATCCGGCCGTTCATATCGGGCAGGTTCGGCGATCTGCTGCGAAGCGCCACCGCTCACCCCGCCATGCTGATCTATCTCGACCAGGCGGAGTCGCTCGGGCCGGATTCGGCCGGCGGCATCAAGCGCAACAAGGGGCTGAACGAAAATCTCGGCCGCGAGCTGCTGGAGCTGCACACGCTCGGCGCCGGCAGCGGTTATACCCAGGCGGATGTCACGGCGGCGGCGATGGTGCTGACGGGGCTCACCATCGACCGCAAGGAGATGGACATCGCCTTCCGGCCGAATATTTCCGAGCCCGGCACCCATGCGGTGCTCGGCGTCAGCTACGGCGGGCGCAGGCGCTCGCGCGACGATTATCTCGATATGCTCGACGATCTCGCCGTCCATCCGAAAACGGCGGCGCATATCAGCCGCAAACTGGCGGTGCATTTCGTCTCCGACCAGCCCGATGAAGGGATGGTGTCCGATATGGCTGCGGCCTGGAAGAAGACGGGCGGCGATTTGACGGCCGTCTATACCGCCATGCTCGACCATCCCGCCGCTTGGCGCGACGGGGGCGTCAAGGCGCGCCAGCCCTTCGATTATGTCGTCGCCGGTCTCAGGGCCTTGAATGCGGGGCCGGTCAACGGCGTCGTCGGCAGCTTCCTGGCGGCCAACCAGCAGGGCACGGAAGAGGGAGACATGGCGGCGAATACGCCTGGCATGGCAGGGGCGCCGGTGACGACGGATCCCGCCGGCGAGGCAAGGGATAAGCGCCTCAAGGCCTTCCGTGCGGCGCGGGCGCTGGGGCAGGGCGCGTTGAAGCGCATGGGCCAGCCGACCTGGCTGCCGCCGAGCCCGGCCGGCTTCGAGGAAGGTTTTTCGGCCTGGATCACCGGCAGCCAGCTCTCCGAGCGGCTGGCCTGGGCAAGGCGGGCCGCAGCGCAGTTCGGCCGCGACGAAGATCCACGCGAGTTCCTCAAGTCGACGCTTGCCGATGCGGCGCGCGACGAGACGATCCGCGTGGTGTCGCAGGCGCCGAACAAGATCAGTGGGCTGACGCTGGTGCTGGCATCCCCCGAATTCAATCGCCGATAGGAGCGTCTGCCCATGAGCCAGATCCTGCTTTCCCGCCGCGGCTTTCTGACGTCGGCCTGCTGTCTCGCCGCCGCCCCCGCCTTCACGCCGGTCACCTTCGCGGCGATGCCGGGTGACAACCGTTTCGTCACCATCGTGCTGCGCGGCGCGATGGACGGGCTGGATCTGGTGCAGCCCTATGGCGATGCCGGTTTTGCCGCGCTCAGGCCGACCCTGGCGCTGACGCCCGACACCGGGCTTCTCGATCTCGACGGGCATTTCGGCCTCAATCCTGCCGGCGCCGAACTGATGCCGCTGTGGAAGAGTCGGGAACTCGCCTTCGTGCATGCGGTGTCGACGCCTTATCGCGACCAGCGCAGCCATTTCGACGGGCAGGACATGCTGGAGTCAGGCGGTGAACATGTCGCCGAGGAAAAGACCGGCTGGCTGAACCGGGCGCTCGCTGTCATTCCGCGCTCGGATGCGCGCAGGGCGATCGACGTCAACACTTCGACCGAGCTGATCCTCTCCGGGCCGAACAATGTCGACGTCTGGGCCTCGGATTCCAATCTGGCACCGGCGCGCGACGAGATGCAATTCCTGGCGCGGCTCTATGCCGGCGATCCGCCGTTTGCCGCTGCCCTCGCCGAGGCGACGCGGGCCGACACCGCTTCGATGATGGTCGAGCCGGACGGCCAGCGCGGCGAGAAGGTTGCGGATGTGGCAGCACTCGCGGCCCACATGCTGAAGGGCGATTACCGCATCGCCAGTTTCTCGATATCAGGCTGGGACACGCATATCGGCCAGGCCGGCCAGTTCAAGCGGCCGGTGCAGGACCTTGCGCAGGCGATCAACACGCTGAAGACCACGCTCGGGCCGGAGATCTGGTCAAAAACGGTGGTGCTTGCCATGACCGAATTCGGCCGCACCGTCCGCCAGAACGGCTCAGCGGGCACCGACCACGGCACCGGCGGCTGCGCGCTGTTATCAGGCGGCGCCATCAACGGCGGCCGCATCCTCGGCCGCTGGCCCGGAGTTGGGGATGGCCAGCTGCTTGACGACCGCGATTTGATGCCGACGGCGGACGTGCGCGAGGTGGCGGCGGCGATGCTTTACAGGCAGTTCGATGTTGGCGTGGATGACCTGACGGGGAAGATTTTTCCGGGATTGGGGTTTGATAAGGGCTCTCAGTTTTTGAAGGCGTGAGGGGCGGAGGTGCCCGCGGCACACCGACCAGCCCTCATGGTGAGGAGGTCTGAAGGGCCGTCTCGAACCACGGGGGCGGGTGGCTGGGCGCTACGCCGGCATCCGTATTTTCCGAGGGGGGTGGCCAGCCTCGTCCTTCGAGGCCCCTGCGGGGCACCTCAGGACGAGGCTCGAGAGAGGGTGCGGGCTTTGAGGTGAAGGCTTGTGGAGTTTGTTGCTGGCCGGCTCTTCGCTTGGCTCAGGGCGTTCGATGCTGCAATCGATTCACTGGATCGATTGCTCCCGCTTCGCGGGATCGTATCTCACCCCAGCACATCATAAAGCCGGAAGATGAAGCTCACCTGATAGATCAGGTTGACGATGACGAAGGCGGTGTGGAAGCGGCGGTTCGGGGTCCAGGCGGCGATGGCGCAGAGCAGGATGTAGACGATGTTGCGGGCGGGATATTCCCAGCCGAGCGAGAGGATGCGCTCGTGGCCTTTGATCGCGGTGTCGAGGATATCGATGGCGTAGGTGAGGCCGAGGATGCCGAAGAACCATTTGCGCCGGGAAATGAAATATTCCTCGTAGCCGCCATATTCGTCGAGGCTCGCCGGGAAGAGCAGGGCGCAGAGCAGGAAGAACAGGCTGCAGAAGCAGACGAGGAAGAGATAGATGCCGAAACCGATGACCGGCACGGCCTGCAGGCGATATTCCCACCACCAGATATGGATGATGAACAGGAACAGAGACAGCGCCCAGCCGAGATGGACGGGGTAGACTTTCGCCTTGCCGGGATGCTGGACGATGCCGGCAACGCCGGTCAGCACCCTGGCGAGCGAAAGGCTGATGACCATGCCCATCACCACCTTGATGTGAAGGAAGACCTCCGGCGAGCTGACCGTTTCCATGCTGTCGATCCCCGGTCTGTCACTCTTCGGGGACTTGCTTCGGCTTTCCCTCTTCGTCGAGCGCCACCATGATGAAGGTGCCGGCCGTGACCTTTTCCATCTTGGCGTAACGCGAGCGGTGCGCCCAGGCTTCGACGATCAGCGTGATCGAGGTGCGCCCGACACGCTCGACATCGGTATAGACCGACAGCGTATCGCCGATCTTGACCGGCAGCTCGAAGGCCATTTCCTTGACCGCGGCGGTGACGACGCGGCCTTTGGCGCGCTCGGCGGCGCGGATGCCGGAGGCAAGGTCCATCTGCGCCATGACCCAGCCGCCGAAGATATCGCCGGCCGGATTGGCATCGCCGGGCATGGCAAGCGTGCGCAGCGTCAGTTCGCCTCTCGGCTTGGCGGCATCGGTCATCAAGGGTTCTCCATCTGAGGGGGCGATTCACTGGAGAGCAGCCTAGTGCAAAGACCGTGAGCTGTAAAAGACGGTGAGCCGCACCGATTTATTTTGGTTCGATTTCAACTGGTTGAATTTTACAACCGGCACCTCACCTTACGTTATTTGATCATCTCCTAATTAAGCTTTACGCTCCGGTAATTCCGGTGGTTCAGAATGTGATGGATTTCACATATAGAATCGCCGGGAACCTCATGCGCAACGTCAAGATTTCCACCCGCCTTTACTGCCTCGTCGGCTTCACGCTTGCCGTGCTTGCGGCGACCATGGTCTTTTTTCTGAACTATTCCTATTCCGAGCTGCAAGCGGAGCGGAAGGCGGGGCTGGAGAAGATGGAGGCGACGGCGCTCGGTATCTTCGACAAATATTACAAGATGGAGCAGGCGGGCGCGATGACCCGCGAGCAGGCGCAGGCAGCGGCCAAGGACGTGATCGGTGCGATGCGCTATGGCACGGACGGTTACTTCTGGATCAACGACATGCGTCCCGCCATGGTGATGCACCCGATCAAGCCGCAGTTGAACGGCACCGACATCTCGCAGATGAAGGACCCGAACGGCAAGTTCCTGTTCGTTGAATTCGTCAACAAGGTCAAGAAGGACGGCAAGGGCTTCGTCGATTATTATTGGCCGAAGCCGGGCGCCGATGAGCCGGTTCTCAAATATTCCTATGTTGCCGGTTTCGAGCCCTGGGGCTGGATCGTCGGCACCGGTGTTTACGCCGATGACCTTGCCGCGCTCTATCGCCAGAATGCGATCTGGGCGGCGGTCCTCTGCCTGCTTGGCGCGGCCGCCACGGTTGCCATCGCCTATGCCATCGTGCGCAGCGTGACGGCGCCGATCGCCCGGCTGAAGACGGCGATGAATGCGATTGCGGAAGAAGAAGCATCGGTGGAGATCGCCGGCAGCGAGTGCCGCGACGAGATCGGCCAGATGGCCAAGGCGCTGCTGGTGCTGCGCGATTCCGTCGACGAGCGCAGCGCGCTGCGCGGACGGGAAGACGAACGGCAGCAGCAGATCGAAGAAGAACGCCGCGGCAACGAGGCAAGCCTGCGTTCGGCTTCCGAGCGGCAGACCCGTGCGATGCAGGCGATCGGCGTCGGCCTGGAGAAGCTCGCAGGCGGCGACCTGACGGTTGCGATCGGCGATATCGGCGAGGATTACGCCAAGCTCAGGGGCGATTTCAACGCCGCCGTCGATGCGCTGAACGGCGTCATCCATGCAATCGCCGAATCGAGCCATGTCGTCAACGAAAGTGCTTCCGATATCAGCGAGGCGACCGGCAATCTGTCGAAGCGGACGGAACAGCAGGCGGCGGCTCTCGAAGAGACGGCGGCAGCGCTCGACGAGATCACCGCGACGGTCAAAACGGCATCCGAGCGGGCGAACGAGGCGCGCGAGATGGTGGCCGAAACCAAAGCGAGCGCCGGCCGCTCCGGCGATATCGTCCGCAATGCGGTGACGGCGATGGGCCGGATCGAGGAATCGTCGAGCCGCATCAACCAGATCATCTCGGTGATCGACGAGATCGCCTTCCAGACGAACCTGCTGGCGCTGAATGCCGGGGTCGAGGCGGCGCGGGCAGGTGAGGCGGGCCGCGGCTTTGCGGTCGTCGCCCAGGAAGTGCGCGAACTCGCCCAGCGTTCGGCCAATGCGGCCAAGGAGATCAAGGAACTGATCAGCCGCTCGGCGGCGGAAGTCGAGGGCGGGGTGGCACTGGTGCGCTCGACCGGCGACGCGCTGCTGGAGATCGAGTCGCTGGTCAATAAGGTCAACGACCACGTCGCCTCGATTGCGACGGCGGCGCGCGAACAGTCGACGGGGCTCAACGAGATCAATGGTTCCGTCAACCATATGGACCAGATGACGCAGCAGAATGCGGCCATGGTCGAGGAGACGACGGCGGCAAGCCGCACACTCGCCGATGAGAGCACCCAGCTGAAGACGCTGCTTTCGAACTTCCGCCTGCGTGGGGCAGGGCAATCGCTTGAAGCCCGATACACACGGGCAGCGTGAGTTAAAGACAGATGAAACGACAGATGAAAGGCCGCGGAAGCGGCCTTTTGCAGTTCCGTCGCGTTCAGATTGTGCCGGTAAGTTTTCGTTCACCGTTTTTAATTAAAATTGGACCGAGTTTTTTTGGTCACTGCCGGCCTGCGGAAGCGATAAGAGTATGGCGTTTGTTTCCTTTCCTCGGCGATCCCTTTTGCCTGTGCTGCTTTCGGTGGCGCTGACGACCTGTTCGATCAGCGATGGGCTGGTGCCGCCGGCCAATGTCGACAGCGGCACCAGGGTCAGCTCGATCTCGCCGGCACGGGGGGCGGCGCGCATGGCGCCTTCCGTCCGGATGGCGCCGGTGGAGAGCCAGGCCTCCTATCCCGTTTCCAGCGCGCCTGTCGGCAATAGCCAGGGTTCCGTCGATTATCTCGATACGCCGAACCTTGCCGGCACCGGCCATGCAGCACCGGCGGCGCGCAGCGCGCCGGGGTCGGCGGGCGCACGGGGTGCGCGCGGACTGCCGATGATCGACAGCGACGAGGCGCTGGCTGCAGGCCAGCCGAGCGGCAACTGGGGCGGCACGCAGAACCTTGCGATCCCTTCCGGCGGCGTCAACATGGATGACGAGCTCGGAGCCGAGCCGGTCGTCGGCCTGGCGCAGGAGCAACAGCAGCAGATCGCCGAGGGCAACGCCACCGAACCCGTCGTCGACGGCATCGGCACCGACAATCCGATGCAGCTGAACCAGCCCGGGCGCCAGCCCGCACCGCGGGCCCTGCGGCAACCCATGCCGCAGCCGGCGGCAGAAGCGCAGATGAGCCGGGCGCCTGCCTGGAGCGACGGCAGCCCGGTCGTGGCGCCGGCCCGTGTTCCCGAAGAGGATGAGAGCGAAGAGGTCGCGATGCTGCGGCCGAACAATCCGATGATGAGCGAACCGGCAGCACCCGTCGATCCCAGCGTCATGCCGGCCTCCGAGCTTGCCTGCCGGCGCGAGCTGAAGCGCATGGGCGTGCTCTTCGACGACAAGCCGCCGATCTCGCAAGGCCCGGCCTGCCAGGTGCCGTATCCGGTGTCGCTGAAGGGGCTCTCCGGCAATATCGGCGTGCAGCCGGCCGTGACGCTGAACTGCCAGGTAACGCTCGCCTTCGCCAAATGGGTGAAGAACGAGCTGGCGCCGTCGGCGCGCTATCGCTATTGGAGCGGCATCAGGACGATCCAGCCGCTCGGCGGCTATTCCTGCCGGCGCATGAACAACAGCCGGCAGCGATACAATCCGATGTCGGAACACGCCCGCGGCAACGCCATCGACGTCGGCAAGTTCGTGCTGAAGAACGGCCACGAGATCGACGTGCGCAAGAAGGGCTTGTTCTCGCTGCGCGAGGGCCGGCTGCTGAAGGCAGTGCGCACCGATAGCTGCCGCTATTTCAATACCGTGCTCGGGCCGGGCAGCAACCCGGAACACTGGAACCACTTCCACTTCGACCTGCGCTCCCGCAAGGGCGGCAAGGTCTATTGCGACTGATGCATTCGCCTTAAACCGTCGGCGCGGTGCGGCTGTTGTCGCGGCGGCTAGACCCGGCCGGGCCGGGCGCGGTATAGATCGGTGGGGCGGATTGCCGTTTGAGAGTTTGATCCATGAGCTATGATTTTCACGTCGGCCAGAAGGTCGTCTGCATCAACGATACCTTCAAGCATGTCAGCATCGACCAGCTCATCCGCAAGGGCGAGATCTATACGATCCGCTGGGTGGGCGAATATACCCATTATGTCGACGGCACCTTCATCGGGGTAAAGCTCGCGGAAATCCATCGCGGCAATGATGACGGGCCGGAAGGTTACGGTGCCGCCGACATGCCCTATCGCGCGACGCGCTTCCGACCGCTGGTGAAGGACAAGATCGCGTCGCTGCGCAAGCTTCTGGCCCCGACGCCCGATGCGCCGGTCGAGCCGAAGGAAAAGACCAGGAAAAAAGAGAAGGTTTGAGCCTCGCCCGGGGGCGCTAAAGCGTGTCGCGTTTTACCGGATGCGGAATGTGTCATGGGCAGTTGCATCCTGTCAGCCCGTCTATGGAGGACATCTCAATTCTCCGCCTTCCCAGTCAAATCTCAGGAGCCAAGGCGGAGCCTATAGAGGGCCTCGTTCCCAGGCAAGACGGCACTATCCGCGTCCTTCGTTCGCGAGCGAAACAAATCGTATCCGATTAAATCGGAATGTTGTTGACATCGAATTCATCTCGGCATATTAAGGCGCATCCGATTTAAGCGGATGCGTTATAATTGATCAAGCCGAAAGGATACGACAATGACCGAGAAGCTTCTTTTCACCGGCAAGACCCACATCGCCGGCGGCCGCAACGGCTATGCACGCAGCAGCGACGGCACGCTCGACATCAAACTGCCGCAGCCGCATCCGGCGGCCGAAAACCTGTTCGGCGCCGCCTGGTCGGCCTGCTATATCGGCGCCATCGAGCTCGCCGCCGCGCAGCGGAAGATCGCGCTGCCGGCCGGTCCCGAGGTCGATGCCGAGATCTCTCTCCATGCCGATAACGGTTCTTTCTTCCTGCGCGCACGCCTTGATGTCAGCCTGCCGGGTATTGATCGCGCCATCGCTCAGGAACTGATCGAGGCAGCCCATGGCATTTGCCCCTATTCCAAGGCGACCCACGGCAATATCGACGTCGACACCAGGCTTGTCTGAACGGGAAGGGCGGCCTCGTCGCCGTCATCTTCAAGCGGGGGTCTGCCGAAAGGCGGTAGGCCCGTTTCTGAGCCAGCAGCCAAAGCTGCCGATCCGGAGAACATGCCATGACCAACAGCCACGCGGAGCCGCGCCAGGCCTATGACGAGTTTTCGCTTGTGCTCGATCCTGATGTCTACGAGCCGCTGCCGGACGATTGGCTGATCGGCATCACCGACGTCGTCAGCTCGACCGCGGCGATCCGATCGGGGCGCTATGAAGACGTCAATTATGCCGGTGCATCAATCATTGCCGCCCTCGGCAATGCCTGGGGTTCGTTCGATTTTCCCTTCGTGTTTCGCGGAGACGGGGCAGCCTTCGCCTTGCCGGCGAACGGCATCATGGCCGCGACATCGGCCTTGCGTGATGTGGCGGGCTTCGCCAAAACCGATCTTCATCTCGACTTGCGTGTCGGGCTCGTCACCGTCGGCGAAATCCGCGCGAACGGGCGCGACGTCAGGACCGCGCGCTATGCCGCTTCCGAGAGCGCGATCTATGCGATGTTTGCCGGAGGCGGGCTCAAATGGGCGGAGCAGCAGATCAAGAACGGCCGCTTTCTGATCAAGCCCGGCCGTTATGCAATGAGGCCTGACCTCAGAGGCTTGAGCTGCGACTGGGCGCCGTTCCCGAGCCAGCGCGGCGAGATCCTGTCGCTGCTGGTCGAGCCGCGCGACCACACGAATCCCAACGTCTTTGCGGCATTGGCGAAGCGCTTGCTCGAGGTTTTCGATGCCGCGCCGCGCCGATCTCATCCGCTGCCCGGGGATGTCGCGGGTATCAGCGGGGGGCAGGTCGATGCGCAACGGTGGTCGGAGGTCGCCTCCAATTCGGATTTCCGCAAATTCGACGACGGCCTGCGCCTGACGCTGGATTGCACGGCGGACCAGATCGACAGCGTTGAAGCCATCCTCGTTGCTGCAAGGGAGCGCGGCGAAATCGATTTCGGGCTGCACCGCCAGTCGCATGCGCTGATGACCTGCCTCGTGCCATCCGGCCGGTCGGAGTCACACCTGCATTTCCTCGACGGAATGGGCGGCGGTTATGCCAAGGCGGCCGAGATGATGGAGGAGGGCGTAGTGGCCGCGCGGTCATCGCGCCGGCCGGAAAGGCCGGTCGTGGCGACTGTCGCATAGCCTGACCGGGCAAGTTGACCCAGGGATTGCCCAGGCGCATAGTCCCGGCCAGACGCGAATGACCTGCCCTAACAACGAGGTCGGCCAGTCCCCTCGTCCCATTCAACAGATCGAACGGAGAGGAGAGCGTCATGTCACCGACATCCCTATCATCGCCTACAAGGCGCGAGCTGCTTGCGGCGACGGCCGCCGCCGGGGCCGTCAGCCTGCTTGCTGCGGCGGGCGGCGCGCAGGCGAACGGCGATGCGATCAGCCCCTTCAGCGTCAACTTCCCCCAAGAGCAGCTGGACGACCTGCGCCGGCGCGTGGCGGCGACCCGTTGGCCCGATAAGGAGACGGTCACGGACGACACGCAGGGCGTGCGGCTCGCGACGATTCAGAAGCTGGCGAACCACTGGGCGGCGGATTACGACTGGCGCAAAATGGAGGCGCGGCTCAATGCTTTGCCGCAATTCGTCACCGAGATCGACGGGTTGGATATTCATTTCATCCACGTCCGCTCGAAGCACAACAATGCGTTGCCCTTGATCGTCACCCATGGCTGGCCGGGATCGATCGTCGAGCAGCTGAAGATCATCGAGCCGCTCACCGATCCGACCGCGCATGGCGGGAGCGAAGCGGACGCGTTTGACGTGGTGATCCCGTCGCTGCCGGGTTACGGTTTCTCCGGCAAGCCGGCGGCGCCGGGGTGGAATCCTCCTCGCATCGCACGCGCCTGGGCGACGCTGATGCAGCGCCTCGGCTACACGAAATTCGTGGCGCAGGGCGGCGACTGGGGCAACGCGGTCACCGAGCTGATGGCTCTGCAGGAGCCGCCGGGATTGCTTGGCATCCACACGAACATGGCGGCCACGGTTCCGGCCGATATCGCCAAGGCGCTCGGAGCCGGCGGGCCGCCGCCCGCGGGTCTTTCGCCTGAGGAAAAGCAAGCCTGGGTCCAGCTCGACGACTTCTACAAGAACGGGCTCGGCTATGCCATCGAGATGAACAACCGGCCGCAGACGCTCTACGGGATCGTCGACTCGCCGGTCGGCCTGGCGGCATGGATGCTCGACCACGACATTCGCAGCTACCAGATGATCGCCCGCGTTTTTGATGGAAAACCGGAGGGGCTGACGCAGGACGACATCCTCGACAACGTCACGCTCTACTGGCTGACGGATACCGCAATCTCCTCGGCGCGACTCTACTGGGACAACGCGCATTTCCCGTCGGGAGGCTTCTTCGATCCCAGGGGCGTGAAGATCCCGGCTGCCGTGAGCGTTTTTCCCGACGAGATCTATGCGGCGCCGCGCAGCTGGGCGGAGAAGGCCTATCCGAAGCTCATTCACTACAACAGGCTCGAGAAGGGTGGTCACTTTGCCGCCTGGGAACAGCCCATGGCCATGACGGCTGAGCTCAGGACGGCGTTCCGGACCTTACGCCAGTAAGGCAAAGCTGCGTTGTGCGGAATCGGCTTCGTGCGACGCGGTTTCAGTCTTTGCTGCCCTGCGAGGCAAGGTTTGCGAGTATTTTGCTGAGCTGCGGCAATGCCAACTCGGTTTCGCATTCTATCTCGGCGGCGGTAAACCATCGCAGTGAGGTGTGTTCATCATCGACAAGCCTTGGGACACCATGCCAGCGGTCTACGATATAGACATGGAAGGTGGCGGATGCCCCGGGCGGGCCTTCCGACCGGAACTTTGCGGCCAACTGCCAGTGCTGTGGTGTCACGCCGATTTCTTCCAGCAATTCCCGGCGCATTGCCGTCTCGGCATCTTCGCCGTCTTCGACATGGCCTCCCGGCAGGCTCCAACGATCGGGGTGCGTCCGGCGCTGCGAATTTCGCCTGGCCAGAAGGACGGTCCCATTCCCGATCAGGGCGCCTATTGCGATTTCGGGCATGTCACCAGGCGCTGACATGTGCCGCGATCACGATTTTGCCGGTTCGACCGGCGCCCGCAACAGGTTGTCGCGCAGCCGCGTCACCGATTGTTGTACGACGGGAAAGTCTTCGCCGAGACCGGTGGCGGCGATCAGCTCGGAGCTGGGATCGGTTTCGAGGAGATCGCGTCCCGCCGTCGTCAGGCTCACGCGCACCTGCCGTTCATCGGCGGGATCGCGATGGCGGGTGATAAAGCCGACCGACTCCAGCTTCTTGAGAATCGGCGTCAGCGTGTTGGATTCGAGGAACAATTTTTCCCCCAGCATGCCGACCGTTTGGTCGTCCTCCTCGGAGAGGGCCACAATGGCGATATACTGGGTATAAGTCAGGCCGAGCGCGTCCAGGATCGGCTTATAGGCGCGGCCGAAGGCGAGATTGGCCGAATAGACCGCGAAGCACAGGAAATTCGAAAGTTTCCTGCCTTCCTTGCCCGCTGGCGAGGAAGTGGGCGCAGGCATATCCGGCCCCTTAGCTGCTTTAGATGTCGGCATCGGTCCATCCTGTCGAAGCTTTCTGACGATGATCTCTATATAAATCGCATCCGATTAAATCGCAATAGCGTCGAAGTCGGTTTTCGATCCTGCCGTTTGTGGTGACTCGACAAAGATCAGCGGAAACTCCTGGGAGGCTTCCCATACTTCTTGCGAAAAGCGGTCGCGAAATGGGCGGAGTCGGAGAATCCGATTTCAAAGGCGATCGCCGTCATGGGCAGTGTGCTGTTTTCGACCAGAAACCGGCCATAGCGCAATCTCGTCTCGACGATAAAGCGCTTCGGAGTCATGCCGATATTGTCCTGGAACAGACGCGCGAACTGGCGTGGTGACAGGCCGACCAGAGAGGCCACCTGTTCCGGTGAGACGTCGCGACCCTTCCGACTCTCGATGAGCACGACGGCTCGCTGTATGCGCGAATCTTCTGTGCGGCGAAATGTCGTGGCGCGGCCGTGATCGAAGGCGCTCATGTGCTTCTGCTCCGAGAGCGAAAGCTGGTGCACGGCCTTGGCCGCCCGATCCGGTCCGCAATGCGTGCGGATGAGTTCAGTCATCAGCGACAGGATCGATACGCCGCCAGGCACGGTAATGCGGCCGTTTTCGATCAGGAAGTCATCGCGCGTGGAGAAGGCAAGGCGCGGGAAGGCAATCCGGAAATCCTCCGCGTGAAAGGGATGAACGCACGCCCTGCGTCCGGCGAGCAGTCCCTCCTGCGCCAATATGAAGGCGCCCGTGCAGACGCCAATTATCGGGACACCTGCCGATGCCGCCACCCTGAGATAGTCGCGATGCTTGCTAGGTGCGGCGCGCAGATGTGGCAGGAGGCCACCGATAACCACGACGTAGTCGAAGTCGGTCGGGTTAATGTAGGGCGCATCGGCGTGAACCCGGATGCCGCAGCTAGCGACCGCCGCATGGCCCGGAGCCCCCATGATCGACCAGCGACAATGTAGTGGACGGGAATTGTCGGCAAAGTCCGCCGCATGCCTGAGAGGCTCGACGATACCCGTCAGCGACATCATCGGGAAGGTCGGCCAGAGGAGAATGCCGACAGAGAGATCGGCTTTTCGGTCGCGTGCGACCAGAAGTCGCTCGGCCCAAAGATCGTCGAGCCAGCGCACATAGTCCGGCTCGTTGGCAGATATTTCGGAAGGTTCCTCGGATGTGATCATGGCGCACGGCAATGATAGAACAACCATGTCCTTTTTTCAAAGAAAATGTCTGATTTATAAAATTCAGCGGCAGTCTTCAGTGTCAAGTTTGCTCTCGTCGAACGCGACATCCGGGGACAGAAACCACCGGACCGGGGAACCAACAAATCAAGGATCAGAACAATGGCACTTTCTCTTTCGAGAAGGATGGTGACGTGCGCTCTGCTGGCAGGCAGCTTCATGTCCCTTTCATCTATCGCCAATGCTTTCGAACTTGCCGAGCAGGGCAAGCTGACGGTTGCCTTCACCGGCGACATGCCCGGCTCCGGCTGGCAGGACGGGAAGCTGGTAGGCTATGACGGCGAAATCATGCAGCGCATTGCCGACAAGCTCGGCCTCAAGATTCAGCCTGCGCTCATGGAATGGTCGGGTACGATCGCCTCCGTTCAGTCGGGCCGCGTCGACGTCATGCTCGGCACCATGGGCTGGACCGAAAAACGTACGAAAATCATGACTCTGTCCGAGCCGATCCACTACTTCAAGAACGGCATCATGCAATCGACGAAGACGAGCTGGGACAAGCTTTCCGACCTGGAAGGCAAGAAGATCGGTACGATCACCGGCTTTTCGTTCATTCCGGAATTGAAGAGCATCAAAGATCTCCAGCTCTCGCTCTATGACACTTCCGATGCGGCTGTGCGCGATCTTATCGCCGGGCGCATCGACGCTGTCATCGGCGATCCGCCGGTGATCTCCTACGCCATCAAGCAGAACCCTGATTGGAATATGCACTTCCTTGCCTTCACCGATAACAGTCCGGATTTCCCGCTGCTGACCGGTCTCGGCCAGGTCGTCTATGGCCTCAACCAGAAGAACGACGATCTGCGCCAGAAGATGGACGCCATCATCGCCGACATGTGGAAGACCTGCGAGATGAAGGAAATCGGCGCCCGCTACGGATTGTCGTCGGATGTCTGGTTCAAGCCCGTGGGTCAAAACTTCCGCGCCGGCGTCGATCGCCCCGCAGATTACAAGCTGCCGTCCTGCGCAGCTGGCGGCTGAACGGCGGTGTGGACGGAAGCTGCAATCGGCGGCTTTCGTCCACCCTCTTCGCCTACTGCATAATTCCTTCAATCGGAATCGATTTCAGGAGAAAATTATGCAGCAATTCAAAGTGCTACAGCGTCCTTGGCGCGTCTGAAAAGACGCGCGGCGCTGTAGATATGATCACATAAGGAAACGGCGATGAACGCGCTTCTCAGCGTTGCAGGCCTGCGCAAGAGCTATGGTCCTATCGAAGTTCTCAAAGGCATCGATTTCGATGTCGCGCCGGGTGAGAAGATTGCCCTGATCGGTCCGTCCGGCTCCGGGAAATCCACCTGTCTGCGCTGCATGAATTTTCTGGAAAAGCCCAGTGCCGGCGAGATCCGCCTCGATGGCGAGCGGATCGGCGTGCGCAACGGCCAGGTTATGAGCGACCGGCAACTTGCACCGCAGCGCGCCGAGATGGGCATGGTCTTCCAGCTCTTCAATCTCTGGCCGCATCTATCGGTGACGGAAAACGTGGCGATCGCGGCGCGCAAGGTGCGCGATCTGCCAGCTGCCGAGGCCCGCGAACTGGCTTTGGAGATGTTGGCCAAAGTCCATATGACACACCGCGCCGACGCCTCGCCGCTCGAGCTGTCCGGCGGCCAGCAGCAACGTGTCGCGATTGCGCGAGCGCTTGCCCAGAAGCCAAAGCTCATGCTGTTCGACGAGCCGACATCCGCACTCGATCCCGAACTGGTCCAGGAGGTTCTGAAAGTGATGGAGGAGTTGGCGGCCGAGGGACGCACGATGCTGATCGTCACGCACGAGATCGCGTTTGCGCGCGACATTGCCGACCGCGTCCTGTTTCTTGACGGCGGCACCATCGTCGAAACCGGGCCGGCACGCCAGGTCATAACCGCACCCCGCGAAGCGCGCACGAAAGCGTTTCTCAACAAGATCCGGCACTAGGCGCGTCATGACCGGATTTTCCCTATTCTTCTCGGTCGTCGAGGGGCTCGTCGCCGGGCTTGGCGTAACCGTTTTCGTCACGGTCGCCTCACTGGCGCTCGCAGCCGCTTTCGGGTTCCTTCTCGCCCTGCTCAGGCAATTTGCCGGGATCAAATTCATCGATCTGGCGATCGATGCCTGCTGCGAGATTCTCTGCAATGTGCCGGCCTTGACGCATCTGTTCATCCTCTATTTCGGGCTTGCCAGCCTCGGCGTGAAATTGACGTCGATCACGGCGGCCATCCTCGGCCTCGGGCTCATCGGGGCGGCGATCACCTGCGCAATCTTTCGCGCCGGTTTCGCCGCGCTGCCGGGTGGGCAGGCGGAGGCGGCGCTTGCCGCAGGGCTGACCCCGCTCCAGACGATCTTTGAGATCCTGACGCCGCAGGCCATGCGGATAGCGCTTCCAGGGCTCGGGAACTACGCGGTGCAGCTTCTCAAGGATACATCCGTCGTCTCGGCCATTGCGGCGCCGGAAATCATGTTCTTTGCCCGTTCAATGGTGACGTCGTCCTTCCAGACAACAATGATCTACGCGACGGCGGCGGCACTCTACCTGTTGCTGAGCTTGCCATTGATGCAGGCAACGCGGTTCCTCGAAAGACGTTACGGGAGATTGAAAGGATGAGCGCTTTTCTAGCGCCCTATGGCGATTATGGTGTCGAATGGCTGCCTCTGCTGCTGCGGGCGATGGTGAATACGGCCCTGCTTTCCGTTTGTGCCTTTGCCCTGGCATTCGTTTTTGGCCTGCTGCTGTCGCTCTGCCAGAAATCCAGTTTCGCGGCGCTAAGGTATTTTGCGGCCCTTTACGTGACGATCGTGCGTGGCGTGCCGCTGCTGGCGGTTCTGTTTCTGCTTTATTTCGGCTTGCCGGGTATCGGAATCGTCTTTGATGCTTTCGGCGCGGCGATTGCAGGCCTGGCGTTGTGTTTCGCGGCTCAGGTCGCAGAGCTTTTCCGCGCCGGCCTGAAGGCTATACCGGCCGGGCAGAGCGAGGCAGCGTTGGCTGCGGGCTTCACCCCGGCCCAGAGCTTCGTCCTGATCATCCTGCCGCAGGTCGCGCGTGTCATTCTGGCGCCGATGATCATCACCTTCGTCTCGTTGCTCAAGGATTCGTCTCTCGCTTCGCTGATTACCGTCAACGAACTGGTCCTCACCGGGCGGTCAATGGCGACCGAGTATTTCCTGCCCTTGCAAATCTACATTGCCGTCGGCCTCTGCTATTTCGCGATAGCCTGGCCTTTCTCGGTCCTCGCGCGCCGGCTAGCCCTTCCGGCCGCCCGCTAACTCGTCATCACAAGGCCAAGACCATGACCATTGAAACGACCGTTGCCACGGGCAACGCAGGTCGGCATGCAACGCAATCGCATGAACCGCGTTGGCCGGTGATCCTCATGACGCCCGATGTTAGCGAGGCGCCTGATGCGCCGACCGAAACGGAGTATGTGGTGCGTGCCAACTATGCGGACGCCATAGCCGAGGCCGGGGGAATTCCGTTGATCCTGCCTTACAACACCGAGAACCTGGCATCGGCGTTGGCGCTCGCCGATGGGATCGTCCTCACCGGTGCGCGGCCGGGGACTGAGGTGACAGGCGCGCGCAGACAGTTCGAAATTCAGCTGGTCGAGCAGGCCTTGAAAACGGGCAAGCCGCTTCTTGGCATATGCCACGGCATGCAACTGATCGGTGAATGCCTTGGAGGCAAATTTCAAACCGAACTGCCGGCCGCCGCCGTATCCCACATCCCGCAAGATATCCCCGACGTTTTGGCGCACGAGATCATCGTCGAGCCGGGCAGCGTGCTGACCGATTGGGTGGGGAAGGGGCCGGCACGCGTCAATAGCCTGCACCGCCATGCGTTGGCTGGCTACGGGCGCTTCCGTATCGCTGCAAGGGCGCCGGACGGCACTATCGAAGCATTCGAAGGGGAGACGGACGGCTTTTGCCTCGGTATCCAGTGGCACCCTGAATACCGGCTGACCGAACTCGACAGGAATATCATAGCGGCCTTCGTCGACCGCAGCGCAGAAGCGGCGGTCCGCAAGGCACGCGATGCTTCATCGGCTGGAAGCGATCGCGTACGCCAACGGCTGGCACAGCTCGAGCTTGCTCTGCCGGAAGCATCCTCGCCGCCAGGTGCATTTTCCGGGGCTGTGCGGACCGGCAATGTCATCACCGTTTCCGGTCAGGTGCCGCTGAAGGACGGCGTAGTGCTGCAGACCGGACACCTCGGAGCGGACGTCTCCATCGAAGAGGGGCGAGAATGCGCGCGCTGGGCGCTTCTCAATGCGCTTGCGCAGCTGGAGGGGGCTGCGGGCGGCTTTGACAACATTCTGGGCTTCGTCCGGCTGGCGGGCTATGTCGCGGCGGATGCTGCTTTCGAGCGCCACGGCGCCGTCGTCGATGGCGCTTCGGAACTGCTCCGAGAGCTTTTCCCGGATCGATGGGCGCATGCCCGTATCGCGATCGGCGTAACGTCCCTGCCGCGCGGGGTTCCCGTTGAGGTCGAGTTGGCGGCCGTCGTCGGCGACGAGGCTTGAGATGGCGCGCGTTGCGGTGATCGGCGCCGGCGTCATCGGCGTATCGTCGGCCTATCTTCTGGCCCGGGCGGGGCATGATGTGACACTTATCGATGCGGCAAGTGAGCCGGGCATGGGGGCGAGTGCCGGCAACGCCGCGCAGCTGTCCTGGGCCTATGGTGATGCTATGGCATCACCAGCCCTGCTGAAGCATCTGCCAGCCATTGCGATGGGCCGCGATCCGGCCTTCCGCATCCAGTGGCAACTCGACCGGGACTTTCTCTGCTGGGGCCTGAAATTTATTGCCAATGCCCCGTTCAGATGTTGGTGGAACAATACGCAGGACATCCTGCGCCTTGCCGAACAATCCCGTCACGAGCTCGCAATCCTGCTGAAGGAAACCGATGTCGAATTCGATTACCGTGTCGCCGGAAAACTGCATCTCTACGCCGATCGGCAAAGTTTTGCTGCCGCCGATTCCGGTGTCGCGCGCAAGAACGCCCTTGGCTTCGAACAGCGCCTGCTGACGCGGGTGGAGGCGGAAGAGATCGAACCTGCGCTCGCCGCGTATCAGGGAGAGATTGCCGGGGCCGTTTACACTCCAGGTGATGCCCTCGGGGATGCGGCCGGATATTGCCGCCAGCTCACCGCCTGGATGATCGAGCGCCGGCAGCTGTCGGTGCTTTTCGGCAGGAAGGTCTCGAGCTTCGTCCAAACGGGAGGCGTGCTGACAGGATTGAGGTTCGAGGACCGCGACGAGCTTCGCGTCGACGCAGCCATAGTTGCCGCAGGACCGCAGATCGGTTCCCTCATATCCGATTTGCCTGAGGCCCGGGACATACGCCCCGTGAGAGGCTACTCGCTCACCATTCCGAGAACTGGCCTAGCACCCAGTATCAGCCTGACGGACGTCAAGCGAAAGCTTGCCTTTGCAGCCATCGGCGACCGTTTTCGTGTCGCCGGACTGGCAGACATCGAGCGTCCCGGGGCCGGTTTTGATGCCAGACGTTTCGACACGCTCAAGCTGGCCGCGTCTGCAGTGCTGCCCGACCTTTTCGAGCGATCGGACGAACTGATGAGATGGTCGGGCGAGAGGCCTATGACTCCGACCTCCAAGCCCATTATCGCCGCCTCCCGACGCATCAAAGGTCTCTACATCAATGCCGGTCACGGCATGTTGGGATGGACGCTCGCATTGGGCTCTGCCCGCCGCGTGGTCGATCTCTTTCAATAGGTCGGTGGCTGGCGTCCGGTGTGTTCCGGCAGACGTGGGACTTCGCTCAATTCATACACTTCATGTCCGCCTGATCGTTCCGGATCATAAAAATCCGGAACGAAGTGTCAGATCTCTCGTCGGCAAATGGAATCTCGAATGTGGATTGACCCCTCAGCCGAATTTTTCCGTCGTATCGGCCTTGCCGAATACCCAGTAGCCGGATGCCTTGATCCAGCTCAGGGGATAGCCTCGTTCAAGCAGATGGGCGCGGACAGCGCGTGTCACTGAGGCCTCCGCCGCGACCCAGACGAAGGTCTCCGGCTGGATATCGACTGTGCTCAACAGCTTCAGCAGCGCTGCGGCATCGATTGCCTGCGAGAGAGGTCGGTGTGCCCAGCGGACATCAAGTTCGGCACGGGTGTCGAAACTCTGCTCGTCCTGCGGGCCGGCGACGGCGGCGATGGTGGTGATGACGGTTCCGGCACCGCTCTCTTCGATGCGCCGACCGATCGCCGGCAGCGCCGTTTCATCGCCGATCAGCAGCCAGCGTTTGACCGTCGGCGAAACGACGGCGGAGCCTCTGGGGCCGCCGATATCGAGCCTGTCGCCGAGGCGCGCGCCGATCGCCCATCGCGTCACCGGGCCTGCCTCGTGCAAGGCGAAGTCGATGGTCAATCTCCGCTCGGCATTGTCGTAGCGGCGCGGGGTGTAGTCACGGCGTTCTTCGTCGCCATCGGCACCGGGAATGAAGATCTTGATGTGGTCGTCGGGCGCCAGGCTGGTGAAATCGGCAAGATCGTCGCCGGCCAAACTGATACGGCGCATGCCGGGGGTGATATCGACGACGCTTTCGACCGAGAGCGTGCGCCGCCGGGTGTCGTGGCGGACCCGTTCGATGGCGGGGGCAGGTGAAACCTGTTCTTTGAAGTGATTGTTATCCATGTATCCTCAGGAACTTGAAAGCTCGATCCGCAGGACACAGTCGCGCAGATCGAAGCCGCAAAGCCGTTCGATCATACGCGTTGAGTGACGTTAACGCTTACGTGGCCGGGTGACCCGACCATTGAGGTTTGATGTAACCGACGATGGCGGCATGTGCAACCGTGGGGGAACGGACAATGGCGATGATTGCCAAAGTTTAACTTCCGGTGCGGTTTCGATCGGCAATGATCGGCCGATCGACGGCCAGCAAAGATGACAGGTTGAAGCTAATTTCCGACACTTTCCCGATCAAAGCTCCGCTCCGTCGAGCGCTTGGAAAGTGTGATGTCGGGCATTCTTATCACCACTTTGTTGGCAACGGTTTCAGCAAAGATTCCCGCCGGGTTTTCCAGCGGTGACCTGCTTTATTCCGATTGCAGCGGTTCGCGGCAATTTCTCGTCGGATACGTAGCCGGTTGGTTCGATAAATGGAACAGGGACGGGTATCTGGCCCGCAACTCACGCCAGCTTGCCGGCTTCGATGAAGCGGCTAAGCGAGGTGACTTTCTGGATATCGGGAATAGATATATCTTCAGCAGGCGGGCTTGCGCATTGGCAGGCCGCTTCAATGCCGAATTGAAATACGCATGAGAGCTCGCGTAACGCCGGGTGGGATGAGCCGCCCGACACAGCGTCATAGACCCACCGATTTTCAGCTGCGCGGGATCTCCGGCCTCGAGCCAGCATGCTTTCGATCCTTCAATGCTCTCCATTCGGAAGGAAACCAGATCATGATGATCAACAGACGCGCTTTCTCGGCCGCCCTCGTTGCCGGCGCCGCCGCCTCTCTGCTAACCACCCGCGGCATCGCCGCGACATCAGCTCCCGTCAAAGCACGCAATATCGTGCTGGCGCATGGGCTGTTTGCCGACGGTTCGTGCTGGACCGAGGTGATCACGCGCCTGCAGGCGGCCGGGCTGAACGCCACGGCGGTGCAGAACCCGCTGACGACATTGCCCGAGGCCGCCGCTTCGGTAAAGCGGGTGCTCGATCGGCAGGATGGCCCGACGGTTCTGGTCGGGCATTCGTTTTCCGGCATGATGGTCACGGAGGCCGGCGTGCATCCAAACGTTTCGGCGCTCGTCTATGTCGCTGCGCGGGCACCGGATGCGGGTGAGGATTATACCGCTCTTGCCAAGACCTTCCCAACGCCGCCTGCGTCCGCCGGCATCGTCTTCGATGGCGACGAGGGGCGTCTGAGCGAAGCGGCTTTCCTGCGTGATTTCGCCGGCGACCTGCCGGAGGCGAGGGCGAAAGTGCTCTATGCCGTGCAGCAACCGTTCCAGAAGCCGCTGCTGACCGGCAAGACCACCGCGGCTGCCTGGCGTTCGAAGCCGAGCTGGTATGCCGTCTCGACGGAGGATCGGACGATCGATCCCGATCTCGAACGCTTCATGGCCAAGCGCATGGGCGCAAAGACGATAGAGCTGACGGCCAGCCACCTCTCGCTGATTTCCCATCCCGACGAGATCACCCGGCTGATCCTCGAAGCGGCGGGGCAGAACGCGGACTGAGCCGGGGCGGTGAAGCCGTTGCACTGAGCGATCGGCGGCTTGTTTCGGCAACGGGCCGGTTGGCCGAACATGAACCTTGCCAGCCTACGCGGCCGCGGGGTCTGTCGGCGCTTTCCGGCGCCCGTGAGCATTGTTGACGCCGGCAGGCGCGCAAGTCGCTGTCGAGTCTTGGCGCGTGACGGGCGGCTTTTGCCCGTGGTGCAGCCAGAGCCTTGCGCAACCGACCGTTTCACGGGACAAAGCCGGATGAGCATTCCGACGACACATCCCTTCGATTTCGATCCGACCTACGGCATGCGGCTCGAAGAGCTTCTGGCGATCGGGCCGCCGGAGGAGCCTGACGGTTTCGACGCGTTCTGGGGCGCGCGGTATCGCAAGGCGTTGACGATTGATCCGCAGCCGGTGCTTTCCCGCAGCGAACTCACCCATCCCGATTGGCACGTGCTCGACCTCGTCTATCTCTCCACGGATGCGTTCCGGATCGGCGGCTGGCTGCTTCTGCCGCGCGGGCAGGAGGTGAGGCGCGGTCTCGTCGTCGGGCATGGTTACGGCGGGCGCGATCGGCCTGAATTCGATTTGCCGGTCAAGGAAACAGCAGTGCTTTTTCCCTGCTGTCGCGGGCTGTCGCGCAGCGCTCATCCGCCGATTTCCGAGAATCCCTCCTGGCATGTGCTGCACGATATCGATAAGCCGGAGGCCTATATCATTGGCGGCTGCGTCGAAGATATCTGGCTGGCCGTCTCGACGCTCGTCGCGTTCTATCCCTGGCTTTCTGGGCATATCGGCTATAGCGGCATCAGCTTCGGCGGCGGCATCGGGGCAATGGCCATTGCCTATGACGAGCGCATCGACCGCGGGCACCTCGCGCTGCCGAGCTTCGGCCACCAGCCGCTGCGCCTCAAGCTGCCGAGCGTCGGCAGCGCGCAATCGGTGCAGCAATATCAGGCGGAGCATGGAAATGCGCTCGAGACGCTGCGCCTTTATGATGCGGCGACCGCTGCCCGCCGGATCAAGGTGCCGATGCTGACGGCCGTTGCGCTTTTCGATCCTTCGGTCGCGCCGCCCTGCCAGTTCGCTGTCGCCAATGCGATACCGAAATTTAATGAAATCTTCATCCTGGATGCAGGGCATTTCGATTACCCTGGAAGTGCTGACCAAGAGGCGGTTCTCCGCAACAAGATCGGACAATTTTTCAGGGTGCCATGAACCGCGAATATCTGCGCTGGTACAGTCAGCGGCTGCATCGAGACATGGAGATGCTCGTGTTCGGACATGCCGGCGCCAAGGTGCTGGTGTTTCCGACGCGGGAAGGGCGCTTTTTCGAATATGAACAGCTCGGCCTGGTCGCGAGCCTTGCCGACAAGCTGCAGGCCGGTCATCTCCAGCTCTATTGCATCGAGGGCCTGGCCGCCGACAGCCTCTATGGCATCCACCACCACCCAGCCGAGCGCATCCGCCGGCATGCGGCGCTGGAGGATTATATCCTCAACGAGGTGCTGCCGCTGATGGCGGCGAAGAATGCGCATGACTGCACCATCGTGCATGGATGCAGCCTCGGCGCCTTCCAGGCCGCGAGCCTCGTCTTCCGCCACCCGCATCTCTTCCGTAAGCTCGTCGCCTTTTCCGGCCGCTACGACCTGACGATGAAGGTGGAATCCTTCGGCGACTTATTCGACGGCTATTACGACGACAGCGTCTACTTCCACACGCCGACGCATTTCCTGCCCGGCCTCGGCTCCGACTGGCGGCTCGACAGGCTGCGCGAGATCGATATCGTTCTCACCATCGGTGATGCCGACCCTTTCCTCGACAACAACCGCTATCTCAGCCGGCTGCTGGGCGAGAAGAATGTCGGCCATCAGTTACATGTCTGGGACGGACGCGCCCACCGCGCCGGCGCCTGGAGGAAGATGGCAGCGCTTTACATCTGACACCCTTGGGATGCCGTCACGGCCAACGCAGTGCCGCCGTCGCCACCGGCGCGTCCCAGAGCGCGATCTCCTCGTCGGTCAGCAAGGCAAGGGTGACGGACAGTCCCTGCATGTCGAGCGAGGTGACGTAGGTTCCAACCAGCGAGCGCTCGATCGGAATGCCTCTTTCCTCGATGAAACGGCGGGCGCCGTTATAGGCGAGGTAGAGTTCGGCCGGTGGCGTGCCGCCGAGGCCGTTGACGAACAGCAAGGCTCGCATGCCCGGCGCTGCCGCGATGTCAGCGGCGATGGTTTCGCAGAGATGTCCGATGATGGCGTCGGCGGCGGCGAAGGGCTGCCTGGCATGGCCGGGCTCGCCATGGATGCCGACGCCCATTTCCATTTCGTCGGGTCCGAGCGCAAACGTCGTGCGCTCGGTCTGCGGCACCGTCACGCCGTTGAGCGCCACACCCATCGAGCGGATGCGTGTGTTCAACCCCTCGCCAAGCTGCTTCAATTCGGCAAGCGACATGCCGCGCTCGGCTGCTGCCCCCAGGAGTTTTTCGACGATCAGCGTTCCGGCGACGCCGCGCCGGCCGCGGCCTTCGCCTGTTCTCGATGTCTCGATATCGTCGCTGACGACCACCATGTCGAGGCTGTGGCGGTTGCCGGCCATCTCGATCGCCATTTCGAAATTCATCAGGTCGCCGTCGTAGTTCTTGACCACGAGCAGGCAGCCGACGCCGGTATCGGCCTCCTCGATGGCGGCGATGATCTGACTCGGTGTCGGCGAAGTGAAGATATGGCCGACACAGGCGGCATCCAGCATGCCGTGGCCGACGAAGCCGATATGCATCGGTTCGTGGCCGGCGCCGCCGCCTGAGATGAGCGCCACCTTGCCTGGGGTGAGATGGCGGCGGCGGATGGATTTGCGCTCGGCCCCGAACACCACGAAGGCCTCATGGGCGCGCACGAAGCCTTCGACGCTTTCGGCGACCATGGTTTCCGCAGTGTTCATGAACTTCTTCATCAAGCCCCTCCCAAGGCCAAAAGCATTACGTTACGTTAAGCGACTCACTCGTCATTCCGCACCCGATATCGCGACGATCTTCTGCACCAGATCGGAAATCGCCTCTTCCAGCAGGCGGTTTTTCCTGTCGTCGCCGAAGTCGGGCACCATCAGCGACAGGTGCCGCAATTTCTCGGAATGGCCGAGATCCGGCAGCTTGCCGGGATGGGCGGCCTGGTAGGCTTCGAGAAAGCGCTCCTGTTCGGCCGCGCTGAAATGGCAGACGCCGACGATGGTGGCCAGATGGCGCGCCGGCAGCGGTGTCGCATAGGTCGGGCTGGTGATCTGGGTGACGAAGCTGCGATGTTTGCCAAGCGCCGTCGCCAGGCGCTGGCGCGTGCCCGATGGCCTGTTGTCGATGATCTGCGCCAGAATGGACTTGTAGGCGATAATGGCGTCTTCGGTGTCTTCGCGCGCCATTCTATTCTCCGGCTGCCTTTGTGCCATCGGCATTGAGACCGATGATCGCCGATCTTATCGCGGGACGCCGGGCCGGCGCCACGGAAAAATGCCGGAGGCCGGCGGCGAGCAACCCCGAGAGATAGCGGGGATCGCCGGCCATGTCGCCGCAGATGCTGGTGGGCTTGCCGGCGGCAAGCTTCACCGCCTGGGCAATCAGCCGGAGCACGGCGGGCGCTGCCTTGCCGGCATCGGCGTCGAGGTCGTCGCGGGTGGATGCGGCGAGGTACTGGGTCAGATCGTTGGTTCCGAACGAGAAGAATGCCGCCGACCCGAACGTGTCGAGCATCAATGCGGCCGATGGCACCTCCACCATCATGCCGATCGGCGGCATCCGGTGGAGCAGGGCGCGGCGGCCGAGCTTTTCGGCTTCTTCGCGGAACAGCTCGCGCATCCTGTCGATCTCGTCGGGAAAGGTCACCATCGGCAGCATCACCGACAGTTTGCCGAAGACAGCGGCGCGCAGCAGGGCGCGCGCCTGCACCCGGGCGATTTCCGGCCGGGCAAGCAGTAGCCGGATGCCGCGCAGGCTCGAATTGGAGAGAGCCGGCAGGTCTTCCAGGCCGGCAAGCGGCTTGTCGCCGCCGATGTCGAGCATTCTAATGATCACCGGCTTGTCGCCCGCCTGCTCCAGCACGCGGCGATAGATCGCCAGCTGGCGCTCCTCATTGGCGGCATCGGCGAGTGAGGTGACCGAGAATTCCGAGCGCATCAGGCCGACGCCCGCCGTTGCCGGATCGAGGGCATCGATCTCGGCGGGATCGTTGATGTTGATGGAGATGAGGATCGGCACGCCGTCCGCCGTGCGTAGCTCGCCGCTTACAATTTGCGCGTCACTAGCAGGCGCTTGAGCGGGTGCGAGCGGCGGGATCAGCTTGCCGCCGGCTTTCAGGATGACCGCGCCGGCGTCGCCATCCACGCTGACAGGATCTCCGTCTGCTGCCGAAAAGCGGCCGGTGCCGACCACCATCGGTACCGATTTCGCCCGGGCGAGCAGGGCGACGTGGCCGGCGGTGCTGCCTGCAAACAACGCGATGCCGCCGCCTTTCGACCAGTCATGGGCGAGAAAACGGCTCGGTTCCATGTCCTTGCCGACGAAGACCGAGCCGGGCGGGAAATCGGCGATCGGGGTGCCGGCGAGTGCGCCGAGCACCCGGTTCTTGATGTCGAGAATATCGACGGCGCGCGCCCGCATCTGTTCCTCGTCGGCCGCTTCGAGTTCGCCGATATAGGCGTCGAGGGTGGCGACCCAGGCGAAGACGACGTTCTCATCGGCCAGCATGCGTGCGCCGGTCGCCTCCGCGATTGTCGGATCGCGCAACACCTCGATCTGGAAATCGATGATATCGCGGCTTTCGGCATCGGCGCCCTCGGCAAGGCGCTCGAGTTCGCCGATCGAGATATAGATCGCCGTCTCCAGCGCGCCGTATCCGCCGGCAGTTCTAGGCTCAGGGGCGCCGCCTGGCCGCTCGGCCAGAAAGGCCGGGCCGGATGCGACGCCGGGGGATGCGCTCTTTGCTTTCAGCCTAAGCGGTTCGGCCATGTTTCTTTTCCTCATCGAAGTTGCGCTCGATGAGTTCCTTCAGCGCGCGGATCGCCTCTTCGGCGAGAATGCCGTCGGCGCGGATCCTGAGGATCGACCCTTTGCGGATTCTCGCGCCCATGATCTTGATGATGCTCTTGCCGTTCAGCCAGACGTCGCTGCCGTTGACAGCGATCTCGATCGAACAGGGAAAGGACTTGGCAAGCCGGGTGAAGGTGACGGAGGGGCGGGCATGCAGTCCGACACCGTGCTTGACTTCCACCTCCGTCTGGCAATTCACGTGCAATGGATCGGGCTCCTGTCTTTCACTACGCAATCCGCTCGTCATCAGGGGGACAGTTCCTCGGCTGTGGCGACGACTTTGGCCAGCGACGCGCCCCCCGACGCCTCGGCAGCGGCGATGACGGCGCCTTCGACCAAAGGCGCGTTGCAGATGGAGACGAGGGCCGCGCGTGGAAGGCCCAGCATTTCGATCGCCATCTCGCTGTTGGTTTCGGCGCCGCCGAGATCGACGAAGACAGCGACGCCGGCATCGGACCAAGCGGCCTCGATCGCCCGCAGGATGCCGCCGGCATCGGTGCCGAGCTCGCCATGGACGTTACCGCCCGACCAGGCGACCGGCACGCAGTCGCCGACCATCTGCCGCACCATGTCGGCGATGCCCCGTGCCACCAGCGGCGAGTGGGAGACGATCACGATGCCCACGTTTGCGGTCTTTGCAGTCATGTCGGTCCTTGCATTCATTGGGGGCGATGCTCCCCGAGATAGCGGCAGATCGCCGTGGTCAACAGTGCGCAGCTCGACGCGCCGGGATCGACATGGCCAATCGAACGATCGCCGAGATAGGCCGCGCGCCCGCGCATCGCCTTCATCGCGGCGGTCCTGTCGGCGGAGCGCTCGGCCTTGCGGGCGATGTCGCCGAGCGGTGACCTCTTCGCCAGTGCCGCATGCACGGGATAGAGCACGTCGAGCAGCGTCTTGTCGCCGGCATGGGCGCGTCCGCGTCTTGCCACCGCGTCGATCGCCTGTTTCAGCACCTGCGGAAAATCGGCCGTTTCCTCACTTTTGCGAAGCTCGCGGCCGATCTCCATCAGCAGCGTGCCGTAGAGCGGCCCGGCCGCCCCCCCGACATTCATCACCAGCGTCAGGCCGATCTTTTCCACGGCGTCGGGAAAGGGCAGGCTGGACAGGCTTTCGCCTTCGGCGCTCACTGCCTCGCAGCCGCGCCGCATGTTGGTCCCGTGATCGCCATCGCCGATGGCGCGATCGAGCGCGCAGAGATGATCGCTGTTTGCCGCGATCGTCGCGCGGCACACCTCGATCAATCCTGCCACAAGCACCGGTTCCGCCTGCACTGCCATCCTCCCTGTCGCCGCGTCTCCCGCGCGGCTCTCAAACTTTACGCCGGTCAGGCGAAGCTTGCCACCACGCCGAACGCGCCGGCAACGGCGACCGCACCGGGATCGGCAACACCCGCCAGATCCCTTTCGCCGACATAGGAGGCGCGTCCGGCTCTCGCCTTCGTCATCGTCCTGGTCGACTCCGCACCCGCTGCCGCTGCCCTTGCCGCGGCGGCGACATCGCCGGATGCGAGCGCATGCAGGGCAGGTGAGAGCGCATCGACCATCGTCCGGTCGCCGACTGCGGCTCCGCCATAGAACGTCATCCTGGCGAGCCCGGCAAGAAGGGCCGCCGATATATCGGCTTTGTCGGCCATCGCCTTTGCCGCCGCGGTGAAGAAGATCGACAGCAGCACGCCGCTCGATCCGCCCATGCTGGTGCCGAGGATATCGCCGAGTGAGGCAAGCGTTGCCGCCGGCCGGTCGAGCGGCAAGGTATCGAGGCGGGCCAGCACGCTGCGGGCGCCTGTCGCCACCGTCGAACCGGTATCGCCGTCGCCGACGCGGCCGTCCAGCCGGTTGAGTTCGCTTTCCTGCGAGATCAGATGCTCGCAGAGCGCCGTAATCAGGCGCCGGTTGCGTTCATTTTCCCCGGCTGTGCCATTGGCGCCGTTCAAGGCGGCTGATGTTCTCGGTGCGGCGATGATCTGGATTTCGTGGCGTTCGACGGCCGGCATCCAGGCGTGCGGCTCGACCGCTGCCGTTAGCGCCGCCTCGCGCGCGGCGTCCAGCCGGATCAGCGACAAAGAGAAACCGTTCATGTTGAGCGCGGTCATCATCGGCGCCGGGCCGATGATTAGCCGGACGCGGCGGCCAAGCGGCGAGGACAGCACGGCATTCGCGATCACGGTCATTTCGAGCGGCGGCACGGCGCCGAGATTGTTGATCAGGAGGGCGTGGCTTGCTCCTTCGCGCAAGGCCGGGGTCAGGCGCGCTACCATGGTGGCGACGATATCGGCGACCGGCTGCAGCGCGATACGTTCGACGCCCGGTTCGCCATGGATGCCGAGGCCGAGTTCGCCTTCGTTCTCGCCGAGACGGTCCTCATGGGCTTGGCCGGGCACGCTGCAGGTGGAGAGAGACATGCCGAGCGAGACGATGTCGCCGGCTGCAGCCGCGGCATGGGCTGCGACCGTCTTCAGGTCCTCGCCCTTTTCGGCGTGATGGCCAGCGATCTTGTGGACGAACAGCGTGCCGGCGACGCCGCGGGGCTGGTTGATGCCGGGAATGGCGATGTCGTCGGCGACGATGACCATCTCGACGTCGAAGCCCTCGGCGCGCGCCTTTTCGGCGGCGAGGCCGAAATTCAACCGGTCGCCGGTATAGTTCTTGACGATCAGCAGCGCGCCCTTCGGGCCCGCAACGGCGCGGATCGCCGTCAGCACGGCATCGACGCTCGGCGAGGCGAAGATTTCGCCGGATACGGCGGCTGTCAACATGCCCTTACCGACGAAGCCGGCATGGGAGGGCTCATGACCGGCGCCGCCGCCTGAGATGATCGCCACTTTCGACTTGTCCCAGTCCGCGCGCAGGATCACCTTGATGTCGGGATAGCTGTCGAGGCGGGCAAGTCGGCCGGCACCGCTCGTCAGAAGCAGACCGTCCAGAGCTTCGGTGACGATGTTTTCCCTGCGGTTGAAGAAGTGTTTCATCGATTGAGACCCGTCTGTTTGTTTTTCATGCCATCGTCATGTCTGTTTGCCGGTCAGGGCAGGCGCTGTCCAGCCGCATCGAAGTAAAGCGGATCGCGCAGCGTCAGGCTGATCCGGTCGCCCGGCGCGATCGCCAGATATGGATCTGCAAGTGTGACGAGCTTGTGATTGCCAGCCCTGATGTGCAGATGGTTCTGGTCACCGAGATGCTCGATCCAGTCGATCTCGGCATTGGCATCCCGGCCGACGACGATATCGAGATGTTCGGTGCGGGCGCCGACCGTTTTCGTACCGGCCGGCGGCCGGCCGCCGGGAAGCAGATCTGCCGGCAACAGGTTGATGTGCGGCTGGCCGAGGCGGGCGGCGACATGCAGGTTGGCGGGATTGCCGTAGATCTCGCGCGGCGTTCCCACTTGCATCAGCCGGCCCTCGGCGACGATGCCGATACGGTCGGCCATGGTCATGGCTTCCACCTGGTCGTGGGTAACATAGAGCAGCGTCGAGCCCAGTTCCTTCTGGATGCGCTTCAGCTCCAGGCGCAGTTCGGCGCGAAGTTTAGCGTCGAGCGAGGACAGCGGCTCGTCCATCAGATAGATCGCCGGCCGGCGCACCAGCGCCCGGCCGATCGCGACACGCTGCATCTCGCCGCCGGAAAGCCTGGTCGAACGGTTCTCCAGCTTGTGGTCGATCCGAACCATGCGCGCGACCTCGCGCACGCGACGGTCGATCTCCTCGGCGCTCAGCTTGCGGACCGGCGCCTTCAGCGGAAAGGCGAGGTTCTCGTAAACCGTCATGTGCGGATAAAGCGAATATTGCTGGAAGACGAAGGCAACGTCGCGCTCGGCGGGGGCTTCGGCGGCGACATTGCGGCCGCCAATCTCGATGCGGCCGCTATCGGGCTTTTCCAAGCCGGCGATCAACCGCAGCGTCGTGGTCTTGCCGGCGCCGGTGGGACCGAGCAGCACGACGAACTCGCCGTCGCGGATCGACAGATCGAGATCGGCCAGAGCCTGGGTGTCGCCGAAGCGCTTGGCGAGGTTCCTGAGAACGACATCAGCCATGCCGGGTCTCCTGATAGAGCGAGGACGGTACGGCACGGCCCGACGTGCAGTCGAAGAGCGCGAGTTTCGCTGGGTTGAATTCCAGGCCGACGGTCTCGCCGATCCGGAAGCTGCGATTGGCGGGAACGCGGGCCTTGATCAGGCCGCCCGGGGTTTCCACAGCCACGACCTGGTTGGTGCCGAGATATTCGCTGCCGTAGACGGCGCCGCGCAGCCGCGAGGCGTCGCTGAAGCGGATATGCTCCGGCCGCACGCCGAGCGCCAGCTCGCCTTCGGCCATATCCTTATGGATTTCGGGGACGGCGACATCGACGCCGTCGAGCAGGATGGAACGGTCGCCGCTTTTCAGGCCGGAGGTGAAGCGCATGAAGTTCATCGGCGGCGAGCCGATGAAATCGGCGACATACATGGTCGCCGGCTTGGCATAGATCTCCTGCGGCGTGCCGAACTGCTCGATGACGCCATGGTTCATCACGGCGATCTTGTCGGCCATCGCCATTGCCTCGTGCTGGTCATGGGTGACGTAGACGGTGGTGGCATGAATGCGGTTGTGCAGTTCGCGCAGCTCGTGGACCATGACCTCGCGGAACTCGGCGTCGAGCGTGCCGAGCGGCTCGTCCATCAGGAAGCATTTCGGGCGCCGGACGATGGCGCGGCCGAGCGCCACACGCTGCCGGTCGCCGCCGGCAAGGCCGGAAACCGAGCGGTCGAGAATATGATCGATCTGCAGCAGGCGGGCCGTCTCTTCCACGCGCTGACGGATCTCGGCCCTGGGCATGCCCTGCGACAGCAGCGGGAAGCCGATATTTTTGCGCACATTCATATGCGGATAGAGCGCGAAGAGCTGGAAGACGAAGGCGATGTCGCGGGCGCTGGCGCGGTTGAAGGTGACGTCCTCGCCGTCGAGATAGATTTTGCCGCTCGACGGCAGTTCGAGGCCGGCGATCATGCGCAGTGTCGTCGTCTTGCCGCAGCCCGATGGACCGAGCAGCGCCAGGAACTCGCCGTCACGGACGGTGAAGCTCGAATCCTGAACGGCGACGAAGCTGCCGAATTCCTTGCGGAGATTTTCAATCCGGATATCCGCCATGGCTCACTCCGGGAATTTCGAAACGATGATGAACATGACGGTGCCTGCAAGCAGGGTGACCAGCGAATAGGTGTAGAGCACCAGCAGGAAGGGCTGGAACAGCATCAGGAAGCCGAGCCCGATCAGCATGGTGACGATGGCCTCCATCGGGCCACGCCGCAGGAAGAACGGTCGCTTCGGGCGAGGAGGGGTGCGGGTGCGTGTCTCGATCAGATGGCTCATTTGCGGACGGCTCCGAAGGTAATGCCGCGCAGCAGCTGCTTGCGCAGGAGAATGGTGAAGACGAGGATCGGGATCAGGAAGATCGTCGTGCCGGCAGCAACGGCCGGCCAGTCCTGCCCGCCTTCGCCGATGATCGTCGGGATGAAGGGTGGCGCGGTCTGGGCCTCGCCCGAGGTCAGCAAGGCGGCGAAGGCATATTCGTTCCAGGCGAAGATCAGGCAGAAGATCGCGGTTGCGGCAATGCCGGTCGTTGCCTGCGGCAGCACGACCTTGCGGAAGGCCTGCAGCCTCGTATAGCCGTCGATCATCGCCGCTTCCTCGTATTCGCGCGGGATTTCGTCGATGAAGCCCTTGAGCAGCCAGACGGCGAGCGAGACGTTGACGGCGGTGTAGAGCAGGATCATGCCGAGTGCCGTGTCCGACAGGCCGAGCTCGCGATACATCAGGTAGATCGGGATGGCGACGGCGATCGGCGGCATCATGCGCGTCGACAGGATGAAGAACAGCAAGTCGTCGGCGAGCGGCACCTTGAAGCGGGAAAAGCCATAGGCGGCGAGCGTGCCGAGGAAGACCGCGAGGAAGGTGGAGCCGAAGGCGATGACAAGCGAATTGACGAAGCGCGGCACGAAGTTCGACGGGCCTGCTATCACCATATTGCGCTTGCGCGTCACCTCATCGCAGGTGCCGACCGGCGCCGGCAGCGAGGCGATATAATCAGGCGTCTGCCGCGTGCGTGTGGTGAACAGGTTGCAGTAGCCTTCGAGCGACGGCGTGAAGACGATCTTGGGTGGATAGCTGATCGAATCCGGTGGCGACTTGATGCTGGTCAGGAAGATCCAGACGAGCGGAATGAGGGTGATCAGCGCGTAGAGGACGACGATGGTGCCGGCGATGCGCTTGCTGTTGAGGCTCGGTTCGACGACCGAATGGGCGGAGTTGGCGGCGCTCATCGTTGCTTCACCTTGTTCAGTGCCTTGACGTAGATGTTGGCGAGGCCGAACACCGCGACGAAGAGGATGATGGCGAAGGCCGAGGCTCGGCCGGTCGCCCAGCTTTCGAAGGCGGCGCGTTTCAGCGTGATCGAGGCGACCTCGGTGACCGAGCCCGGTCCGCCGCCGGTGAGCAGCGTCACCATGTCGAACATCTTGAAATTCTCGATGCCGCGGAAAAGTACGGCGAGCATGATGAAGGGCAGGGCCATCGGCACGGTGATCGACCAGAACTGGCGCCAGGGCGAAGCGCGGTCGACCTCGGCGGCCTCGTAGATATAGTCGGGGATCGAGCGCAGGCCGGCGAGGCAGATCAACATCACATAGGGCGTCCACATCCAGGTATCGACGATGATGATTGCCCAGGGCGCCAGAGAGACGTTGCCGAGCATCTGGATATCGGAAGTCGGAATGCCAGAGACCAGCGACACGGCATAGGCGAAGAGGCCGATCTGCGGTTCGTAGAGGAAGCGCCAGAAATTGCCGACGACGGCAGGCGACAGCATCATCGGGATCAGGATGATCGTCGTCCAGAAGGCATGGCCGCGAAACTTGCGGTCGATTAGATAAGCCAGCGTGAAGCCGATTACCGTCTGCAGCAGGATCGTCCAGAAAACGAAATGCGCGGTGGTCTGCATCGCCTGCCAGATATCGGGATCGTTGAGGACGCGCTGGTAATTTCCAAGGCCGACACCTTGGACCGGCGCATTCGGCCGGTTGGCGCGGTAATTGGTGAAGGAGAGATAGACCGCCCAAAGCAGCGGAAAGATGTTGATCGCCAAGAGCAGGCTGATGGCGGGCGCAATGAACAGCCAGGCGATCGCCCTGTCGGAGAGACCGCGGACGCGCCGGGCGACCGAGACCGGCGTTGCTCTTGCTGTCGCGTCGGCTGCCTTCTCGACGATGGAGGAATGGGAAATGGTCAAGTCTTCACCCGGTCTTTTAGGATATAAGAAATCCGGCGGCCCGGCTCGTTTGCCGATCCGGGCCGCCATCCTGGCGAGGATGGCGCGCAGAGGGATGCCGCCCGTCCCGTCGTCCGGCACTAGATCTTGCCGTCGTCCTTGAAGACGTCGCTCCAGTCCTTCACCAGGCCGTCGAGCGCTTCCTTGGCGGTGCCGTTGCCTGCGACCACGTAGTTATGGACGCGCTTCTGCATGGCCTGCAGCAGCGAAGCATAGCTCGGCTCGGCCCAGAAGTCCTTGACGATCGCCATCGAGTCCAGGAAGGCCTGGGCATAGGGCTGGCTCTTGGCGAAATCGGGCGCGTTGACGACCGAATTCAGGCAGGAGAAACCGCCGAGTTCCCACCATTTGGCCTGCACGTCGGGCTGTGCGAACCACTTGATGTATTGCAGGGCGGCATCGCGCTTGTCGGAGTAGGAGACCACCGAGATGCCCTGGCCGCCGAGCTGGGCGAAGTGCGCCTTTTCAGCAGGATTGGGGAAGAAGCCGATCCTGTCGCCGCCGACCTTCTCGTCCTTGTAGAGGCCGGGCCAGGTGAAGGCGAAGTTCATCTGCATGGCGACCTGGCCGGATTTGAAGGCATCGGCGGATTCGACCATGTAGACATTGGAGCTGCCGGGCGGGGTGCAGCAGTCGTATAGGGACTTGTAGAATTCGAGGCCCTTGACCGCGTCGGCCGAGTTGACGAAACCTTCCATGTCGTAAGGCTTCTTCGGGTTCTCGTACTGGAAGCCCCAGTCATAGAGGACGTTGGTCACGCCCATGGTGATGCCTTCGGAGCCGCGCTCGGTATAGATCGAGGCGCCATAGACGGTCTTGCCGTCGATCTGACGCTTCTGGAAGAACTCGGCGATCTGCTTCAGCTCGTCATAGGTCTTCGGGGCTGCGAGATCGTGGCCGTATTTCGCCTTGAATTCCTTCTGCAGTTCCGGCTTCTCGAACCAGTCCTTGCGGTAGGTCCAGCCGACGACGTCGCCCATGGCGGGCAGCGCCCAGTAGTTCGGCGTGTTTTTCGGCCATTCCGAGTAACCGACGACCGTCGCCGGCACGAAGTCATCCATCTTGATGCCTTCCTTGTCGAAGAAGTCGTTGAGCTTGACGTAATGGCCGTTCTCGGCCGAGCCGCCGATCCACTGGCTGTCGCCGATGATGAGATCGCAGAGCTTGCCGTGGGAATTCAGCTCGTTGAGGAAGCGGTCGGCATAACTCGTCCAGGGAACGAATTCGAACTTCATCTGCGTGCCAGTCTTGGCGGTGAAATCCTTCGACAGCTCGACCAGCGCATTCGCGGGATCCCATGCGGCCCAGCACAGCGTCAGTTCATCGGCTTTGGCGAGATTGGGCAATGCCGACGACATGACGAATGCCGTGGCCAGCCCCAAAAGGGCTTTCGATGTTTTCTGCATAAGTTCCTCCCAGAACCAAAAGCCGGCTCCCCGCCGGCGTCGCATGTTCACCCACTTCAGAGAATGCTCACATGAACTCCTCATTTATCATGTTTAGCAATATGTTTAGTGATATCCTCTTTTATAAACATTGCAAGTGGCAATCGTTGCTGCAGTGCACAGGCGTTTCGCCTATCTTTGGGAGCGGTCTTTCGGGCGATCCGGGGATTTCATTCCCAAGCGTACCGACACGGCGAAATCTGGCCTCGCTGCCGGCGGGCTCGCAGGATATAGACCTCCACGCCGCTCCTGTTTTCCCGGAGCGGTTCAAACTTGGCCTCGCTTCGGTGGGGCCTTTTTCTTAAGTGGACGCGCCACCTCGGGAATATTCCGTCGCAGTGCGAGATTTAGCCTTTCCGGCCTGATGCAACGGGCGTATTCAGCCAGTGCGCGGTTTGTCCGCGCCTCCCGCGGCAAATCTCCAATCAGCTTCCTTCCCGTTCCCTGTCGCGACACCCGGAATTTCCATTGGCAGATCGATGACCACGGCAGAGACGAGCGAGCAGGGGCAAGAGGCGGCACGCGGCCGCCAGGCGAAGATCGTGGCGCTGGTCGTTGCCGTTTCCTTCTTCATGCAGATCCTCGACGGCACGATCGTCGCCACGTCGCTGCCGCAGATGGCGGCGAGCTTCGGCGTGCAGCCGGTATCGATGAGCATCGGCATCACCGTCTACATGCTGACGATGGCCGCCTTCATTCCTCTGTCGGGCTGGCTCGGCGACCGGTTCGGCGCGCGGCGTGTCTTCCTGACGTCGATCGGCGTCTTCACGGTTGCCTCGCTGTTCTGCGCGTTCTCCGGCAGCCTTGCGGAATTCGTGCTCTGGCGCGCCGTCCAGGGGGCGGGCAGCGCACTGATGACGCCGGTCGGGCGCATCATCGTGCTGAAGAACGCCCGCAAGTCCGAACTCGTCCAGGCGATCGCGCTGATCACATGGCCGGCGCTGACGGCGCCCGTCATCGGCCCGGTGCTTGGCAGCTTCATCACCACCTATGCCAGCTGGCACTGGAACTTCCTGATCAACATCCCGATCGGCGTCATCGGCATGGGTCTGGTGCTGCGCTTCGTTCCAGAGCAACGCGAGTCCGATCCCGGCCGGCTGGATATCCTCGGTTTCATCCTGAGTGCGGCAGGGCTGACCTTCCTGCTTGCCGCCCTGGAGCTCTCGGTCAAATGGGACGGCGGGCTTCTGCCTGTCATCGCGATGCTGGCGGCGGGGATCGTGCTGTCCTTCCTGGCGACGCGGCATTTCCTTGCCGTCGACAATCCGCTGCTCGATCTCTCCGCCTTCCGCGTGCAGACCTTCTCGATGTCGACGCTGTCGGCGGGCACGGCCTGCCGGACGGCGATCAATGCGACGCCGTTCCTATTGCCGCTCCTGTTCCAGCTCGGCTTCGGGCTGAGTTCGATTGCCGCCGGCGCCTATCTGCTCGTCTATTTCCTCGGCAATCTCGGCATGAAGACGGTGACGACGCCGCTCCTGCGCTTTTTCGGCTTCCGCACGGTGCTGGTGTTGAACGGGTTGATCGCCGCGTTTTCGATCCTCGCCTGCGCCTTCCTTTCGCCTGACACGCCGCAGTTTTTCATCCATGCGCTGCTTTTTGTTGCCGGCCTGTCGCGGTCGATGGAGTTCACGGCGCTCAACACGCTCGCTTTCGCCGATATAGGCCCGGCGCAGAGAAGCTCGGCCTCGACGCTGTCGAGCATGCTGCAGCAGGTGTCGATGCTGCTCGGCGTCGCGGTGGCGGCCGCCGTGCTCAATATTTCCTCGGCCCTGAGGGGCGCCGACAATCCCGTTCTTGCCGATTTCCGCTGGGCCTTCGTCGTGGTCGGCGCTATCGGCGTCGCCTCGTCGCTGCGCTTCCTGCAATTGCCGGTAGAGGCTGGGGCCGAAGTATCCGGCCATCGGAAATTCCAGAAGAATTAGCTTGGCCTGCGGAACCGATCGGGCCGTTCGGCGTTTATGAATTTCATTTCAGGGTTTTCGTTTCCCAACCTCTTTCAACGGCTTTCATGGGGTCCTCCCCAGGCCAGGGTCATGTTCTGAAAATGCCGGCTGCCCGACATCCTCCTTCCGCCCCGCCTGCGCCGAGAGCGAGGAATAGCCGCTGTTTACCTCAGGGGGCCAATGCAATACCACATTGCCATGCGGACGACTCGGACGCTTGCGGGCGTTCGTCGCTCAGAGAGAACGCCGGGAGACGGAATGAGCAATTCTAGCGGCGATGCGGATGCCCTGTTCCGCATCCTCTATATCGACGATGACGAAGGGCTGGCCCTGCTGATGCAGAAGAACCTCAGTCGGCGCGGCTTTTCTGTCGAGTGGGCGCGGAACGGCGCTGCCGGTCTTGCCAGGCTCCGTGAAGGCGGCATCGATGCCGTCGTGCTCGATCATATCCTAGCCGACGAGACCGGTCTCGACATTCTGCCCTGCATCACGGCGATGCGGGATCATCCGCCTGTCATCTACGCCACCGGTTCGGACGATACCGGAATCGCGGTCGCGGCGCTGAAGGCGGGCGCTGACGACTATATGCTCAAGGGGATCTCGGCGGATTATTTCGACCTGCTGGCCGCCGCCCTCGAACAGGCGCTGGAGCGGGCGCGCTTCCGCCGCGAGACGGCACAGGCACAGGAAGTGATCCGCCAGCAGCGCGACCTTGCCGAGATGCTACTTGCCGAGGTCAATCACCGCATTGCCAACAGCCTCGGTCTGGTCGGGGCGCTGATCCGCATGCAATCCTCGATGACCAAGGACCAGGTGGCGATCGACGCGCTGCACGAAACGCAGATGCGCATCAACGCCATCGCCAGCGTGCACCGGCGGCTCTATACCAATCGGCAGGTCGGCTCGGTGCAGGTCGACGAATATCTGAACAGCCTGCTCACCGAACTCGAAACCTCGATGCGCGACGACAAGCGGCCGCACCGCATCGTGTTGACCGCCGAGCCGGTCAATCTGGCGACCGACAAGGTGATCACGCTCGGGCTGATCGTCAGCGAACTCGTTACCAATGCCTTCAAATATGCCTATCCGGACAGCGTGCCGGGCGAAATACGCGTCTTCGTGGACCAGGCGGACGAGGCGTTGAGGGTCATCGTCGAGGATGACGGCGCTGGTTTCGACCCGTCGAACCCGGCGAGGGGAACCGGCCTCGGCACGCGGATACTGACGGCCATGGCCGCGAGTTTGAAATCGGATTTCGCTTATGATCCCGGACATGACGGAACCAAGGCGACATTGGTGTTTTCGTTGCATGAGGGGAAGTAGGGTTTGTGCAGCCGAAATTTTGCGCGATGGAGTCTATAGTCCAAGAAGACTGCGCCTGACCCTAACCTTGCCGGGGTTACGCCACGGGTTCGACCCGTCCTTCGGACCCCCGCAAAAACGCTAAGGGATTACACATCTCGCAAGGCCCAACCTGCGGCACATGCTTTGAAGTATTGTAGGCGGCCATTGAAGAAGGTGATGGGGCCTGGCGGCTTGGAGGAGGCATAGCCGTTTCAGCCTCCGAGCTTGGCGATGATCCAGGCGGCCCGGGCCAGTGAGGCCTTGGGATGGGGATTGGATTACAGCTTGGTCTTGCCCTTGAAGCTTTGCTCGAGGGCGGCGAGCGTGTCGATCTCGTCTGCGGTAAAGGAAAGGCTTGCCGGCCGATCTTTTCTTGCAAGGTTGTGCGCTCTGAAGCAGCGCCCGGGCTCCAGAGCGCGATGATCTGCTAGTGGGCGGACCCGCAGCAGGCATGGGAAGAAGTCTGCCCGCAGCCGTCGGATAGCCGCACACTGTACTATATATCCGACACCTGCCGCCAAAGTTTCCTTTCGCTGCGCTCGGACGGCCTGTGCGGGACGTGACTCCTATCCACGCCTGGTACCGATCGCTTCCAAAGCGTACAGATATTACGTGATGCTACAGGCGCCGCTGCGACCCACCTGCTAGTATCCCGGCTCCAAAGCCTCCTCCAGAGCGATTGCTGGATGCGTGAATGGCAAAGCGTAGCGTGGCTCTTTTTCTTCTTCTAACGAGTTGCGGGCATCCGGGCGGCGTGATGGCATCCGTTTCAATTTCATCGTCGACGCCGCCGACATCAAGGGTCGACATGCTGGTTGCGACCACGCGCGAGCCTTCGGGAAACCCGGCCACACTCTTCAACGGCGAGCGCAGTTCAAAGCCACATCTGACCCAGATCTCTGTTTCAATCCCGGCGAAGCGCGAAGCCGGCACGGTTCAGTGGCCTAAACGCCTTCCCCCCGATCCTGCCACCGACTTTGCCGTAACGAACGTTCAGCAGATCGACACCATCGCGCAAGGCCGCGTCTGGTTCCGGCAGCACGTGAACGGCGGGCATGCACTCGTCTTCATTCACGGCTTGAACAACACCTATGAGGATTCCGTCTTCCGGCTGGCGCAGATCGTACACGACAGCAAGATGCAGGCGATGGGGATACGCGACGGCCACGTCAATTCGAAAATCCACAATGTCATCCTGGCCTCGCCCGACATCGACATTCAGGTATTCGCCAAACAATATGTGGAGATGGGTGAACCGCGTCCGAAATTCACGATCTTCGTCTCCCAGGATGACAAGGCTCTTGCAGTCTCCAGCTTCCTCACCGGACGTGTCTCCCGTCTCGGCGCGATCAACCCTGCTGAAGAGCCCTACCGCTCGAAACTGGAAAAGGCCGGTATCACCGCCATCGACCTGACGAAGGTGAAGACCAACGACAGGCTCAATCACGGCAAATTTGCGGAAAGTCCCGAGATTGTCCAACTCATCGGCCAGCGCCTTATGACAGGCCAGCCCCTTACCGATTCCAAGGTCACGCTGGGCCAGGGCATTACGGCTGTCGTCGGCGGCACGGTGGCAAATATCGGCACTGTAGCTGCCACCGCCGTCGCGGTGCCGGTTGCGATCATCGAGCAGCCCATCACGTGGAAGAGACCGCCACGATCCGCCAACGAGACGCTCGACGGCGACCTGAAACAACAGACACTGACGCAATGAGGAGTTTCAGGTTGAAATGGCTGCTTTCCTTCACCGCCGTTTTTCTCTTCGCGTTGAGTGCTTTGGCGCAAACGCCGCCGGTGAGCCCTCAGCAGAAGATCGACGAACTCGTGCGCCTGCTACAGGATCCCGAAGTGAAGGTCTGGCTTGATAGCCGCAAGCAGGAGAGTGGGGCCGTGCCATCCGTTTCACCGCCCGGCCGCTCGGCCTTGGCCAGGTGGGAGGCCGATGCGCGGGGGCGTGTGAACGCGATTCTGGCGGCAATCCCGGCAATTCCGGCAGAGGTGACGGCGGCGGCAACAAGAGCAAGGCGCGAAGCTGCCGGCAGAGGCTATGCGCCCGTATTCGTCATATTCGGCGGCCTGGTCGCTTTTGGTCTTGCCGCCGAGGCGGTGTATCGCAGGTTTGCCGCGCGCCGCGAGGCGTTGTTCGGCCGGCTTATCCCAGTCGGCATATTCGCCGGCGCGATGGGCGTCGTCTTTTTCGCGGTCGAATGGCCGCCGCTCGCGCGAGTGACGCTCCTTGCCTATCTCTCGGCCTTCATCCTGTTTCGATTGGCGGCTGCGCTGCTGTCCGCGGCGGCGATGGGCTCGTCGCTGCGGATGAGGCTATTGATCCTGTTCGGGGTCATCAGTTTTGCGATCGCGACAGCAGCCGTCGGCGAGCCGCTCGGCGTTTCCCCTGAAGTCAGCGACGCAATCAGCTATTGCTTCTCCGTGATTGGACTGCTTTTTGCCGTCGAGGCCGTGTGGTCGATCTGGGAAGGAAGCCGCGCCTGGAAGGCGGCGATAACGGCCTTCCTCGTCGTCCTGTGGCTCGTCTGGTGCCTCAATATGAAGGGCCTGTTCTGGATCGGCATTTACGCGCTGGTGTTGCCGGCGATCCTGAATGCCGTCGGCCGCATGGCGCTATCCTTCACCAGCGATCCCGGTAGCCTGCGCAGTATCCTGGTCGCCCGCGGTGCGCGGGCCGCGGTTATCGCGCTCGCCGTGGGATGGCTGGCGCTTGTCTGGCATCTCAATCCAGACACGCTGGGTCGGCGCGACCCGATGATCGCGGCTCTGTTTTACGGCTGCCTGAAGAGCGTCCTGATCCTCGTGGTCGCGGACCTTCTTTGGCAAGTGGCGCGGGGCTGGATCGACCGAACGCTGAGCGCATCGACCGGCACGACATCGCTTGCGCCGGCCGACGCCGCCCGGCGCGCGCGGTTTCGGACGCTTCTCCCGATCTTTCGCAATGCATTGGCCGTTGCTGTCGCGGTCATGGCGGGGCTGATCGTACTGGCGCAATTGGGCGTGCAGATCGGACCGCTGATCGCGGGAGCGGGCATCTTCGGAGTCGCCATCGGTTTCGGCTCGCAGACTTTGGTCAAGGACGTCATCAACGGTTTCTTCTACATGTTCGACGACGCCTTCCGTGTGGGTGAATACATCCAGGCCAAGGACTACAAGGGGACGGTGGAAAGCTTCAGCCTGCGCTCGGTGCGTCTGCGCCATCATCGCGGCCCGGTGTTCACGGTGCCGTTCAGTGAGTTGGGTGCTGTCGAGAACATGAGCCGCGACTGGGTGATCGACAAGTTCAGGATCACCGTCGGATTCGATACCGACATAGACAAGGCCCGCAAGCTGACCAAGAAGGTTGGAGCCGATCTGATGGAAGATCCGGAACTCGGCCAACACTTCATCGAGCCGCTGAAAATGAAGGGCGTCGAGCAGTTCGGCGACTACGGCATCGTGTTGAGCTTCGCCATGACTACGGTTCCGGGCATGCAGACCTATATCCGTCGCAAAGCCTATGCCAAGATTCGCGAACTGTTCCTGGCAAACGGCATCGCATTCGCGCAGCCAACGGTGCAAGTCGGAGGCGACGACAAGGGCGGCGGCGCGGCGGCCGCTCAAGCGATCCTTGCGCAGCAGGCGGCAAGCGCAGCGACGCCGGCAAAGTGACCTCGCCGGCCAAGGCAGATGAACGGCGCTAAGGTTTCAGATCATAGGCCTGCTGCGACGCACGAAGCTCCACCAGCGTCTTGCCGACACAGCTGCCGCCGCCGGCGCCGCCGATTGCCTTTGCCTTTCCATCGAGCGTGATCGTGCCGGCGATCCGGTCGGATGCGACATAGGTCGCCACGCCGTCTTGCGAGACACGCGATATGTAAAAGGCATGGTAGGTTTCGTTGTACTTGCAATGGATGACCAACGGAAACTGAGAGAAGGGATCATCCTCGGCATGGACGGCGTGCAGTGGAAAAACTGCCACCAGAGTTGGGGCGGCGACCAGGCCGGCAAGAACTCTTTTGGGCAATGCGATCGATTTTCGGCGGGACGCATATGTCAATGGTTCAATCCCTCTATCGTGGCCTGCAGCGCCGCGCGTGTCGTCAGATCCGCAAGGACGCTGTCACACTCTGCATTGCTAAATCGTCAAGGCGACGAGCGCATCGCGATCGAGAAGCCGAACAATCCGTTGTGATTTGCCGGCAAGACGAAGGATGCGTTTTTCCCGGAGCTTCGTAAAGGAGCGGGCAACCGTTTCGACTGTCAGCCCGAGATAGTCGGCAATATCGCTGCGAGACATCATCATATCGAATTCCGGATCCTCGGGATGGCGGTCGGCCATCTCCTGAACGAAGGCTGCAAGGCGCTTCAAGGCGCTTTGCTCGCTGATGATGAGTTGTTTGCATTGCGCCTTTGCCAGGTTCGTCAGGGCAATGTGCAAAAGATCGATGGGGACGACTGCGTCCTGATTGGTGCGAAACGGCCTTACGCGCGTTTCGCAGATGGCCTCTGCGAAATCGGTTCGGACATTCCCGTTTTCGAGCCCGAACCATTCGCCCTTGCCGCAGAAGGATAGGATATGCCGCTGGCCGTTCGACGTCAGGCGGTAAATCCGCACGGCGCCTGCCTCGACCTGGTAGATGGCAAGGGCGTATTCGCCTTCGCTGTAGATCGTTTCGTCGGCGCTGAGTTTGATCGACTGATCTTTGGCTATCGCGGAAACCGTTCCATGGTGGTGGCCGGGAACCGTTGCGTATTTTCCGATCGCGTGACCCTGGAACATGTGCGTCGTCCCCCATCCGCGTCCATCATAAGCAATCGTTGCTTGCCTCGGTATTCGAGATACCCCTTACGTATTGCTACGGAAGCACGCGACCGCCGACGGGTGTATAATGCTTCCACCCCTTGAGAGTGATACGGCGGTATCGCGGGAGGTCTAGATGGCACCGGAAGAGGGAGGGGGCAGCCAGGCACGTCAAGACAACGAAAGCGTTCGCGCGCAGCTTGATCGTATACTCGCAAGCCCGGAATTTCTCGCGCCTGAACGCGGGCGCCGCTTCCTGCAATATATTGTGGAAGAGACGCTTGAAGGGCATGCCGGACAGCTCAAGGCCTTTACGATTGCACAGGCGGTGTTCGGCCGTGATGCCTCCTTCGATGCACAGAACGATCCGGTTGTCCGTATCGAAGCGGGGCGTATCCGTCGCGCCCTTGAACGATACTATCTTGTCTGCGGAAGCAGTGACCCGATACAAATCACCATTCCAAAAGGGGGCTATGCTCCACATATTTCGAGCGATGAAGACACTTCGAACGTCAAGGCCGCCGATGTACCAAATCCGGAGAACAAGCGCCGCCATCCCGGGCATGAGCGATCGATGCGATATCGCGATCTTCTCCTGCCGATCGGCATTCCCGCCCTCTTCGGTGCAATGGCGGTACTCGCCCTCATCCGTCCGCTCGAATCCTACCTCTCGCCGCCGAAAACGCCGCCGGCTGCCGCCTCGACATTGAAAAGCAAAACCAGGATCGTTGTCGAACCCTTCGCTGCCCTCGGCGGTACTGCGCGCGGCGCGGATTTTGCCAAGGGGCTGGCCGATCAGCTGATCGCAAAGCTCATAAAAGTGGACAACCTTGTCGTGCTTGCTCCCGATCGATCCGGCATGGAGACGACCGGCTCGCTATTCAATCTGCAGGGAAGCGTCCTTGTCGAGGGCACGGTCCTGCATCTGCATGTCCGCCTGATCAACGGCGCCGACGGCGCGGTCGTCTGGGCAAACCAATATGACCGCGAGCTGCGCGATCAAACCATTCTCGATGTCGAGGACGAAATTGCCGCTCAAATCATCATGGAAATTTCTGGCGACCGCAAACTGAGCGGCGCAGACCCGATTCCATAGGCGCATCGCAAGCGATCGCGCCTCGGATCGCGGCCGGGACCGCCCACTCGGGATCGTTCGCGCCGTTAGAGCCTTTCCGGGTTAGATTGAAGCATTCTGTTGGCTCAAACGGAGTCGGATGGCCGGTCGATCAGCCGGCCTGTTTCAGCCAACCCTCCCGCAGATTTGCCTGGCAAATCCGCAAGACTTAAGAATCGCCGGGCGCACTTGTCGCTTCGCCATGGCGAAGCGGTGCGGCCGGTGGGCCGGGCATCTCTAACCAGGATCAAAGGCGATCGGCTCGGACGTACCAAGGGGTATGCCCTTCGCCAATCGCCTCTGCCCTGACGAAAACCTGCTCCGGCAGAATGCTTCAATCTAACCCGGAAAGGCTCTATCCTCCCGATGGCAAGTCAACGGCCACCCCCGCGGCGCGCAGGCCGGCAAAGAACCTTTCGCGATCCGCCGGGCGCTGCAAGCGCAGCGAAATCTCCTGGCGGATGTTCGTCATCAATGCCGGCGCGTGGGACTGGAGCCAATCCTGCTCCAACTTGGCTTCGCCCATTTTGCCCGCGGTTCCGAGAATGGACAGCAAGGCAAGGTGGCGCATGGGGTTGCAATCGAGATCTGATATTCGCGACCATTGTTCCGCCGCTTCGATATCGCCTCTCATAAATGCGCACATCGCCATACCCGCCTCGTAGTAGCCACTGGGGCCGGCATTTTTGTCAAGCGCGATCGATATCAACTCGCAACCCGATTGCCATTTTCCCGACATCGCCAATCGCAAGCCGTACTCGCCCGCAACTTCCACATCGTCGGGATCCGCGGCATAGGCTGCCGTCCCGGCCGCCAGTGCCTTGTCGATATCTCCCCGGAAGAAGTTCACTAGCATAACGGCGCGAAGCACGCGGGGATTATCCGGCGCCAGCGATGCCGCCCGCTGCGCCGAAGCCGTTGCCAATGCGAGGGCCTCGGCCGATGATGGTGTGCCGAGCCTGTAGCGAAATCTCATTTCGTCAAGATAGACCAGGGACAAGAGCGCCCATGACGTCGCATTATCGGGTGTGCGCTGGATCGCCTGTTGCAGGCATTCGCGCACCGCACCATGGCTTTGCGCAGTCATCGCCTGGAGATAGCTATAGTAGGCCGGGATACAGGCATGGGCATCCTGGTCTGCCTTCTGCGCCGGCTGAGCGATCATGGCTGTTTCGGCTTGAAAGATGGCGCCGTGAGGCTGCGCTATCGCACCGGCGATTTGCCGGGCGACATTTGTTTGAATCCAGAGCTTGTTCTGAGCGCGAAGATCGGCATCGAAATTATTGGCCCAGATGACCGCCCCGTCTGCCCGACGCACCAGCCTGGCAACGGAGCGCAACCGGCTTCCGTCCGTCTGGACGTTGCCCTGAAGCGCGTAGTCGGCAGCAGCGACATGATCACCCGTCGGCGGATCGGGATCGGCGACCACGACGATGTCATCGAGCTGGGCAAGCTGGCCGATAATATCGTCCCTGAGGCCGTGGGCGATATCCGAAGCGGAATCGACGGAGCTGCTCTCTGCAAAAACCTCGACAGCAACCGTCGGCGGGGAGGCTTCCGACGGCAATGGCCTGATAAGGGCACTTCCCGTCACAAAAAATGCCAATGCGAGGACGAGAAGAAGAAGAAGAAGGATGGCCAGCAGACCGGTTCTGGGACTACGAGCGACCGGCGGCTGCGGACGGCGCGTCTCCTGAGGCGATTGATTTTGATCTGCAAATTCTCCGATCCGCGGATTTTCCGGGTCTTTTTCTGGCCGAGCCGGCACCGGCGCGTCGCGGGTATATTCGAAATGCGGCACGTATCCGCCTTTCGGCACGGTAATAATGACGTCATCCGCCTGGCCTGCGACGAGATAATAACGTTCCAGGGCCTTTCGTATTCGGCCCGCCTCGATCCTGACGACCGGATCATTCTGCGGGTCGAATGACGCTTCCCGACCAAAAACGATATTTGCGATGGTAAACGCCTTCAGGAAGCTTGATCGGCCAGCGAGCGTCTCACTGACAACAAATTCCAAAAAATTTCGCCCGCGCTTCGGCGCGTGAAATTCTTCACTCGCGAGAATTCGCTCGACTTGCCGGCAGATTTCCTCAGCCGTCGGTCCAAGACTGCTGAATACATCGATCTTTGTTGCGTTTCTCATGATCGCCCCTACGACTAGATCACGCAATTATATAAGCATCTTCTAAAGCACAATATCTTAGGGGCGTCCAGTTGCAAGCATCGCTTTTCGAATTATCGGGCGCAGGCTGGCCAGGTGTCGGCCGGTGAGATCCGGCCGGTTTCGGTCGGCTGCTCAACCGCGTCGATGGCGATGGCCATGCGCATGAGTTCTGCAAGATTGCGAGCTCCCATCTTCGCCATCACATTGGCGCGATGGACCTCCACCGTGCGCGAGCTGATGCCGAGATGATAGGCGATCATCTTGTTCTGCAGACCATCGAGCACGCCGTTCAGAACCTGATGTTCGCGGTCCGTGAGCTGACGAACTCGTGCTGCGACGCTTTCGGAATCGGCGACCGCGCAGCCTGGCCGCCTTTGTCCCATCGCCAGATTGATCGCCGCGATCAACGCTTCCTCCCCAAGGGGCTTTTCCAGGAAGTCCGACGCTCCTGCCTTCATTGCTTGGACGGCCGCGGCTATATCGCCCTGGCCGGTAATGACGATCGCCGGAACGTCCGCGCTGAACCGGCGCAGACGGTGGAGCAATTCGATGCCGTTGACATCAGGCATGCGCAGATCCGTCACCAGGCAGTTTCTGCCCGAAAGAGGCAGAATATCCAGAAATGCCTTTGCGCAGCTATGCGCTCGCACGGCAAAACCTGCCGATACCAGCAAGAATGTCAAAGATCGTCTCAATACCTCCTCGTCATCGACGAGATGGATCGTAAGGTCATTCGTCATCGATTTCGGTCTCCACCAAAGGAAGCGAGAAAGAGAAGACTGAACCATTCTCTGTTCTTCTGCGCGCGCTTATGCGGCCTCCATGCGCCTCGATAATGCGCTTGGACAATGCCAAGCCCATGCCAAGGCCATGCGGCTTGCCGGTCACGAAGGGACGAAACAACGACTCTTCCATCTCGGCTGCAATCCCGCAGCCATTGTCGGACACGTCCACAACGATATGCGAGGAATTCTCCAGTGTTGTCCGGATCGCAATCGAGGGCTGCTCGACACACTCGGTCGCCTCCAGGGCGTTGCGAACGAGGTTCGTCAGCACCTGCACGATCTGAACGCGGTTTCCAAGGACAGTGTTCTGTGATGCTTCGAGCCGAAAGTCGGTGCGAAGGTCTTTTCGCCGCGCCCCAATCAGCGCGAGCCTTGTTGCCTTATGGATCAGGTCGTGCATCGCCTCCGGCTTCCTCTCGGAAGCGCCACGCTCGACGAATTCTCTGACGTTCTGGACGATACTTCCTGCCCAGAGCGCCTGCTGCGTAATTTCCAGCAGCGCTTCGCGAAGCTCTTCACCGCGCCGGCGACGGTTGCCCCTGACCAGGCGCCCGCACCCCTCTGAATAGGCTGCGATAGACGACAGCGGCTGGGAAAGTTCATGGGCAAGTGTGGACGCCATCTCTCCGAGTTCAGTCATTCTTGCAAGGCGGGCAATCTCATGCTGCAGCTCCTGAACCTGCTGCAAGGTCTCGCGTTCGGTTCGAAAGTCCTCAAAAATCGCCGCAGTGAAGACGCCTTTTTCATCATCTTTCCTGATAATGGTAAGGGCTGTCGGAAATTGAACCCCGCTCTTGGTGATCGCCAGACCGGCACGCACCGCCCCATGGTCTGCCCAGCGCCCATTCAATCGAACATTCGGTGTCGCATGCCAGACGAAGCCGATCTTTCGGCCCGTCAACTCGCGCTCTTCATAACCGAACATGGCGACCGCAGCCTTGTTGCAGGCTGAAATTCTGTGGCGGTCATCAATTAAAAACACCGCGTCCGGCATGTGTTCGTGGAGTTGCCGGATCCAGTCCATCCGCAGTCCGCCGTCTCCTTCGCGCAAAGCGCGCGCCGGCTCGCGAGACAGCGTCTGCGACGTTCCGGATGGGACTTGTCCTGCCATGACCGCGACGGTGGAACCGGCTTCGGCGGCGACACGCGGCGCCTCCATCTTGATGGACATGATGGTCTCCTCCGTCCCTTGAGAAGTCTTGGCCCATGGACCGTTTTTTTTGTCCTCCAGAATGACGTTACAATACCACCAATGGGCGGGTAGTCCGTGTAGTATCGCGTAGCCTCTATTGGTCTTGCCTCGCCAACCTTCGGCGCAAACCCACAGCGGGCGTTGATCCGGCTCAATGCCTCCGCCTCATTGTTCCGCTATGGTGGGGAACAGAGGGCAAGTGGCCGTTTTGAGGGAGTCAAAGGATAGGGACGCCCTTGCCGCCCGTGGGCGGATGAGCCGCAAGGAATATCGGCGATCGAGTGATGGCCAAAGCTCGTCTGATCTATTTCTGCAGACAAGATCCACAATTTCCGGCTGATGGCCGGTCAGGCCAAAACACGCCGGTTGGATGATTGCCGTGCCGGAATGACAACCTCGTGTCCGGTTGAGTGGGTCATCGGGAGGGTTTGGTGATGTGGCGATTGCCAATCGAAGCTCCGTTCGAACAGGATATAGAGCTCGCCGTCATCGACGACGAAGGCGTCCATGCCCTGGTTTTCCCCTGCCAGCGTCTACCCGATGGCTGGATCAATGCGGTGACCGGCGACGCGCTCGACATTCATCCTACCCATTGGCGCTTATGGCAAATCCATCGCTGCGATGTTCCGGGTCTTCAATGAACTCCCGCGCCACAGCTGGCGGAAGCGCCGCAACATACTGTGCCGCGGATTGTCTGCGATCAATGACACGACCGATCGGGCCGAAATAGTCTGGTTTTCGAAGAACGGCCGACGCGGCCGCGATCCGGAAAGCTGGAAGGAGGACCACATGCGTGGTTTCGGGGTTCACTCGGAGGTCGGGAAATTGAGAACCGTCATGGTTTGCAGACCGTCTTTGGCTCATCAGCGCCTGACACCTGCCAACTGCCATGATCTGCTTTTTGACGATGTCCTATGGGTACATGAGGCTCAGAAAGATCACTTTGACTTTGTGCTGAAGATGCAGGAACGGGGCGTTGAAGTTCTCGAGCTCCACGACTTGCTTGGCCAGGCGCTTGCCAACAAACAGGCGCGCGATTTCGTATTGGACCGGCGCATTACCCCGAATGTGCTCGGCTCGCAGATCGCCGAGGCGATGCGACCTTGGCTTGACGAAATGCCGCCCACGCAGCTTGCCGCATTCATGATCGGCGGCATCGCAATCTCCGACCTACCTGAGGTCAAGGCGAAGTCGCTGATGCTCAGCGCCTTGCCGGAGACGGATTTCGTCATCCCGCCGATTCCGAACACTCTGTTCCAGCGCGACCCTTCTTGCTGGATTTACGGCGGCGTGACCTGCAACCCGATGTTCTGGCCGGCAAGACGCGCGGAAACGCTGATCCAGCGTGCGATCTACAAGTCCGATCTTCCTCGGCGGCGATTTCCAGATCTGGTGGGGCGATTCAGACCATCAGTTCGCCAATGCCTCGATGGAGGGAGGCGATATCATGCCGATCGGCAACCGCACGGTCCTGATCGGCATGGGCGAGCGTACGACCTATCAGGCCGTCGGCCAGGTGGCGCAGGCGCTGTTCCCTATGCGGCGCAGAATTTCCGGTTGTTTTTTACAACATGGTTTGGCCAGCCTGACGATGCGGTCGTGACCTTCTTCCGGCAGACGGCTCTTCCGGAATGAGGCCGCGAGCGCAGAGGGAAGATGAGCAAGACAGGGATCATCGGCGTCGGCCGGGAGCGAGTGGCAACAGATCATCTCAATCCAAGTAATCAGGGGCCAGGTAATCAGGGGCCAGGTGATCAGAGGGGAGTGAAGGTTGAGGCTTCTTTTCAAAGAGATTCGCGATAGCCCCATGCTCTGGCTGCTGGCCGCCGTGCCGGTGGTGTTCGCAGCTGCGGCGCTCTTCCCCGAGGCCCACACGGCGCTTTTCGTCCTGTCGGTGCTGGCCATCGTCCCGTTGGCCGGCCTGCTTAGTCATGCGACCGAATCTGTTGCCGCCAAGACGGGTGACGCCGCGGGCGGGCTGCTGAATGCGACCCTCGGCAATCTTACCGAACTGGTCATCGCGCTGGCTGCCCTGCAGGCCGGCGAATATACGCTGGTCAAGGCATCCATCGCCGGAGCGATCGTCACCAACACGCTGTTCATGCTGGGCGCTTCGTTTCTGCTCGGCGGGCTCAAATACCACATTCAGGAATTCAACCGGGCCAGCGCGCGTATTCAGTCCGGCCTGCTTTTCCTGGCCACAATCGCCCTGCTGATGCCTTCGGCGCTTGGCGGATTGGACGCGGCATCGGTCGCACCAGTCACTCAAACGCTCAGTCTCAGCCTGGCTGCCTTACTGATCGTCGGGTACGGGCTTGGGCTGTTGTTCACGCTTGGGACGCACCGGGAATTTTTTTCTTCAACGGAACATGCCGAGGCCGGCGAAGCGCCGTGGCCGATCGGCCTTGCTCTGGGTACGCTTGCCGGCGTCACCATAATCGTGGCCTTGGTGAGCGAGATTTTCGTCGAGTCCGTGCAGGAAGCGGCCGAAGCCTTCGGAATGACTCCCGCCTTTGTCGGTTTCATCGTCGTCGCCCTGGTCGGCGGCGCCGCCGAAATGGCCTCGGCGTTTGCCGGCGCGCGCAAGAACCGGCTGGATCTGAGCGTGGGCATCGCCCTCGGGAGCGCTTCCCAGATTGCCCTATTCGTTGCGCCCGTTCTGGTCTTGATGAGTTATATCATCGGTCCGTCACCGATGGATCTGCAATTCTGGCCAGGTGCCGTGACGATGATGTTCCTTGCGACGGTGACTGCGATGTTCGTCACCAACAGCGGGCGATCGGCATGGTTTGTCGGCGTCCTGGTGCTGATGGTGTACATGATTTTCGCCATAACGCTGTACGTCCTGCCGCCGGCAGTGCGATGAGATCCCGCGTTCCCAAACAGGAGCGATCGGGCGGCGGACCGCATACCCGCCAGGTGAGAAGGCTATTCTTCGTCGCACTTGCAAAGCAGCTTCGTGTCATCTGGCCGATCCTCTCCGGCATCGTGTCGATCATGGTCGCATCCGGACTTGCAATTTGGCGGATCGAGAATTGGCGGATCGATGAAGCGCTTTATTTTACCTTCGTGACGGGACTTACCATCGGCTATGGCGACTTCACGCCCAAACATGTTTCGGCACGAATACTGGCTTTGGTCATCGGGTTTGCAGGGATCGTGCTGACCGGCGTCATTGCCGCCATCACGGTAAAGGCCTTGAGCATGACGGACCGAGACAGCAGCTAGACCTCTCCGGGTCAGATTGCCGACACCGCCGGGCTCTCGTACATTTATTCGTGATCTCGGGGAACGATCCGATACCTTGGTGACTTCGTATCCGTTGCAGGGGTGCGTTGAATGCGGAGCTGATCCATGAGCAAAGAGCGTGGCCGCAGAAAACTGATGTTGCGGCTCCCCGATATCCGGCATCTTCTGGAGAGCATGACCAGTGAAGCGCTCGCGGAGATGTTTGAATCCTACGATCTTGCTGTCGATGCGCTGGAGCGGTTCCGAAGTAAGAGCCCGAGGGAAGAGAAGCTCATCATCGAGTATGAACAGCTCTGCCGCGAAATCGAGCAGGAGGTTGTCGTCTACTGCAAGAATAGGTGAGTCCCGCCAGGCGCCGCTGGCGCCTCGACGGACCGTCATTGCGTGTGTTCGATGCGTTCCGGTTGAGCATCGAATCTCGGGGGGCGGCTATTTTCCGATCCGGTCGAAACCGAAGGCCAGGCCCAGGCTTTCAGCAGTTCGTAGAAGACACCGAGAACGACCGGCCCCAAAAACAGCCCCAGAAGGCCTTGTGACAAAGTGCCGCCGATGACGCCGATCAGTATCACCGGCATTGGAGTGGAGAGGCCGCGCGCCATCAAGATCGGTTTCAGTATGTTGTCGACGATCATGATGGGGATCGCAACGGCGGTGAAAGCCAAGGCGATCCACAGGGGCCAGGAGAACCATGCCCAAACGATCACCGGCAAAAGAATAAGTGCAGGCCCGAGCTGCATCAGGCACAGGGCGAACACAAGAAAGGTCAAAGGCCCGCCCGCCGGAACGCCAAAAACGGTAAAACATAGTCCGCATAACAGCGCTTGCAGGAAGGCAACGCCAATGACGCCTCGCGATACATTGCGTACCGTGGCTCCCGCCAGCCGGGCAAAGCCAACACCCTTTTCACCGGCAATCCGGCTTGCCAGCACCTGTATGGTTGCAGCCAGGCGTGCTGACTGCGTGAGCAATACGCCCGAAAGAATGATCGAAACGACAAAGCTCAAAACACCGCCGCCGATCGAGGCAAGCTTCGTGACGACAACGCCCGTCACTTCACGAATGGGCGCCTGAAACTTGATGATGGTAGCGGCCAGATCGCTTGCGATCTTATTCCAGGCATCGTGGATCCGCTCGCCAACGACAGGCCATTCCCGAATAGCGGCCGGCGCTGAGGGGAGCGTGAAGTTCCCCGCCCGTAACTTGCCGATCAACGCCTGCGCGGTGTCGGCAAAATTGACCGCAACGAGGGCCAGGGGCGCGATGATCAGCACGAGACAAAAGACGACGATGATGACGGCCGCGATAACGGGCCTGTTTCCGATCAGCCTGGAAAGCGCCTCGAATATCGGGAAAAGGGCAACTGCAAGGATGGCCGACCAGATGACGATCAGCGCAAAGGGAGCAATCAGAACGACCGTCCAGTAGGCAAAAAGCCCGACGATGCCCAATCGGACAAGATCGCTTATTCTCGCCTCTATCGAAATCTGCCCTGACCCGGCTCCCTGCGCCGCCGTATCGCCTGTTTTCTCCATCGTTGCGTCCCGTCCGCCATGTTCGAGAGCGGTTCAGCTTTTCGCGGAAACGCAGAACCGCTCCAACCTTTTGTTCTGACGCAATTCCCGGCAAAAGCGCTTTGCGCTTTGCCCGGGAAAACCGCTTCGCACTTTTCCTGGATTTGCTCCAGGCTGAGGTCGTCTTATGACGTCGCGTCCGGCACAACATGGCGGATGCTGCGGTCCTCCACGAAATCCGCCGGCCGCTTCTGACGTTTGCCGAGATCGGGTGCTTCAAACTTCACTCGCTCATAAGGGATGGACTGCAGGATGTGCGAGATGCAATTGACCCGGGCACGTTTCTTATCGTCCGAGGGCACCACCCACCACGGCGCATGGTTGCTGTCGGTCATCCGCAGCATCTCGTCATAGACACGCGTGTAGTCCCACCAGCGCTGATAGGATTCAACATCCATGGGGCTGAGTTTCCACTGTCGCATCGGGTCGTCGATCCGGCGCCTGAAACGGCGTTCCTGCTCTTCCTCGCTGACCGTCAGGAAGTATTTCAGCAGAACGACGCCGCTTTCGACGATCGCAGCCTCGAAGCGGGGCGCCAGTTCAAGAAAGCGCTGCGCCTTCTTTTCGCTGCAGAATCCCATGACACGATCGACGCCGGCGCGGTTGTACCAACTGCGGTCGAATATGACGATTTCGCCGGCGGCCGGCATATGAGCGATATAACGCTGCATGTAGATCTGAGATTTCTCGCGGTCGGTGGGCGCCGGCAATGCCACGACCCGAAAGACCCGCGGACTGACTCTTTCCGTTATACGCTTGATCATGCCGCCTTTGCCGGCGGCATCCCGCCCCTCGAAGACGATGACGACTCTCGCGCCGGATTTCTTGATCCAGGCTTGCAAATGAGCCAACTCGACCTGCAGGCGCTCGATTTCCTTGTCATAATTCCATGATTTCTTTTTCTTCTTGTCCTTTCCGACGCGATCTGCCCCTCCATCCGCCTTTGCGGGCTCGTAATTCTCGTCCATTTCTCTCTCCCTTGCGCGAACATATCCTAGCCTGCCGACGCGGTGCCGCTGGCCTCGCCGCCACTTCCGATCAGCGCTCGCAAGGCCTCTTCCCTGCCGTTGAAAAGATTGTGGACGCCGATCGCTTCGACGACCCCCGCGCGCTCAAGGATGCCGCGGCTTTGTTCGCCGAGGTCGCTCATTGCGAAGACGATATTCCGCTTTGCCAGGATCTCGGCCACGGCATCGAGCGCGGCTGCGCCGGTGCTGTCGATATGCGTGATGGCGCTGGCATCGAGCACGAGGCATCTGGTTTCGGCAGGAAGTCCCTTCGCTACCGATGTCAGCCGCATGCGCACGTAATCGGCGTTGTAAAACAGAATGCTGCCTTGGATGGCGAAGACGGCGGCGCCCTCGATGGGGCGAGCTTCCGGAAAGCGGGCGAGATCGAAAAAGCCGTGCCGCCCTTCGATACGGCCAAGAAGACCGTCGCGGGGAAACATCGTCTGACGCAATAGATAGACGAGCGTTGCCGCAACCGCGACGATGACGCCGTTGAGAACACCGAAGCTGATTGCGCCCCACATGGCGATCAGCGCAAAAATGAATTCCATGCGGCTGATGCGCCAGATCTTTTTCAATTCGTGAATATCGATGAGGCTGATCGCCGCCGTCGCGAGGATTGCGGCGAGCGCGGGAATGGGGAGTATCCGCAGCGCACCCTGAAGGAAAACAAGCGCGGCGATCAGCGTCGCGGCCGATACCAGCCCTGCCACCTGAGAGACGCCGCCCGTCGACAAGTTTATCGCGGTTCGGGAATCCGAGACGCTGACGGGAAACGAACCGAACAAGCCGGGCGCGATATTGGCGGCGCCAAGTCCGATCAATTCCTGATTGGCGTCGACCTCCTCTCCGGTCCGTGACCCGAAGCTTCTTGCCGCGACGATGCCTGCGCCGAAGCTGACGAGAAAGATCGCGGCCGAACCGAGAACGATCTTATCGAGAGGCATCTGATGCAATGCAGGCAGGGATAGGCTCGGCAGTCCGCTTGGGATATCGCCGACAACGGCAATCCCCCGGCCTTGGAAGTCGAAGATCGCTGAAAGGACGACCGAGAGGACAACCACCAGGACAGGGCCCGGAACTCTGAACCGGAAGGCTCGGACGATCCATAACAGGGCGAACATGATGAGGCCGAGAACGAGCGAAGGCCAGTGGATCAAGCTGCTCTTGGCGAGCATTTCGACAAGCGGCGGGATCAGTCCGTCCGATTCGATCTTCACTCCGGTGAAGCGACCGATTTGTCCGACAAGGATCGAGAGCGATACGCCGGCGAAGAAGCCCACCAGAATTGGACGGGACAGAAAGCTCGCGAGAACGCCGAGCCTCAGCAATTTCGCCGCGATGCAGAAGACGCCGACGCCAAGCGCAAGGGCGGACGCGATGGCGACCCTGTCGGCACCTGCCGCCGTGGGTTCGGCCGCGATGATGGCGCCCATGGCGGCGGCCAGGACGGTCATGGTCGCAGCGTCGGGCCCGACGACCAAAAGCCGGGAAGGACCAAAGATCGCATAGGCGATCGGGGCGACGATGCTGGCATAAATGCCGGTCTCCGGCGGTAGGCCGGCGATGGCGGGATAGGCGATGGCGCTCGGCAAGCCGACTGCGGCGATCGACAGCCCGGCCGGGATGTCACTGCGGAGCCACTCTCTGTTGAAGCCGGCCAAGCCCCTCATCATCGGAAGACTTCCTATCACCGCTGGCTCCTTATCCTTTGCTGCTGGCACGCATCAATGTTCGAGGAACACGTAGTTCATCCAGCTGCTCATGCGCAGCAGCACCTTGCGCAGGACGGCGACATGGTGCCAATGGTGGGTGTAGACCGCGACCTCCGCGACCACGCCGCCCGGCAGTTGATAATCATCGGTGTTTTCGAGCAGCTCGATCCGAGCCAGTGTTTGTCCGGGTGATAGGCGCTCGGGCGATTGCGGGTCGATCAGCGCGCCGCTCGGCTGCAACTGGCCCTGGGCCATCACATCGATGACCTCTTGCACCCGCGCCTTGAATATCTTGCCGGGTACGGCTTTGAAGGCAACCTCGGCCTCGTCGCCGACGTGGACGCGCTGCAGCGAATTCTGGATGAAGGCTGCACCCAGCATGCGGTCCTGACTGTCGATGAAGACCATGACGGGCCGCAGCGGAAGGGGATTGGCCATCATTCCAGGGCGGAGGAAGACCTGCGTGACGTAGCCGTCGGTCGGCGCCCGCACCACCGTCTGATCAAGCTCGTATTCGGCATTGTTCAGTTCCGCCTGCAGCCTTGCAACCGTCGGGTTGGTTCCGTTGATGTCAGACTCGTAGGCGAGTCTTGCCTGCGCGGCTTGTGCGCGGGCGGTGTCGACCGTAGCTTCCGACGTCAGATAGATGCCGCGCCGGTTTTCGACCTCGAGTTCGGAAAAGACCGCGCCCCTGCCGCTCGACTTTGCATTCTCGTTCGACTGCTGGAATTTTTCGAAGGCCTGCAGGGACCTGTCCCTCGAGGCCTCGGCGCCGGTGACCGCCGCATTGGCTGCGTCCACGGCCGCTTTCAATTGCAGAACCGACTGCTCGGCTTCGGCGAGTGCGGCTTTCTTCTGATCGACCACGAACTGATAGGGCCGGGGATCGATGCGAAAGAGGATGTCGCCCTTCTTCAAGGGTGCATTCGGTGTCACCGGCACCTCGACGACCTGCCCCCCGACGACGGGAATAACGGGAGCCGAGGTGAAATAGATGCGCCCGTCGCTCGAATAGGGATGATTGTAGCTCATCAACAGCAGCAGGGTGGAGATGAGGAAGATCCCGCCGAGGACGGCCGTCGCGAGCGTCCACTGGTTCACCGGAATCCTGAATACTTTGAAGATCGTCCAGCAGATCGCGGCATAGGTCAGTATGAGGAGCAGATCCATCAGGCGGTCTCCTTCTCCGGCGTTTGCGCCTCGAGCTCGGAGATCCGGGCATGGAGACGAGCAATTTCCGCATTCGCTTCGCCTTCCGCCGATAATTTTCCGTCCTGCCGGATACCCCAGCCGCGGTCTTCACGGTAAAGCGTTGCCCAGATGAACAGAAACGGCCAGATCGCATGAAGCGTGAAGAGGCTGACCCATCCGGCGATATGGATGGCATCCTGATGGGGGTGATTGCGCGCCTTAGCGATCAGATGTGGAATGTCGTGAATGGCAATCACGGCATAGAAAAGGGTGACCACGACAAAGGCCAATACGCCCAAGGCAAAATAGTCGAGAAACACGACCCCTCCCTTCCGGCTTGGTCTCCCCGAGCCGTCGATCGCAAGCGAAGGGGGAATTGTAGGCCCGTTTCGGGGCAAAGGCCCGTAGCATCGCGTAATCTCTATCGGGGCGTTCGCGGACGATCCGCCGGGGAATTTGTCAGCGTGGGAAGCAAAGGTGCGAGATCGGCGACGAATCCCGTTCGCCGTCTCGGATGGGATGCGCCTCGCGGAAGCCGGCTGCCGTAGGATCGCGTATTTTACGTCTCCAGACGGTTCGCCTGTTATATAGTTTCCGGACTGCTTAGTGCAGTTTCGTCGGCGGGGGCGGAGATGGCGTCGGGAGAAACTGGTTCGACATATTTGTCCGTCCTTGAAACGGCAGAGGCTTATTTTCCCGACCAGGCGAGGCTGGTGCAGCGGCTTTTCTACGTCGATGAGGCCTTTCACAGCATGTGCGAGGATCTCGCTGCCGCAGCGCAGGCTCTGGCGCATGTCGAACAGTTGCCCGACACGTTGAGAGAAGCGCGGCGGCTGGAATATGCAGGCCTGGTCGATGCCCTGTTAAAAGAGATGAGGGAGGCGATTTTACAATCGAAAATTGTGATGCTCCGGCGGTCACCCGTCATCGGCCCGAAATCTCCGTGAACGCATCCGTCATTCAACTGATTCTAGGGAGGTCCATGTGCGATGAAAGCAATTTCCCGCAAACTGCTTGGTGGGTTGTCGGCTCTGGCGATCATTGCGCTGCAGCCAGCCTTCCCCGTGCGAGCACAGGCCCCTGCGCCGGCTGCGGCGCCCACCCAGACGGGCGCAGAGCAGCCCGCGGCTACCCTTCTTTCGGAGGATGATCTCGAGGTGCTGGTGGCGCGGATCGCGCTTTATCCCGACGAACTGGTCGCGGCGATTTCGGCCGCCTCCCTCTTTCCCCTGCAGATTATCGAAGCGCAGCGTTTCCTGGAAGCGAAAAAGAAAAATTCCGATCTCAAGCCCAAAAGCGATTGGGACGGCAGCGTCGTTTCGCTGCTCAACTACCCTGACATCATCAAGATGATGAGCGAGGATCTCGATTGGACTCAATCACTCGCCGATGCGCTCGCCAATCAGCAGAAGGACGTGCTGATTGCCATCCAGCAGCTTCGCGACGAGGCGGTGGCAAAGAACATCATCAAGACGGATGACAAGGTGACGGTCGTCACCGAAAACGACAACGTCATTATCCGGCCGACCGATCCCGAGAAGATCTATATCCCCCAATATCCGCCGGAAATGCTTTATGAACCGGACTATGCCGCGGCGCCGATCTCCTATTATCCCGATTATTACGACAGCTATTACTATCCGGGCGCAGCGTTCTTTGCCGGCGCGGTCACCGGGCTTGCCTGGGCGGCCGTCGTCAATTGGGACGACTGGGGCGTATGGGGTGGTCGCTGGGACGGCGATATCGACATCGATTGCAACAATTGCCTGAATGATCGCAACTTCAACGGAAAAATGAAGTGGAACGACGTCGACTGGGCGAATGTCGACCGCAGCAAGCTGAGCATCGGCAAAGACCAACTTGCCAAGCTGGACCGGTCGGCGATCAAGTCGGGACTTCAGGCCGACAATCGCAATCAACTGCGCAACAAGGCCGCAGATATGCAGGCGGGTCAGAGGCCGGGCAATCGCGGGACGGCCGCTCGCGCGGAAGATATCCGAAAAAATACGGCGCAAGGGCTGAAGGCCAAACCGCAGGCAAACAGGCCGACGGCGGCCAATCGTCAGAACGTATCCCGGCCCGAAACCCGTTCTCAAAATTCGGCTAATCGCCCCTCCGCCAAGCCCGCACAGAAATCCGTCAAGAAACCCAGCAAACCGCAGATGGCTGCCCGGCCCGACAATCGCGGACGCCAGTCGAGCGCACTTGGCAACGTGCAGTCCGGCCGCCAGCAGACCGTCGCCTCGAAACGAGGCGCGCAAAGCATGGGCGCTCACCGCCCGGCAGCCCGTCCCGTTCAGCACTCGCGCCCGATGCCGTCTCGCGGCGGCGGCGGCGGCCGCGGTGGTGGTGGCCGCGGTGGCGGCGGGCGGCGATGACACCCCTTACGAGCCCATGGAGTTACATCATGAGACGTCAATCGATGGTAATCTCGTTCATGCTTGCGACAGCGCTTTGCACGATGCCGACGACGCCGGCGCTATCGCAGGTACAGACGGATCTCGCCGAATACAAGGCGGCAACGCCCGCACCGAAATTCGATAGCCCGTCTCTTGCACTCGATCGGCTGAAATCGGTGCTCGGTTCCAATAATATCGGGGATCTTGGGGATCTGCTCGGTCTGAACGCAGACAAGCTGCGCTCGAGCAACGAGGCCATGATCGCTTATGGATTGATCCGGGAAGGCGCCGAGCGACAGATGATCTTGAAAGACGTCGAAGGTGCCAAGATCGTCGCGATTGGCGATCGGCTCTGGCCTCTGCCGTTTCCGCTGACTGAGGACAAAGACGGGAAATGGTCCTTCGACACGCAGCGCGGCCTCGAGGAGATCATCAATCGGCGCATCGGCGAAAACGAACTCGCGACGATCGACACGATGCATGAATATGTGGCTGCACAGTATCAATATGCATCCGATGACCGAGACGGTGACGGTATTTACGAATTCGCCAAGAAATTGATCAGCAGTCCGGGCAAGCTGGACGGCCTCTACTGGGACCCGAGCGTCTATGCGGAGGAAAGCCCGGCAAGCGCGCTGGTCGAGACAGCCGCCTTCGGCGCCGCCAAACGCGGGGAAGGTTATTTCGGATATCGCTATCGCATCCTGACCGCTCAGGGCGACAACGTACTGGGCGGCAAACAAAGCTACGTCATCAATGGTTATATGACCGGTGGCTTTGCGCTCGTCGCCTGGCCGGTCACATACCGGGTGACCGGCGTGCAGACCTTTGTCGTCAACGGGATGAGCGTCATCTATCAACGCGATTTGGGGCCGCAAACGGAACAGCGCGCTGCCGCGATCAAGGAATTCAATCCGGACACCAATTGGACGATTGTAAGCGAATAGGATCTTAGAGCGGTTGAGCTTCTAATGGAAGCTCAGGACCGCTCTCCTTTTGTTTTTACGCAATTCCCGGCAAAAGCGCTTCGCGTTTTGCCTGGAAAAACCGCTTCGCACTTTTCCTGGAATTGCTCTAAAGCGCGGCGCCGTGGTCAGGCGCCCCATGCATCTGCGGGCGGCGGCATGATGCAACCGCCATGGCGCGATTGGAATAGCGTTTGTTGCCCGTGACTTCCCGCCCAAGCCATTTCGGCAGGGCCGGACGATCATCTTCGCTTGCTATCTCGATCTCGGCGAGCGTCAATCCTTCATAGGCTCCGGCAAAGACGTCTACGTCCCAGGTTCTGCCCTCGTGCAGGACCGGGTAGCGGGTCTTTTCAATGACGTGGCCCGTCGCATGGAGAAGCAGGTCCCGTGCCTCCTCAATAGGAATCTCGTATTCATATTCGTCCTTGGCGAGCCCTACTGTGCGGAATTTGATCGTCAGGCAAGCAGAACGGTCGTCAATCAAGCGAACACGTACCGAGTTCTTATCTCGAGACAGATAAGCCTGCTGCAGGACATGCGACATGCCGGCGCAATCGCGCCAGCTATCGTTACGCACGAGGAACTTGCGCTCGATCTCGATTGCTTTCAATTTGATCGCCTCTATCTGCTGCCGGTCACTCGACGGGCGGCTCCCAAGTGAGGAAGAAGCCGACGTCTCCCGGCATGCCGTCCGGGAAGTTGATGACCATGGCCTTCAACCCGTAACCCTGCGGCCTGGCAACTTCCTCGAAAAGTTCGAGGAGTTCCTTTGCCTTTCCCTGCAGCGTCTTCTGCCATCCGGACAGGTTGTTGTTGATGGCCCGGCCGCTGTCTGTGCAGAACGTCGACGGAAAGCTGTAGATCAGCGCCTCGTATTTGCCGTCTGCGGCCGCTTTCATGACCAGCCTCTTGATGACGGCGCGTTCCGCTTCGCCAATGTGCTTGCGGAAAAAATCCTCGACGAACTCCGCGTGTTTCTTTGCTTCACGCGCCTTGATCTTTTCGCTGCGCTCCATCTCGACAAGCTGAAGCTCCAGAGCGCGTTTGCGCAGTTCCTCTGCGCTTGTCATGGGATGAGGTGTAGAGGTCTCAGGTGATGTCATCGCAGGCTCCTCCAGAATACACGGCGATGATAGAGCGCGCCTGGAGACTAAGGCAGTAAAATACATGTCGGCACCGGTAGAATACGGTATCCTACGCGGGCATTTCGTAAACTGTGACTTACGTCCATCATTTGGCTATTCATGGGATTCGGTCAGCGTTGGTTAGGTTATTCGGCTGGGCGGCATTGCCGTCACGCCTGACGGGGACTATTGTTTAGGACTGCGTGCTGCTGGTTGTTCGCAATCGGAGTCTGGGGGAACCGATGACGAGTGCAGGCATAAACAGGGTCACCGCCTCACAGGAGGAGGTGCAGCAGCAACTTGAGCGCATTCTTTCCAGCCGGGAGTTCCGCCTTCCCGAACGGGCAAGAAAATTCCTTGAATTCGTGGTCACGGAAACGCTCGCAGGCCGTCGCGACCACCTGAAGGCCTTTACCATCGCACAGGCCGTTTTTGGCAGAGACGCGAACTTCGATGCCCAACAGGATCCCTGCGTTCGCATCGAAGCCGGCCGGCTGAGACGAGAACTGGAACACTACTACCTGACCGCCGGCGACGCGGACCGGATCATCATCACCATCCCCAAGGGCGGCTACGCGCCAGTCTTCGATGTCATCAGCAGTGCTGCACCCGCTGATATGTCACCGCTCAAGCAGTCCGATCGGGCAAGCTCGTCAGGCGACGATAACGCTCAGATCAGTGCGGCCTCGGATACGATCAGCCCCGACCAGGCGGACCGGCGCTTATCGCCGGGCCGATATTGGCTTCTTGCGGCGGGCGCGGTGATTGTCCTGGCCTCTGCAGCGGCTCTTCTTCGGCAGGTCGGATCGCCGAGCACGGAGCGTGAAACGACATCAGGAGCTGATAATCGCCCTACCATTATCGTCGAGCGTTTTGAAAGCGCCTCTGACGGGAGCCTTGCCTCCGACATCTCTCGCGGCATGACCGACGACATCATCGAGAAGCTGGTCCGTTTCAATGATATCGTTGTCGTCACCGCCATGCCGCGGAATAAAACCGGCGAAGCTTCGTCGCAGCCGCTCTATGCCCTTCAGGGAAGTGTGCGGCTCGAAGGCAGCAGGCTGCGCTCGACAGCCAGACTCGTGCGGCGGGCGGATGCCGCCGTCATCTGGGCAAGCAATTATGATGCCGACATGAAGGTGCAAGGCATCCCGCAAACGCAAGCGAGCCTTGCCGGGGATATCGCCACGGCGGTCGCGCGTCCGTTCGGCGTCATGTTCCAGACCGATACCGCGACCATCGCCGGAAGCACGCACGTTTTTTCATGCGTGCTATCCTATTATAGCTACCGTAGCGAAATGACCGTGCAGGCTCACCAGGTGGCAAAATCCTGCCTGCAGCAGGCCGTGAAAAAGATGCCGGCCGATTCCAATATCTTCGCCCTTCTTTCGTTGATCCATCTCGACGAGTTCCGCTTTTCATACCAACTTCACACGAAATCGACGGCCGCCACGCTCGACCTCGCGAAGGAACTTGCCGAGCAGGCCGTGCGGCTCGACCCGAAGAATGCACGCGCTCTTCAGGCACTGATGCTCGCCAACTTTTTCGGCAATGATCCGGCCGGGGCCCTCAGCGCCGGCGCCGCCGCCTATGCCAACAATCCGAACGATACCGAGGTGGCGGGTGAATACGGCCTGCGCCTGTCGATGTCGGGAGAATGGGATAGAGGCTGCACACTGATTTCAGAGGCAGTCGGCAAGAATGCCGGACCACGCGGATATTACGAGGTCGGAATGGCGCTCTGTGCCTTCATGCGGGGCGATACGCAGGCTGCGGAACTATGGTCGCGCATGTCGGACCTCAATTACAATCCGATGCATCGTCTCGTATTGCTCTCCATTCTCGGCACGCTCGGAAAAAAGCAGGAAGCAGAGGAACAGCTTGATTGGATCAGGCGCGAGTCACCCGCATTGATCCCGAACATCAGGCAGGAGGTCGCCAGGCGGCTGGTGCGGACCGAAGATCAAAAGCGTTTTATTTCGGGAATTGAAGCCGCTGGCCTGTCTGTGCAATAGAGCGAAGCCCGGATCATTGCCAAGCTCTGAGGCTGGAACGGCTACTCCTCCTCCAAGCCGCCGGGCCCCATCACCTTCTTCAATGGCCTACAATATATCAAAGCATGTACCGCAGGTTGGGCCTTGCGAGATGTGTACATCCCTTAGCCCGTAACGGGGCGAGGGGAGTGCCGAACGAGGCGAGGGTGGGGATGGAGAGGTTGCGGCAAATCCCCTTCTCCCCGCAAGTGGGAAAGGTGCCGACAGGCGGACGAGGGGTTGATTTGATCAAAATTTTATAGCATTTACAATAATTTAAGTGATTCAATTGTATCCGCTCACGCTAGGGAAGGAAGCATGACGACGATCCGCCGACCTGGGGAAGTCTATGATTTCTGGTTCGTCAGATGCGGCCGGGAGCTGTGGTTCCGTGCGACGCCGGAACTCGACGCGGAGATTCGTGCGAACTTTCGTGATACCCATCTGGCCCTCGCCGCGAGCGTCGAGAACGAATGGCGCGCTGACCCGGCAAGCCGGCTGGCGGCTATGATCGTGCTCGACCAGTTTCCCCGCAATATCTATCGCGGCACCCCGCTTGCCGTTGCGACCGACGGGCTGGCGCTTCGGGAAGCCAAGCTCGCGCTCGCAGCAGGCGCCGACCAGGCGGTTGAAGCAGCCTGCCGCACCTTTTTCTACATGCCTTTCGAACATGCCGAAGACCTTGACGAGCAGGAACGTTCGGTGGCGCTGTTCACCGCGCTTGGCGATGAGGAATATCTAGATTATGCGATCCGCCACCGCGACGTGATCGCCGCCTATGGCCGTTTTCCACACCGCAATGCCATGCTCGGGCGGGAGTCGACGGCGGCGGAGCGCGACTATCTCTCCAGGCCCGATGCCGGCTTCTAAGGCTTTCCGGGGATATTCCGCCTTTCTGTCGCCTTTGTTTGCTATGACAAGCAGGCATTCTATCCTGACGACAACCTTTCCGGAGGCGCTTTTGCGGCTGAGACCGATCCTGCTTCGCACCATTCTTCTGCTGACGCTGGCGGTCGCCGGCGCGCATTTCAGGGGTGCCGCGGCCTTCGCCCAGGAGCCGCAGGCACCGGCGGCGGCCGCTCAGGCGCCGCTTGCCGATACGCCCTTCGATCAGGCGGCGAAGGAGATCGACAAGGCGAAGGTCCAACTGACGGCGCTTCAGGACGGCGCCAAGCAAAATGCCGACAATGACGATGCCCTGGTCGGGCTTGCGACCAAGGCCGACGAGCTCAGCCGCGCTGTCATCACCATATCGGTTAATCTCCGGCCGCGGTTCGACCAAATCAAGAACCGGCTTGCCGAGATCGGCGATCCGCCGAAGGATGGGCAGCCGCCCGAGGCGAAGATTGTCACGGACGAGCGCAATGCGCTGACTGCCGAGCGTGCGCAAATCAACGCGGTGACCGGTGACGCCGAAAATCTGTCGATCGCGGTGACGAAGCTCCTCAACGAAATCATCGAGATGCGGCGGCGGCTTTTCGCCGACACGCTTTTCAGGCGCACCGAGATCTCCGTCTCGGTGCTCGACGATGCCGTGAGCGCCTTCGTGCACGAGGCCGGCGAATTCTCGCAGGCTTTGTCGAGCTGGGCCTCTTTCGTCTGGAAGTTCAAGCGGTTCCCACTGTTTGCCGCGATCTTCCTATCGCTTGCGTCGGCGCTCATTCTGCTATCCGGCAGCTATCGGCTGTTCGGCTCGTATCTGCGCCGGGACGAGGCGATCGAGAACCCGTCCTATATCGGCCGGCTGTCGATCGCCTTCTGGTCGACGCTGATCCGTACGCTGGCGCTCTCCGTACTGCTCGTCACCTCGTTCTTCTTCCTCAATAGTTTCAATGTTCTGCGGCCCGACATCGCACCTGTCATCGGCGCCCTGTTCGCGGCGATCGGGCTCGTCTATTTCGTCGGCCGTTTCGTCAACGCCATCTTTGCACCGAACGAACCGCACTGGCGGCTCGTCCGGCTTTCCAATCTCGGCGCGCGCTCGATCGGCTATTGCGTGCTGGCGATGGCGATCGTCAACGCGCTTGATTATCTGTTCGGTACGATCGGCGAGGCGATGGGCTCGCCGCTGGTGCTGACCGTGGTCAGGAGCCTGATTGCCGCGCTGATCATCGGCCTGATCTTGATCGCGGCCTCGTTCGGAAAACCGATGCTGGCGAAGAACGGCGATCCCGACGCGCCGGGCCGGCATTGGCCGCGCGGCATGGGGATCATCCTGCGCGTCGTCGGCGCCGGCCTCATCCTCACCGCGCTGACCGGTTATGTCGGGCTGGCGCGCTTCGTCGCCACACAGCTGATCATCACCGGCGCGGTCGTTGCCACCATGTATGTCGGTCTGCTCTCCGGCAAGGCGATATCAAAGCAGGAAAGCTTCGGCGACACCTTCTTTGCAAGCTTCCTGACGCGCCGCTTCAAGCTTGGGCCGGTGGCGATCGACCAGGCCGGCCTGCTCGTCGGCCTTGCCATCTATGCGGTGGCGCTGCTCGTCGGCATCCCGCTGATCCTGCTGCTCTGGGGTTTCCATGTGCAGGACCTGCAGCTCATCGCCTACCGGCTGTTCACGGAGGTGAGGCTTGGCGGCATCAGCATTTCGCTGCTCGGCATCTGTACCGGCATCCTGCTGTTTGCCGGCGTCTACCTGCTGACGCGCTGGCTGCAGCGCTGGCTCGACGGCAATGTGATGGCGCGAAGCCATGTCGATCTCGGCGTGCGCAATTCGGTCAAGACGGGCATCGGTTATCTCGGCGTCGGCATTGCGGCAATCATCGGCGTTTCGGCCGCCGGCATCGACCTGTCGAGCTTCGCGCTCGTCGCCTCGGCGCTGTCGGTCGGTATCGGTTTCGGCCTGCAGAACATCGTTTCCAACTTCGTCTCCGGCCTGATCCTGCTCGTCGAGCGGCCATTCAAGGTCGGCGATCATGTCGTCTCGGGTACGGCCGAAGGCATCGTCAAGCGCATCTCGGTGCGCGCCACCGAGATCGAGACCTTCCGCAAGCAAGCGATCATCGTGCCGAATTCGGAGCTGATCAACGGCCTCGTCGGCAACTGGACGCACCGCAACAAGATCGGCCGCTCGGAAATCCCGGTTTCCGTCGCCTATAACGCCGATCCGCAGCAGGTGATGGACATCCTGCTCGAACTGACGGCGAAGATTCCGCTCGTCATGCGCAACCCGGAGCCACATGTCGAATTCCTGCGCTTCGGGCCTTATTCGCTGGATTTCGAGCTGCGCTTCTTCCTCGCCGACATGGGCGACGGCATGACGGTGCGCAACAATCTGAGGATCGAGATCCTCAAGCGCTTCAAGGCCGAGGGCATCGAGATCCCGCTGCCACAGACCGATCTTACCATCCACCGGGACGCTCGTCCCGCGTTTGCCGATGCGGGCAGGGATCTGTCGGATGGCCAGGAAATTCCAGGGGACAAGCCCATGGAGGAGGAAGAGCGGCCCGTGCGGCAACTGCGCGGGCGCAGGGCGGATGGCAGCTTGAAGAGCTGAACGGCTCATTCAGCCATCATTCACAGATCTATGTGCATCATCTCCACCATCGGGATCGCTGCCGAGGGCAGCACCGGTCGTTCGAGGGGAGGGCGCGTTCGCGCCGCCGCACATGATGGCAAGATTTGCCGCCGTTCTGCTTGTCCCGCTGCTTGCCGCGCCCGCGGCCGAGGCGGCATCCATCACCAACACCGACCCCGCCGCCGTGGTGCTTGTTATCACCGAGAGCGGCCAGCGCGTCGAGGTCGTGGTCGATGCCGGTGCTTCGGAGAGCCTCTGCCCTTCCGGCTGCTTCATGACGACGCCCGACGGCGACCGCATCGGCCTCGATGGCGGCGAGACGATCGACATCGTCAAGGGTTCCGCCGTCGTCAAATGATGCTGCGATGACCGGGCTCACGCTTCTCCTGCTTTGGGAATAGTTTCCGACCGGGCAACCGGGCGCGTCAGCCGCAAGATGGCAAGGAAAGCGGCAACGGCGACGGTGCCGAGCAGCGCTGCGACTGTGAGCGACCACGACACGCCGATCGTTCCCATCATGAAGGCGAGCGCAAAAGGCGCCGTCGACGAGACGACAAGGCGGACAGACAGCACCTGTCCCTGGCGCCGGCCATAACCTTCGCTTCCGAACAGCGCCAGGGGCAAGGTGCCTTGGACGATGCTGCTGAGGCCCGAGCCGAGGCCGAAGACGACGGCGAAGACCAGCGCGCCCGGCACCGATGGCGCGGTTAAGACAAGCACGGCAAGGGCTGCCGGCAACAGTACGGCGGAAATGAGGGCGAGCGTCAGCTGCGGCAGGCCGCTGCCGAAGACCATATTGACGAAGCGGCTCAGCACCTGCGACGGGCCGAAGAGGGTGCCGACCATCACCGCCATGGCGCCAAGGCCGAGGGCCGACATGACGGGCACCATGTGGACCAGAAGTGCTGCGTTGACGAAGCTTTGCAGGGCAAAGCCCGCGACCATCAGAATGAAGGCCGGCGTTCGGATCGACGCGGGAAGGCTGGGCTCGATGCGCCTTGTCTCGCTGCTCGCCTCGCGTCTGCCGATGTCGCCGGTGCTGCGCGCCAGCCAGGCATGAATGGGAAGGCAGACCGCCAAGTTGAGGGCGGCGAAGACGAGATAGACGTCCTGCCAGGAGAGGTGCGCATGCAGCGCCGTGGTGATCGGCCAGAAGATGGTCGAGGCGAAGCCGGCGATCAGGGTCAGGTAGGTGATGCTGCGCTGGGCGACACGCGGCCTGATCTGGACGAGCAGGGCGAAGGCGGCGGCATATTGCACGAGGTTCGAGGCCGTCTCAATGGCGATCAGGGCGGCGACGAAGGCAATTTTTCCTGGCGTGAAGGCGCAGGCGGCAAGGGCTGTGGCGGCAATCGCCGAGCCCGCCGTCATGATGCGGCCGGCGCCGAAGCGATCGATCCACGTGCCCATGAGAGGGGCGGCCAGGCCGCCGATCAGAAGGGCGGCCGAGAGCGCGCCGAAGATCCACTCCGATGACCAGTCAAGACCACGGGCCATGTCGGGCGCAAGAATGCTGAAGCTGTAGTAGAGTGTCCCATAGCCGATGATCTGCGTCAGACCGAGCCCGGCGATGGCGGCCACCGGCGCCCTTTCGGTGTCGTTCGTCGTCATAGGGATTTGAGGCTCACGCGCTGCTCCAGCTTCTCAGCCTCCTCTTTCCGCTCGCTGTAGCGATCGGTCAGATAGCTCGAGGCATCACGGGTCAGCAGCGTGAACTTCACCAGTTCCTCGCAGACGTCGACGACGCGGTCGTAATAGGATGACGGTTTCATTCGACCATTCGCGTCGAATTCCTGAAACGCTCTGGCGACCGAGGACTGATTGGGGATGGTGATCATCCGCATCCAGCGGCCAAGAATGCGGAGCTGACCTACTGCGTTGAAGGATTGGGAGCCGCCGGAGACCTGCATCACCGCCAGCGTCTTGCCCTGTGTCGGCCTGATCGAGCCGACCGACAGTGGAATCCAGTCGATCTGCGCTTTCATGATGCCGCTCATTGCGCCATGCCGTTCAGGGGTGACCCACACCTGGCCTTCCGACCATGCAGACAATTCACGCAGCTCTTGGACCTTTGGGTGGCTCGCCGGTTCCGCGTCGGGCAGCGGCAGGCCTTCCGGATTGAAGATCCGCACGTCGCAGCCGAAATATTCGAGCAGCCGTGAGGCCTCCTGCGCGAGGAGGCGGCTGTAGGACACTGTTCGCAGGGAGCCATAAAGGATCAGGATGCGCGGCTTGTGCGTCGAGAACGTAGGCCTGAGTGCATCCATATTCGGCTGATGCAGATGCATCGGAGAAGCTGCGGGCAGGTCAGACAATGCGCTTGCCTTCGGCATCGAGCACCTTCTCGCCATCTTCCTTGGTGAAGGCGCCCTTGTGGGTTTCCGGCAGGATATCGAGCACGACTTCGGAAGGCCGAGCAAGGCGCGTGCCGATCGGCGTGACGACGAATGGGCGATTGATCAGGATCGGCTGCACCAGCATGGCGTCGAGAAGCTGGTCGTCGCTGAGTTCCGGGTTGTCGAGGCCGAGTTCGCCGTAAGGCGTATCCTTCTGGCGAATGGCATCGCGCACGGTCAGGCCGGCATCGGCGATCATCCTGACCAGTTCCTGACGTGACGGCGGAGTTTCGAGATAGTCGATGATATCGGGTTCGATGCCGGCATTGCGGATCATCGCCAGCGTGTTGCGCGAGGTGCCGCAGGCAGGGTTGTGATAGATGGTGACGTTCATAGTTTTGCCTCTGACGACAGGGTTGATGAAGCGCCCGGCTTCAACAGCCAGGTGAAGAGGAGAAGGGCTGCGATCGCGCCTGATATTTCGGCGATCCAGAAGCCTGGAAGATCGATCGGGCGGATGCCGGAGAAGGTGTCGGTCAGCGACCGGGCCAAAGCGACCGCCGGGTTGGCGAAGGAGGTCGAGGCGGTGAACCAGTAGGCGGCGGTGATATAGAGACCGACCAGCCACGGCACTGCCTTCTGCTCGAACCTGATGCCGGCGAGAATGATGGCCACCAGGCCGAAGGTCGCCACGCCTTCGGAAAACCATTGCGCGCCGCCGGTGCGCACCTTGCTCGAGAGTTCTAGCATCGGCAGGGCGAACATCAGATGGGCGGTGATCGTCCCGACGATGCCGCCGAAAATCTGCGCGGCGACATAGCCGGCGAGATCGCGTTTCTCCAGGGTGCGCGACATCGCAAAGACCAGCGAGACGGCGGGGTTGAAGTGGGCGCCGGAGATCGGTCCGAGCACGGTGATCAGCGCCACCAGAATGGCGCCGGTCGCCAGCGTATTGCCAAGCAGTGCAAGCGCCGTATCCCCGGTCAGCGACGCTGCCATGATGCCGGAGCCGACGACGGTCGCGACCAGCATGGCGGTGCCGAGGGCTTCAGCGACCAGACGGCGCGGCAGATCGAAAGACGCCATCAGCCGGCCGCCGGTTTTGCGGTCGTGCCTTCCATGGCGCCGATCTGATGCAGGTGCTGTTCCAACGCCAGCTTGTCGATCGACGACAATGGCAGGCTGAGGAAGGCGATGATCCGGTTTTTGAGGAAGCGGGCGGCCTGCGCGAAGGCGCGGCCCTTCTCGACTTCGCTGCCCTCGACGGCGGCCGGATCCTCGACGCCCCAATGGGCAGTCATCGGATGGCCGATCCAGACCGGGCAGGCTTCGCCATGGGCGGTGTCGCAGACGGTGAAGATGAAGTCCATCTCTGGAGCGCCAGGCTCGGCGAACTCGTCCCAGCTCTTCGAGCGGAAGCCGGCCGTGGGGTAACCCTGTGCCGCAAGCTCCTTCAGTGCATGGGGATTGACCTCACCCTTCGGCTGGCTGCCGGCCGAATAGGCCTTGAACCGGCCCTTGCCTTCGGTTTCCAGGATGGATTCCGCCAGGATCGAGCGGGAAGAATTGGCGGTGCAAAGAAAGAGCACATTGTAAACGCGGTCTGTGGTCATTGCAGTTCCTCCTTGGTTGCGGGTCTACAGCATGCGGCGACGGCAGCAGCCGGAGCACAGATCTCCGGGTTCCCGCCGCAGCAATCCTCCATCAGAAAACGGATCAGACCGCCAAGCGTCTCGTAATTGGCGGTGTAGATGATCGAGCGGGACTCCCGCTGCTGAGCAATCAGACCGGAGCGCTCGAGTTCCTTCAGGTGGAAGGAGACATTGGACGGGGAGACCTCCGCCTTTTCAGCGATGGCGCCCGCCGCCATTCCATCCGGCCCCGACACGACAAGCATGCGGATGATATGCAGGCGTGTTTCCTGCGACAGCGCGCTGAATGCGGCGAGGGCTTGACGCTGGTCCATATTTCAATGATCCTTGAATTATTGAAACGAGGATTAGCCGATATGAACGCGATCGACAACGGGAAAATTCAAGAGGACGACATCAGTCTCGGTCTGCTGCTCGATACGCTCGCCGGGGAAAAGGATGCGCCGCTGGTTTTCTACTACAACGGCCAGCCGGTGAAGCCGGGCTATCATATCACCGAGGTCAAGGCGGGCCAATTCTCGGGCCTCGATTGCGGCGCCAATCCCGAAGCGTGGACGGAGATCTTCATCCAGCTCTGGGACATTGAGGAGGGCGACCGCACACATATGCCGGCCGGCAGGTTTTATTCCATCATCCGCAAGGTGACGGAGCATGTGCAGCTTGACGGTTCGGCCAAACTGACCTTCGAGGTCAGCGACGGAGTACGGCCGATGCAGCTCTATTGTGCCGCGACACCGATTCTCAGCGCCGGCGCCGTGTATGTCGCGCTATCGCCGCGGCCGGCAAGCTGCAAGCCGCGCGATCGCTGGCTGGCGGAGGAAAACAGCAGGGCAGCGGCTTGCTGCGGGCCGGCAGCGGCAACTGGCGGCTGCTGCGCGTGATACGAGATTGCGCGGCAGATGCACAGGTGGCGGTTAGATCTTTTGTAAACCCGTTGACTGACCGCCAGTCAGCCACGTAAATGGAGATCGTCGGCGTGATGCCGGCGCCACCCGTTTACGTACGGAGACCGCAATGAGCGCGCAGACCCTGTTGAACTCTCTGTTCCGATACAAAGCCAGCGTCGACGACGAGCTTCTCGACGCCTTGAACGGGCTCGGCGCCGAGACACGCTCCGACAATTTTCGCTCAGCCCTTCGCGTACTCAATCACGCTCATCTCGTCGATCGCATCTTCGCCGCTAACCTGCAGCGGCTGGATCATTCTTATACGGCGAGCTGGAGCAGCGAAGCGCCGCCTTTGGCGCAGCTGTCGGCCGATATCCGGGAAACGGACCGTTGGTACACCGACTACACCTCGCATATAAGCCTTCATGAGTTGGAGGAAGTCGTCGACTTCACCTTCACCGATGGTGGGCGGGGGCGCATGTCCCGCGAAGAGATGCTGGCCCATGTGGTGACGCATAGCGGTTATCATCGTGGGGAAGTGGGTCGCCTTCTGCCTGATATCGAGAGCACCGCAATGCGCGACGTGTTTACCGGCTACCTGCACAGGACCGATCCCGTGCGCCGTCAGTGAGGGACCAGTCCTGTCGATGCCGGCCAATCCTTCAAAACCGAGAACCAAGCCTCCGGAGGAGCGGCGCGACGAGCTCATGACCGCGGCCGAGCGGCTGTTTCTGGAAAAGGGTGTTGAGCAGACCACGATCGAGGAGATTACGACGGGGGCAGGGGTGGCCAAAGGCACCTTCTATCTGCATTTTTCCTCGAAGGCCGATCTTCTCCAGGCACTGCGCGCCCGCTTTGTGCAAGTTGTGCTGGATGGCATCGTCGCGGCCGTCGGGGGATGCAGGCAAGAGGACTGGCGCAGCAAGCTGGTCGCCTGGTCGACGGCATGCGCCACCGGATATCTCGATGCGGCCGGGCTGCATCATCTCGCCTTCGTGGCGGCACCCCCCGCATCAAGGGTAGGGCTTTCGCGCAACATCCTGATCGACCATCTGAGCGAACTCATCGCCGACGGGGCAGGCGGGGATGCTTGGTCGGCCGACGATCCCGGCTTTACGGCGGTGTTCCTGTTCAACGCCCTGCACGGCGTCGTCGATCAGCCCAGCATTGCCGAGACGCCCTCGGCCCGCGCCGAATTGCTGCGCGCGATCGAGGCGCATTTCCTGCGCGCGCTGGGTTTGCGGTCGGGCATTGACTGAGGGCCGGTATCGCGGTCGTCGCGTCATTGCGAGAGCAAAGGATGATGGCGAAAGGCGCCTGCCAAATGTGGCTTGCACCCGGGCAGGTCGTGTTGCAAAGCCTGGCATCGACAGCGAAAGACCCACAAGCGGCAAGGAAATTGGCTTTGGAAAACAAGGCGGAAATCCTGTCGCAAGTCCGTCCAACCAGTAGGAGATTTAACATTATAGGGGGAACAACCTGCGGCATGGAAAATCGACGCTGAAGCGGTGAGCGAATCCACCTGCATGCGGCGGCTGGATCACGCTCAGGAAAGCACGAAGCTGAAGATCAAGATCCTCGGGGCGACCTATAATGCGACGGTCGTCGGCGAAAGCCCGTTCGATGCTGAGAATGCGGCGCTTCGCGCCTGATTTCTTAATCATATCTGCAAGAAATCGGAGGCGGCCCCGTCGAGTCGCTTGTTCGTTTCATATCCAGGCCCACTGATTAATAATTATTCAAATCAATTGATGTATCGATTTGACCCGGGGACAGTTTTTTACATCAAAGGTTTGCTATGGCGTTTCTAGGTATTTCGGGGATGCAATATTCCGGGGAAATGTTTGCCGGCGCGCGCATTATTGTCGCGGAAGATTCCAACGTATTCACCTCGATGATCAGCAAACGCCTCAAGGAGCTGTTCGACATTGATGTCGAGATCTGCCGCACCTTCGAGGATCTGCAGTTTTCCTACGACAAGTCTTCCGACCCGATCACGCTGGCGATCTCGAACATCAACCTGCCCGGCGCTGAAAACGGCGAAGCGCTCGAATATCTGGTCGATCTCTCCATACCCACAATCGTCTTTACCGGCACCTTCCATGAAGGCATGCGCGACAAGCTGATGGCCAAGGATATCGTCGATTATATCCTCAAGGACAATATCTTCGCCGTCGACCTTCTGGCGGAATCGATTTGCCGGTTCCTGACCAATCATCGCCATCACGTGCTGATCGTCGACGACAGTGCAACGGCGCGCGCCCTGCTGTCGAGCCGGCTGAAACGCTACAATTTCCGTGTCAGTACCGCCGACAACGGCGCCAAGGCGCTGGAGATCCTGAAGGCCAACCGCGATATCGGCCTGATGATCACCGATTACAACATGCCCGACATTGACGGCTTCGAGTTGACGCGGCGCATCCGCTCCAATATCGGCTCGCACGAACTGCGCATCATCGGCGTGTCCTCCTCCTCGAACCGGCTGCTGTCGGCGCGGTTCCTGAAGGCCGGCGGCAATGATTTCATGCTGCGTCCCTTCATCGACGAGGAATTCTACTGCCGCGTCAACCAGAACCTCGATACGCTGCTGCAGATCCAATCGATGCGCAAGGAGCGGGCGGTTGCCTGACGGCTCCTCCAGCATCGGTATCGCCAGGCGCCCGGAGATGGTGGTCGGGAACAGTCGTCGAATTTTTGCAATTAGAGGTAATTCCGCCTTCATTTGTCCCCTTCACGCGCATAAGCCTCTCGGCTATCGTTCGCCCCGGGGAGAGGGCCGATTCGAGCCCGTCGGACGTATGGGGGAGTAGCGGCCGTGGCTTTTCAAGCGGATTTTCAGCGAGATGGCATCGGGCTGCGCTCCGGCGGGTTAAAAATACTTCTGGTTGAAGATTCCCGGATGTTTTCCGCCGTACTCTGTCACCGGTTCCAGACCGAACTCGGTCTTGCCGTCAAATCCTGCCCATCTCTGAAGGCTCTTCGCAAAGAGCTTGCCGAGGACGGTCACGGCTACACCATGGCCGTCGTCGATCTCAACCTGCCGGATTCGCCCTATGGCGAAGCGCTCGACTGCACGATCGAGCACGATATCCCGGCGATCGTCTTCACCGCGACATTCGATCTCAACACGCGCAACAAGATCATGGAGCGCAATGTCATCGATTATGTGCTGAAGGACAATGAATTCGCGCTCGACAATCTGGTCGCCACCGTCCGGCGGGCGATCTCCAACCGCAAGACGCGGGTGCTTGTCGTCGATGATGTCGCCTCGGCGCGCCAAGTGCTCGTCGACCTGCTCAAGGCACAGCAATATCTCGTCGTCGAGGCAAGTTCGGGGCTCGAGGCGCTGGCAGCGCTCGAAGCCTACAGCGATATCGAACTCGTCGTCACCGACCACCATATGCCCGATATGAGCGGCTACGAACTGACGCGGCGCATCCGCCATCGCTTCGGTTCGGACAGACTGCGTGTCATCGGCGTTTCCGCCTCCAACGACCGCATGCTGTCGGCGAGTTTCCTCAAGGCCGGCGCCAGCGATTTCGTCTACCGGCCCTTCGTCGCCGAGGAGTTGCAATGCCGCATCGCCAACAATGCCGAGACGCTGGCGCAGATGCGGCAGCTGAGGGCGGCGGCGGCCTGCGACTATCTGACAGGTCTCTATAACCGCCGCTATTTCTATGACAATGGCCCGAAGCTGGTGAATGAGTGCCTGCGGCTGAAGGTGCCGAGTTCCGTTGCCATTCTCGATATCGACCATTTCAAGCGGCTGAACGATACCTATGGCCATGAGATCGGCGACAAGGTGCTGAAGGCTGTCGCAAACAGGCTGTTTACGATCTTCGACGGCAGCGACAATCTTCTCTCGCGCCTCGGGGGCGAGGAATTCGCCATCCTCTTCCCGCAGATGGATTCGGCTGCCGCGACCAAACTCTGCGACGAGATCCGCTCGGACATTTCGCGGCTGAAGGTGACGGCCGACGATGAGGAACTCGGTGTTACGATTTCGATCGGCATCGCCGAGATCGGCGGTTACGAGACCTTCGAGAACTACCTCAATGCCGCCGACCAGTTCCTCTACATGGCCAAACACCGCGGCCGAAACCAGGTCTATTCCGACGCCAGGATGACGGAAGAGGCGGCGCAATAACGCCATCCGAAGGGCGGAGCCAAGCCGCCGCCTTTCACATCAGGCGGCGACAGGCTTTTCCAACGTCTCAAGCGGCGACGCCTTCTTATTGTCTCAAGCGGCAACCGCCTGCCTTGCCGTCGCCATGGTCAATTTGCGCTCGGCGCGCTCCTGCTGCGGCGAGCGATGGTAGAGTTCGCGATAACACTTGGAGAAATGCGAGGCCGAGACGAAGCCGCAGGCGACGGCGACCTCGACGACGGGCATCGAGGACTGCACCAGGAGGTGGCGCGCACGGTCGAGGCGGATTTCCAGATAGTAGCGGGCCGGCGAGCGGCCCATCTCCTGGCGGAACAGCCGTTCGATCTGGCGACGGGATAGGCCGGCGCCGTCGGCGATCTCGATCAGCGACAGGGGCTCGGCGAGATTGCCTTCCATCAACTCGATGATCGACAGCACCTTGGCGTTCTGCACGCCGAGGCGGGCGCGCAGCGGCAGACGCTGGCGGTCGTGCGGGTTGCGCACGCGATCGGTCAGGTGCTGCTCGCAGATGCGGTTGACAAGGCTTTCGCCGAAATCCTCGCCGACGAGGTTCAGCATCATGTCTAGCGATGCGGTGCCGCCGGCGCAGGTATAGAGATTGCCGTCGATCTCGTAGAGATCGGCATAGACCTCCGCCTGCGGGAAGGCTTCCGAAAAGCCCGGCAGGTTTTCCCAATGGATGGCGCAGCGCTTGCCGTTCAGGAGACCGGCCTGGGCAAGCACATGCGCGCCCGTACAGAGGCTGCCGACGGCAACGCCGCGATTGTAGGATTCGCGCAGCCAGGCATTGACCGATTTGTTGTTGAACTGCTCGACATCGATGCCGGAACAGACGAGCACCATGCCCGGCCGGTTTTCGCCGCCGAGATGGCGGCGTTCCTCGGCGAGCGAGGAATTGGCTTCGACGCCGATGCCGCAGGAGGAATAGACCTTTTCCCCGTCGACGGAGGTCAGCCGCCAAGTATAGGCCTGATAGCCGAGCATGCGATTGGCGATGCGCAAGGTGTCCACGGCCGCCGAAAAGGGCAGCATGGTGAATTGCGGTACCATAAAGAAGACTACCGAACGCTTCTTGATCTGCATCCTGTTCATAGCGAAATCCATGCTCGAGGGGCGATGACACATTCGTTGCGCGGAATGCGTCGCGCCGATGTCCTGAAAGCGACACTGGCATGGAAAAATGCGGCCGGGAAGAGCAAATATGCGACATCGGCCACGATTTGGCCGCTTAAACTACCGGAATGGCCTCAGGGAGGGCAGATGAGGGACTGATAGGCGACTGAAATTCAAGATTGAAAAGGGCTTGGGCATGAACGGTCAGGCCACGAAAAGGCGGCGTTGCGCAAAGCAGACGCCGCCCTTATCTTGAGAGGAATGTCGCATTCATTACATGGTCCGGTGTTTGCTGTCGTCCGTGCTCGGCCAGCCGATGTCCTTGCGGATGTCGAAGGGCATGGCTTCGATTTCGCGGGCCGTCTGCCAGCGTGTCCAGGCGAGCGTGAGCTTGCGGGCATAATGTGCCAGATCGAAGCGGCTGTCGCTGGAGGTGAGGGTCTTGCCACCACCTCGATAGGTGAGCGTGGTCATTTTCCGGTTCCTTTCTTAGGTCAGGGACATGGGGATCGATGGGAGGTTCGTCCATGTCCGTGATGCCAATATGGGCCCGGACCACTCATCATTCAAACGAATAGGGCTTATGGATAACATCAGAGTTATTGAATGATCGGAGCGTGCCCGGCGGTCCTAGGCTGGCCTCAACATCGGGCCGACGAGCATAATTCGGTGCGCGACAGGATGCCTCGGAACCAAGTCTGCTCCACCTCGTTGCCGCTTCGTACCCGACAATGATGCAAAGGAGGAAACGATGATTTCCGCAGATCAGATCCGCGAACATATGGAAGTACGGGCTGCCGACGGCACCCAAGTCGGCACAGTCGATCATCTCGACGGTCCCACGCGCATCAAGCTGACGAAGCTCGATTCGGAAGACGGCAAGCACCACTTGATCCCGATCGATTGGGTCGATCACGTCGATGCACACGTCCATTTGTCGAAGAATGCCAGGGATGTCCGGATGCAATGGGCCACCATCAACTGACAGCCGGTCGGCTGCGGCCTACGAGCCGCAGCCTCCCTGCAAGGGAGCCAACGCGCTATACGCAGGCCTGACGAACTCAAGATAGTTTGACGCGGGGGCTCCCACTCAAGAAAAGGAGATCGATATGCCAGCCAAGTCCAAGGCACAGCAAAAGGCGGCAGGCGCCGCACTTTCTGCCAAGCGTGGCGAGACGCCGAAGAGCGAACTCAAAGGCGCCTCGAAACAGATGGTCGAATCCATGAGCGAAAAACAGCTCGAGGAATTCGCATCAACCAAGAGGAAGGGCAAGCCCGAGCACGTGTCGAAATAAAGGTATTCGAGCCCCGCCATGCGGTGTCGGACCTTCCCGTCGCTCCCAATCTGCGGAGTCATGATCCTTGAAAGCGGCTGCCGATGAAGCAGGATTGGCGGTTCGTGCGCGGTCGATGTATGGTTTCGACAGAGATTTGGGGCAATTGCCCATCAGCTACAAGTGCGCACTGCGCCTAAAACGGAGTCCGAGATTGGCCGTCGCCTTTACCAAGGAAGAGAGTTTTGAAACGGCTTCGGAAACCCTGCTGCCCGACCGTCCGGTGTCGCCGCACCCGAACCTTGTCACGGAGGCGGGGTTGAAGGCTCTGGAGCTGCAACTCCAGCAGGCCCGCGAGGCCTATGATGCCGCGAGCATCATCGAAGACGTGAACGAACGGCGGCGGCAGACGGCCAATCCCTTGCGTGATCTTCGTTACTTAGCGGCAAGACTTCGTACTGCCCAGCTTGTGCCTTACCCAACGTCAAGCGACACCGTCACCTTCGGCAATACGGTGACTTTCCGTCGCGACGACGCGCGCGTGCAGACCTATCGCATCGTCGGGGAGGACGAAGCCGATCCCAAGGCCGGATCGATTTCCTACGTCTCGCCGGTGGCGCGGTTGCTGATGGGCAAGGCTGTCGGCGATGTCGTGGAGGCGGGCGGCCAGGAGCTGGAGATCATCGCTATCGCGTAAGAGAGCGATATTTGTATGCCTTTCCCATTATTTTAGTACCATTGGGTACTTTATTTATCGAAGCTTTACCGTCCGTGGCTACAACGATGACATTCCATCATCGAAAGTGACGCTCAGACGAGACCAGCGACTTCGGCAGCCCACGGCTTACGTCTAACAAAGCGAGCCGGTTCTGCTGCATCTTTAAGTGATGCATCAAAGACGGCGCTTGGCCACTGCGACGACTTCGCGCGTCAGATCCGCCAGGCGGTCGGCGGCGAGGCGGTTTATCTGCCAGTAGAGCGGAACATCGAGCGGCGTGTCGGGCACCAGCTCGACCAGCCGTCCGGATGCGAGATGCTCGCGGGTCAATTGGGTCGGGTTCATTCCCCAGCACATGCCGGAGAGGCTCGCCTCGACGAAGCTCTGCGGCGAGGGCAGCCAGTGGGTGGGATAATCGAGATCGCGCCCGAACGTTTTGCGTATCCAGCTGCTCTGCAGCCTGTCTTTCTGGTTGAAGGTCAGGGCCGGAGCATTGCGGATCGCCTCTGAGGTTACGCCCTGCGGAAAGTGGCGGGCGACGAAATCGGGCGTTGCCGTGGCGTGGTAACGCAGAACCCCAAGGGCAAAACGCCGGCATCCGCGGACCGGTTTTTCCAGGCTGGTGACGGCGGCGATCACCCGCCCGCGCTGCAGCCATTCGGCGGTGTGGTCCTGATCATCGACGGCAATGTTCAGCAGATAGGAAGAGCTTTTGGCGAAATTCGACATGGCCTCGACGAACCATGTCCCGAGGCTGTCGGCATTCGTTGCAATCTGAAGCGTGACCCTCTGGCGTGGTTCGTCGGGGTCGACGAGGGCCGGCAACTGCCCGAAGAGCTCGGCTTCGAGCATGCCGACATTCTCCATATGGCGACAGAGCCATTCTCCCTTTTCCGTCGCCGTGCACGGCGTGCCTCTGACGATGAGGACGACGCCGAGACGCTCTTCCAGCTGTTTCACGCGCTGAGAAATGGCCGAAGGAGTGACGTTCAGGACGGCCGCCGCTCTTTCGAAGCTACCTGTCTGGACAATGGTTGCGACGGCGCGCAGCGCGGGATAATCGAGCATGGATTAGTTTCACTTAATCGGAATAAGCTGGATTAACTAGTCTAAATCTCCTAATCGCGCTAGCGCAACCTCACCGAAATGAGGGGCGTTGGCCGAAGCGATGAATCTTTCAATTTATATAATCGGCCTGATGATGGGCCTCAGCCTGATTGTCGCCATCGGTGCACAGAACGCCTTCATCCTCCGCCAGGGCTTGCGCAACGAACATGTCTTCGCCGTCTGCCTCGCATGCGCGGTCTCCGATGCCGCGCTGATCGTGCTCGGGGTGACCAGTCTGCAGCAGATCGCCGGGTTGATGCCCTGGCTCGATCCCGTGATGCGTTATGGAGGGGCAGCGTTTCTGGTCTGGTACGGTGCCAAGAGCCTCTACTCCGCCTTGCGGTCTTCCGCTACCCTCACGGCGGCGGAGGCCAGAACGGCGAGTTTCCGTCAGACGCTCATGACCTGCCTCGCGCTCACCTGGCTCAATCCGCATGTCTATCTCGATACGGTCGTGCTGCTCGGCACGATATCGACACGCTATCCCGGGCAGCAGACTTCGTTTGCCGCCGGCGCGGTGACGGGTTCCTTCCTGTTCTTCTTTTCGCTCGGATATGGCGCAACGTGGTTGCGGCCGATCTTCTCGAAGCCTTCGTCCTGGCGGATGCTGGAAACGCTCGTCGCATTCACGATGTGGGTCATCGCCTTCAAGCTGTTGGGCGGCATGTGACCGCCGTTCCATCGTCGATCATCCGCTTCAGCAGCCGAGGTGTTCAACTCCATTTCGCGCTGACAATCCGCCAGCAGATGCGACGGAAACCGCTTTAGCTGCCGGATCGCATACTCATGGTTCGCATCCCGGCGCCTCTGCGACTTGAATGCGGAAAGGGCCTGTACGATATTCCAGATGCTTGATTGCGTCATGTCCGGCCTCCTTTGCTGGCATCATTGCTGCTGACACTGAAGATATGCGGCCGATTGACATTCAATCAAACAAAATGATATGGGGTTATAAATCAGAAAAATTGAAAGATGTGACGATGAGCATTCCCTTTCGCCGTCCCATTCCGCTGCTTGACAACGATGTGCTGCGTACCTTTGTCGCCATCGCCGAGACGGGCAATTTTTCGACCGCGGCCGAAGCGGTCTTCCGCACGCCGTCGGCAGTGTCAATGCAGATCAAGAAGCTTGAGGAGCAGCTCGGCGCGACGCTGTTTTTGCGCGACGCCCGCTCGGTATCCCTGACGCGCCATGGCGAGATGCTGCTATCCTACGCCCGCAACATCCTGGCGCTATCGAACGAGGCGGTGTCGCGCTTCATCATGCCCGAACTCAGCGGCGTCGTGCGGCTCGGCGCGCCGGAGGATATCGGCGAACGGCTGCTGCCGAGCATCCTGAAGAGTTTCGCCGAAAGCTATCCCGGCATCATGGTCGACGTGACGATCGACATGAGCATCGGGTTGAAGAAGCGCATGGAGGAGCAACGGCTCGATCTGGCGTTGATCAACTGTGCGACGCGCCCGTTCCCGACCGGCGGCGAGGTGGTTTACCGCGAGCGGCTGGTCTGGGCCGGCGCTAGGTGCGGTTCGGCGCATCGCCGCGATCCCCTGCCGATCTCGATCTGGGAGGACGGCTGTATCTGGCGTCAGGAGGCACTCACCCAGCTCGAGCGCAACAAGCGGCCCTATCGCGTCGCCTATCTCAGCGGCCACACGATGGCGCAGCGCGCCGCCGTGCTCTCCGATCTCGCCATCGCGCCGCTGCCGCTTTCCTATGTCAACGAGGACATGGCGCTCCTCGGCCCGAATGAAGGGCTGCCGGAACTCGGCGCCTTCGACATCCGCCTGCTGACCGCTTCGCAGATGTCGGGGCCGATCGAGACGGTGGCCGACAGCATTCGCAGCGCTTTTGCCGAAAGAGCGAAGGCGGTCGCTGCCTGACGATGTCTTCAACCGTTGAACCTTTTCTTCACTTGTGCGTTATCGGCGCGAACGGCATAAGTGCCGTTCGGGGTTGATTTCAAACAAGGATATTCGAAATGACGACAACGGCCAAAATTGCCGCAGCTTTTATGGTTCTTCTTGCCCTTTCCTCCTGCGGCAACACGATCCGCGGCATAGGAAAGGATACGGCAAACACCGTGAACGCCACCCAGGACGCCGGCCGCTCGGTCGATCGTGCTGCGAAGAAGTGATCGGCTGAGAGGTTTGCTTGATCGGGATGATCCTGACCGGATCATCCTTCGGATGACCGGGGGATGACCGGGTCCGGACCACCCTATCGGGTGACCGGGGCCCAACCGACGACCGGTCGGACCATTATAAAATGGCCGAGGGATAAGCCTTTTCGAGGCCGCCGGATCGGCTGAGGCCGGTCCGGAAGGCTTGATAGGCGGGGTGCTGGCTGGAGCGGGCGGTTTCCATCAGCCTGATCTGCAGACGGTCGGGCGCCTCGGTCCCCAGCCACAGTCCGAGGTTTTCGAGCTTCAGCGAGTTCAGCAACCGCGATCCGGCGGCAAGATCGAGATGGCGGCGCAAGCCTTCCAGCAGATTGTCGTCCTGCGCGGCGTTTTCCATGAGCAGCGCCAAGTATGACTTGTCGGCCTCCGACAGCGCGGCAAGCTTTTCCGCAACGGTATCGCGGTCGGGAAAGGGAACGTTGCCAGTCATTCGAATCGTCCGGTCGTTGATCGTCTCCTGACCTTATAAGCTCGCCTTGACCTTCTCGGCTACATCGACTGGCACCCATTTCATCCACAGGCCCTCGTAATTGCGAAGGAAATAGATCGCGGCATCCTCGTTGCTCTCGCGGTTTTCGTCTTGCCAGGCGAGCACCTGATTGATCGTGCCATTGTCCCATTTGCGGGTTTTGAGATAGGTGGTGACAGGCCCGGCGCGGCTGGCAAAGGATCTGGTCATCAACGTGAACGCGCGCGAGACGGGGTAGGAATTGAGCTGGGGCCTGTTGCAGCCGGCAACCGCCGTACAGCGGTCCCACTCGCTCTTGTCATGACCGACGCCGAAGCTCAGCCGCGTCGTGTCGTATTTGCCAAGGACCGCAGTCGGCGCCCAGTAGTATCCCAGCCAGCCGACCTTGTTGTCGAAGGCGCGGGCAATCGAGGCATCGAGCTGTTCGGGGCTGCCGGTTTCCACAAGCTCGAAGTCCTTCTTGTCCGCTGCGAGTGCCTTGAACAGATTGGTGGTCGATATCTGGCAGCTCCAGTCGGCAGGGCAATTGTAGACTGCGCCCTTGGACGCATCGTCCTCGGCCGGGAAGAGTTCGGGATGTTTCAGCGCATCTTCGACCGAACGGATGTCGGGGTGGGCGTCGGCGATGAATTTCGGGATCCACCAGCCCTCGACCGCGCCATCGGCAAGAATCTCGGCTCCCTGCACCAGCCGGCCGCTGTTGACGGCCTGATCGAGCAGGGCCCGGACGGAATTGATCCAATATTCCGAGGCGACGTCGGGGGTGCCTTTCTCGTTCATCGAGGCGAAGGTCGGAAGGGTGTCGCCGTCGACGATGGTGACGGAGCAGCCGTAGCCCTTTTCCAGGATGATCCTGTCGAAGTTTGCCGCTATACCTGCCGAGGCCCATTTCATCTCGGCGATCGAAACCTTGCCGCACTCTGCGGCTTCGGCCGGCGCGATGGTAGAAAGAGCCGCGGCAAACACGGCCGTCATCAGATACGTCTTCATCGTCATTCCCCGAATTCTTAGGCGGACGCGCGGCCGGATTTGCAATCCACCGACAAGGCTGTCCGGCGGCTCGTCGCAGGCGATGGTCAACAATGGCGCATTTTGGCGAAGCCTACGCGTTCGCTCGCAGAAATCAACCGTCTTCTGCTCATGGTTGCGTCTCTAAATATTTGAATTCGAAGAATTTATGTCAGTATCCCCCGAATGGCGCCCTCGGGCGAAACGCACGCTCTTGGCGATCGCCGGCGGACCTTCGGCAGAAATTTCGGCGAGAATGTCAAAAAAGATCGAAATTAACATTTGCGTAAGCCTTCAATAACTCTCCGGTAAGAATGTGCCGTTATCAGTTGGGTCGTGGCGGGAATGACCGCCGCTTCTCTGGTTCAGGTAGTGCGTACCGGAGAGAGCGAGCTTCGCCGTGTAGGGGCGAAGACGCCTGAGTTTTCGGCAAACCGCGCAGAGCCAAGGCGATGCGCGGTTTTCGCGTTTATGCGCGCAGCCAGAGCCGGACCAAGCCTTGACCCGAGATACTAGCCCATTGTAGGCGTCGCCTCAGCGAAAGGCGGCCACCATGGCAAGAGCGATCATGCTGCAGGGAACCGGCTCGGACGTCGGCAAGACGGTGCTGGTCGCGGGCCTCTGCCGGCTGGCGGCCAATCGCGGGCTTGCCGTCCGGCCGTTCAAGCCACAGAACATGTCGAACAATGCGGCAGTTGCCGACGATGGCGGCGAGATCGGCCGGGCGCAGTGGCTGCAGTCGCTGGCGGCTCGCACGCCATCCTCGGTGCACATGAACCCGGTGCTGCTCAAGCCGCAATCGGACAACGGCAGCCAGATTATCGTGCAGGGCAGGGTGTTCGGCCAAGCCAAGGGGCGCGACTACCAGCGGCTGAAGCCGCAGCTGCTCGGCGCCGTGCTCGAAAGCTTCGAGAAAGTGGCTGCGGGTACCGATCTCGTTATCGTCGAAGGTGCGGGATCGCCGGCCGAGATCAATCTCAGGCCCGGCGATATCGCCAATATGGGCTTTGCGACGCGGGCCGGCGTGCCCGTCGTGCTCGTCGGCGATATCGACCGCGGCGGCGTTATCGCTTCACTTGTGGGCACGCATGCGATCCTCGACGAGGGCGACCGGGCGATGATTGCCGGCTATATCATCAACAAGTTCCGCGGCGACATCTCGCTGTTTGACGACGGCATAAGCGCCATCGAAGGCTTTACCGGCTGGCCGTGTTTCGGCGTCGTGCCGTGGCTGCCGGGCGCTGGGCGCCTGCCGGCCGAAGATTCGGTCGTGCTCGAACGGCTGGCGCGGGGCGGAGCGGGGGCGCTGAAGATCGCCGTGCCGGTGCTGCCGCGCATCGCCAATTTCGACGATCTCGACCCGCTGCGGACCGAGCCGGATGTCGAGCTGGTCTTCGTGCGATCAGGCGAGCGGATACCTGCCGATGCGAGCCTCGTTGTGCTTCCCGGCTCGAAATCGACGATATCGGATCTCGCCGATTTCAGGGCTGCGGGCTGGGACCGCGATCTCCAGGCGCATGTCAGGCGCGGCGGCCGGGTGATCGGCATCTGCGGCGGCTACCAGATGCTCGGCCGGACCGTGCATGATCCGCTTGGGCGCGAGGGCGGGACGCTGGAGACGCCGGGGCTTGGGCTTCTCGATGTCGAGACCGAGATGGCGTCGGAGAAAACCGTGCGCAACAGCCAGGCTCGCTCGACCGAATACGATACGCCGCTTGCCGGCTACCAGATCCACCTCGGCATCACCCGCGGCCCGGATTGCGATCGACCTTCGGCGATCATCGACGGGGCGCCCGACGGGGCGCTTTCGGCCGACGGCCGGATCATGGGCACCTACCTGCATGGCCTCTTCGGCAGCGACGCCTACCGCGCCCGGCTGCTTCAAAGCTTCGGGCTCTCGGCTGAGCGGAGGAATTACCGCGAGAGCGTCGATCGGGCGTTGGACGAAGTCGCGAGTGGCCTGCAGAGACATCTCGACCCGCGCTGGCTGGCCGGGCTGCTTGGGTAGACCTGATGTGCTCTGGGCGGGGCTGTCAGCGACACAGCACACCGGTCACCCCAACCTCCATCATTCTTGGGCCTGTCACAGGAATCCAGTGCGCCCAAGTCTCTGGGCGCGGAAGACATCCCGTTTGGATGAGAATCAATCACGGCGCAGACGCGCCGTGGGTGGATTAGGACAAGTGAGGCGCTTGGCCAGAGGAGATGATGCGGGTGAAAACCTGTGATTCATTGGGCATCTCGCTGCTATTGCCAAATTAGTTGACTGAGTCCATTAATTGTCGCGGCGGACTCGGTCGAGAGCGACGAAAACATGAGCGTATTGGATAGATTTTCACTGGCAGGTCAGGTGGCGCTGGTGACCGGCGGTGGCCGTGGTCTGGGCTTCGAAATGGCGCGCGCCCTGGCCGAGGCGGGCGCCCATGTTATCGTCAACGGACGCACGGCGGCGACGCTGGAAGGCGCCGTCAGGACCATCCGTGCCGCGGGCGGGACGGCGGAGGCCGCCGTGTTCGACGTCGCCGACCGGGAGGCTCAGCGTGCTGTGATGGCCGATATCGACAAGATCCATGGCCGTCTCGATATCCTGATCAACAATGTCGGCGCCCGCGACCGGCGGCCGCTGGCTGAATTCGACGATGATGCGATCATCGAGCTGCTGCGCATCGATCTGGCGGCGGCGATCACGCTTTCGCGCGACGCTGCCGTGCTGATGAAGCGGTGCAATCATGGCCGCCTGATCGCGGTCACCTCGATCAGCGGCCATGTCGTCATGCCCGGCGACTGCGTCTATCCTGCCGCCAAGCAGGGACTGACCGGCCTGATGCGTGGCATGGCGGTCGAATTCGGCCCGTACGGGATCACCAGCAACGCAATTGCGCCCGGCTGGTTCGCCACCGAGACGAATGCGGCGATGGCGCAGAATGAGGAATTGATGCCCTTCGTGCGCCAGCGGATCCCGGTGCAGCGCTGGGGACGCCCGGACGAGATTGCCTGCGCGGCATTGTTTCTGGCAAGCGGCGCCGCCTCCTTCGTCAACGGCCACGTGCTGACCGTCGATGGCGGCATGACGGTCAGGATGTGAGCGGCTGGGGATCCCATGCCGAAGGACATCGCCGCGTGGCGAGGCGATGTCCCTTTTATCGCCTCCCAAGAGGCAAACTGCAGCAGGTTTCGCCAATCGCCGGGGAGACTGAGGCAATTTGTCATCCGTGACACTGGCGTTTGTCGCTCTCGAATTCCGCATCTCTCATTCGCCCGGGAGTGGTATCGCGACGCGAAGCAGGCTAATGAATGGCATGCGCGACATGGCTCTTTCAGCCCCTGTCCTGCGGTTCCCGGTGCCTGGCCTCGATCGTGAAAACGGCTTCTGCGGCTCTTGGCCCGATGCGGAGGTTTTGAAAATTAACGATCATATTCACTGGCTTATAGAGCAGGGAATCACCAGCGAGCATATTGGCGATCTCGTCGCCGGGCTGTGCGACCGGCTGATCGCCGAGGGATTTCCGATCTGGCGGGCGAGCATCCGAATGCCCTCCATCCATCCCATGTATCGCGGCATCTCGGCCAATTTCATCAGGGGCGGCGTCACGACCATCGAAAATGCCGAACACGGCATTGCGGGGGAGCGCATTTTCGAGGAGACGCCGATATTCTATCTTTTGAACCGTGGCGAAAGAAGAGGGCGGTGGAGCTTGGAGAGAGGCGAGGGCCTCGCCTACAGCGAGCTTCACGAATTCGCGCTCGCCGGAGGCACGGATCACGTCATCAGCCTTTTCGAATTCCCGAAGGAGGTTGCGTTGCGCGGATTTGGTTTTTCGCTGACCAGCGACGCGCCGGGCGGATTTTCCGATCAACAACTTGGGATTGTCGAAGCGCTTTTCCCGGCGCTGGGGCTTGCGGCCTACCGCGTGGCGGCATCGAAGACCGCGACCGATATCCTCGCCGTCTATACCGGCGCCAGGACGAGTGCGCGCATTCTCGCCGGCGAAACCCAGCGGGGAACGGGCGGCTCCATCAATGCCGCGATCCTGCTTGCGGACCTCAGGAATTTCACCGCCCTGACCGAAGCCTATCAGCCCGAAGAGATCGTCGGCTTTCTGAACGAACATTTCGAACTGATCGACCGGCATGTCGAGGAAAATTCCGGCGAGATCCTGAAGTTCATGGGCGACAGCGTGCTGGCGATCTTTCCGACCGATGCGGACGATCCGCAACGGGCCTGCGTGGCGGCACTCGCTTCGGCGAGGAACCTGCTGAAGGCAAACGAGGCGCTCAATCGCGAGCGGACGGGCAATGGCGGCCCCGATATCGGCGTCGACGTCGTTCTGCATCTCGGCGAGGTTTTCTACGGAAATGTCGGCGCCCATGGCAGGCTCGATTTCACGGTGATCGGCAGGGCGGTCAACGAGGCCTCACGGCTCGAAAAGCTCTGCGGCACGCTGGATCAACCCCTCTTGATGTCGGAGAGCTTCGCGACGACCTGCGCCGCGCCTTGCCAATATCTCGGATCGTTCGAGCTGCGCGGGGTTTCGAAGCGGGCTGATGTCTTCAGGCTCGCCGACGCCGCTGAATAATTCAAAGTGCAGCAGCGTCCTTTGAGCGTCTGAAAAGACGTGGGGCGCTGTCGGTCGGAGCGGCTCAGATCTCGCCTGACACTTCGCGGCGGCGGCGGTCGAGTTCTTCGCTATAGCGGCGCAGCGTGTAGCTTTCGCTGAGCTGGCCGATCACCTTGCGTTCGATCAGATTGTTGACGACGGCGAGCGCTTCGCTTTCGCTCTTGTCGAAGATCGCCGCCGCCTGCCTGGCATTCATCTGCGGCTGCAGGAAATCGTTGCGGTAGCGGATGAAGTCGGCAAGCGACTTGCCCTCGTCCTGGGCGTCGGTCGGATTGGCGTAGATCTCCGGCACCAGCACCAGGCCCACATATTTGTCGCTCTCCTCGACAAGGATGACGCGTTGGGTCGAGCCGATCGGGAAGGCCTGCTTGAATTCTTCCAGCGAGATGCCTGATTTGGCGGTCTTGACGTCTGATCGCATCAGCTTGTTGACGGTCAGGTTGCGAATCCAGCCCACGTCGTGGGCGCTGCGGATGCTCTCGCCGCGCAAGTGGAAGCGCCACGTGGCGAAGGAGTAGCCGAAGGTCGAGCGCACCACGAGCGACGAGGTGATGACGGCGGCAAGCACCAGTGCGGTAATCGGGAAATCGCCGGTGATTTCCAGCGCCAGGAAGGTCATCGTCAGCGGCCCGCCGATGACGGCGACGGCGAGCGAACTCATGCCGACCACGGCATAGATAACAGGCGTCAGCGTCGCATCGGCGAAATAGGGGCCGCAATAGGCAAAGAGCTTGCCGAGCAGGGCACCCATGAACAGCGAGGCGAAGAACAGGCCGCCCCTGAAGCCGGAGCCGATCGAGATCGCCGAGGCGAAGGATTTCAACAGGAAGAGGCCGATCAGCGTCGGGATCGCCACATCGCGGGAGAGGTTGAGATGCAGCGCGCCGTGGCCGGCCGAAAGCACCTGCGGAGAGATCATCGCCAGCAGTCCGACGACGATGCCGCCAAGCGCCGGGCGGAAGGGCGGAGCGATCGCACTCTTGCGCGCCAGTTCCTCGACGAAGGCGACGCCCTGCATGATCAGGATGCCGACACCGGCGCAAAAGGCGCCGAGCAGCAGGGCCGGGATATAATCGGCCGGCACGACCGTGCCGAAGCTGCCGATATCGATGGCGAAATCGCCGTCGGCAAGCAGCCTTGCAATGAGAGTGGAGACAAGGGCCGAGACAACCACGGGGGTCAGCGAGACGATCGTATAGGTGCCGATGATCAGCTCGAAGGCATAGAAGGCGCCGGTCAGCGGCGCGTTGAAGGCGGCGGCGATAGCGCCGGCCGCCCCGCAACCGACGAGCACGCGCAGATCAGAGCGGCGAAGCTGCAGCTTCAGGCCGAATTTCGAGGCGATGCCGGCGGCAAGCTGGGTATAGCCGGCCTCGAGCCCGACGGAGGCGCCGAAGCCGTTGGAGATCAGGTTCTGCACGGCAACGATGATGCTGTCGGTCAAGGACAGGCGGCCGCCATGCAGAGCATTGGCCTCGATCGGATCGACCATCGGCTTCTTGCGTCGTTTCGCCAAGATGAAAAGCAACAGCCCGAGCAGGATGCCGCCGACGACAGGGGCCGCGAGCAGCAGCAGCTTGTCGTCGATGTCGGACGAGCTCAGCCTTTCGTCGTCGGCGATGCCGAAGACCAGCCGGTGCAATTCATTGGAGACGAAGCTCATGCCGGTGACGGCAAGCCCCGAGGCGATGCCGACGACAGCGCCCGCAAGCGACAGGCCGACCTCGCTGCGGCGGGTCAGCGCACGCAGCCGCCCCGGATCAAAGAAAACACGCAGCGCGCGCAGACGGCGCCGATCCAATTTCATAAGCATGGCCAGACAACTAGGCGGGGAGAGGCTCGGTCAAGGGCGGTGGCGCAGTCCGCTTGCAGTGCAATTGCGGCGAAAAGCCGGCGTTCGGGTCAAATATTTATGACGTAAGTCTCTGATAAAAGACGATATTTTTGGTGGAGTAAGTCATGTTTGAATGAGTGCGCCGCCTTACCGGCGATCGGGCGGCCGTCAAGGCCGGTTGACTTCACTCCCGGGCTTGCCTAACCATCCCTCAACGGATGGTCACCTGACCATCCTGATATAACGGATGGTTCCGGATCGGTGTAGCGCCCTTCCGGATGAAAAGGGAATGTGACGGGGCGGACCCAAGCCGGGCGCCTTTATCACAGCCGACCCCGCGACTGTAGAGCGGTCAGGGTCTTCCATCCGGCATCGAGCGCTTCCGGCCGGCCCCTGCAATGGTGCAGGCGGGACGGATGGGCGATATGCCGGAAAAGCCACTGGACATGCATGGTGATCAACCGGGGTCGGACGCCTCTATATCTACGAATCGTCCACTCTTTCACCGATGCAGCCGGGAAGGCGAGGCAGATCCGCCGGCAGGATCAGGGCGACCGGTTTCCGGTCTGCCCCGATCGGCCGACAACCGCGAGCCAGGAGACCTGCCATCCCGTGCCGGGCGAAAAGCCCAACCCTGGGCGCTATGCCCGCTGCCAGCACGGAGGTTGTCTTGGCTGAACGATTGAATTCAGCGCGGCCTGGTGCGGCGCGGCTTGGCGAGACCTTACAGGTGTCGGCGCCTTCCGTTGCGGCGTGTTTGGTGGGCACATTCCTCTCCTCCCTCATTCCTGTGCTCGTCACAGGAATCCAGTGCGCCCAAGTCGTTGGGCGCGGAGGACTCCCCTTTAACCGAGTCATTCACGGCGCGGACGCGCCGTGGCTGGATTCCTGTGACATCCCTCGGGCAAAGTCCGAGGAAGGGAATGAGGGAGGGTGGCGGAGCGTCGCGTTTCCTCTGGCGACGGTCTGCATATGACAAGCGCCCCATCCAACACCGTCTTCATCCTCGGCGGCGCCCGCTCCGGCAAATCCCGCTTTGCCGAATCCCTCGTCACCGCAACCGGCCTCGACCGCCACTACGTCGCCACCGGCCGTGCCTGGGACGAGGAGATGCAGGCGCGCATCATCAAGCACAAGGCCGATCGCGGCCCGTCCTGGACGACGCATGAGGAGCCGCTCGATCTCGTCGGTAAGCTCGCCGCCATCGACGGCGAGGGGCGTATCGTGCTGATCGACTGCCTGACGCTCTGGGTCACCAATCTGATGATGGAGCAGCGTGACATGGCGGCGGAATTTGCCGCCCTTGCCGATTTCCTGCCCGGCGCCAAAGCGCGGCTCGTTTTCGTTTCCAACGAGGTCGGCCTCGGCATCGTGCCCGACAATCGCATGGCGCGGGATTTTCGCGATCATGCCGGCCGGCTGCACCAATCGATCGCGGCGAAGGCCGCTGAAGTCTATTTCATCGCGGCAGGCCTGCCGCTGAAAATGAAGGGTTAAGTCCATGAACCAGCAGAAGATTCCCGCAACCGTCATCACCGGCTTCCTCGGCGCCGGCAAGACGACAATGATCCGCAACCTGCTCACCAATGCCGGCGGCAAAAAGATCGCGCTCATCATCAACGAATTCGGCGATCTCGGTGTCGACGGCGACGTGCTGAAAGGCTGCGGTGCGGAGAATTGTAGCGAGGACGATATCATCGAGCTCACCAACGGCTGCATCTGCTGCACCGTCGCCGACGATTTTATTCCGACGATGACGAAGCTGCTCGAGCGCGAACAGCGGCCCGACCATATCGTCATCGAAACCTCGGGCCTCGCCTTGCCGCAGCCGCTGGTCGCTGCCTTCAACTGGCCCGATATTCGCACCCAGGTGACCGTCGATGGCGTCATCACGGTGGTTGACAGTGCGGCCGTGGCCGCCGGGCGTTTTGCCGACGACCATGATGCCGTCGATGCGCGCCGCGCCGAGGATGAATCGCTCGATCACGAAAGCCCGATCGAGGAGCTGTTCGAGGATCAGCTCACCTGCGCCGATCTCATCGTTCTCAACAAGACCGACCTGATCGACGTCGCCGGCCTTGGCCGCGTGAAGAGTGAGGTCGCCTCGCGCATTGCCCGCAAGCCCGTGATGATCGAAGCCAGGAATGGCGAGGTGCCGGCAAGCGTGCTGCTCGGCCTCGGCATCGGCGCGGAAGACGATATCGCCAACCGCAAGTCCCATCACGAGCTGGAGCATGAGGACGGCGAGCCGCACGATCACGACGAATTCGACAGTTTCGTCGTCGAGCTTGGTGCGATTGCGGATACATCAAGTTTCGTCGAGAAGCTGAAGGGCATCATCGCTGAGCATGATGTGCTGCGCCTCAAGGGCTTCATCGAGGTTTCCGGCAAGCCCATGCGCCTGCAGCTGCAGGCCGTGGGTGCGCGCATCGACCAATATTTCGACCGCGCCTGGGCACCGGGTGAAGCGCGCAACACGCGTCTCGTCGTCATCGGCCTCCACGAGATGGATCAGGACGCGGTGCGCAAGGCGATCGAAGCGCTGGTCTGAGGATAGAGAATGCATCTGCTTCTGGCCCAGCAGGGGACGATCAGTGACGGCGACGAGGCCATCGACCTCGGCCAGTCGCCGGGCGATGTCCTGTTCCTCTCGGCCGCCGACACCGAGCTTGCGGCAATCGCCGCGGCTCATGCCGGCGGGGCGAGCGGATATGCGCTGAGGCTTGCCAGCCTGATGAGCCTGAAGCATCCGATGTCGGTCGATACCTATGTCGAGCGGACGGCGCGGCATGCGAAGCTGATCATCGTGCGGGCGCTGGGCGGAGCGAGCTATTTCCACTATGCGCTGGAGGCGTTGCATGCGGTCGCGGCTCGCAGCGGGGCGCTGATTGCAGTGCTGCCGGGCGATGCCAAGCCGGATGCGGGACTGGTTTCTTTTTCCAATGTTGATCTCGACGATCTCAATGCGCTCTGGGCCTATCTGATCGAGGGCGGCGATGCCAATGCGCGGGCTTTTCTCGATTATGCCGGGGCGATGTTGTCGGGTGCCGAGAAGCCGGCACCGGCGGTGCCTTTGATGAAGGCGGGGATCTGGTGGCCGGGGCGAGGGCTGATCGGGGTTGAGGAATGGCTGCCGGTTGTTGCTGCGGAGGTGTCTTCGGGTGTGGCGATGGTCGCAGAGGAGGGATTTGAACCCCCGACAGTCGCCATCAGCTTCTACCGCGCCCTCGTTCAAAGCGGCGAGACCGGGCCGATCGAGGCACTGGTCGAGGCGCTGGCCGCACTCGGCCTTCGGCCACTGCCGGTCTTTGCCTATAGCCTCAAGGATCCGATTTCCAAAGGCATTCTCGAAAGCGTGTTTTCGGCGCTGAAGCCCGATGTGGTCATCAATACCACCGGCTTTGCGGTCTCCGCGCCGGGTGCGGACCGGCAGCCGACGGTGCTGGAGGCGAATGGGGCGATCGTGCTGCAGGCGATCCTCTCGGCCTCGTCGAGGGATGCCTGGGCCGCTACCTCTCAGGGCCTTTCGGCGCGTGATCTCGGCATGAACGTTGCGCTGCCCGAGGTTGACGGCCGAGTGCTGGCGCGGGCTGTCTCCTTCAAGACGGCGGCGCGCTACGACGCGGCGGTCGAAACGAATATCGTCGCCAGCGAACCGGATGCCGGCCGGGTGCGTTATACGGCGGAGCTTGCCGCCAACTGGGCGCGGCTGCGCGGGACACCGGCGCAGGGCCGGCGCATCGCGCTCGTGATGGCGAACTATCCGAACCGTGATGGCCGGCTCGGCAACGGTGTCGGCCTCGATACGCCGGCCGGAACCATCGAGGTGCTTCGCGCGATGGAGGCAGCGGGTTATCCGGCCGCCGATATTCCGGCCAACGGTGACGCGCTGATCCGGCATCTGATGGAGGGGCCGACCAACTCGGGACGCGACGGCAGGGTCATCCGCGAGACACTTTCCCTGAGTCGCTACAACGGCTTCCTGGAATCTCTTCCCAATCAGATTCAGGATGAGGTGCGAGCCCGCTGGGGTAATCCCGAGGACGATCCGTATTTTCGCGAGGGCGTCTTCGCCCTGCCTTTCGCCCGCTTCGGCGGGGTGCTCGTCGGCATCCAGCCGGCGCGGGGCTACAATATCGATCCGAAGGAGAGCTATCATTCGCCGGATCTCGTACCGCCGCACGGTTATCTCGCTTTCTATGCCTTTCTGCGCCGTGAATTCGCGGCCCATGCGGTCATTCACATGGGCAAACACGGCAATCTCGAATGGCTGCCGGGCAAGGCGCTGTCGCTGTCGGAGAACTGCTATCCCGAGGCGATCCTTGGGCCGCTGCCGCATCTCTATCCCTTCATCGTCAACGATCCGGGCGAGGGCACACAGGCCAAGCGCCGGACTGCAGCTGTCATCATCGATCATCTGACGCCGCCTTTGACGCGGGCCGAGAGCTACGGACCGCTCAAGGACCTGGAAGCGCTGGTCGACGAATATTACGAGGCCTCCGGCGGCGATCCCCGCCGCATCCGCCTGCTCAGCCGGCAAATTCTCGATCTTGTGACCGATATCGGACTCGACCGGGATGCGGGCATTGCCGAGGGCGAGAGCGAAGGCGAGGCGCTGAAGAAGCTTGACGCCTATCTCTGCGATCTCAAGGAAATGCAGATCCGCGATGGCTTGCATGTGTTCGGCGTGTCGCCCGAGGGACGGTTGCTGACCGATCTGACCGTGGCGCTGGCGCGGGTGCCGCGCGGACTGGGTGAGGGCGGGGATGCGAGCTTGCAGCGGGCGATCGCTGGGGATGCGTTCGGAAACCCCTTTCAGCCAAAAGACCCCGCCCCAACCCCTCCCCACAAGGGGGAGGGGCTTGCTGGGCGCGCCGTCACTGCATCAGCTTTGGTCGCAGAGGTTGCCGCGAGTGCAGCGATAAGCCCCTCCCACCTGTGGGGAGGGGTTAGGGAGGGGTCTTCCTTCGACCCTCTCGACACGGATATGGCAGCCGTTTGGAGCGGCCCACGGCCGGATATCCTCGCAGAAATTCTCGACACCCTTTGGCGCACCCACGGCGACACCGTCGAGCGCATCGAACTGCTCGCCGCAAAGTTCGTTTCCGGCGAGATGGCGTGCCCGCTCCTCTGGTCCCAAACCAGATCGGTGCTCGCGGAGATCGAAACCCGTCTCAAGCCTTCCATCCTCGCTTGCGGCGCCGCGGAAATCGAAGGGCTGCTCAGAGGCCTCGATGGCCGGTTCGTCGTACCCGGTCCCTCCGGCGCCCCGACCCGCGGCCGGCCTGATGTGCTGCCCACCGGCCGCAACTTTTATTCGGTCGACAGCCGCGCCGTGCCGACGCCGGCGGCTTACGAGCTCGGCAAGAAATCCGCCGAGCTTTTGGTGCGCCGTTACGTGCAGGATCACGGCGAATGGCCGGTTTCCTTCGGCTTGACGGCCTGGGGCACCTCGAACATGCGCACCGGCGGCGACGATATCGCCCAGGCTTTGGCACTGATCGGCGTCAAGCCGCTCTGGGACATGAGTTCGCGCCGGGTCACCGGCTATGAGATCATCGCGCCGGCGATGCTCGGGCGGCCGCGCGTCGACGTGACGCTCCGGATCTCCGGCTTCTTCCGCGATGCCTTTCCCGAGCAGATCGCCCTGTTCGACAAGGCGGTCCGCGCCGTCGGCGCGCTCGAAGAGGACGAGACGGACAACCCGATTGCAGCGCGCATGCGCGGTGAGATGGCAAGGCTTGCCGCCGCCGGTCTCGACGCGGCCTCGGCGAAACGCCGGGCGGGCTACCGGGTTTTCGGCTCGAAGCCCGGCGCTTACGGCGCCGGATTGCAGGCGCTGATCGACCAAAAGGGCTGGGAGCGGCGCGCCGATCTTGCCGAGGCCTATCTCGTCTGGGGCAGCTATGCTTATGGGGCCGGCGAGGAGGGCAAGGCCGAACGCGGCTTGTTCGAGGAACGGCTGCGCTCGGTGCAGGCGGTCATTCAGAACCAGGACAATCGCGAGCACGATCTGCTCGACAGCGACGATTATTACCAGTTCGAGGGCGGCATGGCAGCGGCGGCCGAACAGCTCGCCGGCGCGCGCCCTTCGATCTATCATAACGACCATTCGAGGCCGGAAAAGCCGGTGATCCGGTCGTTGGAAGAGGAGATCGGCCGCGTCGTGCGCGGCCGCGTCGTCAATCCGAAATGGATAGCGGGCGTCATGCGCCACGGTTACAAGGGCGCGGCCGAGATCGCCGCCACCGTCGATTATCTCTTCGCTTTTTCGGCGACGACGGGGGCGGTCGGCGAACATCATTTCGAGGCCGTCTACCAAGCCTTCGTCGCCGATCCCACTGTGCGCAGCTTCATGATGGAGAAGAACCCGGCGGCATTCGACGAGATGCGGGAGCGGCTCAGCGAAGCGATCGACCGCAGCCTCTGGACGCCGCGCAGCAATTCGGCCCGGTTCGACCTGGCCGCCATACAACGCAATGAGGTAAACTGATGAGCGACGAGACCCCGGACAACAACGCGGGCGGCAAGGACGATGCGCGGCACGCCGAGAAAATGGCGAAGAAGAAGGTCGCGCGCGACAAGATCATGGCGACCAAGACCGATGGCAAGGGCCTGATCATCGTCCATACCGGCAAAGGTAAGGGCAAGTCGTCGTCTGCCTTTGGGATGATCTTCCGCCACATCGCCCATGGCAAGCCGTCCGCCGTCGTGCAGTTCATCAAGGGCGCGATGTGGACCGGCGAGCGCGATCTGATCGAGAAGCATTTCTCCGATCTCTGCCAGTTCCACACGATGGGCGAGGGTTTCACCTGGGAAACGCAAGACCGCGCCCGCGATGTCGCCGCAGCCTCGGCCGCCTGGGAAAAGGCCAAGGAGCTGATCCGCGACGAGCGCAATTCCATGGTGCTGCTCGACGAGATCAATATCGCGCTGCGCTACGACTATCTCGACATCAACGATGTCGTCACCTTCCTGAAGAGCGAGAAGCCCGCCATGACGCATGTCGTGCTGACCGGTCGCAATGCCAAGGAAGAGCTGATCGAGATCGCCGATCTGGTCACCGAGATGGAACTGGTCAAACACCCCTTCCGCTCCGGTATCAAGGGTCAGCCGGGCGTCGAGTTCTGAGAGGCAGGCGACATCCATCCCAAGCGGTAATCGAACGCCGATCACATACCGGTCGCGGCTTGGTGATTTGACAGGCGGATGGCCTATCCGGAGATTTGCCGCGACCCTTTGCCCCCGGAGAATACCATCATGAAAACCAAGGCCGCAGCCGCATTCGCCGGCTTTCTTTTGATTGCCACTCTCGGCGCATCCGCCGCCAAGGCGACGATCATCGACGACTGGAGCACAGTGAAGGCGCCGGCTGCCCCTGCTTTGAAACCGGTCGATGTGAAGGCCTCGGAGACGGCGCTTCTGCTCCTCGATTTCAACGGTGCGCAGAACCCGGAGAAGGGGCCCTGCAACACCAAGACCAAGCAGCGCTGCATCGCTTCGTTGCCGAAGGTCGAAAAGCTGATGAAAGAGGCGCGCGCAAGCGGCGTTCCCGTCGTCTACAGCATCACCGGTGGCGCGACGGCAGGTGACATCGCCAACGTGCTGGGGCCAAAGGAGGGCGATCCGGTCGTGCAATCCGGCGCCAACAAGTTCATCAATACCGATCTCGAAAATATCCTGAAGGATAAGGGCATCAAGACGGTCATCGTCACGGGCACGGCCTCGGAAGGGGCGGTGCTGAACACAGCCGCCTATGCGGCGCTCAAGGGCATGAACGTCATCCTGCCGGTCGACGGCATGTCCTCCACCAATCCCTATGCCGAGCAGTATGTCGCCTGGCATTTCGCCAATGCGCCCGGCGTTTCGGCCAAGACGACGCTGACAGCGATCGACGAGATCAAATTCGATAAATAAACACCAAGGAGGAACTGATCGAGATCGCCGATCTGGTGACCGAGAGGGAAAGCTTCAATTGGCGAGATGGCCGCGCAGGATCGCGGCCGTTTCCTCATCGGCCGGGAAGAGCGTCTCGATTGCGAGTTCCGACAGAGTGATATCGACAGGCGTGCCGAAGACTGTTGTTGTCGAGATGAAGGAGAGAAGGCCGGCCCTCGTTGAAAGCTGCAAGGGAACGGCGATGCCGGCAAGGTCGATATGTTGCTCGGTCGTAGCTTCAGGCGCGGGATAGGACAGCAGTTCCTTCAACAGCTTATCCAGTACCGGATCGCCCGAGACCGAAATCTGCTGACGCAACCGATCAAGGAGATGGGCGCGCCATTCCGAGAGATTGATGATGTGCGGTGCCAGCCCCTGTGGATGCAGGCTGAGGCGCAGCACATTGACCGGCGGTTCCAGCAGGGATGGATCGGCAACGGGTTCGAGCAGCGGTGCGATGGCGGCATTGACGGCGACAAGCGTCCAGTGGCGGTCGATGGCGATAGCCGGGAAGGGCTCGTGGCCTTTCAGCACCCTATCGATGGCGCGGCGCGCGGGCTCAAGGGCGGGATCATCCAGCCTGCGTTCGGCAAAGACGGGGGCGAAACCCGCCGCCAGCAGCAGCGGGTTCCGGTCGCGCAACGGCACGCCGAGGCGTTCGGCAAGATGCAGCAGCATGTCGCGGCTCGGTGTCGAGCGCCCGCTCTCGATGAAGCTCAGATGCCGTTGTGAGATATCGGCCTCCAGCGCAAGGTCGAGCTGGCTCATGCGGCGTCGCTGGCGCCATTCGCGCAGATGATCTCCAACGGAACGGGCGGTCGGCGGCATCAGGCGGCTTCCGGCAATTGGTCGATGAAGCCGCGGACGGATTTCAGCTTGCCGCCTTCGAGTTCGGCGAAATCCGTGCCCTTGATCAGCGCTTCGCCATTTTCAGGGCCGAGCCCCCAGGAAAAGCGCATGACCTCGCCATAGCCGTCGGCCGCGCCGATCAGCTCAAAGCGGAAACCGGGGAATCGGCTCTGCACGGCTTCGACCAGCGAATTGATCTGCTCATGGCCTTCGCCGCGCATCAGCGGATCAATGTAGGTTGCGGCTTCGCTCCAGCTCTCGGCGATGAGAGCACGGCGGCGGGCGGCGTCCGTCTCGTTCCAGATGGCGAGGTAGCGCTCTGCATTGGTCTTTGCGTCGTTCATCGGGTCATCTCCTTTTGATCGCCTGTCAGTTCCAGGCAGCGCGATCATGCGGGAAGGCGGTGCACCCTATCAATTACTTCAGAGGTAATGGAAGCTGGTCTGCTTCAGATGCCGAGCCAGACACGCAGCGGATTTGCCGGATCGGAGAGCAGCTTGACCGCAAGGGCGACGCAGACGATCACGAGCAGCGGCTTGATGAGCTTTGCGCCGATGCGCATGGCGAGCCGCGAACCAAGCTGTGCGCCGAGGAACTGGCAGACACCCATCAACAGGCCGATCTTCCAGAGAATGGCGCCGAAGCTTGCAAAGACGATCAGCGCCCCGAGGTTCGAGCCGAAATTGAGAAGTTTGGTGTGGGCGGTGGCCTTCAGCACGCCGAAGCCGGCGAGTGTGACGAAGGCGAGCATGAAGAAGGAGCCGGTGCCGGGGCCGAAGACGCCGTCATAGAAGCCGATGACCGGCACCAGCGTCAGGCCGAAGGCGAAGGGCGTCATGAGACGGTGGGTGTCGAGGTCGTTGAGATTAGGCTTGACGGCAAAGAAGATGGCGATCGCCAACAGCAGCACCGGCATGATCGCCTGCAGCACCTGTCCGGGCACGATCGTGGCGAGCGCGGCGCCGAGCGCCCCGCCCATGACGGCCATCAGTACCATCGGCAATTGTTTGTTGAGCTGCACGTGGCCCTTGCGGGCATAGGCGATCGTTGCCGAGGCGGCGCCGAAGATCGACTGCACCTTGTTGGTACCGAGCGTCTGCAGCGGCGGAATGCCTGCGATCAGCATGGCGGGAACGGTGATCAGGCCGCCGCCGCCGGCAATGGCATCGACGAAACCGGCAAAGAAGGCGGCCACACAGAGCAGCAGCAGAAGATGAAGGGCAATGTCGGGCAAGACGGTATTCCAGGAGGCTTTCTGGCGGCGTTGTTGCATTTGCCGTCCCAAGCTGCAATGGCTGCGGGGACACAGCGGGGCGCATTCGACGGCTTCCATGAGCGATATTTCCTTCGAGACGGCAGAGCGGCATGTTCTCGGGCTCGGCTGCGAGCGCGGGACGCCGCCTGCAGAGGTGCTGGCGCTTGCCGTCGAGGCGTTGAGGGCAGCCGGCATCGATGGAGCGGATCTCGTGGCCATTGCTTCGATCGACAGCCGCAGGCACGAGGCGGCGATCCTTGCGGTTGCCAGCCATTTTGCCGTGCCGGCGGTGTTCTTCGATGCGCCGCGGCTGGAACAGGAAACGCGGCGGCTCAAAAATCCCTCCGAGATCGTCTTTGCCCGCGTCGGCTGCCACGGCGTCGCGGAATCGGCAGCACTTGCGGCTGTCGGCGCGGATGCGGAGCTGCTGCTCGGCAAAATCAAATCCGTGCATGCGACGGCGGCGATTGCCCGCATCGGGTTGCAGAAAGCCTGACGGGCGTTATGGTGGCCGTATGTTGCGGCGCCGTTCGGCAGCCAGCGATTCATATCTAGAGGTATTCAATGCACAAGGTCATTTATGACACGGATCCGGGCGTCGATGACGCCATGGCGCTTCTTTTCTTGCACCGCCATCCCGTAATCGATCTAATCGGCATCACCACCGTTTTCGGCAATGCCTCGGTCGAGACGACGACGCGCAATGCGCTCTTCCTCAAGCGCGAATGGAATATCCCGGCACCGGTTGCCAAGGGCGCGAGCGTCACCATCGATCCCTCGCGCGCCGAGCGGGAATGGCCGGCCATGGTGCATGGCGACAACGGCCTCGGCGATATCGAGGTGCCCGGGACGATCGACCTGCCGCTCGATCCGCGCCCGGCGCATCGCTTTATCATCGACACCGTGCGCGCCAACCCGGGCGAAGTGCGGCTGGTCGCTGTCGGGCGGATGACCAATCTGGCGCGGGCGCTGAAGGAAGACCCGGAGATTGCGAGCCTGGTCAAGGACGTCGTCATCATGGGCGGCAATTTCTATGTGCCGGGCAACGTCTCGCCGGTCGCCGAAGCCAATATTCACGGCGATCCCGAAGCTGCCGACATCGTTATGACCGCACCCTGGAAGGTGGCGGTGATCGGTCTCGACGTCACCTCGATCACGACGATGAGCCGCCGCTATCTCGGCGAGATGGCGGCCAGCGGAGACGGGGCGGTGAAGCTGCTCGACGCACTGTCGCAGTCCTACATCGATTTCTACAAGCATGCGGTCGAGGACGGCATGATGGTGCATGACAGCTGCGCCTCGGTCTATGTCGTGGCGCCCGAGCTGTTTACCACGATCACGGGCGCAGTGCGCGTCGTCTGCGGTGGCATCGCCGATGGGCAGACGGTCGTCAAGCCGGATAGCCGCCGTTTCCCGCCCGGTGACTGGGATGGTCTGCCGAGCCAGATCGTCTGCACCGGCATCGAATCGGAGAAGGTCCTCGACCTCATTCGCAACACGCTGCTTGCCGCTTGACGGCCTGGAAGGCCGGCTGCGCCGCGGCTGGCCTTTGTGATGATATTATAATGTATTCATATTGTTGGGCGGGTTTATTGCCAAATCGAATCCGCCTCTTCGTGAAGTGAGTCATAGCAATCTTAGCAACTTCCAGTGAGGTGACGGGCGCGGCGTTGACCTTGCCCCTTGCTGGGCCTAGATCAGCAGGATGATCGATGCCGCATTCTCCCATCTTCCGGCACTGGAGCCGGGCAGCGTCTGGCTCGTCGGAGCCGGTCCGGGTGATCCCGGGCTGATGACGCTGCTTGCCGCCAAGGGGCTCGCCGAGGCGGATGTGATCGTCCACGATGCGCTGGTCAATGAGGAATGCCTGAAGCTCGCGCATCGCGGTGCCGAGTTGGAATATGCCGGGAAACGCGGCGGCAAGCCCTCGGCCAAGCAGCGGGATATTTCGCTGCGGCTGGTGGAGTTGGCGCGGGCCGGCAAGCGGGTGCTGCGGCTGAAAGGCGGCGATCCCTTCGTCTTCGGCCGTGGCGGCGAAGAGGCGCTGACGCTGGCCGAGCACAACATCCCCTTCCGCATCGTGCCGGGCATCACCGCCGGCATCGGCGGACTTGCCTATGCCGGCATCCCGGTGACGCATCGTGACATCAACCACGCCGTCACCTTCCTCACAGGTCATGATTCCTCCGGCATCGTGCCCGACAGGATCAACTGGGATGCGATCGGCCGCGGCTCGCCTGTTATCGTCATGTATATGGCGATGAAACATATCGCCGAGATCAGCGCCAATCTGATCGCCGCCGGCCGGTCGCCATCCGAACCCGTCGCCTTCGTCTGCAATGCCGCCACCGGCCGGCAGCAGGTGCTGGAGACGACGCTCGGGGAGGCGACCGAGGCGGTCGCCGCCTCCGGGCTGGAACCGCCGGCGGTGGTCGTTGTCGGCGAGGTGGTGAAGCTCCGGGCCTCGCTCGATTGGCTCGGCGCGCTCGGCGGACGGCGCTTGCTGCCCGATCCATTCTGCCGGTCCGGCAAGGTGCTGATATGAGTGGCCTCCTGATCGCAGCGCCGTCCTCCGGCGCCGGCAAGACGACGGTGACGCTCGGATTGCTCAGGGCGCTTCGCCGGCGCGGCATCGCGGTCGCGCCCGGCAAGGCAGGTCCTGACTACATCGACCCGGCCTTTCATGCGGCCGCAAGCGGCGCGCCGTGCCTGAATTTCGACCCTTGGGCGATGCGCCCCGAACTGATCTCGGCCAACTCAGCTCTTCACCGCTCCGGCGACCGCATCCTCGTCATCGAGGCGATGATGGGGCTTTTCGACGGAGCGGCAGACGGAAGAGGAACGGCGGCCGATCTTGCCGCCCAGCTCGGCCTGTCCGTGGTGCTCGTCGTCGATGCCTCGCGCATGTCGCAGTCGGTGGCGCCGCTGGTTGCCGGCTTTGCCGGTTTCCGCGCCGATGTCCGCGTTGCCGGCGTCATCCTCAACAAGGTCGGTAGCGAACGGCACGAGGCGATGCTGCGTCAGGCCCTTGAATCTATCCGCATGCCTGTTGTCGCCGTGATCGGCAGCGACAAGGCGCTTTCCCTGCCGGAGCGTCATCTCGGTCTTGTCCAGGCCGGTGAACATGCGACCCTTGAAAGCTTTATCGATCACGCGGCGGATGCCGTCTCCGAGGAGTGTAATTTCGAATTCCTGCTGCGCATTGCCAGGCAGGGGCTCAATCGGCCATCGTCCGCCAATATCGACCGGCTGATGCCGCTGGGCGCCCGTATCGCGGTGGCACGCGATGTCGCCTTTGCCTTTTCCTATGAGCACATGCTGCTCGGCTGGCGGCGTCGGGGTGCTGCGATCTCCTTTTTCTCGCCGCTTGCGGACGAGGCGCCGGCAGGTGACGCCGATGCGATCTATCTGCCCGGCGGCTATCCCGAGCTGCATGCCGGACGGTTAGCCGAGGCGCAGAATTTCCGCGCCGGCATGCTCGATGCGGCAGCACGCGACGTCAGGATCTATGGCGAGTGCGGCGGCTACATGGTGCTCGGCGATGGGGTGATCGATGCTGGGGGGAAGCGCTACGAAATGCTCGGCCTACTGCCCGTCGTCACCAGCTATGCCGAGCGCCGGCGCCATCTCGGCTATCGCCGTGTGACGCCCCTCGACGGCGCTTTCTTCGCACGGACGATGACGGCGCATGAATTCCACTATTCCACTGTCGTTTCCGAGGGTGAGGGAAAGCGGCTGTTTGCGGCGCAGGATGCACTCGGAACCGATCTCGGTGCTGTCGGGCTGAGGCGCGACCAGGTGGCGGGCTCCTACATGCATCTGATCGATCTGGCCGGAGCGGCCACATGAGCGCACCGATCGCCCATGGCGGCGGCATCACCGCCGCTGCCGCGGCCTTCGGCGGCAGGCCGGAAGACTGGCTCGATCTTTCCACAGGCATCAATCCGTGCCCCGTCGCCCTGCCTGACATTCCGGCAAGGGCCTGGCACCGCTTGCCGGACCGCGATCTCGTCGATGAGGCAAGGGTAGCTGCGCGTGATCATTATGGCACCGGCGAGATCCTGCCGTTGCCGGTGCCCGGCACGCAATCGGTGATCCAGTTGCTGCCGCGCCTGCTTCGACAGGGCAGGCAAGTTGCCGTGACGGACGAACGGGTCGCCGTGGCGGACGACAAGGTCGCCGTGGTGTCGCCGACCTATGGCGAATATGCGCGCGCCTTCACTGCGGCGGGTTTTGCCGTTGATGCGGTCAATGATGTCGCCTCGATTGGAGCTGGGCATCGGCTTGCGGTCGTCGTCAATCCGAACAATCCCGATGGACGCGCCTGGCCGGTTGAAACGCTGGTTGCCTTGCATGACAGGATGAAGGCAGCAGGCGGGCTTCTCGTCGTCGACGAGGCCTTCGGCGATACTGATCAGTGGCTCAGCCTCGCGAGCCGTGCGCAGCAGCTTTCCAACCTGATCATCTTCCGGTCCTTCGGCAAGTTTTTCGGGCTTGCCGGCCTGCGGCTCGGCTTTGCTCTTGCACGGGAGGATATCCTCGCACGTTTCGAGGATTGGCTAGGCCCTTGGGCGGTATCCGGCCCGGCGCTGTCGATTGCCGCCTCGCTGCTGCGTTCGGACGCTTCGACTATAGGCAGCCGCATCGATGAACGTTGCGCCGGCCTGCATGCGGCGCTGGAGGGTGCCGGGTTGCGAATAGCAGGAGGGACGGCGCTCTTCACCCTTGTCGCCGATACAAGGGCGAACGACATTTACACGCATCTGTGCCGCCATCATATTCTCGTCCGCAATTTCGATTATGCGCCGGAGTGGCTGCGTTTCGGGCTGACGCCCGATCCGGCGGCGGACAGGCGGCTTGGCGAAGCCCTTCAGGGATTTGAGCGATGACGATCGACGAAAACCTTCTCGTGCTGCTTCTGGCGCTGCTGCTCGACCGGATCGCCGGCGATCCGCAATGGCTGTGGTCGCGGGTGCCGCATCCCGTCGTCATCTTCGGCGCGGCGATCTCCTATGCCGACCAACAGCTCAATCCCTCAAGCCTGACGGGCTCCCAACGCCGGATGAACGGCGTTGCCGCGATCCTGACGCTGCTGCTTCTGTCGATCGCCGCAGGCTTCGTGTTCGACCGGTTCTTCGCGCTCTTCGGCCTTGCCGGCATCGTGCTGGAGGCCGGTCTTGTGGCGATCTTCCTGGCGCAGAAGAGCCTTGCCGATCATGTCGCGGCCGTCGCTACCGCTCTGCGCGACCACGGGCTTGCCGGCGGGCGAGCCGCTGTTTCGCGCATCGTCGGGCGCGATCCGGAGACGCTGGACGAGCCGGCCGTCTGCCGCGCGGCGATCGAAAGCCTTGCCGAAAACTTCTCCGACGGCGTGGTGGCCCCGGCGCTCTGGTATGCCGTCTTCGGCCTGCCGGGACTGATTGCCTACAAAATGTTGAACACGGCGGATTCGATGATCGGCCACAGGTCGGAAAAATACATCGATTTCGGATGGGCGGCCGCCCGGCTCGACGATATCGCCAACTGGCCGGCCGCCCGGCTCTCCATCCTGCTGATTGCCGCCGGCGCCTGGATCCGGCGGGGCATCAGCCCCTGCCGCGAGGCGATCCGGGTGGGGATGCGCGATGGTGGCCTGCACCGTTCGCCGAATTCCGGCCGGCCGGAGGCGGCGATGGCCGGTGCTCTTAACGTCCAGCTCGCCGGCCCCCGCATCTACGGCGGTGTCATCGTAACCGAGCCGATGATCAACGATGCCGGCCGGGACGTGGCAACCGCAGGCGATATCGACGACGGCGTGTCGGTGTTTAATGCGAGCTGCATGGTGCTCGCCGGTGTTACGTTCGGGTTGTTCTTGTGTTTTCTGTAGCGCCCGTGAGAATGCCCTCTCTGCCCGGCGGGGCAGAAAGGGTATCCCACGGCGCACCCACGCTCCCCGGTAGACAGCCCTCACTCAAACGTTTATTCCGACCGCCTCATACCTCCATCAGTCCGGAAGCAGAGCAATGACAGTCCAGGTTGAACTACCGTGCCCGAAGTGCAAAAGCACCAAGATGAAGTTCGAGCGTGCCGAGATCCGCGAGACCGACATCATCACCTGTGCCGCCTGCGGTCATAATCTCGGCACCATGGCCTCGATCCGCCAGAAGATGAACAAGGCCTACCAGCAGCTCAAGCAGCCTTCGGCGGCACGCAAGCTGCAGTGAGGCGGCCGCTGTCTTGCGGTGCCGTTTTCGGCTTAAACCTGTTAAAATTGTGATTACCATTCGGGTTAAAGCTAAATAGAAAGTATTTCCCTAGTCTCTCTGTCGTGAGGGCGCAGTTAAAACTGCGCGGGTGCGAAGAGGGGTTATCATGAAGACGATTTTGGCGGCTGCGGCCGCAAGTTTATTGCTGCAGTTTTCTCCGGTTGCCGCTCAAGCCGCAACCCTGGTTGCCAATATCAGCATCGGCAAGCAGACAATGACCGTCACCGAGAACGGTTGGGTGAAGTATCGCTGGAAGGTTTCGACTGCGCGCGACGGCTATGTCACGCCGACGGGTTCATGGAGCGCCAAGTGGCTGTCGCGCGATCATCGTTCGCGGAAATACGACAATGCACCAATGCCCTATGCGGTGTTCTTCAACGGCGGTTATGCCGTTCACGCCACCTACGACCTGAAGCGCCTGGGCCGGCCTGCTTCGCACGGCTGCGTCCGCTTGCATCCCGACAATGCAGCCCAGTTCTTCTCGCTGGCGCGCCAAGCCGGTCTTGCCAATACCCGCGTGGTCATTACGCGCTAACCCGCGCTAACCGCAAGGTTATGCGCCGTGCTAATCGCAAGGTTAGTGCCGCGCCAACTCCGGATAGGCGCTCCCGTTTACGTGCTGATCTTCTTTTCCAGCTCATGCATGTCGGGGACGATGATATGTCGGAAATTCTCGATGCGGATGACGCCGCTCTTGCGCAGCCTGGTCATCTGGCGGCTGACGGTTTCGATCGTCAGCCCGAGAAAGTCGGCGATCTCGGCGCGTGACAGCGGCAGGTCGAAGGCGGCGCTTGTTGCCCTTTGCGGCTCGGCATGGGTGGCGATGAGGTGGAGCAGGCTTGCGACCTTTTCCTCGGCAGTGCGCCGGCCGAGCGTCAGCATCCATTCGCGCGCGGCATCCAGCTCCTTCAGCGCCTGATCGTGCAGACTGCGCTGCAGCTCCGGCGTCTCCGATATCATGCGGTCGAGCAGGTTGCGGGGGAAGACGCAGATTTCGGCATCGGTCGCAGCCTCGGCCGACAGCGTGCTTTCGCGCACGAAAGGCCTGCCGATGAAATCGGGGGCGAATTGCAGGCCGACGATCTGCTGGCGCCCGTCTGGCATCACCTTGCAGAGCTTCACCACGCCGCGCATGATGTTCGAATAGAAAGAGCTTTCCGACCCTTGGGCGACGATCTCGCAGCCGGCATCGACCTTGCGGCGCAGCGAGTGGCGGCCGAGTTCACGCAGCTGGCTGCTCGACAAGGCGCCGCAGACGACGCCCTGCCGCGCCTGGCAGGACCGGCAGGCGACGGGGATGCCAAGCTCGAGAACCTCACCATGTGCGACGTCCATACCGTGATCCCTTCGAAATCCTGATGCCCCCCGGCCATGCCGGGCATGACCAGCATGCCGGGCATCTCCCCGACGATTACGCCGCGATCGCGGGTTCGGCTATCCCGATTTCTTCCCGCGCCGTTTGATCATTATCAATTTTGCCGGGATCGCGATTTGATCCAGATCAACTGTCGGTGCCTGCGGTTCCTGCGGGGAGGCGTTTGCGAGAGGGGAAGGCCGCACGCGGTTTTGATTCGGACGGTTTGGTCGCTCCGCTGGCGCAGCGGGCTTCCGGCACCGGCATCGCCTGTAGCCCCGATGATGGCAAAGGCCTGCATTCCATTGCTGTTTAGGCAACACCCGGCCGGCAAATTGCCGCAACGCCCGGACGAAAGCATTGGCTTTTGAAATGGATTTGCCTATGAGGAGGTTTAAATCGTCATTTCATGAGGTACAGCGCGTGACCGCTACATTCGATAAAGTTGCCGACATTATTGCAGAAACCAGCGAGATCGACCGCGCGACGATCACGCCGGAGAGCCATACGATCGACGACCTCGGTATCGACAGTCTCGATTTCCTCGATATCGTCTTTGCGATCGACAAGGAATTCGGCATCAAGATTCCGCTCGAAAAGTGGACGCAGGAAGTCAACGAGGGCAAGGTTTCCACCGAAGAATATTTCGTGCTGAAGAACCTCTGCGCCAAGATCGACGAGCTCAAAGCAGCCAAGGCCTGAGCGATATAATAGTCTCTATTTGAACGCCCTGCCGCCCTTGATATGGCGGCCGGGCGGTTTCGTTCCTAACTAGTGCACGCCGCCCAAATGTGTGCAGCGGTTTTGGGACAACGGCATGTACAAGAACAAAGACCTGAAGTGCGACGCGCTTCAGGCGTCACCGGCGGGCGGATCTGGCCTGTCGGGCCGGAGGATCCGAATGCTGCTGGAATATTTCCAGATGATTGACCGCGTCGAAGCGGTGGACCTGAAGAAGGGCACGCTCAAGGCGCGATCCGTCGTGCCGGCCAAGAGCCCCGTCTTCGAGGGCCATTTTCCCGGCATGCCGCTGGTTCCCGGCGTGCTCCTGATCGAGACCATGGCGCAGGCCTCCGGCATGCTGGTGCTCGCCGTCACCAATTTCGCCGCCATGCCCTTCCTGATGACGGTCGACGGCGCCAAGATGCGCACCTTCGTCGAACCGGAAGCCGTGCTCGACATCGAGGCGGTGCTCGAGCACGATGGTTCGGGTTTTGCGGTCACCAAGGCTAAAATCACCAGCGGCGGCAAGAAGGTCTGCGATGCGCAGCTGAAGCTTCGCACTATGCCGTTTTCCGAGGTGCCGCTCGGCGATATCGTGAAGAAACGTGCCGGCGAGATCGGGCTTTTGGAAGCGATCGCGGCTCAGGGAGTGATTGGATGAGCAAGGCTGCAAACGACGTCGTCATCTCGGGCATCGGCATCGTCACCTGTCAGGGCGTCGGCAAGGATGCGCATATCGCGCTGCTTTCGGCCGCAAGCGCGCCCAAGGCGATCGTCGAGACCGAGAAGTTCAAGCCCTATCCGGTGCATCCGCTGCCGGAGATCGACTGGTCGCAGCAGATCGCCAAGCGCGGCGACCAGCGCCAGATGGAGAACTGGCAGCGCATCGGCGTCTTCGCCGCCGGCTTGGCACTCGACGATGCCGGTTTCAAGGACGATATCGAAGCCTGCGGCACGATGGACATGATTGTGGCGGCCGGCGGCGGCGAGCGCGACATCAATGTCGATACGCTGATCGTCGACGAGGCGCTGAAGCGCAATGACCGCGAGCTGCTTTTGAACGAGAAGCTGACGACCGAACTCAGGCCGACGCTGTTTCTCGCCCAGCTTTCCAACCTGCTCGCCGGCAATATTTCGATCGTGCACAAGGTCACCGGCTCGTCACGCACCTTCATGGGTGAAGAAGCGGCTGGCATTTCGGCCGTCGAGACCGCCTTCTACCGCATCAAATCCGGCGAATCCTCGCATGCGCTGGTTGGCGGCGCCTTTGCGGCCGAGCGGCCCGACATGATCCTGCTCACAGAGGCGATCGGCGCCCATGCGCGCGGCGACTGGGTGCCGCTCTGGTCGCGCAGACCCAGCGACGGCGGCGGCATGATCACCGGTTCGGCAGGCGCCTTCCTGGTGCTCGAATCGCGCCAGCATGCTAGAGCCCGCGGCGCCCATATCTATGCCGTCATCGACGCCGTCGAGGGCGACCGCGGCAATCGCAATGCCGGTAATTTCGAAGTCCGGCTGGAGCGCCTCCTGGCGCCGGCCGCCGGCCTTGCCGCCGAGAGCACGGCGATCTTTTCCGGTTCGACCGGCATGCACGATCTTGCCGCCCGCGAGCGGGCGGTGCTCGAACATCAATTGCCCGACGTTGCAATCCGCGGCTTCGGCGGCGTCACCGGCCATACGATCGAGACGCAGTTCACGCTGGGTCTGGCGCTCGCAGCCCTTGCCGTCGACGGCAAGGCCAAGGTTCCGCCCTTCGATGCCGCCCATGAGGCGCCGATGCGGGCAGGCGCCACTGCCGCCATCGTGACCACGGTCGGCCACCAGCGCGGCGAGGGCGTTGCCGTTCTTTCCGCAGATGCGTGAGGAGTAAGGACATGACAGCTTCCGCTTACAGGGATCATCTCGGCCGTCCGATCGTTGCCGTCACAGGCATGGGCATCATCACCTCGCTCGGCCAGGGCCTCAGCGACAACTGGTCGGCCCTGACCTCCGGAACGTCGGGCATCCACGAGATCAACCGCTTCCCGACCGAGGGACTGTCGACGCGCATTGCCGGCACGGTCGATTTCATCGGCATTCCGGCGCCGAACGCCGTCGAGCGTTCCTATGCCTTCGCCCGCGAAACGACGATCGAGGCGCTGGCCGATGCCGGCCTTTCCGGCGATTTCAACGGCCCGCTGTTCCTCGCCGCCCCGCCGATCGAGCCGGAATGGAGCGCGCGTTTCGAGCTTGCCGACCGTTCGCCGGCATCCGATCATCCGGGGGATGCCTATGAGCGCTTCCTGACGGCGCTGCGCCAGCGGCCGGACCCGGCGTTCCATGAGGCAGCACTGTTCGGCGCTATTTCCGAGCGCCTTGCCGACCGGTTCGGCACCCGCGGCCTTCCCGTGACGCTGTCGACCGCCTGCGCTTCGGGCGTCACGGCGATCCAGCTCGGCATCGAGGCAATCCGCCAGGGCCGTACGACCCGGGCGCTGACGGTTGCGACCGACGGCTCGCTGAGCGCCGAAGCGCTGATCCGCTTCTCGCTGCTGTCTGCGCTTTCGACCCAGAACGATCCGCCGACCAAGGCCTCCAAGCCGTTCAGCAAGGATCGCGACGGCTTCGTCATCGCCGAAGGCGCGGCGACGCTGGTGCTGGAATCGCTGGAATCAGCGGTTGCCCGCGGCGCCAAGGTGCTCGGCATCATGAAGGGCGCCGGCGACAAGGCCGATAGCTTCCACCGCACCCGGTCGTCGCCTGACGGCGGCCCGGCGATTGCGACGATCCGCGCAGCGCTCGCCGATGCCGGCATGAGCGAGGGCGATATCGGCTATATCAATGCCCACGGCACCTCGACGCCTGAGAACGACAAGATGGAATATGGTTCGATGTCAGCCGTCTTCGGTGAGAAGCTGGTCGGCATTCCGGTCTCGTCGAACAAGTCGATGATCGGCCACACGCTGACGGCGGCCGGCGCCGTCGAGGCGGTTTTCTCGCTGCAGACGATGCTGACCGGGACGCTGCCGCCGACCATCAACTATAACAACCCCGATCCGTCGATCGTTCTGGATGTCGTGCCGAACAAGAAGCGGGAAGCTCAGGTTTCAGCCGTGCTTTCCAACTCCTTCGGCTTCGGCGGGCAGAATGCCAGCCTTGTCATGGCGCTCGAACCGGCTTAAGCGGTTCGCGACAATTTCAAAACAAGAAGACCGTCTTGAAGGCGAGGGATTTTGCCATGCGCGCTTTGCAACTGATCGATGACCGCAAACTTGAGATCACCGACCTGCCGGAACCGGACGCGCCTGCCGCCGGCGAGGTGACGTTGCGTGTCAAGGCGGTGGCGCTCAATCATATCGACGTCTGGGGCTGGCGCGGCATGGCTTTTGCCAAGCGCAAGATGCCGCTGGTCATCGGTGCGGAAGCTTCTGGCGTCGTCGAGGCGATCGGGCCGGGCGTCGCCAACGTGCTGCCGGGCCAGCTCGTCTCCATTTACGGCGCGCGCACCTGCGGCCTCTGCCGTCCCTGCCGCGAAGGCCGCGACAATCTCTGCGAACATGTTTCCGGCGTGCACGGCTTCCATCTCGATGGCTTTGCGCAGGAGAAGGTCAACCTTCCCTCGCGTCTGTTAGTACCGGCCCCTCCCGGCGTCGACGCGATCGGCGCGGCGCTTGCGCCCGTTACCTTCGGCACCGTCGAGCACATGCTGTTCGACAATGCCAAGCTCGAGCCCGGCGAGACGATCCTCGTCCATGCCGGCGGCTCCGGCATCGGAACGGCGGCGATCCAGCTTGCCAAGAAGATCGGCTGCACCGTCATCACTACGGTCGGATCCGACGACAAGATCGAAAAGGCCAAGGCGCTCGGCGCCGATCACGTCATCAACTACCGCACCGAACGCTTCGAGGGCGTGGTGCGCAAGCTCACCAAGAAGAAGGGTGTCGACGTCGTCTTCGAACATGTCGGCAAGGATACCTGGGCCGGCTCGATGCTCTGCATGAAGCGCGGCGGGCGGCTCGTCACCTGCGGGTCGACCTCGGGTGTTTCCACCGAGATGAACCTGATGATGCTGTTTCAGCAGCAATTGAAGCTCTTCGGCTCCTTCGGCTGCCGCATGGAGAACATGGCGGATGCGATGCAGAAAATGGGCCGTGGACTCGTCCATCCCGTCATCGACACCGAGGTCAGCTTCAGCGATATCGACCGGGCATTGGAACGGATGGAATCGCGCCAGATCTTCGGCAAGATCATCCTGAAGATGGATTGACCGCGTGAAGCTCTTCATCACCCGAATCGTTCTGGCGCTGAGGAATTTCCAGCAATGGCTGGTGGCCCAGGTAATGTTCGGTTTCCTGAATGTGCTGAAGCTATTTCCGGCCGATGGCGCGATCCGCTTCGCCGACAGGCTGATGCGCCGCCTCGGCCGGCGGACCCGCCGCCACAGGCTGATGCTGACCAATCTGCGCAACGCCTTCCCCGAGAAGAGCGAGGCTGAGATCGAGGAGATCGCACTCGGCAGCTGGGGCAATATGGGTCGGCTGGCCGCCGAATATGTCTTCCTCGACCAGTTGTTCGATTTCGATCCCGAAAAGTTGGAGCCGGGCAGGGTGGAGGTGTCGGGCATCCCTGTCTTTCTCGACCTGCGTGACAATCCGCGGCCCTTCATCGTTTTCACCGGCCATACCGCCAACTTCGAACTGTTGCCGGTGGCCGGCGCTGCCTTCGGGCTTCATGTGACCGTGCTCTTCCGGCCGCCGAACAATCCTTATGTCGCCAAGAAGGTGTTCGACTTCAGGAGCGTGCGCATGGGCAAGCTGGTGCCCTCGCATGCCGGCTCCTCCTTCGCGCTCGCCCGGCAGCTGGAAGCAGGCCAGGGCGTGGGCGTGCTCGTCGACCAGAAATTCCGCAAGGGGCTGAAGGGCACCTTCTTCGGACGCGAGGTCAAGACCAATCCGCTGCTGCCGAAGCTGGTGCGCCAGTTCGATTGCGAGGTCTATCCGGCGCGCTGCATCCGGCTGCCCGGAAATCGCTACCGGCTGGAAATCGAGCCGCGGCTGGATATGCCGCGCGACGCCAAGGGCAATCTCGACCTGCCGGCGGCCGCCCAGCTACTCAACGACAAGGTGGAAAGCTGGGTGCGGGAATATCCGGAACAGTGGCTCTGGTATCACGATCGCTGGCAAATCAAGCAGACGCTCGCGCCTTAGAAAGGGAGTCGCGTCGGGGCTGGAATCTGGAACCTGTTCCAAATGAAAAAGGTCCACCCTCATTTATCAGCGGTGAAAAGCGGCAGGTCCTGTCGGATTGAAACCGGGAACACTTCATGTTACCCGTCACCACTAAGGCGCGAATAATGTCTACTGCAGGGCGCATTTTAGAGGTGTAGCCAGGTCAGGTTTCGGACTCGTCTCTTGGGACAATGGGAGTTGGAGGCGTCTTGTTGGAGCTTTTTCGAGCTTTTTCCTTGCGTTGTACGCAAATCGAGGACGCCATACGCCTCGGCGACGATCAGCGCGTCACGGCGCTCGACCGCCATGTCGAGCCACTGGTCGAGGCCATCCTCGCCCACCGGGCGGTCAATCTGCTCGAAGTCTACATGCAACTGCAGTTTGTGACGCATCTGATCGGCCAGGACGCCGACGACAGCGCCAGCGTCACCGACCACACGACGGTGCTTTCCTTCCTGCTCGACCGTTATTTCGGGACACATGGGCCGGACTGGCGCGTGCCTTCGCCGCAGGATGCGCGCATCGAGCCGCCGGCGGCCTATGTCCCGGATACCGATAACGGCCAGTTCCTCAACGCGGTGATCCTTGACAGCATGCCGGATCGGGTGGCGGTGCTGACAAGGGATTATCGCTACCTCTATTCCAATCCCGCCAACAGCGCCCATCTCGACAGAAAGCCGATGGAACTGATCGGCCGTCATCTTTCCGAATTCATCGGCGAGGAGCGGTTTGCCGAATGCGCCAAGCACAAGCTCGACACCTGTTTTGCCGGCGGCCAGATCGACTACACCTATGAGCGCTCGGCCGGCAACGCCGGATCGCGGCAGGTGCGCTGTCGCATGTCACCGCTGCGCGACGCCGGCGGCACGGTGATCGGCGCGCTGATCGTCATGGGAGATATCGATCGGCAGCCGCAGGCTGGCTGATCCGATGCCTGCCTGCGGCTGCCTGATCATCGACTTTGCCCTCAGGCGGTCGCCCAGACGGCCAGTTCGTAACCGTCGCGGTCGAGGAAGTGGAAGCGGCGACCGCCGGGAAAATCGGTAATCGGCCGGCAGATCGTGCCGCCGGCCCTTTCGACCGAGGTCAGCACCTCTTCCAGATCCTTGGCATAGACGACGACAAGCGGGCCGCCCGGCCGCACGGGGCCGAAATCGGTGAAACCGCCCTTCAGCCGGCCATCGTCGAATTCGCAATAGTTCGGGCCGTAATCGGTGAAACGCCAGCCGAAGGCCGAGCCGTAAAAGGCTTTGGCGGCGGCGATGTCGGCGACGTTGAATTCGACATAATCGATGCGGCGATCGTGGTTTTCTGATTTATCGGCCATCTATCTCTCCATCAGGGCTTTCAGCATGGCGAGATCCTTCTCGACATGGGCGGCATCGGCGGCAAACTGCGCATCGGTCATGCCGGGCAGGCGCAACAGCGTGAACATGACCTCGCAGCCATCGCCGTTCGGCACGATGCGCAGCGCATTATAGACCCTGAGACCGGATTCGATCGTCACCGTATGGTCGATCACGCCGAATTCATTGGTCGGCACGAAGCTCACCTTGACGCTGCCAAGAGCGCCGTGGGCGATCCAATCGGCACCGTGAGGCTCGAGGCCGGTTGCGAGGCCGGAGGCCCAGAGCGGCATATTCTCCGGCTTGCCGGCGAAATCATAGACGTCGCGCCAGTCGCGCTCGATCGACAGGTGGATGATTTTCGCGGACATTGTCGGCATGGCTTGCAGGTCCTTGCATTTGGTTTCGTCAGAATAACAGACCGGCCGGCAGCGTCTTGAACAAAACGGTCAGCCCGGCCTTTCTCACTTGCTGAACTGGTCGAGTTGGCCGAGCTGGCCGAGAATGACGGCGGGCGTCAGTGTCGACAGTTCGCCGACCTCGCGCGTCATGTGGGGCTGGTCGGCAAAGCCCGCTTCGAGTGCAAGCCGGGCAAGCGGCATCACGTCCGACCTGCGGCAGAGGTCGAGGAAACGCTGAAACCGGCGGATGCGTTCCAACGTCTTGGCGCCATAGCCGAAATGGTGGTGGCAGCGGCGGCGCAGTTGCCTTTCGCTCATGCCAAGCCGATCGAGCAGACCGGACGCCTGGTGACCGCTATCGGCGGCGGCGAAGATCATGGCGGCGTCGCGGGCGGGTTCTTCCTCATCGCCGGCGGCCTCGAGCAGGCGGCCAAACAGCGCCATGGCTGTCGAAGGATCGGGACAATCACCAAGCCGCGCCTCGAATTCCGCCGTGTCCTTCCGGCCGATGTCGCCGAGCGGTACCGAACAGCCGACCAGCGCCGAGAGCGGTGTCTTCAGCCAGGGTGCCGCGGCCCCAGGCGCAAAACGTGCGCCGATGACGATCGTGCCGGGTCGGAGAACGGGAAAGGCCGCCGTCCTGTCGGGACCGGCGACGACCAGCCGGCCGCCGATCAAGAGGAGGTCGCAATAGCCGTCCGGCACGATCGCCACCATTGCCGGCGGTCCGTCATGCAGCGCATGCGACCAGAGCCGGCTGAAATGGCGTCTGAGCGGCGGCGGTGGCGCATACTCGCGGTAGCGGCCGGCGCGGGCCGCCAGCAGTGCCGTATCTTTCCGTCTTTCCGATGCCAATGCGATATCTCCCGAAACGCCGATGATACCATCAGATAGGGCGTTGAGGGCAGGTCGCGCAAAAACCTGCTGTCCGCCGATCAGCTTGCCGCCGGCCAGTTGTCGGACAAGTCGGCGTTGCAAGCCTCATTTCATTGACTTTTGCGAACCGATTAGACCCTTGGCAGACTTGCCGTTTGACCGAGACAGTGCCACAACACCGGTCCAAATGACACATCGGAGGTTTGTCGTGGAAAAGGCAGAAATCGGACTGATCGGCCTTGCGGTCATGGGCTCCAACCTGGCGCTCAACATCGCGGAGAAAGGCAATAAAATCGCGGTGTTCAACCGCACGCCGGAGAAAACCGACGAATTCTACGAGAGCGCCGGCGATCTGAAGAAGCAGATCATTCCTTGCAAGACCATCGAAGAATTTGTCGATGCGATCCGGCCGCCGCGCCCGATCATCATCATGATCAAGGCGGGCGATGCCGTCGACCAGCAGATGGAGGCGCTGCGTCCGCATCTTTCCAAGGGCGACATCATGATCGATGCCGGCAACGCCAATTTCCGCGACACCGTCGCCCGCTTCGACCGCCTGAAGAATACCGATCTGACCTTCATCGGCATGGGTGTTTCCGGCGGCGAGGAAGGTGCACGTCACGGCCCGTCGATCATGGTCGGCGGCACCGAGGAATCCTGGAAGCGGGTCGAGAAGGTGCTGACCTCGATTGCCGCCCGCTACAATGACGAGCCCTGCGTCGCCTGGCTCGGCAATGACGGTGCCGGCCATTTCGTCAAGACCATTCATAACGGCATCGAATATGCCGATATGCAGATGATCGCCGAAATCTACGGCATCCTGCGTGACGGCCTCGGCAAGAGTGCCTCCGACATCTCCGGCATCTTCGGCGAGTGGAACAAGGGCCGGCTGAACTCCTACCTGATCGAGATCTCCGAGAAGGTGCTTGCCGCCAACGACCCCGTCTCCGGCGGTCCGATGGTCGATATGATTCTCGACAAAGCGGGCCAGAAGGGCACCGGCAAATGGTCGGCGATCGAGGCGCAGAACATGGGCATTCCGGCAACGGCGATCGAAGCCGCGGTCGCTGCCCGCAGCCTTTCCTCGATGAAGTCGCAGCGCGAAGCCGCCGAAAAGATCTTCGGCACCCAGGCTGTGTCCTTCCCGATCGCCTACGGTCCCGAGCTCAACAAGGATCTGGAGCTGGCGCTGTTCGCCGCCAAGATCGGCGCCTATGCGCAGGGCTTCGCGGTGATGGCGGAAGCCTCGCGCGAGTTCAACTGGTCGCTGCCGATGCCGACGATCGCCCGTATCTGGCGCGCCGGCTGCATCATCCGCTCGCAGTTCCTCGACGAGATCACCTCGGCCTTCACCAAGGCCCCCGATGCCGCGAACCTGATCGTCACGCCGGCCTTCTCGGAAATGGTCAAGGAATCGATCCCGGCGCTTCGCCGCGTCGTCGCTGCTGCGATTTCGGCCGGCCTGCCGGTGCCGGCGCTGACCTCGGCGCTCACCTATTTCGATGCCTATCGCCAGGGCAGGGGAACGGCCAACCTCATCCAGGCACAGCGCGACTTCTTCGGCGCCCACGGCTTCGACCGCCTGGATGGCAAGGATTTCCACCACGGCCCCTGGGGCAGCGGTGCGGCAACCTTCTGAGGTTAGCCGACAAGAGATCAAGGAAGAGCCCGGCCGTCGTACCGGGCTTTTTCGTGGTTGCTGCCTCATGCTATCACCAGCAATCTTCGCTTGGGATCTGCGGTACTTCGCTTCAATGGAATAAGACATTGTTTGCAAGCGACAACGTGGCCGAGGAATTGACCGAGATGCTTATCCGAGACGAAACGCCGGAGGATATCGACGCGATCCATGATCTGACCTGGACCGCCTTCAAGCCGATGCCTTACAGCGACGGGACGGAAGCGGAGATTGTCCGAAGACTTCGCCAAAACGGCGATCTAACGATATCGCTGGTCGCTGCGCAGGACGGCGAGATGCTGGGGCATGTCGCGTTTTCACCTTTTACGATCGACGGCGCGCATGATGGCTGGTTCGGGCTGGGGCCGATATCGGTGAAGCCGGAGAGACAGCGGCAGGGGATCGGCAAGGCGCTGATTGCCAGGGGTCTCGAACTGCTGAACGAAAAGGATGCCAGCGGATGTGCCCTGATCGGCAATCCCGACATCTATAGCCGTGCCGGTTTCAGCAGTGACGGGCAACTGAAGTACCTCGACCTCGATACGCGGCTCGTGCAGCGGATTGTTTTTCGCGGATCCCCGCCAAGCGGGACGTTGCAATTCGCCCCGGCATTTGAAAGCTAGGATATTCCCTTCAAGGGTCGAAACTCCAAACCCAAGCTGACAGAGAAGGCGACGGTATGTCCGAAACGGGCGCGATGACCATTCGAACCCAGCGTCTCAGGCTTCGCATGCCCGAGATCGACGATTTCGCCGCCTATGCGCAGCTGATGGCGTCGCCGCGATCGGTCGGAATGGGCGGGCCGTTTGATCTGCGCGCGGCGTGGGGGATGTTCTGTCATGAAGTCGCTCTCTGGCAGCTTTTCGGGCACGGGGCACTGACGATCGAACTCGGCGAAACCGGCGAATGCGTCGGTCAGGTGGGGATCAATCATGGACCACTCTTTCCTGAGAAGGAGCTCGGTTGGTTCGTCTATGAGGAATATGAGGGCAAGGGTTATGCCACCGAAGCAGCCTCGGCGTTGCGCGACTGGGCCTTTGCGACGCTGAAGCTACCATCACTCGTCAGCTATATCGCTCCCGGCAATGCGGCTTCCGTTGCCGTTGCGGAACGGCTGGGTGCGCGCCTTGATCTCACCGCGGCCCGAAGTGATCCCAAGGATCTCGTCTACCGTCACCTGCCTTTCTGAAAAGAGAACATGGTCGGTGGCGCCGTGCGATTGGTTGCAGGCGTCTCAGTTCCTACATGTCAATCGGCCAGACAACGGGCTTCGCAAGAGATGGTGATATCGGATGACGGGCGCGACGCGGGAACACTGGGACGATGTCTACCGTACGAAAGCTGCCGATAGCGTCAGTTGGTATCAGCCGACGCCAGGGCCTTCCTTGCGAGCGCTTGACGAGCTGCACCTGCCGGCCACGACCTCGCTGATCGACGTGGGCGGCGGCGCATCGAACCTTGTCGACCGGCTTGTCGAGCGCGGGTGGTCTGATCTCACCGTTCTCGACATCGCCGCGCCGGCGCTCGAGGTCGCCAAGGCGCGGCTGCAGAATGATGCCGGCCGGGTTGCTTGGGTGGTTGCCGACGTCACGGCATGGCAGCCCGATCGCCATTACGATGTGTGGCATGACCGTGCCGTCTTTCACTTCCTCACCGAGCCCGAGCAGCGGCTGGCTTATCGTCGTGCGCGCGAAATCGGCACGGCGCCGGGCAGTTTCGTGATCATCGCGACCTTCGCCCCGGATGGGCCGGAACGGTGCAGTGGCTTGCCGGTCCAGCGTTACGACGCGGCCGCCCTTGCGGCAGAATTCTCGCCCGCCTTCACGCTTCAGCGCGACTGGCGCGAGGACCACGCAACACCCGCTGGTGGCCGGCAATCCTTCCAGTGGTGCGTTTTTAGGAGGCGCTAAACGCGCCGCCCCCTCAGCCGGCTCGGCCGGCGCGCGCCAGGCCGTGATCGACGAGGCCGTCGATGATGTCGCTGTAAGGAACGCCGCTTGCCGCCATCGCCTTGGAATACATGCTGATATCGGTGAAGCCGGGGATGGTGTTGATTTCATTGACGAGGAACTGCATGTCATCGGTCAGGAAGAAGTCGACGCGGGCCATGCCGTCGCAGCCGACAGCCCGGAAGGCTCTGGCGGCTACGTCGCGCATGGCCGCCTCGACCTCCTGCGGCAGTTCGGCCGGGACTTTCAGAGCCGCGCCCTTCTCGTCGATATATTTGGCATCGTAGCTGTAGAAGCCGTGACTTTCCGCAGGCACGATCTCGCCCGGCCGGGAGACGAAGAGTTCTCCCGCCGCATCTTCCAGCACGCTGAATTCGATCTCGCGGCCGCGCACGAATTCCTCGGCAAGCAGGATTCGATCATGGCGGAAGGCCTCAGTAAGGGCGGGCGCGAATTCCTGGCTGGCATGGACCTTGGCGACGCCGACCGACGATCCTTGCCGCGCCGGCTTGATGAACAGCGGCAGGCCGAGCTCGGCTTCGAGGGCTGCCAGCGAAGGGGCGGCACCCTTGTGGACGGTCACCGCACGCGCCACCGGCAGGCCCGCGGCCCTCAGCAGGCGTTTGGCGATGTCCTTGTCGAGTGCTGCGGCCGAGCCGAGGATGCCGCAGCCGGCGAACGGAACGCGGGCCACCTCCGCCACGCCTTGCACTGAGCCGTCTTCGCCATGCGGGCCGTGCAGCACGGGAAACAGGATGTCGATCCTTGCCAGCTCATGCGGTGCGCCATGGGCAGGCATCGCCAGCATCCGGCCCTGTCCCCCCGGCACGAGGCAGATTTCCGTTCCTGACGAAGGTGTCGCCAGCGCGCCGTCCTCAAAACTGCTCAGCAGCCATTGTCCCTCTTTGGTGATGAAGATGGGGACGGCGTCGTATTTCTCGGGCTTGAGCGCTCCCATGACATTGGTTGCCGAGAGCACGGAGACGTCGTGCTCGGCCGAGCGGCCGCCGAAGAGCACGGCAATGCGCAGCCTGTTTGGGGAAGGGGTCATGAAAGCCTCCGAAACGATCTGGTGTTGAAAAGGTCAGGCACTTACCGAAATGCCGCGACCCGCAAAGAAGCGGTCGAAGACGGCAAGCGGCAGGGTGACATCAGCCTGGCTCGCCGCGTCGTGGCCGGAGGGATTGTGGAAGCGGATCGCCTCCTCGCTGGCGGCCGTCACCAGCACCAGATGCCCGCCCTTTGACGGCGGTTCGCGCTCCGGCCAGCGGATGGCCGAATGCACCGAGGCGATGAAGAAGCGGCGCTTCGACAAAAGCTCCGGAATGGTCGATGTCTCGACATTGGTCATCGTCTCCGCGCCGAGCCCGAAATGGTCGGCGACGAAGCGGACGAAGGGTGCATAGATCAGCCCCTTGATCGAAGCGTCGATCTCGTTGACGACATAACCGCCATAACGCGTGCAGGCGCGGGCAAGCTCGAAAGTCGGATGGATCTCGCCGCGGGCGGCAAGGATCATCTTCAGGCAGGCCATGCCGCAGACATTGACTGCCCAGCGCGCATATTCCTCGATCGTCGCGGCGCCCGATTGATGCCAGAGCGGGTCGCCGAACAAGGCCTGTGATCCTTCGGCCAGCACCGGCAGCGTCATCCCGGGTGTTTCCCATTGGCTGAAATAGGGCACGCCGCTCTGCTGCATTATCGATATCCCCCGTGACTCATCTCATGGAATGGCCGGCAATCTTGGCTTTTTCGAGCCGATGTGTTCTTGCGAATCCCAAGGCAGGGTATGTTCCAGCCATTGCGCGAGCGGGTGCTCGGCGTGGCGGCAACGTTGATGCAAGAAGCAGCGTCGCGGCGTGTCCTTCGAGGCTCCGCCCTGCGGCTGCGGGCCTCAGGATGAGGGATGTTGAGGGGCCGCGCTCAAGGGTAGGGCGCTAATCCTACGTGTTTTCAATGGTGGCGTCGCTTCGCCAATTGCCATCCCGCTTATGTCCTTTCTCACCATCGCCTACCTCCCACTTTCCGGCCAGGTCGGCTGACTGATGCTCTGCAGCAGTTCCGGTTCGATGCCGTCGATGCGGGCGATGACGGCTTTGGCCATTTCGCGGCCGGCCTGGCGCACGTCTTCCTGGGCGGTGATAATCTCGGGGCGGATCCAGTTGAGGATCGGCACCGATTGTTTGGAGACCATGTCGAGGTCGCGGCCGAGCGCCTTGCCGGCGGCTTCGATGCCGGCATTGACGGCGATGGCCGCGCTGCCGGCGGAACAGACGATGCCGTCGGGCGCATTGGCCGAGCGCATCATCACCTCGACGACGTCGCGGATGTCGGCGAGCGGGGCGTCGGTGTTGACGCGCAGTGGCACTTCCTCGGCGCCGTAATCGTGCAGTCCGGTCTGGAAGCCGATGCGGATATGGGCGTAGTAGGTGAGCTTGCTCGGCGGCTGCAGCAGGGCGATGCGGCGGCGGCCGCGCTTGACGAGCTTTTCCACCGCCTGATGGGCGAAGGCCTCATTGTCGAAATCGTGGAAAGGGTGCGTCAGACCCGCATCGGTGCGCCCATGTGTGGCAAAGGGCATGCCGCGCTCGCTCAAGAGCCGCACGCGCGGATCGTCCGGCTCGATGCGCGAGATGATGACGCCGTCGGCCGAGCCGGTATCGAGGATATAGCGCACCGGCAGCATCGGGTCCTTGCTGTGGGAATGCGGCGTGATGACGATATGATAGGGCGTGCCGGACAGGACCTCGGAGATGCCGAAGACCATCTGGCTCGAGAAGCCCATGATCTCCTCGTCAATGCTGAGGACGAGGGCGATGACATTGGTCTTGCCGGTGCGCAGGCGCACGCCCGCTCTGTTCGGCTGGTAGCCGAGCTGGCGGGCCACCATGCGCACCCGCTCCTTGGTTTCCGCCCCGATGTCGGGCGCATCTTTCAGCGCGCGCGACACCGTCGTGACACCAAGGCCGGTCATGAAGGCGATGGTCTTCAATGTCGGACGCTCGCGCGTCGCCGGCGCCGATGCCGTTTGCTCGAAATTTCCCTTGTTTTCCATCCCTGTAGGCCTGCCTCGCGCGAATTGGTGTCGCTTATAGAGGCTTTTTCAAGCGCCGTAAGCCCGCCGCCTGCCAAAATCGCGCCTCCCTAAGAAAGGCAAATCTGTAACGATACAGTAGAAATGTCGAGTGCTTTTTCTTGTGTGCATTGCGGCATTGTGCGCTTAGGTTGAGTCGGCGATTCGTCCCCCGTTTTTCTGCACCTGCGAAAGGGGTAATATGGACGGTGACGCTAATGAATAAAAATTATCGAACTTATTCAATTGTATATGTCGGAAACGCACGTGCGAAAAGAGCTGATCGACTATCGGTGAAGAGGGTGTGGCGCTTCGATTGAAAACAGGCAGAAGCTGTAATTCCAGTTGATCCGGAAAAATTTTCCGGCGGGCAGTTGCGTGGGGAAATCGATTGATCTAAGTTTTTCCGGTAACGTTTCAGTGAGGGAGGAGAACTCATGAAAATCCGTATAATGGCGGCCATGCTTGCCGCTTCGGTCGCGCTTCCGTTCAGCGCCGCCAATGCCACCGATCTCGAAGTCACGCACTGGTGGACATCGGGTGGCGAATCCGCAGCTGTCGCCGAGCTGGCAAAGGCATTCGACGCCACCGGCAACCACTGGGTCGACGGCGCTATCGCCGGTTCCGGCGGTACGGCCCGTCCGATCATGATCAGCCGCATTACCGGCGGCGACCCGATGGGCGCCACCCAGTTCAACCATGGCCGCCAGGCCGAGGAACTCGTCCAGGCCGGCCTGATGCGCGACCTGACCGACGTGGCGACCGCCGAGCACTGGAAGGACATCGTTCGTCCGTCGAGCCTGCTCGATTCCTGCACGATCGACGGCAAGATCTACTGCGCTCCCGTCAACATCCACTCTTGGCAGTGGCTGTGGCTTTCGAACGCCGCCTTCAAGAAGGCCGGCGTCGAGGTTCCGAAGAACTGGGACGAGTTCGTCGCTGCCGCTCCGGCTCTCGAAAAGGCCGGCATCATTCCGCTCGCCGTCGGCGGTCAGCCGTGGCAGGCGACAGGCGCCTTCGACGTGCTGATGGTCGCGGTCGCCGGAAAGGATACCTTCAACAAGGTCTTCAAGGACAAGGATGCGGAAGTTGCCGCCGGTCCCGAGATCGCCAAGGTGTTCAAGGCGGCCGACGATGCTCGTAAAATGTCCAAGGGCAGCAACGTCCAGGATTGGAACCAAGCGACCAACCTTGTCATCACGGGCAAGGCCGGCGGCCAGATCATGGGTGATTGGGCGCAGGGTGAGTTCGCGCTCGCCGGTCAGAAGGCTGGTACCGACTATACCTGCCTGCCGGGCCTCGGCGTGAACGAGATCATCTCGACTGGCGGCGACGCCTTCTACTTCCCGTTGCTGAAGGACGAAGAGAAGTCCAAGGCGCAGGCTGTGCTTGCCAAGACCCTGCTCGATCCCAAGACCCAGGTTGCTTTCAACCTGAAGAAGGGCTCACTGCCGGTTCGCGGCGACGTCGATCTCGCCGCCGCCAATGACTGCATGAAGAAGGGTCTCGACATCCTGGCCAAGGGCAACGTGATCCAAGGCACCGACCAGCTGCTTTCGGCCGACAGCCAGAAGCAGAAGGAAGATCTCTTCTCCGAATTCTTCGCCAATCCGTCGATGACGCCGGAAGACGCTCAGAAGCGTTTCGCCGGGATCATCGCTTCGGCTGACTGATCGGTAGATTCGCTGCCGGCCGGACGATTTTGGTCGTCCGGGCGGCAGCGAGGTCTCTCCGGTATCTTCAGCAGATTTCGGACGTGGGGACGACAGGCGGCGCCTGCCGTTTCGTCACAGGTCGCAGTTGCGATTTGAGGAGGAGTATTCATGACGGGTCAAGCGCGAGCAGGCCGGCCAAACAAGTTGCTGCGCAATCTGAATGCCAAGATTGCGTCCATCCCGATGATCCTGACGGCGCTGGTGATCTTTGTCGGCGGCACGTTTTGGACGATCTTTTATTCTTTCACCAATTCCAAGCTCCTTCCGCGGTTGAGCTTTGTCGGTTTCGATCAATACCAGCGCCTCTGGGCGGCACCCCGCTGGGTGACGGCGATCGAGAATCTGGCTGTCTATGGCATCCTCTCGCTGATCTTCAGCCTGGTCATCGGTTTCATGCTCGCCGCGCTGATGGACCAGAAGATCCGTTTCGAAAACACCTTCCGCACCATCTTTCTCTATCCCTTCGCGCTGTCCTTCATCGTGACAGGCCTCGTCTGGCAATGGGTTCTGAATCCCGATTTCGGCATTCAGGCAGTGGTGCGCTCGATCGGGTGGACGAGTTTCACCTTCAATCCGCTCTATACGCCTGAAATCGTCATCTACGGCATTCTGATCGCGGCGCTGTGGCAGGGAACGGGTCTCGTCATGTGCCTGATGCTTGCCGGCCTGCGTGGGATCGACGAGGACATCTGGAAAGCGGCACGCGTGGACGGCATTCCGATGTGGAGGACCTATCTCTTCATCGTCATCCCGATGATGCGGCCGGTCTTCATCACGACGATCGTCATCATCGCCTCCGGCATCGTCAAGGTCTACGACCTCGTGGTCGCGCAGACATCGGGCGGACCGGGCATCTCCTCGGAAGTGCCGGCGAAATATGTCTACGACTACATGTTCCAGGCGCAGAACCTGGGGCAGGGCTTTGCCGCCTCGACCATGATGCTCGTCACAGTCGCGATCATTGTCGTTCCGTGGGCCTATCTGGAATTCGGTGGAGGGCGCAAGCGTGGCTGATGTAGGAACTCTCAACACCACTGCCGCCGGCATCGACGCCGTCGCGCCTAAACTCGCCGAAGGCCCCAGCGGCCCCAGGCCGCGCCCGGCGGTGTCGGCGCGCAACATCATGCTCTACGGCACGCTTATCATCGCAGCGCTCTACTATCTGTTGCCGCTCTATGTGATGGTGGTGACTTCGCTGAAGGGCATGCCGGAAATCCGTCTCGGCAACATCTTTTCGCCGCCGATGGAGATCACCTTCGAACCGTGGGTGAAAGCCTGGGCGCAGGCCTGCACCGGGCTCAATTGCGATGGCCTGTCGCGCGGTTTCTGGAATTCGGTGCGCATCACCGTGCCGTCGGTCATCATCTCGATCGCGATTGCTTCGGTGAACGGTTATGCGCTGGCAAACTGGCGCTTCAAGGGATCCGAGCTTTTCTTCTCGATCCTGATCATCGGGGCGTTCATTCCCTATCAGGTGATGATCTATCCGATCGTCATCATCCTGCGCGAAATCGGCATCTACGGTACGCTGACCGGCCTCGTCATCGTCCATTCGATCTTCGGCATGCCGATCCTGACGCTGCTCTTCCGCAACTACTTCGTGTCGCTGCCGGAGGAACTGTTCAAGGCGGCGCGCGTCGACGGGGCGGGCTTCTGGCAGATCTTCCTGAGGATCATGCTGCCGATGTCGCTGCCGATCTTCGTTGTGGCGATGATCCTGCAGGTGACCGGCATCTGGAACGACTTCCTGTTCGGCGTGGTCTTCACCCGGCCGGATACCTATCCGATGACCGTGCAGCTCAACAACATCGTCAATTCCGTTCAGGGCGTGAAGGAATACAACGTCAACATGGCAGCAACGATCCTGACCGGCCTGGTGCCGTTGATCGTTTATTTCGTCTCCGGGCGGCTTTTCGTCCGCGGCATCGCCGCCGGCGCAGTGAAGGGGTGATCACATGAACATGAATTCCAGTGTCTCCAATGCGAGCGTCTCCATCAAGGATCTGTCGCTGAACTTCGGCGCGGTCAGCGTGCTGAAGGATCTGAACCTCGACATCAACGACGGCGAATTCCTCGTGCTGCTCGGCTCGTCCGGCTGCGGCAAGTCGACCTTGCTGAATTGCATCGCCGGCCTGCTCGACGCCTCGGAAGGGCAGATCTTCATCAAGGGCAAGAACGTTACCTGGGAAGAGCCGAAGGACCGCGGCATCGGCATGGTGTTCCAGTCCTATGCGCTCTATCCGCAGATGACTGTTGAAAAGAACCTCTCCTTCGGCCTTCGCGTCGCCAAGGTGCCGCAGGCCGAGATCGACAAGCGCGTGGCGCGTGCGGCCGAGATCCTGCAGATCCAGCCGCTTCTGAAGCGCAAGCCGGCCGAGCTTTCCGGCGGCCAGCGCCAGCGTGTGGCGATCGGCCGGGCACTGGTGCGCGATGTTGATGTCTTCTTGTTCGACGAGCCGTTGTCCAACCTCGACGCCAAGCTTCGCTCGGAGCTGCGCGTCGAGATCAAGCGCCTGCACCAGTCGCTTGAGAATACGATGATCTACGTCACCCACGACCAGATCGAGGCACTGACGCTCGCCGACCGCATCGCCATCATGAAGAGCGGCATCATCCAGCAGCTCGACGACCCGACGACGATCTACAACCGGCCGCGCAATCTCTTCGTCGCCGGCTTCATCGGCTCGCCGTCGATGAATTTCCTGCACGGCGAATTGACGAAAGTGGGCGACGGCATCGCGTTTACAGCCAACGGCGTCAATTTCTCGCTCGCCGGCTACGACGCCTCCGAGACGCTGCAGCCCGGCCGCAAGGTGGTGCTCGGCGTTCGCCCCGAGCACATCAAGGTCAACGAAAACACAGGCGGCGAAGAACATGACGCCACCGTCGATATCGAGGAGCCGATGGGCGCGGACAATCTTCTGTGGCTGAAACATGCCGGTCATACGATGTCGGTACGTGTCAACGGCGCGCGCCGCTTCAATGTCGGCGCCAAGGTGAAGCTCAGCTTCGACATGACGGTCGCCTCGGTGTTCGATGCCGAGAGCGAGTTGCGTCTTTAGAGCGAGTTTGGCGAGAGCGCTAACCCACCCTCCGTCATCCGCGGACTTGACCCGTGGATCTATGCTCGCTGCTGGTGGAAGCGGTTTGGATCCTCGGGTCAAGCCCGAGGATGACGGAGAGTGGGGCGGGCGGAAGGAGCCCGTTCACGGAGCAGGCGCTTGGGGTTGGACATTCGGACGGCAACCAAACGCCGTCCTTTTCAGAATCATAATTCGGAAATGACAACGTGACGCAACAATCGACCCCCTCCGACATCGACCTTTGCGGTTCGTGGCAGCTCACCTCCGTTGATGGCGAGATCAAGAGCGTCATCGCGCTGCCGGGTGACGTGCACACCGCGCTCCACCGCGCAAAGCTGATCCCAGATCCCTATTTCGGCCGCAACGAGGAGAAGGTGCAGTGGGTCGCCCAGCGCGAATGGGCGGTGGAGCGCAGCTTCACGCTGCAGGAGGTCGAGGGCGACTGGTATCTCGATATCGACTATCTCGACACGGTCGCCAGCGTCTACGTCAACGGCTTCCTGGCGCTCGAAGCCGACAACAGTTTCCGCCGCTACCGGCCCGACGTGTCGAGCATGCTGAAACCAGGCGACAACTCGATCCGCATCGTCTTTGCCTCCAATGTCGCCGTCGGCGCCGCGCGGCAGAAGCAGCAGCCCTTCTACATTCCCTACAGCACCGGCAATTCGCCGATCCCCGACGGCAACATGCTGCGCAAGCCGCAATGCCATTTCGGCTGGGACTGGAACATCGCCATTGCGCCGCTCGGTCTCTACGGCACGATCGCGCTGCGTAAGCTGGAGACGGCGCGCATCGAACACGTCGTCACCCGCCAGACCCACAATAACGACGGCTCGGTCGACCTCATGGTGACGGCGAGCCTGTTTGCCAAGCATGCCGGCATCGCCCAGGTCTATTTCGATCTCGACGGCGAGCGCGTGCGTCTCGATGTCGGCGTCAAGGGCGAGACGGATGTCCACCATCTCTTCCATATCGACAATCCGCGTCTCTGGTGGCCCTCCGGCAGCGGCGAGCAGGCGTTCTACAGGCTTTCCGTCGAAACGCCGACGGATGACGTGATCAAGCAGATCGGCCTGCGCACCATCGAGCTGGTCACCACGCCGGACGCGGCTGGCAGCCGTTTTGCCTTCAAGGTTAACGGCCGCGAGATCTTCTGCCGTGGCGCCAACTGGATCCCGGCCGACGCGCTCTATTCGCTGTCTTCGCCCGAGAAGACCGAGGATCTGCTGCAATCGGCCAAGGCCGCCAACATGAACATGATCCGCGTCTGGGGCGGCGGCTTCTATGAGCAGGATCATTTCTATGATCTCTGCGACCGGCTGGGCCTGATGGTCTGGCAGGACTTCATGTTCGCCTGCAACCTCTATCCCTCGACCGAGGACTTCCTCGAGAATGTGACGATCGAGGTCGATTACCAGGTGCGCCGGCTTTCCTCGCATCCCTCGATCGCGCTCTGGTGCGGCGACAACGAGTTGGTGGGGGCGCTGACCTGGTTCGAGGAATCGCGGAAGGACCGCGACCGCTATCTCGTTTCCTATGATCGCCTCAACCGCACCATCGAGCAGGCGGTGAAAAAGGCGCTGCCCGGCGCGCTCTGGTGGCCGTCTAGCCCGGCGTCCGGCTATCTCGATTTCGGCGACGCCTGGCATGCCGACGGCTCCGGCGACATGCATTACTGGTCGGTCTGGCACGAGAACAAGTCGTTCGACAATTACCGTTCGGTGCGCCCGCGCTTCTGCTCGGAGTTCGGCTTCCAGTCCTATACCTCGCTTCCCGTCATCAGGACCTATGCCGAGGAAAAGGACATGAACGTCGCTTCCCCGGTCATGGAGCTGCACCAGAAGAATGCCGGCGGCAATGAGCGCATCGCCGGCACGATGTTCCGCTATTTCCGCTTCCCCAAGGATTTCCCGAACTTCGTCTATCTCTCCCAGATCCAGCAGGGGCTGGCGATCAAGACCGCTGTGGAATACTGGCGGTCGCTCAAACCCCATTGCATGGGCACGATCTACTGGCAGCTCAATGACACCTGGCCGGTCGCCTCCTGGTCGAGCCTCGACTACGGCGGCCGCTGGAAGGCGATGCACTACCTCGTCAAGCGCTTCTTCCAGCCGGTGGCGGTCGCCGCCATTCCTTCCGACGACGGCAAGACGATCCGCTTCTCGTTTGTCAACGACACGTTGGCCGATGTCAGCGCCGATCTTTCGATCTCGATCCTGACGATGAAGGGCGAGCGGAAGCACTTGAAAGACGTGCAGGCCGTATGTTCGCCGGATGCGGCGGTCACGGCTGCGACGATCGATGTCTCCGAAATTGCCGAGGGTACGCTGCTGGCCTGGCAGTTCACCGCGTCGAACGGCATGGGCGGCGAGGGGCACTATGTCAGCGGCACCTATAAGGCGCTGGAGCTGGAGCCCTCGGGTCTGACCGTTACCCACGAATATGTCGAGGCGAGCGGCGCCGTCGACATCAACGTCACCGCCGGGGGACTTGCGCTCTTCGTGATGATCGAGAGCGAGACGGACGGCAAATATTCCGACAACGCCTTCGACCTTGCATCAGGCGAGAGCCGCCGCATCACCTTCACCCCGGCACAACAGCTCGAACGAGGCAGATTGCCGGAATTCCGCTTCTACGACCTGCATTCCTGCCAATCGGCGGATTGATCCTTCCAAGAATGGGCACGAGGCCCAAGGAGACCATGATGACGAAACTCAGCTACCAGCTCTACAGCGCCCGCAACTTCCAGCCCTATTCTGTGATTTTCGAAAAGCTCGGAAAAGCTGGTTATGCCGAAGTCGAGGGCTTCGGCGGCATCTATGCCGATCTCGACGATGCCGGCCTGAACAGCCTTCGCGCCGAGCTCGACAAGAATGGCCTGGTCATGGCGAGTGGCCATTTCAGCCCCGATTTCCTGGAGAAGGAAGTGCAGAAGTCGCTCAACATCGCGGAGATTCTCGGCATGGATTCGATCTATGCGCCGCATCTGGCAGCTGATCAGCGCCCCTCCGATGCCGCCGGTTGGCTCGCCTTCGGCAAGCGTCTGCAGAAGATCGCCAAGCCCTACAAGGATGCCGGCTACGAATTCGGCTGGCACAATCACGATTTCGAATTCGTCAAGCTGGCTGACGGCTCGCTGCCGATCGAGCGCATCTTCGAAGGCGCCCCCGACATTTCCTGGGAAGCCGACATCGCCTGGGTCATCCGTGGCGGCGCCGATCCCTTCGCCTGGGTCGAGAAGCTCGGACCGCGCATCACCGCCGTGCACGTCAAGGACATCGCCCCGGCCGGCGAAGCGACGGATGAGGACGGCTGGGCCGATGTCGGCCACGGCAAGGTCGAGTGGGCCAAGCTGATTGCGGCGCTGCGCGCCACCAAGGCGAAGCACTTCGTCGTCGAACACGACAATCCCAAAGATATCGACCGCAACATCAGCCGCTCGATTGCATCCTTCCAGACTTATTGAGGCACATCATGACCAGGGAACTTGGCGTCGGCATCATCGGATGCGGCAACATCTCCACCACCTACTTCTCGCTCGCACCGCTCTTCAAGGGGCTGAAGGTGCTGGCCTGCGCGGATATCAACGTGCAGGCGGCCGAGGCCCGCGCCAAGGAATATGGCGTCAAGGCACAGACGATCGAGGCGCTTCTCGCCAATGACGAGATCGACGTCGTCGTCAACCTGACGATCCCGGACGCGCATTTTCCGGTGTCGAAGGCGATCCTCGAGGCCGGCAAACATGTCTATTCGGAAAAACCGCTGGTGCTTTCGCTGGAGCAGGGCGAGGAGCTTCGCCGCATCGCCAAGGCGAAGAGCCTTGCCGTCGGCTGCGCGCCCGACACTTTCCTCGGCGGAGCCCATCAGCTCGCCCGCAAGTTCATCGACGACGGCGGCATTGGCCGGGTGACTTCGGGCGCCTGCTACGTCATGAGCCCCGGCATGGAGATGTGGCATCCGAACCCGGATTTCTTCTTCCTGCCGGGCGGCGGCCCGATCCTCGATCTCGGCCCCTATTACGTCGCCAACCTGATCAATCTGATCGGCCCGGTGAAGCGCGTCGGCGCCATCACCTCGATGGCATCGCCGACCCGCACCATCACCAGCCAACCGCGTCACGGCGAAGTCATCCCGGTCAAGACACCGACGACGATCCAGGCGCTGCTTGAATTCGTCAACGGCGCCACGGTGACGCTGGCGGCGAGCTGGGACGTGTGGTCGCATCGCCATGCCAATATGGAGCTCTACGGCACCGACGGCTCGCTCTATGTGCCGGATCCGAACTTCTTCGGCGGCACCGTCGAGGCAAGCGGCCGCGACAAGGACATCAAGCCGCTCGAGGCCTGGGACCATCCGTTCGGCAAGATTAACCAGGAAAGCCCGAACGGATCGCGCGCCAACTACCGCACCGCCGGCCTTGCCGACATGGCGATGGCGCTGATCGAAGGCCGCGACGCGCGCTGCTCGCTCGACCGCACGCTGCACGGCGTCGACGTCATGACCTCGATCCTGAAGTCGGGCGAGGAGGGCCGTTTCATCGAGCTGACGACGACCTGCACGCAGCCGGCGGCGCTGGGTATCGAAGAGGCGCAGGCGCTGTTGAAGTGATAGGGTACGCCTGGGGTCTGCGGATCGCCAGGTACGCCCTCCGAACGTCATCCTCGGCCTTGTGCCGAGGATCTGCAAACCAGGCGGCGAATGCTCGGTATCGATTGATCGCAGGCACTCTTGAAAGAACTCGCGCGTTCGCTTGCCGTTTCAGCGCGCTTGTTCCAATAGCTCTGTCATGCCTGGGCTTGGTCCGAGGATCCGCAAGCAGCGTGGCAGATGCTCGGCACAAGGCCGAGCATGACGATCATAGAGATACTTTGAAGGAGTTATTCAGATGAGCTGGCAACCGGCCGCATACCGTTATTCGAAAATGAAATATAATCGCACGGGTCGTTCCGGCTTGAAGCTGCCGGCCGTCTCCCTCGGCCTCTGGCACAATTTCGGCGGTGACACGCCGCACGACCGCAAGATCGACATGTGCCGCACGGCCTTCGACCTTGGCATCACCCATTTCGATCTCGCCAACAATTACGGCCCGCCGCCCGGCAGCGCCGAGACCGCCTTCGGCGAGATTCTACGCACCGAATTTTCAGGGCTCCGCGACGAGCTGATCATCTCTTCGAAAGCCGGCTACGACATGTGGCCGGGACCCTATGGCGAATGGGGCAGTCGCAAATATCTGATCGCCTCCTGCGACCAGAGCCTGAAGCGCATGGGCCTCGACTATGTCGACATCTTTTATTCGCATCGTTTCGATCCGGAAACGCCGCTGGAAGAGACCTGCGGCGCGCTTGACCATATCGTCCGCTCCGGCCGGGCGCTCTATGTCGGCATCTCCTCGTACAATTCGCAGCGCTCGCGTGAAGCCGCAAAGATCCTCAAGGACTTGGGCACGCCGTGCCTGATCCACCAGCCGAGCTATTCCATGCTCAACCGCTGGGTCGAGGATGACAAGCTGCTCGATACGCTTGATGAGATCGGCATGGGCTCGATCGTATTCTCGCCACTTGCCCAGGGCATGCTGTCGACGAAATATCTCGGCGGCATTCCCGAAGACAGCCGCGCGGCGCAGAACCACTTCCTCAAGCGCGATTTCATCCGCCCTTCGATCATCGACAATATCCGCAAGCTCAACGGGATCGCCGAAAAGCGCGGCCAGACGCTGGCGCAGATGGCGATCGCCTGGGTGCTGCGCGGCGGCCGCGTGACCTCGGCGCTGATCGGCGCCAGCCGCTCGTCGCAGATTATCGATTGCGTCAAGGCGCTGGATAATCTTGAATTTTCGGCCGAGGAGCTTGCTGAGATCGATGTCTACGCCCGCGAGGCCGACATCAACCTCTGGGCCAAGTCGGCCGAACGCGCATAATCACATCCAGGCCCGGAGGAAAGCCTTCCGGGCTCTTTTCTGCTATGATCTGATGTACGTACAGCAAATCGCACCACCACTCGGAGGAGGCCGCTTCCATGATCCGCAATCCCATCCTGCCGGGGTTCAATCCCGATCCGTCGATATGCCGCGTCGGCGCGGATTATTACATCGCCACGTCGACCTTCGAATGGTATCCCGGCGTGCAGATCCATCATTCGCGCGACCTGGTGGACTGGACGCTGGTGCGCCGGCCGCTGGAGCGGAGATCGCAGCTCGATATGCGCGGCAATCCCGATAGCTGCGGCATCTGGGCGCCGTGCCTGTCCTATGCCGACGGGCAATTCTGGCTGGTCTATACCGACGTCAAGCGCTTCGACGGCAATTTCAAGGATGCGCATAATTACATCGTGACTTCACCTTCGATCGAGGGCGAATGGTCCGAGCCCGTCTATGTCAATTCCTCGGGCTTCGATCCTTCGCTGTTCCACGACGACGACGGCCGCAAGTGGTTCGTCAACATGCAGTGGAACCACCGCACCGAGAGCTTCGGCGGCTCGCCGAAATCGCCGGCCTTCGACGGCATCCTGCTGCAGGAATGGGACCCCGCAACGAAGGCGCTGAAAGGCCCGATCAAGAACATCTTCGCCGGCAGTCCGCTCGGCCTGGTCGAAGGGCCGCATCTCTTCAAGCGCGACGGCTGGTATTATCTGACCACGGCCGAGGGCGGCACCGGCTACGACCACGCCGTCACCATGGCGCGCTCTCGCAGCATCGAAGGCCCCTATGAGATGCATCCGAACATGCACCTCATCACCTCCAAGGATCATCCGGGCGCGATACTGCAGAGGGCAGGGCACGGCCAATATGTCGAGACACCAGATGGCCAGGCCTATCACACCCATCTTTGTGGCCGGCCGCTGCCGCCGAAACGGCGCTGCACGCTGGGACGCGAGACCTCCTTGCAGAAATGCGTCTGGCGCGGCGACGGCTGGCTTTATCTCGAAAATGGCACCAGCGTACCTGATGTCGACGTGCCGGGCCTTTTTGGCGCGGTGCCGGTGGAAAAGCCGATGCGCAGCGAATACAACTTCGACGGCGGCACACTGCCGGCGGATTTCCAGTGGCTGCGCACGCCGGAGCCTGCGCGCATCTTCAACCTGACGGATCGTCCCGGCCATTTGCGTCTGATTGCGCGTGAGAGCATCGGCTCCTGGTTCGAGCAGTCGCTGGTTGCCCGCCGACAGGAGCATCACAGTTTCCGCGCCGAGACCGTGGTCGAATTCGCGCCCGACACCTATCAGCAGGTTGCCGGGTTGACACATTATTACAACCGCCACAAATTCCACGCTGTTGCCGTGACGCTGCACGAAACACTCGGCCGCTGCGTCACCATCCTCTCCTGCAATGGCGACTATCCCAACGGACGCCTCAGCTTTCCCGCCGAAGGCGGGGTTCCGATTGCCAGCGAGGGCCGTGTCCAGCTCGCCATGGAAATCCGCGAGAACGACCTACAATTCTTCTGGCAGACCGAAGGCAAGGGCGCCTGGCAGCCGATCGGCCCGATCCTCGACGCCGGCGTGATTTCCGACGAAGGCGGACGCGGTGAACACGGCTCCTTCACCGGCGCTTTTGCGGGCGTGTTTGCTTTCGATACATCGGGTCGGGCGAAGACAGCTGATTTCGACTGGTTTGTTTATGACGAATTGTGAGGGGGCGCTTGACCATCCGATGCCCTCTCTCCAGCCTCATCCTGAGGTGCCCCGCAGGGGCCTCGAAGGGCGAGGGCGGCCACTCCATTGCAGGTGTCCAATCCGTGCCTCAACCCCAGGACACAAAAAGAAAGCCGGCGCAAGGCCGGCTAAAGACGAACGCGGCTGGACAGGGGATACTAGCCGGTTCCAAGCACTTCGTGACTGAACAATAACTTTCACTACATGCCGAGGCAGCAAAAAAGGGGCGCAACGAGAACACCCGGTGACGGCTCCGCAAAGGGGTGGGCGGCGGGGCGGATGCCGGTGCTGGCCTCGGCTTTCTTATCGGGCATTAAGATCACCGGATGATGACATCCGAAACCGGCGGCGGTCTTTCTTTTCAGCGGGGGGCGGCTTTTCGCAAAGATCGAATGCCGGCTAACCCGCCCGCGTTAGCGGGCCCTTCCGCGTCAGCGCGCCGCCCTCGCCGTCAACGGTGTTAGCAAGGCGCGAATGCACTGTTCACGTTCCTAAGGATGTTAAAGCGTCATCAAGGCACTATATAGCGAGTGAAATACTTGGATAATTCTCAAGAGTACCGCATGGCCCCCATTATTTCCGTTCAGAACCTCACCAAGACCTACGCCAACGGGTTCGAGGCGCTGAAGGGCATCAATCTCGACGTCGAAAAAGGTGAGATCCTGGCGCTGCTTGGGCCGAACGGTGCGGGCAAGACGACGCTGATCTCGATCATCTGCGGCATCGCCAATCCGAGCGGCGGCCGGGTGTTGGTCGCGGGCCACGACGTCGTGAAGGATTTCCGCGCTACGCGCGGGATGATCGGGCTGGTGCCGCAGGAACTGACCACCGACCAGTTCGAGACGGTGTTCAATACCGTGAGTTTTTCGCGCGGCCTGCACGGCAAGAAAGCCAATCCTGCCCATATCGAAAAGGTGCTGCGCGCGCTCTCGCTCTGGGACAAGAAGGACAATATGCTGCGCCAGCTCTCCGGCGGGATGAAGCGGCGGGTGCTGATCGCCAAGGCGCTGTCGCATGAGCCGGATATCCTTTTCCTCGACGAACCCACAGCCGGCGTCGACGTGACGCTGCGCAAAGACATGTGGCATGTCGTCGAAGAGCTTCGCGCCTCCGGCGTCACCATCATCCTGACCACCCATTATATCGAAGAGGCCGAGGAAATCGCCGACCGCGTCGGCGTCATCAATGGCGGGCAATTGCTGCTTGTCGAGGACAAGGCGGCGCTGATGGCCAAGCTCGGCCGCAAGCAGCTCATTCTCGATCTTACCGAACCGCTGAGCCGCTTGCCGGATTGTTTTGCCGGCAACGGATTGACGCTCGAAGCAGACGGCAATCGGCTGACCTATGATTTCGACGCCGGCAACGAGCAGGAGAGCATCGCGGCACTGCTGACGCGGCTCGGCGAGAACAATATCCATTTCAAGGATCTGTCGACCCGGCAGAGTTCGCTCGAAGATATCTTCGTGGCGCTGGTGGGAGCGGGCAAATGAACGTCGAAGCGGTCAAATCGATCTATTTCTTCGAGATGGCGCGCACGCGCCGCACGCTGCTGCAGAGCGTCATCTCGCCCGTCATCTCGACCTCGCTCTATTTCATCGTCTTCGGCGCCGCAGTCGGCTCACGCATTCAGGAGGTGGAGGGCGTGTCCTACGGCGCTTTCATCACGCCCGGCCTGATCATGCTGACGCTGCTCGGCCAGTGCATCAGCAACGGCTCGTTCGGCATCTATTTCCCCAAATTCACCGGCACGATCTACGAGGTGCTTTCGGCGCCGGTGGCGATGACCGAAATCCTGCTCGGTTATGTCGGGGCGGCGGCGACCAAGGGGATGCTCATCGGCTTCATCATTCTCCTCACAGCCAATCTCTTCGTCGACGTCAGGATCGAGCATCCCTTCATGATGATCCTCTTCTTCCTGCTGACGGCGATTACCTTCAGCCTGTTCGGCTTCATGATCGGCATCTGGGCCGGCAATTTCGAACAGTTGAACCTCATTCCCATGCTGGTCGTGCCGCCGCTGACCTTTCTTGGCGGCAGCTTCTATTCGGTCAGCATGCTGCCGCCCTTCTGGCAGGCGGTCAGCCACCTCAACCCCGTGCTCTATCTCGTCAGCGGCTTCCGCTGGAGTTTTTACGGGATTGCCGACGTCAACCCGGCGATCAGCCTGGCGATGATCACGGTGTTCCTGGTGATCTGCCTGGGGACGCTCGGCTGGATCTTCAAGACCGGTTACCGGCTGCGCAACTGATCCGGCCCTCAAGAAGTGCCGCAATTTCAACATGAAGGATTGCTCAGCAAGACGTCATCGGTCATGGGGCAATCTGATGATGGTCAGCAGCAATGTGCTTGGATGTGTCGCAATCGCTTCGATCTATTGTCTAATCCCGCAGCAAAGCCTGTCGCAGGAGACCGCCCATCCCATCAAGGTTACCTATGCCGTGGTGATGGAGGGGAAGGAGCCTTTCTCTGCCGAGGTGTCATGCCTTCCGGACGACGCATGCAGTCTCGCCAAGCATGACGATCTCGGCATTGATCTTGCAATTACAGTGTTTCCGGGCTCAGAGACGCATGGTGAATTGAGCATCTATTGCTCGCCCAATCCTTGTTCCTTCCAGAATTTGCGATCACGGATCGAGTTCTTCGGTCGGCGTGCTACTGTCGATATTTTGTCCGGTGAGGCTGACTCTGGTGTCACGACTCTGCTGGTTGTAAGGCGACGCCCGAGGATCGGTGAAGTCCTCATCTCGTACTGAGCGCATTGCCCCGTTTCCCGTCAGGCGCTGCTGACGAGAAGAGCGCCGGAGATGATCAGGAGGATGCCGGCTGCGAGCTTCATTATGTCAAGCTCGGAGGCTTCGCCGCCGCCGCTGACCTTCCTTGGTGGCAGCTTCTATTCGGTCAGTATGCTGCCGCCCTTCTGGCAGGCGGTCAGCCACCTCAACCCGGTGCTCTATCTCGTCAGCGGCTTCCGCTGGAGTTTTTACGGGATCGCCGACGTCAACCCGGCGATCAGCCTGGCGATGATCACGGTGTTCCTGGTGATCTGCCTGGGAACGCTCGGCTGGAATCTTCAAGACCGGTTACCGGCTGCGGAACTGATCAATCGCCCGAACACGCGCCATCGGAAAACCCGATGACACCATCGGTTTCTTCCGTTTTTCTTCCGCTCTGATCGGAAGCATCTGCTGTATCAGCCGAGAAGGAGATGGCAGATGACGGATATCAGGATCGAAGGCGCGAAGATCATTATTGTTGGCGGCAGTTCCGGAATGGGACTGGCGCTGGCGAGGCGTTTGCTCGGGGAAGGGGCGGCGGTGACGATCGCAGGACGCAGCGACGATAAGCTTACGGCGGCTCGCCGCGATCTCGGCGAGCATCCTGGATTGGCGACGGTTGCCGTCGATATATCGCGCGAGGAAGAGGTCGCGGCGCTCTTCCGCAATAGCGGGCCGGTCGATCACATCGTCAGCACGGCGGCCGATATCGAAGGCTCCTATCAGTTGCTGCCTTCGGTCGAGCTAACGGCGGCACAACGGGTGGTCGAAAGCAAGTTCTACGGGCCGCTGCTGCTGGCGAAATATGGTGCCGTCCGTCTGCCGCCCTCAGGATCGATTACCTATACGTCAGGTGTCGCGGCCTACCGGCCGGCGGCGCGTGGATCGGTGGTCGCAGCCGTCAATGCGGCGCTGGAAGGCCTGGTCAGAGCGCTGGCAATCGAGCTTGCGCCGATCCGGATCAACGCGGTGTCGCCCGGATGGGTGGATACGCCGATCTGGAGCTTCGTCGCCGGCGACGCCAAGCAGGCGACGCTTGATGCGATGGCGCAGCGCCTGCCGGCCGGACGCGTTGGACGGCCCGATGATATTGCCGATGCGATCCGCTTCCTGATCGGCAACGGATTTACCACCGGCACTATCCTGCATGTCGAAGGCGGGCATCGGCTGGTCTGAGCGGCGAGAGTTCTTGGCTTGCCGATTGCAGCAGGAGGGTAAGCGCCGGCGGCTGCACACGTCTGCGCCGCCACATCATCACCAGCGAGGCTGCGGGTGGTTTGCCCGGCCATGGCAGTTCGACGACGTCGCCCCGCGCTGCGGCCGGGCCGACCGCAAGGCGCGGGACGAGGCCATAACCGGTGCCGGATGCAACGAGTCGGATGATCGTCGCGATGCTGTCGGCTTCCGTGACGATTGATGGTGCTGCAATCTGCGCTTCGGCAAAGGCAGTGTCGAACAGGTGACGGTAGACGCAGCCGGTTTCGGTGGCGACGAAGGTTACGGTGCTCAGTGCCGCGAGGCTTGCGGGTGGCCGGGCTTGCGAATCGCCGCCGGCAATCAGCACCAGCGGTTCGCTGCAGATTCGGCGCGTCAAGAAGCGTTCATCCTGCTGTCCGCGATCGAAGGTGAAGGCGACATCGATCGAGCCGTGCTGCAGTTGCGCCAGCAATTCGTTGCTGTTACCGATCTTGATCTTGAGGCCGACGTCTGGGTTCTTCTTACGAAAGAGTGACAACCAGGGCGCCAGCCGCTCGGCGGCGATGGTCTCGAGCGTACCCAAGGTGACGGAATGTTCGGCATTGCCGGCTGCAGCACTGATGGCTGCCTTCGCCTCGTCGTTTAGCGCCAGTATCTCTTCGGCTTAGGCCTTGAGGACCGCGCCTGCGGCTGTCGGGACGACGCCCTGTCGGGAGCGGAGGAAGAGTTCTGCGCCCAGTTCCTCTTCCAGCGCCTGTATCTGGTCGCTGAGGCTCGACTGAGCGAGATTGACCTCGGCAGCGGCGCGCGTGAGATTTTCGTGCCGGATCACCGCAAGGAATGTCTGCAATTGTCGTGGGTTCATGTCGGGCTCCGGTACGGCGCGCAGAGGCGCTGTGACGCAGGATATCAACAAAGCAGAACGCGCTGCAATGCAGGAGCATTTGGCGGCGAACTGCTCATCTTGCGCTGCTGCGTATTGCGCCAGTTTCCCGTCAGGCGCTGCTGACGAGCAGGGCGCCCGAGATGATGAGGAGGGTGCCGGCGACGAGCTTCATTGTGTCGAGCTCGGAGGCTTCGCCGAGAAAGACGGCGCCGATTGCCAGCGTCACCAGGACGTTGCAGCTCCAGATCGGGGCGAGTTTTGAGACCGGGACACCATAAATGAAAAGCGCAAAGCTGATGAGGCCGGTGCCGACGGCAAAGCAGGCGCCTGATGTGGCGGCAAAACCGAGACCTTCGGCGGTCCAGGGGGCAGGGCGACAGATGAGTGCGGCGATCAGGCCGGCGAGCGCGCAGGCGGCGCCGAAGGCGATCAGATAGACGGCAGAACCGGTGGCGGCTACAGCGCTCTGCTTCTGAAAGATGGCGGTGATGCCCCAGAACAGGGCGGGCAGAATGCCGCCGATGACGATCGGCCAGAGTGAACTCATCGCGAAACTCCTGTCGCACCCATGGGTCAAGACCTCGCCGCGGGCAAAGGCCGGTCGAACATGCGGTGCCACCAGACTAGGAGTTTCTTTTTGCTCTTTGTGGTCTTGTTGTTCTTGCGCTCAAGCTGGCAGATCCGGTCTCCGCCGTAAAGCGGCGGGCCGCAATTAGTCGCGCATGCGGAGTTCGTCAGTCTGCATCTGCAGCGAGCCCAGGGTTTCCAGGAAGCTCATGCCGAGCAGGCTCTGGTCGAGCCGGCCGTCCTCGGCGACGCTGGCTGCGACATTGTTGCGGACGATCGGGCCGATCGCCACCTGGTCGAGTGTGACGGGTGCCGCGCGGCCGCGGCCGTTGGCGGTCATGACGGTCATGGAATAGGTGAGGCGGGAGAGGTCGATGCCGATCCGCTCGGCATCTTCGTGCGACAGCGCCACCATGCTGGCTCCGGTATCGACGAGCATCTCGATCGTCTGGCCATTGACCGCGACATCGGCTTCGAAATGGCCGTTCAGCAGCTTGTGCAGGATGATCTCCTGGCCGCCCTCGCTTGTCGTGACGACGACGGCGTGGCCGGGAACGAGGCCGGCCAGCAGCCGGTTGCCGACGCCGAGCGCTTCCTGGCGATAGAGATAGACAGTGGCGAGCGCCAGGATGAGGACCAGCCAGATCATCATCTGGCGCATTGTTTCGCCAACGCTGCGCCGGCTCGCCCAGATGCCGGCCGACAGCATCAGCGCGATCGGCAGGAGATAGACGACACGGCCGAAATCATCGCTCTGCAGGCCGAGGATACGGCCGCTGTCATTGTTGACGATCAGCACGGCAAGGCCGATGCCGATGACGACGAGGAAGACGATGAGACGGATCATAAAGACCGCTCCGGCCCGGCGAGAGTTGTTTTCATGTGGTTTGACGCGGCGGCAACGCCTGCAAGCCTTGCCGGCAGCAGCGCCATGATCCGCCTTCGCTCGGTGTCGGAGTAACTCATCCAGCTGCCGATTTCCTGAAGAGTCCGGCCGCATCCGGCGCAAAATCCGGTGGCTGAAACCAGGGAGCAGACGTGAATGCAGGGTGTTTGCATGAGCGATATATCGGAGTTTCAAAGAGCCGTGGCAAGGGCGCAAAGGGTGGCGATTTCACAAATCTGCTGCGTCGCGCCCAGCGTGTCGCCGGTGTGGCCGGCAAGCTTGCGGCGGATGAAGGTGGTGAAGGCAAACCCGGCGATGCCGGTGGCGAGCAGGCTGGCGACGAGCGGCTGCAGGCCGAAGGCAGGCCAGATCAGAACGGCCGCGACGAGGCCGGCTGCGGCGAGCGCAAGCTGCATTGCCGCCTCGTCCGGCTGGCCTGTCGAGGCAGCTACGCCATCGGCCTTGGCCGGCGGCAGCCGCTGCCAGTGCCAGGCGATGGCGCCGCGGCTGAGAGCCGCGATGGCGGGAATGGCAAGGGCGGCGGCAAACGGCGAGGAATGGCGGGCGATAGCGGCAAGGGCGGCTGCGCGGATCGCGAAGGAGAGGATCAGCGCTATCGCGCCATAGGTGCCGATCCGGCTGTCCTTCATGATGACGAGGCTCTGCTCGCGGCTCTTGCCGCCACCGATGCCATCGGCCGTGTCTGCCAGGCCGTCCTCGTGCAGTGCGCCGGTGATAAGGACCTGGACGGAAAGCGCGATCAGGGCGGCCATCAGCGGATCGGCGCCGAGCCCCAAAAGCAGCAGGAGGGCGAGCGCGGGAACGACGCCGATGACGATGCCGGCAAAGGGAAATGCGCGCACCAGCCGGCCGAGCCTGCCGTCATAGCCTTTGAACAGCGATTGCGGCATCGGAATGCGGCTGAGAAAGGCGACGGCGCGGGCGGTGTCGACCGCATAGTCCTTGATCTTCATTCTGCTTCGTTCTGCCGGAGGTTTCGGCTTGTGGTCTCGGCTTATGGTCGCGGCGGCGCTTTTGGAGTTGTTCGCCTCGTCCGCCCGCTTTAAGAGAGTTGCCACCCGCAAGGAAGCTGATTTGCGTGGAAAAGACAAGAATACCGGATTCATAGGAAAACCGCACAGATGAGCGTTTCAGGCCTGCCGTTCGACGATTTCCGTACTCTGCTTCGTGACCTGCCGGGGCCGGATGCCCGGGCGCTGGTGGCCGCGCGCGAACGCGACGCGCAGCTGACCAAGCCGCCAGGCGCGCTCGGGCGGCTCGAGGAAATCGCCTTCTGGCTTGCCGCCTGGACCGGCCGCACACCTGCCGTCAACCGGCCGCTGGTGGCAATCTTTGCCGGCAATCACGGTGTCACCAGGCAGGGCATCACGCCCTTTCCGCCGGCGGTGACACAGCAGATGGTCGAGAACTTCGCCGCCGGGGGCGCTGCGATCAACCAGATCTGCGTCGCTTATGATCTCGGGCTAAAGGTCTTCGATCTGGCGCTCGATTATCCCACCGGCGACATCACCGAAGAGGCCGCACTTTCCGAGCGCGATTGCGCCGCCACCATGGCCTTCGGCATGGAGGCGATCGCCGGCGGCACCGATCTGCTCTGCATCGGCGAAATGGGCATCGGCAACACGACGATCGCCGCGGCGATCAACTATGCGCTCTACGGCGGTTCGGCACGCGACTGGGTGGGGCCCGGCACCGGTTCGGAAGGCGAGATGCTGGAGCGCAAGATCGCGGCGGTGGAAAAGGCGGTGGCGCTGCACAGCGATCATCTCGACGATCCGCTGGAGATCATGCGCCGGCTCGGCGGCCGCGAGATCGCGGCGATGGCGGGCGCCATTCTTGCCGCCCGCATGGAGCGCATTCCGGTGCTGATCGACGGTTATGTCGCAACCGCTGCGGCGGCGATCCTGAAAGCCGCCAATCCGTCCGCGCTCGATCATTGCCTGATCGGCCATGTCTCCGGCGAGCCCGGACATTTGCGCGCCATCGAAATGCTCGGCAAGACGCCGCTTCTGGCACTCGGCATGCGGCTCGGCGAAGGCACCGGTGCGGCGCTGGCCGCCGGCATCGTCAAGGCGGCGGCGGCCTGCCATTCCGGCATGGCGACCTTCGCCCAGGCGGGTGTGACCAACAAACATTGAGGCCGCGGTCGGCGCCGCCTATCCCGCGGTCGGCACCGTTGATCCGCCTGCGTTCGCTTGCGCCACCCAGGGGGATTCGCTATTTGCGTATTCGCTCATCGAAGGGGAGACGGCAAGCCTTCCCGGGTCTGTGACGCAACGGCAAGAGGAGAGGGCGTCTTGACCAAGCCTGCGGTGACGAAAGAGACCGGATTTCGGCATTTCCTCGCCGCGGCCAGCTATTCCTGGGCGGGCTTCCTGCGGGTGCTGAAAGAGGCGGCCTTCCGTCAGGAACTCGGTTTCTTCGTCGTTTCCATCGCCGCGCTGGCGCTCGTTGGCGCAAGTGTCGGCGAGATCGTCGTCGCGGTGCTTCTGTTTCTCGGGCTGTTTTCGATGGAGGCGATGAATACCGCCGTCGAAGAGGTGATCGACCGGATTTCGCCGGAGATTTCGATCGTCGGCAAACATGCCAAAGATCTCGGCTCCTTCGCGGTGACCTGCATGATCGCCGCCTGCTGCCTCTATCTCGGCTTCGTGCTCGGCAAGCACCTGTTTTTCGACTGATTTAGGCAAAACTCTTGCGCTTGCGCGCGACGGCCTGAGCTTCTTCGACGGCCGGCAGGCTCTGCAGCACGCGTTTGGCGGGCAGGATGGCGATGACCTCGGTGCCTTCGCGCAGCTTCGATTTCAGCAGGAACTGCCCGTCATGCTTGGCAAGAATCGCCTGGACGATCGGCAGGCCGAGGCCGGTGCCCTGTTCGGCGCTCTTGATGGCGATCGAGCCCTGGCCGAAGGCCGACAGCACGACGGGTATCTCTTCTTCCGGAATGCCGGGGCCGTTGTCCTTGATCGAGATGTACTGTCCGCCGCCGGCCGTCCAGCCGACCTTGACGTGGATCTCGCCGCCCTGCGGCGTAAACTTGACGGCATTGGAGAGAAGGTTCAGCACCACCTGGCGCATCGACTTCTCGTCTGCCCAGATGGCCGGCAGTTGCCGCTCGAATTGATCCGAAATGGCGATGTTCTTGGCGCGGGCGCGCAGCTGGACCATGCCGATGCAATCTTCGGTGATATCGAGAAGAGAGATCGCCTCCTCGCTCAGCTCGTATTTGCCGGCCTCGATGCGGGAGAGATCGAGGATCTCGTTGATGAGATCGAGCAGATGCTGGCCGGAACGGTGGATATCGCCAGCATATTCCTTGTAGGTCGGATTGGCGAGCGGTCCCATGACTTCTGCCGTCATCACCTCGGAGAAGCCGAGGATGGCGTTGAGCGGGGTCCTGAGCTCGTGCGACATGGAGGCAAGGAAACGGGACTTGGCGAGGTTTGCCTCTTCGGCGCGGCGGCGCGCCTCATCCGACATCGATTTCGCCACTTCGAGCTCGGCGATCAGGTCGTCCTTCTCCGACTGGTAGGAGAGGATCCTGAGGTTCGACTTGAAGAGCCGGTCGCTGATATAGTTGAAGAAGACGAGGGTGGTGGTGAAAAGTCCCGTCAGGCTAATTTCGAGCAGGTCGCGCGACACGCCGCTCTTGGCGGCGAGCGCCAGGACCGCCGGCGAGAAGGCGGCGAGCACGGCGGGCGTCAGCATGAAGTTCGACATCGCCGTGACGGAGAGCGCGATCAGCAGCGTCGCACCCTTATAAAGAATGAAGCTCGACGGCTCACAGGTGTCGCAGCCCTGCAGCGCGAAGATGGCCCAGCAGCAGCCGAGCAGGAATTGGCCGGCGAGCAGCAGGCGGCGCCACTTGCGGGCGCTCTCGGGGGTGATTTCCTGCCGGCGCGCGCGCCGCGCAAGCAGGATATTGCCGGTGTGACAGGTGAGCGTCAGCAGCGCCCAGAAGAGCAATTGCGTGTTTTGAGTGAAATAGACGCCGAGCGCGGTGATGATGACGACGAAGAGCGGCATGATCGTCGCGCCCTGCAGCATCGACGCCACATACATGTTGAGCACGTCACGGTCGAAGGAGGAATTGGACGCATGTCCGGACTGAAGACGTTCGCGCGTCTGCCGCACGGCCTTGGAAACGGCCTTGTTGCGGTGGCTGCGCGACCTGTCGACGATAATCTTGTCGGTCGATGTGCTGACGCCGGTACTCATGTGCACGTTGAAACTTCATCCCAGGGTGGATAAGAGCTTAACCGGCAATTCTTAAGAAGATGTTTGCCATCTTTGCCAAGGATTTGTTTTTTAAGGAGGCGAAAGCGTGACACGGAGCCTGCGCCTGATTCGCGACGGCGTCACCGCTTTTGCTCTGCTGGCGCTCTTGGCGCTGATTGCCGCCAAGCTCAACGATGCAGCAAGAATTGAACGTGCGGGTGCTTTTCATGCTGCCGACGGCGACAGTCTGACATTGGGAGGCGAACGGTTGCGGCTCGAAGGCATCGATGCACCGGAGCTCAACCAGAGCTGCGAACGGGCGGGGAAGGCCTGGGCCTGCGGGCGGGCGGCGCGCGAGGCGTTGCAGGGCTTCCTGGCATCGGGAACGCTTTGCCAGGGCAGCCGGCGCGACCGCTATGACAGGCTGCTTGTCATCTGCCGGAGCGAGGCGGGCGTCGACATCAACGCCGCCATGGTGCGCCGGGGCATGGCCATCTCCTATGGCGGGTATGGCAAGGAGGAGGCCGAGGCGAGGGCCGCGAAGGCGGGCCTCTGGGCCGGAGCTTTCGAGCGACCGCGTGATGTGCGCGATCACGCGCGCCGGAATTCCGCTTTCGACGGCGTCCTCAGGTTCATCCGGCAGATCGCCGGGTGGGAGTAAGTGCATGACCGACGAAGCCACGCTGGAGACGCTACGGGGCCAGATCGCCTCCTGCCGCATCTGTCGTGACAGGCCAGCGAAAGGTCCTGAATATCGGCTGCCGCACGAGCCGCGGCCGGTGGTCGTGATCTCCTCAAGGGCACGCATCCTGATCGCCGGGCAAGCACCGGGGCTCCGTGTGCATGAGAGCGGCCTGCCGTTTGATGATGCCTCGGGTGACCGGCTGCGGTCCTGGCTCGGCGTTGACAGGGCAAGCTTCTACGACCGCGACCGATTCGCCATCGTGCCGATGGGCTTCTGCTTTCCCGGCTACGACGAGAACGGCGCGGATTTACCGCCGCGCCGCGAATGCGCGCCGTTCTGGCGGCAAAGGGTGATTTCGGCGATGCCGCAGATCGAATTGGTGCTGGTCATCGGCCAGTATGCGCAGGCTTGGCATATGGCTGACCAAAGGCAGGACAATATGACCGAGACGGTCCGCGCATGGCGCGACGCCCTTCTGTCCGGCCGGTCACCGGCGGTGCTGCCGCTGCCGCATCCGAGCTGGCGCAACAGCGGCTGGCTGAAGCGTAATCCCTGGTTTGAGAACGAACTGCTCCCGGTCTTGCGAGTGCGGACGAAAATACTGCTTTCCTGAAACAAAATTCTTTTCGTTGCGCGGAATCGCGTTATACAAAGAAAAATAATTCGAAAGGACTGTTGTGCGCATGGACCGCCTCGACCGCAAAATACTGCGTCTGCTGCAAGAAGATTCGACCCTTGCAGTCGCCGATCTCGCAAAGAAAGTCGGGCTTTCGACGACGCCCTGCTGGCGGCGCATCCAGAAGATGGAGGAAGACGGCGTCATCAAGCGGCGAGTCGCCATCCTTGATCCGGAGAAGGTCAACACCAAAGTCACCGTCTTCGTGTCGATTCGCACGGCCACACATTCGATCGAATGGCTGCGACGCTTTTCCGAGGTCGTTGCTGAATTCCCCGAGGTGGTCGAATTCTACCGGATGAGCGGGGATGTCGACTACCTCCTGCGAGTCGTCGTCCCCGATATTGCCGCCTATGACGCTTTTTATAAGCGGATGATCGCCAAGATCGAGATTCGCGACGTCTCCTCAGCCTTTGCAATGGAGCAGATCAAGTATTCGACGCAGCTGCCGCTCGACTACATGATTCTGGAGAATGCCAAATCCAACGAGGACTGAGACCACCATGCGGCCTGCGGCCGCATGGTGCAATCGCGCGAGGCCGCATGGCGCAATCGCGCGAGGATTGTGCCGGCAGATGCAATCCGACCACATTTGAGCGCCGATCTAGCGAGTGTAGCGGCAGGCAGAATGTGTTGCGACTGCAGAAAAGCCCTAGAAATAGCGAAAAAACGCTTGAATCGCGCCAAATTCTCAAAAATAAATAGCCTGGTAACAAATACGAGGCTATGTTGAGCAGAACCGGTGAGTGGTCTGTCATCATTTCGTCTCATTGGTATCGAATTCAGGACACCATGTTCTAAACTGCTGCCTTGTATGTGTTGATTAGCCGGCGGTAGAGTTTTTATGTACTTCACCATTATGTTCGACGGGGGTCGAGCGGTGGAGAATTTGACAAATGGGGCATAGGGTTTTGCGGCTTGCGAGGGAAGATTTCCGTCGCGGAGCCGTTTGTTGTGTTTTTTCGTATAAATAATTGAAATTGTTGTATAAAAATCACGCCTACGGGGAAAGTAGCGTCGGTAGCCCCATCTCACGTGTATCGAGAATTGCTTGATAAGGCGGTGTATGGGATGACGGTTTGGCGGTTCGATCGATCCGCACGCCGAGATGGCTGTTCAAACTGGGCCGGCTTCAAATCGACTACCCGATTGGAAGCCAGCCCCGATCGACAAAGGAATGGATTGGTAAATGAACATCAGAATGGTTTTGCTTGCATCAGCAGCAGCATTTGCTGCATCGACGCCGGTTCTTGCAGCTGACGCTATCGTTGCTGCTGAGCCGGAACCGGTTGAATATGTTCGCGTCTGCGACGCTTACGGCACCGGCTATTTCTACATCCCGGGCACCGAAACCTGCCTCAAGATCGAAGGCTACATCCGTTTCCAGGTCGACGTTGGTGATCAGCCCCTCAATGGCTCGGCCAGCAACGATTCGGATTGGGATGCCAAGACCCGCGGTCAGGTTCAGTTCACGGCCAAGAGCGACACCGAGTACGGTCCGCTGACCGGCGTCATCGTCATGCAGTTCAATGCTGACAATGCCACCGACCAGGATGCCATCCTCGACTCCGCTTATCTCGACGTCGCGGGCTTCCGCGCTGGTCTGTTCTACAGCTGGTGGGACGATGGTCTCTCGGGTGAAACCGACGACATCGGCTCCATCGTAACGCTGCATAACTCCCTCCGCTATCAGTACGAAAGCGGCACTTTCTACGCTGGTATCAGCGTCGACGAGCTGGAAGACGGCTTCTTCAAGTCGGATGAAGGCCCGAACAACGTCGGCGTCGCGTTCGGCCTCGGCGGCACTGCCGGCGCGTTCAGCTACCAGATCACCGGTGGCTATGACTTCGACAACGAAGAAGGCGCCGTCCGTGCAATGGGTACGGTTGACATCGGTCCGGGTACGCTTGGCCTCGCTGCCGTATACTCTTCCGGCCCGAACTCCTACTACTCCGCAGCCGAATGGGCTGTCGCTGCCGAATACGCAATCAAGGCAACCGACAAGCTCAAGATCACCCCTGGTGTTCAGTACTACGGTGACGTCTATACTGCTGGCGACGACTTCAGCGACAACGATGCCTGGAAGGTCGGTCTGACGGTTGATTACCAGATCGTCGACAACTTCTACGCCAAGGCTTCGGTTCAGTACCTCGATCCGGATGAAGGCGACGACTCCACTTCGGGCTACTTCCGCCTGCAGCGTTCGTTCTAATCCACTTAGTGGATGCCCCCGGTTTTCGGGCCGGGGGCACTTCAAATCAGTTTCTGATCCGAGTGACCTCCGATCAGCTACGGGGACGGGTCCGGTCTTCCCTGCCGGGCCGTCCTTGCAGCGTTTTTAGCACGCAGTCTTCAAGGCATCTTTCAGGATAGCCTTTTCAGGTGGGTAGAAGCGGCACGTTTGCGTGCACGTCGGCTTTTTGGCAACACCGTTTCTCGCTGAACTTCCTTTTTTAATTTTCAAGCGCGCTGGATCGATCGACAGCATCATCGTGCGGACGGCAGCTGTTGGCCGATTCTCCTGTTCGCCGTTTGCCGCAACAGGTCGGGAAAAGAAAATCCAATGCCGACAATGTGATTACAGCTTTTGGGGAGAGGGGATACAACCCTTGCGGGGGGGCTGGCATTCATTCCTTTGCTCGGATAGCTTGTTCTTATGGACGATCTCAACGATTACTATTATTTCGCCGCTGTCGTCTCCAGCGGCGGTTTTGCTTCTGCAAGTCGCGATCTCAAGATACCGCGTTCGAAGCTGAGCAGGCGTGTCAGCCGGCTGGAAGACGGGCTTGGCGCAAGGCTGATAGAACGCTCGACTCGTCACTTCCGGGTGACGGAGATCGGTCAAGCTTTCTACGAAAGATGCCAGACCATCCTGCAGGAGGCCGATCGCGCCAAGTCAATCGTCAGCGAAGCTCAGTCCGACCCGCAAGGCGTGGTTCGGATGGCTTGTCCGCTCGGTCTCGTCGACATTTCGGTCGGCGGAATCCTGCCTGAATTCCTGGAGCGTTATCCGAAGATCAAGCTGCAGATCATCGGCTCCGACCGGCGTGCCGATCTGATCAACGAACGCATCGATCTTGAGGTGAGGGCGACCAACGAGCCGGAGACGCAGACGAGCCTGACGATGCGCAAGCTCGACCGTATCAGGCGTATCCTGGTCGCCAGTCCCTCGCTCGTCGAGCGTACCGGCGACCTGAATTGCGTGGACGAGCTCGCCGACCTGCCGACGCTGGCAATGACGTCATGGGTGTCGTTCCACACCTGGGAATTGATCGGCCCGAATGATGCCAAACAGGTGATTCGGCATCAGCCGCGGCTCACCTGCCGCAGCATGACCGCCATCCTCGACGCGGCCCGTGCCGGTCTCGGCTTTGGGCTTCTGCTCGAAAGTGCCTGCGAGGCGGACCTCCAGGCCGGGAATCTGGTGCGGGTGCTGCCGGAGTGGCAATCAGAGGAGAGCCAGTTCTATATCGTCTTCACGACCGCCAAGGGCATGCCGCCGGCGGTTCGGGTGCTGATCGATTTCCTGGTCGAAAAATCCAGACATCATTGACACGCAGCACCAGGCATCTCTATTCGAGCCGGTATTCTCCTTATCTCAACCGTGCCAATAGCTTTTCGCTGGTCAGTTCCCTGGCGGCATCTTTGCCGATCCAGCGGGCGGTTTTGTCGGGGCTTTCCGCCAGGGCCTTTGCGAGCGCCAGTGCCGGCGCATGGCAGGCGAGATTGCGCTTGCCGATGCTGCGCAGCGCCCAGTTGACCGCCTTGCGCACGAAGTTTCGCGGGTCGCCGGCATGGGCCTCGATCAGCGGCAACCAAGCGAGGATGGTCGCATCAGGTTCCTTCTTCAAGTGAACCGCGGCACCGGCCATCATGGCGAAGGCGGTGCGCCTGATAAATTCACGCTCGTCGGCGGCGAAGTCTGAGATGAGTTCATCCAGCCGGGCTTCAACGAAGAGATCGGCGGCGCAATCGACGATCTCCCAGGAGCTGAAATCATCGGCCCAATTTCGGGCTTCTTCCGTCGTCAACCGCTTCGTCTCGGCCGTGTAGAGGGCAAGCAGGCGGGCTTCGCGGATATCACTTCGCCAGAGTTGCATTGCCCTGACGTGATCCTTCTTCGCCAGTCTGGCGACCGCCTTGATATCGGGATTGGAGATACCGAAGGCGCGATCGGTGACGATGCCGAAGCGCGCCATGCCGGCGATATTTTCCTCCGAACGCAGCGTTTCGAGATGCGCGATCAGTTCGGCTGCGTCGGAGGCGGGCGTGATCATTTTTCGAGGCGGGCGAGCAAGGAGGATGTATCCCAGCGATTGCCGCCCATCGCCTGGACGTCGCCGTAGAACTGGTCGACGACGGCGGTGACCGGCAGCTTGGCGCCGTTGCGGCGAGCTTCGGTGAGCACGATGCCGAGATCCTTGCGCATCCAATCGACCGCGAAGCCGAAATCATATTTGCCGGCGTTCATGGTCTTGTGACGGTTTTCCATCTGCCAGGAGCCGGCCGCCCCCTTGGAGATCACCTCGACGACCTTTTCGATATCGAGACCGGCGCGCTTGCCGAAATGCAGCGCTTCGGCAAGCCCCTGGACGAGGCCGGCGATGCAGATCTGGTTGACCATCTTGGTCAATTGGCCCGAGCCTGCAGGCCCCATCAGACCGACCATGCGGGCATAGGCGTCGATGACCGGCCTGGCGCGTTCGAAGACGGCCTCGTCACCGCCGCACATGACTGTGAGGATGCCGTTTTCGGCGCCGGCCTGGCCGCCGGAGACGGGAGCATCGATGAAGTCGACGCCTTTTTCCTTTGCCGCGGCATAAAGCTCGCGGGCGACCTCGGCGCTGGCGGTGGTGTTGTCGATCAACACCGAACCCGGCTTCATGCCGTGCAGGGCGCCGTCCTTGCCCGATGTCACCGATCGGAGATCTTCGTCATTGCCGACGCAGACGAAGACGAAGTCGGCCCCGGCGGCGGCCTCGGCCGGAGTAGGGGCGGATTTGCCGGAGAATTTCTCGGCCCAGGCGGCGGCTTTTTCGGCGGTCCTGTTGTAGACGGTAACATCGTGGCCGCCCTTCGTCTTCAGATGACCGGCCATGGGAAAACCCATGACGCCGAGACCGATGAATGCGACTTTAGCCATATGTCCTATCCTTTACCTCAAGTGCAGGCCCGAGGATTAACTGAAACGGCGGGAGCAGAAAAGCCCGTGCCGACACTTCCTTCCGATTGCTGCATATGAGGCTGGCCACCGTTCGGAAACCCTCGATCGGAGAGAGGGCGCAATGTTTCCGGACGGTGACATGAGCGAAATTCCGACGATCAAGCCGCTGCGCAAAGGGGAGCTGTCTTTCAGTGCGCTGGAAAAGGGCGAACCGGTTTCGACGGTCTCGCCCTATTGGCGCATGGTCGATCCCGCAAACCTGCTTGCCAAGCGTCTTGCCGGCGGCCCCACCTTCATCCGGGAGCGTCCGGCCGCCGAAGGTTGGGGCGGAGGCGGAATAGTAACGGCATAACGGATGCGCGAAAAAAATCCGCTTAAAGGCGATTTCCGGGCCGCAAAATTTCAACAAAGGCCGAATATCGCAAATAAAATTGTCGATATAAATTATAGATTTCATCATCATGCACTCATCGCTGACAGGTCGGCCAGCCGAAAACAGGCTCGGCACTATCAAAAAGGGGAAAGTCATGATTTCACGTCGACAAACGCTCGGGCTTTTCGCAGCCGCCGCGGCCACGGCAATCCTGCCAGCCGTCAGGCCGGCGCGTGCTGCCGCCAGCGAGTTCCGTATCGGCTGGCAGAAGAACGGCGTGCTGGCGCTCGCTAAGCGTCGCAGCGCACTTGAGAAGCGGCTTGCCGATCGCGGCATTACCGTCAGCTGGTCGGAATTCACCTCCGGCCCGCCGCTTCTTGAAGCACTGGGCGCCGGCGCCCTCGATTTCGGCGCGACCGGCGATGTGCCGCCGCTGTTTGCCCAGGCGGCCGGCGGGCGGCTCTATTATGTCGGTCTCTACAAGGGCAGCCCGGCAGCCTCGGCCATCGTCGTGCGCAAGGATTCGCCGATCAAGACGCTTGAAGACCTCAAGGGTAAGAAGGTCGCCTTCAAACGCGGCTCCAGCGCCCACAACGTCACTGTCAAGGTTCTGCGTAAGGCGGGCCTGAAGCCTGAAGATGTCGAGCAGGTCGACCTTTCGCCGCCGGATGCCGCCGCCGCCTTCAAGAACGGCAGTATTGACGCCTGGTCGATCTGGGATCCTTATCTGGCGATTGCCGAAGCCGATCCGGAGACGCGTATCCTGACGACCGCCGAAGGCATTGTCGACTCCTACAGTTTCTTCCTCGCCAACCGTGATTTCACCGAAGCGAACGGGCAGGTAATCGTCGACGTGATCGATGAGCTTGCAAAGGTCGGCAAGTCGGCACAAGGCAATCTCGAAGCGACGGTGAAGGAGCTTTCCGAAATCACCGGTGTGCCGGCTGAGGTGACGCGCGTGACATTAACGCGCAAGGGCGCCGATCTTGGCAGCGTCGCGACCATCAGCGATGCCGCAGCCGCTTATCAGCAGTCGCTCGCCGACGAGTTCTACGGGCTCGGCATCCTGCCGAAGAAGCTTACGACAGGCGATATCGTCTGGCGTCCTAAGGCGAGCTGATTTTTCGGCCGGGGCCAAGTTTTTCGCGCGGCGACATGGAGAGGGCCTCCATGTCGCCGATCCGGAAAAATATTCTCCAAAATGGACTACAATAGCAAATTGATATTGTCGATCTAATTAGTGGTCTATGTCACTATTCTCACGATCCGTGGGTGGATGCCGGGAAGGTATCCATCCGATCGACAGGAATATTTCAGATGTTCACGCACAGACAGCCACCCGGCCTTCTCACGACCTCCGCCGCCACCGCGATCCTCCCAAGCATCCGCGCGGCGGCGGCGCCGCGCAGGCAGACGGTTTACGTATGTCGTCGCTGGCCAGGGGCCATCTCGACCGCGTGAGTTGATTTTCGAATTCGCAGCAAAGGACCGTCTTCCATGACCGCCACCTCAAATCCCATCAATTTCCTCTGGTTCATCCCGACCTCGGGCGACGGCACCTATCTCGGCTCCTCCGAGCTCAACCGAGCGCCCGAGATCGGCTACCTCACGCAGATCGCTCAGGCCGTCGACCGGCTCGGCTATTCCGGCGTGCTGCTGCCGACCGGGGTTGCCTGCGAGGAATCCTTCGTGACGGCGGCAGCCCTCGCCGCCAAGACCGAGAAGCTGCAGTTCCTGGTGGCGATCCGCCCCGGCACGGCGTCGCCTGCTTATTACGCGCGTCTTGCGACGACGCTCGACCGCATCTCCAACGGCCGCTTGCTGCTCAACATCGTTGTCGGCGGCAGCCCGGCGGAGCTTGCCGGCGACGGCATCCATCTCGAGCATGACGAGCGCTACGCCCATGCCGAGGAGTTCTTCACCGTCTTCGAGGAGCTGCTGGAAAAGGGAACGGCAAGCTTCGACGGCAAATACATCAAGGCGACCAATGCGCGCCTCGGCTTCCCCTCGGTGCAGAACCCGCGCCCACCGCTCTATTTCGGCGGGTCGTCGGATGCGGGTATCGATTTCTCCGTCGGCCGCGTCGACAAGTACCTGACCTGGGGCGAGCCGCCGGCACAGGTGGCCGAAAAGGTCGCCAAGGTGCGCAAGGCTGCCGGCGAGCGCGGCCGCGAGGTGAGCTTCGGCATCCGCCTGCATTTCATCGTCCGCGAAACCGATGAGGAGGCATGGGAGGCGGCCGAACGGCTGATCCGCCATCTCGACGACGATACGATCCGCGAGGCGCAGGAGCGTTTCGTCCACGAGTCCGACTCGGTCGGCCAGAAGCGCATGGCTGCCCTTCATGGCGGGCGCCGCGACAAGCTCGAAGTCTCGCCGAATCTCTGGGCCGGTGTCGGCCTGGTGCGCGCCGGCGCGGGCACGGCGCTTGTCGGGTCACCGAAGACGGTGGCTGCGCGCCTTCGCGAATATCAGGAGATCGGCATCGATACGGTAATCGGTTCCGGCTATCCGCATCTCGAAGAAGCCTATCGCGTCGCCGAGCTGCTTTTCCCCGAACTCGGCATCACCCGCGAACAGCAGCGCCTGGGCTTCAACAATGAGTTCGGCCGTAAGCAGGTCTTCGCCGGCGGCAGCCATGGCGGCAATCTGAAGGTCGTCTCCGGTTCCTGAGCTCGAACAGAGCGTGACATCGTCGCAAGCCGCTTACGGCTTGCGACATCCTGCTTTCGATAAGCGCGAGGACAATGCATGTCGACTTTCGATACTCCGTTCGTAAGGCCTGTCGCTTCCGAAAAGGTCGGGAAGGCGGGTTTACGCCTGCCGCTGCCCGGGCTGGAGAAGCTGACGCCTTATTTGGTGCCGGTGGCGATCGTGGCGTTCTGGCAGCTTGCCTCCTCTGTCGGCTGGATCTCGTCGCGCATCATGCCGTCGCCGGCCGATGTCGGCCTCGCCTTCTGGTCGACGACGGTTTCCGGCCAGTTGCCGAACGACGTGTTGGTGAGTGCCGGCCGCGCCTTTGCCGGCCTTCTCGTCGGCGGCTCGATCGGCTTCCTGCTCGGCATCGCCAACGGCGTATCGCGCATTTCCGAGCAGCTGACCGATACGACGTTGCAGATGCTGCGCACCATTCCGCATCTGGCGATGATCCCGCTCATCATTCTGTGGTTCGGGATCGGCGAGGAATCGAAGCTGTTTCTGACCTCGCTCGGCGTGCTCTTCCCCGTTTATCTCAATACCTATCACGGAGTGCGCAATGTCGATCGCGATCTGATCGAGATGGGCAAGGTCTATGGCATGGGCAACTGGACGCTGTTCCGCAAGGTGATCTTTCCGGGCGCGCTGCCGTCGATCTTCGTCGGCTTGAGATATGCGCTCGGCATCATGTGGCTGACGCTGATCGTATCGGAATCGATCGCCGCATCCTCAGGCATCGGTCACATGGCAAACGAAGCCCGCGAATTCATGATGACTGACGTCGTCGTGCTCGCCCTCGTCATCTATGCCGTGCTCGGCAAGCTTGCCGATGTCATCGCCCGGACGCTGGAGAGGCGGATGCTCGTCTGGAACCCGGTCTATCAGAAATAGGAGAGACGCGATGACATCGATCGCGCATGAGCGTTTTCACGCCGCCGCCGCTGAGCCAGCCTATGCACCTGCGACGGAGCGCATCGCGCCAGCGGCGATCAGCCTGAAGGGGCTTGAAAAGAGTTTTGGGACCAACCGCGTGTTGCGCGGCATCAACCTGCATATTCCGGCCGGCCAGTTCGTTGCCGTGATCGGCAAGAGCGGCTGCGGCAAGAGTACGCTGCTGCGCATCCTGATGGGCCTCGACGAGCCGAGTGACGGCGAATTGCATTTCGAGGATGCTGACGGCGTACAGGCGAGCCCGAATGCGCGTATCGTCTTCCAGGAGCCGCGGTTGCTGCCCTGGCTCAGCGTCGCCGACAATGTGGTGGTTGGGCTTGGCGACGGCATCGACAGGCGGGCGGCGCTGAAGGCGACGGAGGCCGTGCTTGCCGAAGTTCAGCTTGGGGAGAAGGCCGGCGAATGGCCGGCGCGGCTCTCCGGCGGTCAGCGGCAGCGTGTGGCGCTGGCACGGGCATTGGTGAGCCGGCCGGGCGTGCTGGCGCTCGACGAACCGCTCGGCGCGCTCGATGCGCTGACGCGGATCAGCATGCAGGAACTCATCAATCGCGTGTGGCGCGAACTCGGATTCACTGCCGTGCTCGTCACCCATGATGTCAGCGAAGCGGTGCATCTCGCCGATCGGGTCATCGTGCTCGACGAGGGGCGGATCGCGCTCGATCTTCCCATTCCTTATCCGCATCCCCGCCGGCACGGCCATCCCGGCCTCGCCGAACTCGAAGGCCGGCTGCTTGCCGCGATCCTCGGCACCGACGGCGGCCATTGATCCCAGCGCTGTTGGCAAAGCCGCATGATCTCGGCATGTGTCGACGCGGGCCATGACCGAATGTGAAAATGCATATTCGTTTGGCTATGAGAGGCTTTCGTGTCTCTGCCAGGCCTGCCGTTGCATGCGCGGATTCGGCAATAATAGCCTCAAGTCGCCTTGGTCCAGCTTGACTCACTCATATCTTGATGGCTATACGTTAATCTATAGCCGCTGGGATATGGATTGGATGACGGACGCTCAGGACGTGCTCTTCAGAACACTCGCTGACCCAACCCGGCGAGCTCTTTTCGAGCGGCTGTGCCGGGAAGGGGAGAAGACGGTCGGGGCTCTGACCGCCGGAGCCGGGGTCTCGCAACCGGTCGTCTCAAAACATCTCGGTATCCTGAAGCAGGCCGGATTGGTGCGCGACCGCCACGAAGGCAGGCAGACGCATTATAGCGCGCAGCTCGGCGCGCTGGCACCGCTGATCGACTGGACAAGCGAGATGGCGGGCTTCTGGCAAAGCCGTTTCGATGCCCTTGAGGATTTGCTGAAGAGGATGGATCAATGACCGATATATCGACCGAAACGCGTTCCGTCGTCATCGAACGGGACATTCCTTTTCCGGCCGAGAAGATTTGGCGGGCGCTGACCCAGCCGCATCTGATTGAGGAGTGGCTGATGAAGAGTGACTTTAAGCCGATCGTCGACCATCGCTTCAACTTCAATGCCGATTGGGGCTCCGTCGACTGCCGGGTGCTGGAGGTCGAGCCGAACAAGACGCTCGCTTATAGCTGGGACGCCTATGGCCTCGAAACCGTCGTCACCTGGACGCTCACGCCGACGAGCGGCGGCACACATCTGCGCATGGAGCAATCGGGCTTCGGATGGGATCAGCGGCAGGCCTATGGCGGCGCCAGGAGCGGCTGGCCGCAGTTCTTCGAAAAGCTGGAGCAGGTGCTGGCGCGGCTGGCGTGAGGCTGTCGCGCGGATCGTCCATTTTCAAGAGGAGGAGGTCGCATTCAAGTGGAACCCGGTTTCGGCGGATCCACCGCTGGCTTTCCATTGCCTTTACGCTGGCCGCCATCACCAATATCATCGCCATGGTGCAGCAGAGATCGGCCGTCCGGATGGGGCTCCTGCTGGGCGGGGTCTTGGCAATGCTGCCGCTCGGCCTGCTTCTGGTGACCGGTCTTTACCTGTTCATGCTTCCCTTGGGCAGAGCGCAACGGCGGATGGGAGTGAAGGGCGATGACCGGCAAGACGCCTAAGATCGGGGAGAAAGTCACGAAGAAGGCCGCCGTCAGGCCGGCCAGTGGTGAACCACCCCTTCTCTCGGGCGGCAATCCTCAGATTCCCAAGGGCTATGGCGATGCTCCGGTGCAGGCCTATATCGCCGCCATGCCGGGCTGGAAGAGCGACATCGGTCGTCGTCTCGATGCGCTGATCACGCGCACCGTGCCCAATGTGTATAAGGCGATCAAATGGAACTCGCCCTTCTACGGCATCGAGGGTGAGGGCTGGTTCCTCGGTGTTCATTGCTTTACGAAATACGTCAAGCTGGCTTTCTTTCGCGGCACGTCGTTGCATCCCCTGCCGCCAGGAGAATCCAAGCAGAAAGAGGTCCGCTATCTCGATATCCGCGAGGAGGACCCATTCGACGAGGCCCAGATCGCCGCCTGGGTGGAGCAGGCCAGCCGATTGCCAGGCGAACGGATGTAAGCGGACGTTAGGTTTCAGCACCGGAGCGAGGGGCGGGACAATCATGAAGAAAGCGACGGTAACCATGAAGAAGGGTGAAGCCGGGGACGAAAACGAGGGAGCTTCTCCCTCTCAACGAATCGACGACCGGATCAAGGAACTCGGCGATTGGCGCGGCGCGATGCTCGCCCGGGTTCGAGTGCTCATCAAACAGGCCGAGCCGGAGGTGATCGAGGAATGGAAGTGGCGAGGGGTTCCGGTGTGGGAGCGTTCCGGCATCATCTGCACCGGCGAGACCTATAAGAGCGCGGTGAAGCTGACCTTCGCCAAGGGCGCCTCACTGGAAGACCCTTCGGGCCTTTTCAACTCCAGCCTCGAAGGCAACACCAGGCGCGCCATCGATTTTCATGAGGGTGACGAGATCGACGAGGAGGCGTTGAAGGCGCTTATTCGCGCCGCCGCAGGGCTGAATAGCTCAGCAAAGGCTGCCGGTTCCCGAAAGAAATCAAGCGGCTGAGGCCAAGATCGCCTAATGGATCGGGCCTGCCTCGCGCTCGAGAAAAAGTTCGAGATTATCGAGGCCGATCTGGGTGCCCTGGAGGCGGGCGCCATTGTCGGCGTAGCCGTCGAGGAAGACCGCCTGCTCGGTGAAGACCATCCTGGTGCCGGCGGGTTCGGCTTCGAAAGCGACGGTTGCGAGGGAGGCGGAGATGCGGGTTTGCCCGAGTTTCATCTCATAGGCATAGATGATGCGGGCATCGGGCACGATATCGATATAATGGGCGTCGTAGGCGTGCAGGAGGCCGTCGGTATCGGCGACGTGGTTCCTTTCCGTGCCGCCCGGGCGGAAATCGAGCCGGTAGTCCAGCTGCACCCATTCACCGTGGCAGGCGAACCACTGACGTTTGGCCTCCGGCGTCGACCAGGCGCGGAAGACCCGGGCGATCGGCACCTTCAGGCGGCGCTCGATGATGAAAGTGGCGTGTTCGGCGGATCGTGTCGTCATTCGGGAAGCGTTTCCTTTTCCTCAGCGAGATATTGATCCAGCCTGTCAAAGGCGGCGCTCCAGCGGGTTTTTCGCTGTTCCACCCAGCGTTCGACGGCAGCAAGCGCATCCTGCTGCAGGCGGTAGGTCCGCACCCGGCCGGATTTTTCCGAGAACACGAGGCCGCTCTCCTCCAGAACCTGGAGATGTTTCATCACCGTCGGCAGGGCGACCGCAAGCGGCGCTGCCAGCTCGGTGACCGAAGCCGGCCCGCGGCCGAGGCGGTCGATCATGCCGCGGCGGCTGCGGTCGGAAAGCGCGTGGAACATGCGGTCGAGATCGGCCTGGCTGTCGATCATCCCGCCGCATCCTGGAAGCGGGCCGGCAGCCTGTCGTGATAGGGGTAGAATTTGAAGTAGGGGCGAGCCTCTTCCAGCGCCCTTGCAAAGGACGGGCGCGCCAGCAGCCGATCGTAGTAGCCACGAAGGTTCGGCTGATCCCGTGAAAGCGGGACCAGCGTCTCGGCATAGAAGAGGGCGGGCGCTGCGGCGCAATCGGCCATCGTGAAGTCGTCGCCCGTGATCCACGGCTTGTCGGCGAGCTGTTTTTCGATCATCGCATAGGCGGTGGCGAGCATCGCCCTGGCGGCGCCGATCTCGATCTCGTCTGCGGTGCCCTCGGGGCGCCGGCGATTGCTGACGAGCGCCTGCATCGGCGTCTGGACATAGTGGTCGAAGAACCGGTCCCAGAGGCGGACCTGCAGCGCCCGGTCGAGCTCCAGCGGCAGCAGGCGAACGGGGCCGGGATAATAGTGCTCGAGATATTCGATGATGATCGAGGTCTCGGGAATGGTGCTGTCGCGCGCCTCGTCCCTGAGCAGCGGCATCTTGCCGATCGGCCAGAAGCGGAAGAGATCGGCGCGCGAGTTCTCGTCGGATAGATCGACGATGCGATTGTCGAATGGCGTGCCGTTTTCATAAAGCGCGATCAGCACTTTGTGGCAGAAGGAGGCGAGCGGATGTCCATAGAAAACGAGCGACATGCGGCGACCTTTCCTATCGTTGCGGTAAACTTTACCGATCGACTAAGTATCAGGTCGGAAGAAATTGCGCAACGGATACTTTGCCAATCGCGCAACTATTCCGTCAGCCGATATATCTGGCGATCACCAGATGGCCGGGAGTGGGCTGGCCGTCTTCCATGCGCACGTTGATATCGGTTATTTCGACAAGTTCGAAACCGGTGGCTGCCAGACGTTCTCTCACATAGGCGTCGGCATGGGCGAAGCGCTGGTGCGGGCCGACCATGTAGGCGCGGCCGGCGAGGGTCTCCTCGGGCAGGGTCTCCGACGAGAAGATGAACAGGCCGCCCGGCGCCAGATTCTCGGCGGCGCCGAAAAACAGCGGTTCGAGCGCGCCGAGATAGGGCAGCACGTCGGTGGCGGTGATGATGTCGAAGGCTTCCTCGTCGTTGTCGTCGAGGAAATCCTCGACCTCGGCAACGAAGAGCGTCTCGTAGAGATCTTTCTCATGGGCGATCTCGACCATTTTCTCCGATAGATCGATGCCGGTCATGTCAGCGCAGAGATCGCGCAGGGCGCCGCCGGTCAGGCCCGTACCGCAGCCGAGATCGAGCAGCCGCTTGAACGGCCCGAGCTTCAGCGCCTGCAGTCGCTGGCGCACCAGCATCGGCACATGATAGCCGAGCTGCTCGACGAGCACGTCCTCGAAAACCTCGGCATGCTGGTCGAACAAGGTCTCGACATAGGCGTCGGGCGCCCTGACCGGTGTTTCGCCGCGACCCATCGCGGCGATGCGCACGGCGGCGCCACCGTGATCGTCGGGGTCGATTGCCAGGACTTCCTCATAGGCTGCCACGGCCGCGTCGACATCGCCGGCCTTTTCCAGCGCCAGCGCGCGGTTATAGGCTTCACCGAGGGCTTCTTCGTCGATCTTCTTTGCCATCGCAATTCACCGTCTCTTTGTTTCAGGCATGGCTCTAAGGCCGCTTTCGATGTTTTGCAATGGCGCGTTTGCAGGCGCAGAATGGCCGAAAAGAAGACGAAGGGAGGAACGAGCCATGAAAATGGAGGAAGACAAGACGTCATCGGTACGGGAAGGAGAGGGGGCGCGGCCATTGCTACTGCCAAGTACACCGGGCGAGGTTACCAACACGCTCATTCACTATTATCGCGGCGAACTCGGACGGATGACGAGTTGGCGCGACCGCATCGACCGGACCTCCAACTGGGCGATCACCGTCGTCGCGGCGCTGCTCTCGGTGTCGCTGTCGACGCCGACCTCGCATCACGGAGTGCTGCTTTTCGGGATGATGCTGGTGACGCTGTTGCTGATGATCGAGGCGCGGCGCTACCGTTTCTTCGATATCTACCGCGCCCGCATCCGCCAGATCGAGCGTTGCTATTTCGCCGAGATTCTGGCGCCCGAGGCCAGGAACGGCGGCGAATGGGCGATGGTGGTCGCCCGCAGCCTGCGCAAACCGCGCTTCCTGCTCAGCTATCAGGAGGCGATGCATCGCCGGCTCAAACGCAATTACGGCTGGATGTATTTCATCCTGTTGCTCGCCTGGTGCCTGAAGATCTCGACGCCGAAACTGCAGACGGAGGGCATGCCGGGGCTTCAGGCGCAGTCATGGGCCTATGTCATCGACAATGCCGTGCTCGGGCCGGTTCCCGGCCTTGCCGTCATTGCCACCGTCGTCGTTTTCTATCTCGGCATGCTCGCTTTCGCGCTTCGCCCGGACCGCGACGAAGGCGAATTCGGTCATGGCGAGGCGCATGTCTGACGTAGCGAGCTCCGATCAGTGCAGGATGAACTCGCCTTTCAGCGCCCGCCACTCGGTTGCCGAGATCAGCTTGCGGTGGACGTAGCGCACCGAATGCAAGGGCCCGTCGAGCTTTTCTTCCCAGAATTTCAGGAAGCCGCGCATTTCGGGAAAATCGGGGGCGAGATCGTACTCCTGCCAGACGTAGCTTTGCAGGATCGCCGGGTGATCCGGCAGGTGGTAGAGGATCTGGGCTGTCGTTAGACCGTAGCCTTGCAGTTGTTTTTCCATGTCCTTGTGCATCGTATTCCGCTTCTTCTCGTTCCCACTCGCGCGCTTATCAGCGCCACGTGATATGGAAACATGCGAGTGGTTAACGGAAACTTTACAGATACCTCATGAAAGAACAATTGATTTTTAATATCAAAGGCTTGGCAGCACGATGGAGAGAGTGCTGCCAGTCGCTTCTTGTCAATACATGCCGTTATCCCGAAACCGCGACACACGTTTGGCTGTCACGCATCAGCGCTTGAGATGCCGGGTCAGGCGACGCTCGATCCAGGCCCAGAGATGGCGCAATGCCTCGACGATGGAGAGGTAGAAGATCGCCGCCCAAAGATAGGTCTGGTAGTCGAAGGTGCGGGAGAAGGCGTAGCGGGTTTCGCCCATAAGGTCGAGCACAGTGATAATGGCGACGACTGCCGAGCCCTTGATCAGCAGGATGATCTCGTTGCCATAAGGGCGAAGTGCGACGATGAGAGCCTGCGGCAGGATGATCTTGCGGAAGGCGATGAACTTGTGGATGCCGAGTGCCGCGGCCGCCTCGCGCTGGCCGTGCGGTACGCTTTCGATAGCGCCGCGCAGGATTTCCGCCTGGTAGGCCGCGGTATTGATGGTCATGGCAAAAAGGCCGCAATACCAGGCGTCGCGGAAGAACCACCAGATGCCGACGGCCTCCAGCTGCGGCCGGAATATGCCGAGGCCGTAATAGACCAGGAACAGCTGGGCAAGCAGCGGCGTGCCGCGGAAGAAGTAGATGTAGCCGTAGGCCAGCCAGTTCAGCACCCGGCTGCTCGACAGGCGCGCCATGGCGAGCGGCAGCGACAGCAGGGCGCCGCAGACGACGGAGATGGCAACGAGGCTCAGTGTTATTCCGAGACCGTGCAGGTAGCGCGGCCCGTAGCGGGTGAACTTCTCAAGATCCCAGCCATTGATGACGGTGTAGACCAGCAGCGCGGCAAATAGCGCCCAAATAGCAACGAAGATATAGCCGGCGAGGCGGGCGGTCGTTATCGGCTTGGCCACTTTACGGGGCGCGGGCTGCGGCGGGATCAATGTTTCAGCGTAGCTCATCGCCGGACCTCCGAACGCTTGGCCCAGCGGTCGACATAGACAAGCAGAAAGGAGGAGAGGACGGCGAGCACCAGATAGAGGCAACAAGCCAGGCCATAAAAGAAGAAGGGTTCCTTGGTAACACGCACTGCGACGCTCGTCTGGCGCAGGATATCGGCAAGACTGATGATCGAGACGTAGGAGGTGTCCTTCAGGAGCACCATCCAGAGGTTCGTCAGGCCCGGCAGCGCGATGCGCACGAGCTGCGGCAGGATGATCAGGCGCAGCGTGCGGCCGTGATGCAGCCCAAGCGCGTCGCCCGCCTCATATTGCCCCTTGGGAATGGCGCGAAAGGCCGAGAGCAGCACTTCCGAACAATAGGCGGAGAAGACCACCGAAAGCGCGATGACGCCGGCAAAGAAGGCGTTGATCTCGACCGGCGGTCCGTCATAACCGACGAAGGTCAGCAAAGACTGGATCAGCATCTGCATGCCGTAATAGATGATGAAGAGCGTCAGAAGCTCCGGCAGGCCGCGGAAGATCGTGGTGTAGATGCCGGCCGCCAGCCGCAGCGGCTTTTCCTCGGACTGCTGGCCCAGCGCCACGAGAAAACCGATGATGAGGCCGATCGGCAAGGTGACGATCGCCACGGAAACGGTAACCTGCAAGCCGAGCGCGATCTCGTCGCCCCAGCCGGTATCGCCACACGCAAGAAGCGTCGACTGACCAAACCAGGTAAAGATGCCAACGGGTCCGCATAGCGGATCGAAAATGTGCACAAGTGAGCTCCAGAAGGAGCCAAGCGCGGAAAACAATCCGCCCATGCGAGAATTCCCCTCACGGCTTTTGCCGTTTTGATCTTGCCACCTTTGTCAAACAAAAATGGCGGAAGAGCAAGCCTTCCGCCATTACACCGCCGCGCGTCTTTTCAGACGCGCAAAGGACGCTGTAACATTTTGAATGGCTGCATAATTTTATCCTTAAATCGATTCCGATTTAAGGAATTATGCAGTAGCTTTCATCGGCCAAATAACGAATTTCTTATTCGCCGTAAACGTCGAAATCGAAGTACTTGTCCTGGATCTTCTTGTACTCACCGCTGGCGCGGATCGCGGCGATCGCGGTGTTGAGCTTTTCCTTGAGCGGATCGCCCTTCCGAATGGCGATGCCTGCGCCGTTGCCGTTGATTTCCTTGTCGACCGGCAGGGTCGTCAGGATCTTGCAGCAGGCGCCGGCGTCGGATTTGACCCACTCGGACAGCACCACGACGTCGTCGATGACGGCATCGACGCGGCCGCTGGCAACGTCGAGCTTGTATTCGTCAGCCGTCGGATAGAGCTTCAGCTCGGTGTCGGCGAGATGCTTCTCGGCGTAGTTGGCATGTGTCGTCGAGGTCTGCGCACCGATCACCTTGCCCTTCAGGCCGGCAACGTCAGTGATCGTCGAATCCTTCGGCACGGCAACGGCCGGCGGGGTGTTGTAGTACTTGTTGGAGAAGTCGACGAGTTTGAGGCGCTCCGGCGTGATCGACATGGAGGAAACGATCATGTCGAATTTCTTGGCGTTGAGCGCCGGGATGATGCCGTCCCAATCGGTGCTGACGAAGGAGCATTCGGCCTTCATCTGGGCACAGAGTGCCTTGGTGATGTCGATGTCGAAGCCCTGGATCGTGCCGCTGGCATCGACGAATTCGAAGGGCGGATAGGTCGAATCGGTGCCGATCACATACTTCTCGCCATCGGCCATGGCCGAACCGGCGAAAAGGGATATCGCCGCGATCGAGGCTGCCGCGAAAATACGGGTGGAGATATGCATGAAGATCCTCTCTGTTGGTAGCCGTCGCTCTTTTTCTCGTGGGCTGACGGCCGCAGCTCAACGGTCCAAGACCGCCTTGCGGCGATAATCAGACTTTTTTTCATGGAATTGCAACACAAATCCCATCGCAATTGAGCGTGCAAATAGCGGACGAGATGAACGCCGGCAGATTGCAACATTCACGCGAGGTTAATCTCGGGCTTCCTAGAACCGGAACAAATCGGCGACTCGGCGATTGCCATTTCGCCTCATTGCAACGCTAGGGGCGGAACCAGGGCCTGTCGGCCTTCAGGAAGCTCAAACAGGATCGAGGAAACCCGATGGGCATGAAATCAAGATTGTTCGCAAGCGCAGCTTTTCCGCTGCTTTCCTTCTCGCTGGCTTTGCAGCCGGTCTCGGCGATGGCGGCTGCGCACGGCGTTGAGACGCAGGCTGCGGCTATGCGGCAGGTCGAACAGGGCAGCTTCGAGGTGGCGCAGGACGCGCCTTCCGAGGAGGAACTGCTGAAGAAAAAGAAGAAGCAGAAGGAAGAGGCTCCGGCTGAACAGGCGCCGGCCGCTGAGAAGCCGGCGCAGCAGGAAGCGCCCGCCGAAAAGCCGAAGGCCGAGCGGAAGGAAGCGCCTGAACCCAAGGCAGAGCCGGAAGCGCCGAAGGCGGAAGCACCCAAGGCCGCGCCTGCGGAGCAGCCTGAAAGCAAGCCCGAGCGGAAGGCCAAACAACAGGCCCAGCCCGAGGCAAAGCCGGAGGCCGCGCCGCAGCAGGAAGAGCAGCCGGTAACGCAGGAAAAGCCCAGGAAGCCGAAGAAGCCAGAAGCCCAGCAGGCCGAGCCGGAGGCTCAGCCGCAGCCCGAACAGCAGCCGGCAGCAAACAAAGCTCAGCCGGAAACGGAACAGACACAACCTGAAGCCAAGCCGGAAGGCGGCAAGCGGGAAAAAGGGCAGGATAAGGCCCAGGGCCGGGATAAAGGCAAAGGCAAGACCGAGACTGCCGCTCCCGACGCGGTGACGCCGAGCGAAGAGCAGGCCAAGCCTGAAGCCAAGCCCGAAGCCAAGCCGGAGGCAAAACCTGCCGCCGAGGCGCCGGCCGAAAAGAAGCCGACAAAGGGCGAGGCCGCAGCACCCGCGGATAAAACGATCGAAGGCAAGACGACCGAAGACAAGGCGGCCGCCCCGGAAGCCGCGCCCGCAGAGAAGCCGAAGGACGGCGCCGCGGCAAAACCTGCCGGTGAACAGCCCGCCGGCGAGCAGCCGGCCGCGCCGGCGACCGACACTGCCAAGCCGCTGCCGGATGCCAGCGGCGGCCAGCAGGTGGAGCAGGCCATTCCGGCGCCTGAAAAAGCATCGCCCGAGGAGCTGGAGCGCCGCAAGAAGATTGCCGCAGATCCGGCCAAGAGCAATGAGACCGTCGTGCTGCCGGTCGAGAACGGTGCTGCCGTACTCGATAGCGACAAGGATGCCGACCGCAGCAAGGGCCGGGAAGGCCGCCGCGACCGCGACAGGCAACGCGCCGACAGCCAGGACGTCAAGGTGCCGACCTCGGATGCCGATGCGCAGTCCGCTACCGGCGCCAAAGCGCCGGCGCCGGTCAAGCTCGAAGCTGTGACCAGCGAGAAGGGCAGGAAGCTCGATGAGCGGCCGCGATTTGCCCGCCCGGATGGTGCGCAGTTCAGCGACAGCCAAGACAACAGCCGGGTGATCATCCAGTACGATAACCGGGTGATCGTACGCGGCGACGACGACAGGCGGTTCCTGCGTGACGGCGAGCGGCCGACCTACGAGGAACTGTCGGGCGATCGCTACCGTGAGACGATCATGCGGCCGGAGGGCTACCGCATCGTCACGATCCGCAATCGCTACGGTGACATCATCCAGCGGTCGCGCGTCGATGCCCGCGGACGCGAGCACGTGCTCTATTACTCGCAGGACCTCTATGAGGATCCGGACCGCGACTATTTCGAGGATCCGGGCGCCGACCTGCCGCCGATGCGGCTGCGCGTGCCGCTCAGCGACTATATCATCGACACCCGCAGCGACCCGGACCGGGATTACTACGAGTTCCTGAGCGAGCCGCCCGTCGAGCCGGTGGAGCGTGTCTATTCGCTGGACGAGGTGAAATATTCCGCCCGTATTCGCGACAAGGTGCGCCGCATCGACCTCGACACGGTGACCTTTGCGACCGGCAGCGCCGAGATCCCGATGACCCAGGCGCGCACCCTGCGCAAGGTCGCCGACGCGATCAGCCAGGTGCTGAAGAAGGATCCGAGCGAGACCTTCCTGATCGAGGGCCATACGGATGCCGTCGGGACTGAACAGAGCAATCTGGTTCTCTCCGACCAGCGGGCCGAATCGGTCGCCAACGTGCTTTCCGACGTCTACGGCATTCCGCCGGAGAACCTGGCAACGCAGGGCTACGGCGAGCAGTATCTGAAGGTCAACACGGCAGGCCCCGAACAGGAAAACCGCCGCGTGACCATCCGCCGCGTCACCGCATTGGTCCGCCCGGTCGCAGCCAACCAGTAATAGCGTTGCCCCTCTCCATTCGTGGGGAGGGGCACTTTTCTTGCTCCCTCTTCTCCCGGCTGGGGAGGAGAGACTCGGAGCAGCGCTTCGTCTCCTCTACTCACCGGCCTGCTTGGCTGCCTTTTCGATTACATTGGCGACCTTTTCCGCTTGGGAGGCGAAGACGGCGTGGCTGGCCTTGATCTCGGTCACGTCGCTGCCGGCGCGTTTTGCCATGTCACGCTCCAGCTCGGGATTGATAGAGCGATCCTCGGTGGCAACGATCGACCAGCTTTTCTTTGTCCGCCATGCCGGCTGGGTGATCTTGGCCGAGAAAGCCTGCTTCGAGGCGAAGACCTGTGATCTTGCCATGAAAGCGGCTTCGGCTTTCGGCAGGTCGGCGGCGAAATCCGCGGCGAAGGCGCCCGGATCGAGATAGAGATACTTGCCGTCCTTGGTTTCCTTGATATCCATGCTGCCGGCGGGCTTCGAGCTGGCGAGACCGAGCAGGCTTTCGCCCTTGTCGGGCTGGAAGGCCGCGACATAGACGAGGCCTGCGACATTGGGATCGTTGCCGGCTTCGGTAATGACCATGCCGCCATAGCTGTGGCCGACGAGCAGGCTCGGTCCTTGCTGGAGGTCGAGAACGCGCTTCGTCGCCGCCACATCGTCGTCGAGCGAGGTGATGGGCTGCTGGACAATGGTGACGTTGAAGCCGCGCTTTTCGAGAATCTCGGTCGTCTTGCGCCATCCCGAGCCGTCGGCCAATGCGCCGTGGACGATCACGATGTTCTTCACCGCGGCAGCCTCTGCTGCACAGGCGATGGCGGTGGTGGCGAAGGCAAGGGCTGCCGTGAAAAGAAGACGTCTGCTCATGGGTATGACTCCTTTGGTCGTTGTTGAGGGTCGGAATTGATCAGTCTGCGGCTCAGCCGAAGGTGAAGGCGTAGGCTTGCACCCCGGAATCGAGGAAGTGGATCTCGAAATTGCGGGCGCCGACCGTGCCGGACTGGCGGACGAGCTGGTAAAGCCTTGTGGCGATCACCGTGCCTTTGCCATCGGCATCGATATCGGAGCCGTGGTCCGGCCCGGGCGCCTTGCCGTCGACCGTCACCTGGAAGCGGATCGGTTTGCCGTTGGCGCCGGGTCCGAGAACGAGATGCAGATCGCGGGCGCTGAAGCGATAGGTAATGCCGCCGCCGGCCTGATCAAGCGTCGCCTGATCCTTGCCGACGGTCCAGGTTCCGGACAGGCCCCAGCCGTTGAGGCCGGGTTCGGCGATCGAATAGTTATGGGGCGCGTCGGCTTGCAGCCCTTCGGGCGAGGCAAAATTCGCCGCCTGTTCGTAGCCGAGATAGGTTTCGCCGGAGCGGATGTTGCCAAGGTCCGGACCTGCCTCCACGCCTTTGGCATCCGGTGCGACCGGCGCACTTGAAGGCATATGGCTGCCGGCCTCGCGCAACAGGTCCTGAATGGCTTTTTCGGTCCTGACATAGTTGCCTTCGCCGAAATGGCGATAGCGGATATGGCCCTCGGCGTCGATGAGATAGCCGGCCGGCCAGTAGCTGTTTTCGAAGGCCCGCCAGATTTTGTAATCATTGTCGATCGCGACGGGATAACTGAGCTTGAAGTCGCTGACCGCCTTCCTGACGTTGTCGATCTTCTTTTCGAAGGCGAATTCCGGAGCGTGGACGCCGATCACGACGAGACCCTGATCGGCATATTTTTCCGCCCAGGCCCTGACATAGGGGATCGTGCGAATGCAGTTGATGCAGGAATACGTCCAAAAATCGACGAGCACCACCTTGCCGCGCAGCTGCTCCGTGGTCAGCGGTTTGGAATTCAGCCACTCGACGGCACCGTCAAGCGAAGGCGCAGAGCCTTCGACGGGCAAATCGCTGCGGAAAGGCCTCTTCGCATCGGCCGCGGCGATCACCATGCCGTTGCTCGCCAGCTCGGAGGATGCGCCACTCAGCGGCTTTGCGTGTAGCCTGTCAAGCACGGCCTGTTCCAGCGATGCGGTGCTGGCATAGGAGAGCCGGGCGAGCAGGCTGGTATCGAGGCCGAGCGCGATGATGGCGACGCCCGCCAGCACGGCAGCGCCGAGCGCTTTACGAATCCGGTCGCCGAGGCCCAGCGAACGCTTCATGGCGGTGAATACCCTACCACCGACCAGCAAGGCGACGGCAAGTGAAGTCGCAGCACCGGCGGCATAGGCGATCAGCAGGAAGGTTGTCTGTAGATTGGCGCCCTGCGAGGCCGCCCCCGTCAGAACAAGGCCGAGGATCGGCCCGGCGCAGGGCGCCCAGAGCAGGCCGGTAGCAACGCCGAGTATAAGGGCGCTCTTGACCGTCGGCGCGGTTTGTCCGTTGCCCGTAGCGTTCACAAGGTTGTTGCCGAGATCGACGACCGGCCGGGCAAGCGTGCCTGCGATGCGCGGTGAAAGCAGGCTTGCGCCAAAGAGGGCAAGCAGGACGATCGCAGCAAGCCGGCCATACTCATTGGCGCGAATGGCCCAGCTGCCACCGACTGCGGCAAGTGTGGCGACCAGCGCGAAGGTGGCGGCCATGCCCGCCAGCATCGGCAGCGTGCTTCTGACGAAGGGCTGTCCGGCGCGGGCGAAGACGAAGGGGAGGATGGGCAGGATACACGGGCTGAGGATCGTCAGCGCGCCTCCGAGATAGGCAATGATCAGCAGTGTCATCATCGTTTCCTTTGAAACCGATTGATCGGGCTCTGGACGGCGATGGGGCCTGAACCAGCAATGGCGGGGATATGCCGGGCGGACGTATCCTCGATGTGTCCGGTTTGGCGGGGAAATGTACCGAACTATTGCGGCCGGGGCGGGCGATACAAAGCGATACAAACTGCCGCCCGGCGGTGGCCTGTGGCGAAAGCGCCGTGGCCGGTGAGAGGCTTTGCTCGGTCGGCACGATTGTATCAGAATGTATCGCGGCGGCCGGAAGCTACATGCGCATTCAAAAACCGACGGCCCGCGACATATGGGGGATACAAGCGCCAACTCATATCAGCACCGTGATCCATTCGACAGGAGAGACCGATGTCAGAGCAAATCAACCATCACCGCCGCCGCTTTTTCGGGATGACGGCAGTCGCCCTTGCTGCGGTCGAGTTCGGCGTGGCCGGCACGGCCGCCGCGCAATCGGCGCCTGCCATATCTCTGCCTGCCGCGAAGGCCGGAACCAATACATCCTTCGAAGCGCTGAAGCAGGTGAAGGCCGGCGTGCTCGACATCGGCTATGCCGAGGCGGGGAAGGCGGATGCCCCTGTCGTATTGCTGCTGCATGGCTGGCCCTATGACATCTACAGTTTCGTCGATGTCGCACCGCTGCTTGCCTCGGCAGGCTATAGGGTGATCGTGCCCTATCTGCGCGGTTACGGGACGACCCGCTTCCTGGACGACCAGACGCCGCGCAACGGCCAGCCGTCAGCGCTGGCTGCCGATATGATCGCGCTGCTCGACGCGCTCGATATCGAGAAGGCGGTCATTGCCGGCTACGACTGGGGCGGGCGAACCGCCAACATCATGGCGGCGCTCTGGCCGGAGCGTTGCAAGGCGATGGTCTCGGTGAGCGGCTACCTGATCGGCAGCCAGGAGGCCAACTTGAAGCCGCTGCCGCCGAAGGCCGAACTTGCCTGGTGGTACCAGTTCTATTTCGCTACCGAACGCGGTCGTCTGGGTTACGAGAGCAATACCCATGATTTTGCAAAGCTCATCTGGCAGACGGCTTCGCCGAAGTGGAACTTCGACGATACGACATTCGACAGGTCGGCCGCCGCCTTCGACAATCCCGACCACGTCGCCATCGTCATTCACAACTATCGTTGGCGCCTGGGACTTGTCGAAGGTGAGGCCAAATACGATGCCTATGAGAAGACGCTTGCCGCATTGCCGATGATATCAGTGCCGACGATCACCATGGAGGGCGATGCAAACGGTGCGCCGCATCCGGAGCCCTCCGCCTATGCCGGGAAATTCTCCGGCAGATACGAGCATCGCACGATCGGCGGCGGCATCGGCCACAACCTGCCGCAGGAGGCGCCCCAGGCCTTCGCACAGGCTGTCATCGATGTCGATCGCTTCTGATCGATGAGGCGGCCGCAGAGCCTCGTTGCTCCGGCCGGCCGAATATGCGTAGGTCGCGTCAGCCGCCTCGATGTCGAGGAGGAGGGCGCGGCGCTTCTATCGGTAAGGGAACATGGACATATGGATCATGTCGATCACATCCTGATCGTCGACGACGATCGCGAAATCCGCGAGCTGGTCTCGGGCTATCTGCAGAAGAACGGTCTGAGGACGAGCGTTGCCGCGGACGGGCGCCAGATGCGCAGTTTTCTCGAGGCCAATGCGGTCGACCTGATCGTGCTCGATGTGATGATGCCCGGCGACGACGGGCTGGTGCTGTGCCGCGAACTGCGCTCCGGCCGGCACAAGGCGATCCCGATCCTAATGCTGACGGCCCGCACCGACGAGATGGACCGGATCCTCGGCCTGGAGATGGGCGCCGACGACTATCTTGCCAAGCCCTTTGCCGCGCGTGAGCTGCTCGCCCGCATCAAGGCGGTGCTGCGGCGGACGCGGATGATGCCGCCCAATCTGCAGATCAGCGAGGCTGGACAGTTGCTGAGCTTCGGCGACTGGCGGCTCGATACGGTCGCCCGGCACCTTCTCGACAAGGAAGGGACCGCGATTGCGCTCAGCGGCGCCGAATACCGTCTGCTTCGCGTCTTCATCGACCACCCCCAGCGGGTGCTCAATCGCGACCAGCTTCTGAGCATGACACAGGGCCGCGACGCCGATCTGTTCGATCGTTCCATCGATCTCCTGGTCAGCCGGCTGCGTCAGCGCCTGGGCGACGATGCACGCGAACCGACCTACATCAAGACGGTGCGGAGCGAAGGTTATGTGTTTTCGGTTCCGGTCGAAATCTCGGAGCTGCGCCAATGAGGGCGGGGATACCCTTGTTCTCGGGTTTGATGTGGCCGAGCACGTTGCGGTCGCGGATCTTCCTGATCCTGCTGATCGGACTGGCGCTGGCCTACGGCCTGTCCTTCAGCGTGCTCTATATGGAGCGCTATATGTCGGCCAAAGCAGTGATGCTCGGCACGCTGGAGAACGACGTCGCGACCTCGATTGCCGTTCTCGACCGGCTTCCGCCAGGCGAACGCGGCGGTCTCCTGGACCGGCTTGGCCGCGGCAACTATCGTTTCGTGCTCGGGCCCGGCCTTCCCGGCGTGCCTGACACATCAAGCAAAGGGGCGGAAATCTCAGGGAAGATCGAGGAGGCTATCGGGCACCGCTTTCCGATCCGGATCGAACGAATTCCTGGCGATGTGAACCGGTTGCAGGCGCATCTGACGCTGAGCGACGGAAGCCCCTTGACGATCGACGTCACGCCTAAGGGCGTCATGCCGATCGCCGCGTGGCTGCCCTATGTCTTCATCGTCCAGATGGCGCTGCTGATCCTCTGTACCTGGTTTGCGGTTCGCCAGGCGATCCGGCCGCTCGGCGAGCTTGCCGCCGCCGCCGATGCTCTCGACCCGAACAAGGACGGTCCGGCCTTGAGCGAGGCGGGGCCGAGCGAGGTCGCGCATGCGGCAAGAGCGTTCAATAAGATGCGGGAGAGGATTGCCCACTACCTCGAAGAGCGCGTCCAGATCCTGGCGGCCATCTCGCATGATCTGCAGACGCCGATCACCCGCATGCGGTTGCGCGCCGACATGGCGGAGGATTCGCCGGAGAAGGACAAGCTGGTGCATGATCTCGGCGAGATCCAGCGTCTCGTTCAGGACGGAATAGCCTATGCGCGCAGCGCGCATGGCAACGGCGAGAAGAACGCCCGGATCGATCTCGCCTCGTTCATCGACAGCATCGCCTATGACTACCAGGATACCGGAAAGGCCGTCACCGTCGTCGGCCTGGTTCAGGGTGCGGCCTTCACCAAGCCGCATGCGCTTCGTCGCATCCTGTCGAATTTCGTCGACAATGCGCTGAAGTTTGCAGGCGCTGCCGAGATCAGCGTCGAGCGTAGCGCCGAAAACGATATCGTCATATCGGTCATGGATCGCGGCCCGGGAATTCCGGACGATATGCTGGAAGCCGCCATGCAGCCTTTCTTCCGGCTGGAGCAATCCCGCAACCGGGAGACCGGCGGTACCGGTCTCGGTCTTGCTATCGCCCAGCAACTGACGGCCAAGATCGGCGGATCGCTCCGGCTCTACAATCGCGCCGGTGGCGGTCTGGCGGCGGAAGTCACCATTCGTTGACGTCGGCAGTCACCGCAAAATTTCGAGATGTTTGTATGTAAAGATGTCTTCGATCTCGGATGCTACGTTTTGTGACATTTCGGGCGATTTCGGAAACATGGCGGATATATCCGTCGGTCAAACCACACTCCGTCAACCCGGCCGCGCAGCGCGGCCAGTCGCCTGGAGCGACGCAACACAAGGAGTGTTCCATGACAAAGATCGACAAGGTTCTCTATACCGGCAAGACCCACACGACGGGCGGGCGCGACGGCGCGTCGCACAGCGACGACGGCCAGCTGGAGATCAAGCTTTCGCCTCCGGGCAGCAACCGCGCCGGCACCAATCCCGAACAGCTTTTTGCCGCCGGCTGGTCTGCCTGCTTCATCGGCGCGATCGGCTTTGCCGCGGCCAATCAAAAGGTCAAGCTTCCCGCCGATCTTGCCGTCGACACCGAGGTCGACCTGGGAACGGCCGATGGCGGGTATTTCCTGCAGGCCCGTCTCAAGGTCAGCCTGCCGGGGATCGAAGCTGAGCTGGCACGAGCCCTCATTGATGAGGCGCACCAGACCTGCCCCTATTCGAAGGCCACGCGCGGCAATATCCATGTCGAATTGAGCGTTGCCTGACGCACTCTCTGCCCGCCGAAGGCCATAGGTTACGGCGGGTAGAGAACAGAAGCCGAAAGCAAACAGGACGAGGCCGACCGGGCCTCGCCGATGGAGGATCTGATGAGACTGATGATCATCTGCATTCTGGGCGCGATGGTTTTCGCCGCGCCCTGCATCTACGACGTAAGCTCGCAGGAGCCTTCGCCGCTTGCGGGCCTCGTGACGGCGGCATCCGCAGCGTCGTCTTCAGGGGAGCAACGGCCGTTCCAAGCCCTCTTTTAAGTCACCAGGGAGAAGACCCGTGAAGCTCTATCAGAATGAAATTTCCTCGGCGACGTCGAGAGTCCGCATCGCGCTCGCCCTGAAGGGATTGACGGCCGAGACACTACCTGTGACCATCCTCGGCGAAGAGGCCGAGAGCCGCCAGGCCGGATATCGCAGCGTCAATCCGCAGGGGCTGGTGCCGGCGTTGCTGACGGATAGCGGCGTCCTCATTACCCAGTCGCTGGCGATCGTCGAATATCTCGATGAGGTCCAGCCGCAACCACCGCTGCTGCCCGACACGGCGGAGGGCAGGGCGCTGGCGCGGTCGATCGCGCTGGCGATCGCCGCCGAGATCCACGCGCTGCTGCCGCCGCGAATCGGCCTGCATCTCAAATCGGCCTTCCAGGCCGATGCCGACGCCATTGCCGCCTGGAGCCGTCACTGGGTGGGCGAGGGAATGGCCGCTGTCGAGACGATGATCGCCGGCCGCAGGCAAGGCGCCTTCGCCGTCGGCGACCGGCCCGGTACTGCCGATATTTTTCTCTTCCCGCAGGCGATCAGTGCCCGGCGCATGGGCTTCGATCTCGCCCGTTGGCCCAATATCGCGGAGATCGTCGGCAGACTCGAGTCGATCCCGGCTTTCCAGGAGAATGCGCCGGCGCCAAGACGATGATGCGATCAATGAAGAAGCGGCCGCAAACGATAGCGGCCGTTTCTTTTCTCAGCGGTTGACCCTTGCCTGCAGATGTGCGGGATAACGATCGCCTTCCACCTTGATGGTGGCAAGCGTGTTTTCGATATTACCGAGATCCTCGGCCGTCAATTCGACCGCGGCGGCCCGGATGTTCTCCTCCAGGCGATGAGGCTTGGTGGTGCCGGGGATCGGCGCGATCCAGGGTTTTTGCGCCAGCAGCCAGGCCAGGGCGATCTGGGCCGAGGTGGCGTTTTTGCGCCTGGCGATCTCTACGAGAAGATCGACGAGCGCCTGGTTGGCTTTTCGCGCTTCTGGTGAAAAGCGCGGCACGATGTTGCGGAAGTCCTTGCTGTCGAAGGTGGTCGTCTCGCTGATCGCGCCGGTGAGAAAGCCTTTGCCGAGCGGGCTGAAGGGCACGAAACCGATGCCGAGTTCTTCGAGCGCCGGCAGGATTTCCTGCTCGGGTTCGCGCCACCACAGCGAATATTCGCTCTGCAGCGCCGTCACCGGCTGGACGGCGTGGGCGCGGCGGATCGTCTGGGCGCCCGCTTCCGAGAGACCGAAATGCCCGACCTTACCCTCGGCGATCAGCGCCTTGACCGTGCCGGCCACATCTTCGATCGGGACATCGGGGTCGACACGATGCTGATAGAAGAGGTCGATGACATCGGTCTTCAAACGCTTCAACGCCTGGTCGGCCACCGCGCGGATCTGCTCCGGCCGGCTGTTCATGCCACTCTGGCCGCCGTTGGCATCGAAGTTGAAGCCGAATTTCGTGGCAATCACCACCTCGTCGCGGAAGGGCGCCAGGGCTTCTCCGAGAAGCTCTTCGTTCTTGTAGGGACCATAGGTCTCGGCGGTGTCGAAGAAGGTCACGCCGCGTTCGAATGCGCGGCGGATCAGCGCGATCGCTTCCGGAATCGCTGTTGCCGGGCCATAACCATAACTCAGTCCCATGCAGCCGAGACCGATGGCCGAGACACGAAGTCCGCTCTTTCCGAGTTCACGTTTCTGCATTGCCGTTTCCTTTTCTAACCTTGGTACTGCGTGTCGATGACGTGCTCCATCCAGTCGACGACCTTGCCGTCGAGCTGTTCCTGAATGGCGATATGGATCATCGCCGTCGTCGGCGATGCGCCGTGCCAATGGCGTTCACCCGGTGCGAAGCAGACAACGTCGCCGGCGCGGACCTCCTCGACCGGGCCACCTTCGCGTTGCACGCGACCGCAGCCCGATGTGACGATCAGCGTCTGGCCGAGCGGATGGGTGTGCCAGGCGGTGCGAGCGCCGGGCTCGAAGGTGACGCTGGCGCCAGCCGCACGTGCGGGGCTGGTCACGGCAAACAGCGGGTCGACACGCACGCTGCCGGTGAACCAATCGGCCGCTCCCTTGGCCGAAGGCTGCGAACCGTTTCGCTTGATGTCCATTTGTCTTCCTTTCCAGTGTCGGGGCTGGTCCGCCCGGGGCAGACAGGTCCGCCCGGGGCAGACAGGTCCGCCGGGGATGACAGGATATTTAGCGCCTGCGTGTGGTCGCGATTAGATGGTATAAACGGCAAGAACCCATGAGAAAGTTTCATAAATGCCACGCCCCGCCGTCAACGACCTCATTGCCTTCCTCGCCGTTGCGCGTGCACAGAGCTTCACTAAGGCGGCGGGCAAGCTGGGTGTGTCGCAATCGGCGCTCAGCCACACCATCCGCGGGCTCGAGGAGCGGCTTGGGCTGCGATTGCTGACACGCACGACGCGCAGCGTCTCGCCGACGGAGGCCGGCGAACGCCTGCTCGTTTCCATTGGACCGCGGCTCGACGAGATCGAGAGCGAACTGGCTGCCTTGAGCGCGTTTCGGGAGAAGCCGGCAGGCACGATCCGCATCAATGCCGGCGAGCATGCGGCCGATGCCGTTCTCTGGCCCGCCCTGGAAAAGCTGCTGCCCGATTATCCCGATATCAATGTCGAGATCATCGTCGATTACGGTCTGACCGACATCGTCGCGGAACGTTACGATGCGGGCGTGCGGCTGGGGGAACAGGTGGCGAGGGACATGATTGCGGTGCGCATCGGCCCCGACATGCGCATGGCCGTGGTCGGCACTCCCGCCTATTTCGCCACCAGGCCGAAGCCGCTGACGCCGCAGGATCTTACCGATCACAATTGCATCAATCTGCGCCTGCCGACCTATGGCAGCGTCTATGCCTGGGAGTTCGAAAAGGACGGGCGCGAGCTCAGGGTTCGCGTCGAAGGCCAACTGGTTTTCAACAATATAGCCCTGCGGCTGAACGCAGTGCTGGCTGGTCTTGGGCTGGCCTATATGCCGGAGAACCTGGTCGAGGCGCATCTTGCCGATGGACGGCTGGTGCGGGTCCTCGAGGACTGGTGCCCGCCGTTTTCCGGCTACCATCTCTACTATCCAAGCCGCCGGCATACGTCGCCAGCCTTCGCCCTCGTTGTCGATGCGCTTCGCTATCGGGGATAGCCGCCCATCGCTCGAGCTGCGCAGACCGGCAGATATCCGAGCCATTGCGACGTTCAAACGATCGGCTCTTGCCGGAAGCGAAATCATGCCTGCCAGTGATTTGACATTCGATCACTCGCCGCTAATTCACACTTGAAATTGAAGGAAACAGTGAATGAATACTGCGGCACCTGCCACGAAAGCTCGGACCGGCGTGTCCGGTTTGGATACAGTTCTGGCGGGGGGCCTTTCGCCGGGGCACGTGTTTCTCCTGGAGGGAAATCCGGGGGCGGGCAAGACAACGATTGCGCTGCAGTTCCTGATCGAAGGTGCACGGCTCGGCGAGCAGGGGCTCTACATCACTCTTTCGGAAACCGAGAGCGAGCTTCGGGCCGGTGCTGCATCGCATGGCATGGTGATCGACGGCAATATCGAGGTCTTCGAGGTCGTGCCTCCGGAAAGCCTGCTGGACGCCGACCAACAGCAGAGCCTGCTTTATTCGTCGGATCTTGAACTCGGAGAGACAACAAAGGAAATCTTTGCCGCTTTCGAGCGGATCAAGCCACGTCGCGTGGTTCTCGATAGTCTGTCGGAGATAAGGCTGCTCGCGCAAAGCTCGTTGCGCTACCGCCGACAGATCCTCGCGCTCAAACATTATTTTGCCCGACAAGGAGCGACAGTGCTTCTGCTCGATGATCTGACGTCCGAGGTGCTCGACAAGACGGTGCACAGCGTTGTGCACGGTGTCATCCATCTCGAAGAGATGGCGCCGAGCTACGGCTCCGAACGCCGACGTCTCAGGGTCATAAAATATCGCGGACAGGCCTTCCGCGGCGGCTATCACGATTTCATTATCCAGACTGGCGGCGTGATCGTCTTTCCGCGGCTCGTCGCCGCCGAACACAGGTCGAGTTACGCCCGCGATCAGATTTCCTGCAATATTGCGGAACTGGACCTTCTTCTGGGAGGTGGCCTCGAGCGAGGTTCCAGTACACTCATCCTTGGTCCTGCCGGCACTGGCAAAAGCACGTTCTCGTTTCAATTCCTGGTGGCTGCGGTCGCGCGCGGCGAGAAAGTGGCGGCCTTCATTTTTGACGAGGAGCTGGGCCTGCTCTTCACGCGGCTGAAGGCGCTCGGAATGGATCTCGAAGCCATGCGGAACGCGGGTCATATCCACATCGAACAGCTCGATGCCGCCGAACTGTCGCCGGGCGAATTCGCCCACCGCGTGCGCAACTGCGTCGACAAGTCGGATGCGAAAACCGTGATCATCGATAGTATCAACGGTTATCAGGCTTCGATGCCAGATGAGAATTCGCTGATCCTTCATATGCATGAGCTGCTGCAATATTTGAACAGGCAGGGTGCCAACACCTTTCTCACCGTTGCCCAGCACGGGCTGGTTGGTGACATGAAGGCACCTGTCGACGTTACCTATCTCGCCGATACCGTCATTCTGCTGCGTTACTTCGAGGCGGCGGGAAAGGTGCGGAGGGCAGTCTCGGTGATCAAGAAGAGGACCGGCTTTCACGAGGATACCATCCGGGAGTATCGGATAGACGCTTCCGGCTTGAGGTTCGGCGATCCTCTCGTCGGGTTTCAGGGCGTGCTTCGCGGCGTTCCCGAATTTGTCACGACCTCAACGCCGCTCCTCGCGACCGATAGCGGGGATAGCGGCAATTCCTAATTCCAGCAAACCGAAAGCGTTGATCTACGCCCCCGCAGGTCGCGATGCCTGGGTGGCAAGATCGCTGGTCGATGAGGCCGGGTTGACGTCGATTGCCGCCGCCGATCTGTCTATGTTCGCGTCATCGCTCAGCGAGGACATCGCGCTTGGTGTGCTGACGGAAGAGGCCGTTCGCTCGAGCGATCTCAAGCCGATCGCCGCCTGGGTTTCGGCCCAACCGAGCTGGTCAGATCTGCCATTCATCGTGCTCACCATACGTGGCGGCGGGCCTGAACGAAATCCGGCCGCTGCCAGGCTTTCCGAGGTTCTTGGCAATGTCACCTTTCTGGAACGGCCGTTCCATGCGACCTCCTTCATCAGCGTTGCCCGGACTGCCTTAAAGGGGCGCCTGCGCCAATATGAAGCGCGAGCCCGGCTTGAAGCTCTCGGCGAAGGGGAGCGACGGTTGCAGACGGCGCTCGCTGCCGGTCGTCTGGGAGCCTGGGAGCTGGAGCTCTCCTCGATGGCCTTGTCCGCCTCGGCGACCTGCAAGGCAGTCTTCGGCCGAGGAGCGGATGATGATGTGACGCGCGACGATCTGATCGCAAGCATCCACCCCGATGACCGGGACGGTGTGCTCGCAAGTCTGCGCCGGACCATCGATACCGGGCACGACTATTCGATCGAGCACAGGACGATCTGGCCGGATGGATCACTGCATTGGACCGAGGTTCATGCGCAGCTCTACACCGACAGATATGGTTCCGCCAGGAAGCTCGTCGGCGTCTGCTCCGATACCACTGCCCGCAAGACCATCGAGGAAAATCTGCGACGGCTCAATGAAAACCTCGAAGAGCGCGTCAGGGAACGGACCAGGGAGGTCAACGCCGCTCACCAGACCTTGCTTGAGGAAGTCGCCCAGCGTGAAAGAGCCGAGGAGCAGCTTCGTCAATCGCAGAAGATGGAGGCAATCGGCCAACTGACGGGCGGCGTCGCCCATGACTTCAACAACCTGCTGATGGTCGTTCTCGGAAATCTGGAGCTGCTCGGCAAGCACGTGGCCGGAGATGCCAAAGCGATGCGTCTGATCGACGGGGCGCTTCAAGGCGCGCGGCGCGGGGCGGCGCTGACCCAGCGGCTGTTGGCTTTTGCCAGGCAGCAGGATCTGCAGGTCAAGCCTGTCGACCTGGCCGAGCTGGTCTCCGGCATGAACGACCTGCTGCGGCGTTCGGTCGGATCCTCGGTCAGCATCGAGACTATGCTGCCGGCGACCCTGCCGCCGGCGCTGGTCGATGCGAACCAGCTCGAATTGGCGCTGCTCAACCTTGCGGTCAATGCCCGTGATGCGATGCCGGACGGGGGGACGCTGTCTATTTCGCTGCGCGAGGAACAGGTTGCCGGCAATGGCGGCGATCTCGGCGAGGGAGCCTATCTCGTATTGGCGGTGGCCGACAGCGGCACCGGCATGGATGCGGAGACGCTGAAGAAGGCCGTCGATCCGTTTTTCTCGACCAAGGAACTCGGAAAGGGCACGGGCCTGGGTCTATCGATGATCCACGGACTTGCCGTTCAGCTCAATGGCGCACTTCTTCTGACAAGCCAGCTTGGGGTGGGAACGACAGCCGAATTGTGGCTTCCGGCGACCGAACGGCGCCCCGAGCGGCTGGCAGAGGCGGAGTTTACCGTCCCGCAGGCTGCATCCAGACTGAAGATCCTTCTGGTCGATGATGATGCCTTGATCGCTATGAGTTCAGTCGACATGCTCGAAGATCTCGGCCACGAGGTGGTCGAGGCAAATTCCGGCTCGGAGGCGCTCGAGCTGATCAGGGGCGGCCAGCATTTCGACCTTGTCATCACCGACTATTCGATGCCTGGTATGACCGGTGCACAGCTCGCTGAGGCCGCGCGGGACATTTTGCCAGCGCTGCCAATCGTGCTGGCCACCGGCTATGCCGATCTACCCGCCGGCACCGATATCGATCTTCCGAGATTGGGAAAGCCCTATAATCAGGCGCAGCTTGCCAGGGAAATCAGCAAGGCGATGGCAGGCGAAGCGGTTCCGGTTCCCAGATCAGCCAGCGGCGGCGGCGCTTCAGGACATCGCCTCTCCAAGCCCGACGATATCAGCGATGAAATCGGCGATGGCGCCTGTGTCGTCTAGATCGAAGACCGGTAGGGCCGTATCCGTGACGGCATGATCGGCGGCGATGGCGCAGATACGGGGATCGCTCGGCGCCAGCGGTTGACGATTGGCGGCCTCCAGGCGGCGCGCCTCGATCTTCGGGATCGGTTCGCGCTTGTAACCTTCGATGAGCACGAGATCGCAGGGGGCAAGACGGGCGAGGATCTCCTCGAACGCAGGTTCGGGCGCGCCGCGCAGCTCGTGCATGATGGCGTAGCGGGTGCCGGAAACGATCGTGACCTCGTGGGCGCCGGCCTGCCGGTGGCGGTAGCTGTCGGCGCCCACCTTGTCGATGTCGAAATCATGATGGGCGTGCTTGATCGTCGAGATCCTATAGCCGCGGCGGGTGAACTCCGTCACCAGCCGGACGGCGAGCCCGGTTTTGCCCGAGTTCTTCCAGCCGGCAATGCCGAAGATTTTCGGTGCGGTCATGCGCGAAGGGCCTCCAGCCAGCGTTCCGCCTCGACAAGATCGTCAGGCGTGTTGATGTTGAAGAAGGGATCGAGCAGGCTGGCGCGGGTCGGATGCAGCGGAAACACTACTTCCGTAACGTCATGCCGCAACAGGAAGTCGCGCACGCGGCGCTTCTCGTCGGTGGCGATCCAGGCTTCGAGATCGGCGGCGAGCGTCACCGGCCACAGCCCGAAGACCGGATGGCTGCGGCCTTCGGAGGCGGCGATGGCAATCTGCGACGGGCGTTCGAGCGATGCCGCCAGCCGGGCGACGAGATCGGTCGGGAAGAACGGGCAGTCGACCGAGACGGTGACGACATGGCTGATCGCGGGAAGGCCGGCGGCATAGACCATGGCCGCATGAATGCCGGCCAGTGGCCCCGCCTTGCCGGGAAAACGGTCGGGGACCACAGGCACATCCTCGGCGGCGGCATCGGCATTGACCGCAATGAGGGCAACCTGCTGCGAAAGGCGGGTCAGCACATGGCGCAGCAGGCTTTCGGCCCCGAGCATTGCGCCCGCCTTGTCGTGGCCCATGCGTTGCGAGCGGCCGCCGGCCAGCACGACGCCTGCTATATCGGATGTGTCGAGCGGGAATTCAGTCATCATCCTGCCTCAAACCGGTGAGCGCGGCGCGGATTCCTGCGCGATCGGGGGTACGCGGCGCTTGGCTTCACGATAGAACGTATAGAGGCCGGAAGCGATGACGATTGCAGCGCCGAGGAGCGTCCAGTTGTCGGGCACTTCGGCGAAGAAGAAAAAACCGAGCAGCGAGGAGAAGATCAGGCTGGTATAGCGGAACGGTGCGACGAAGGAGATTTCGCCGGTGCGCATGGCGAGGATGACCGACTGGTAGCCGACGAGCACCAGCACCGAAGCGAGCAGCAGATGCCCGAGCGAAGTCGCACTGACCGGCTGCCAGCCGCCGAGTACCGGGATCAGCAAGGCGCCGAAGAAGGAGATGGAGATGGCGGTGATGACGGTGATCATCAGCGAGGGAATCTCCGGGTCGATCGAGCGGGTGGCGAGATCGCGGCCGGCCGTCGTCAGCACGGCGCCGACGCAGAGCAGGGCGGCGGCGGTGAAACCTTCCGGTCCGGGGCGGATGATGATCATCACGCCGACGAGGCCGACGAGGATCGCCGACCAGCGCCGCCAGCCGACGGGCTCGCGGAAGAAGAGGGCGGCACCGAAAGTGACGACCAGCGGCAGCGATTGCAGGATCGCCGAGGCATTGGCGATCGGCATCATGCCGAGCGCGGTGATATAGGTGACGGCGGAAAACATCTCGCAGATGATGCGGACGAGGATGATCGGCTGCAGCACGACGCGCCAGGAGCGCAGAGCGCCCATTTTCCTGGCGATCAGATAGACGAGCAGGCTGGTGAAGAGGCCGCGCAGGAACATGATCTCGCCGGCGTTCATATAGGCGACCACCGATTTGGACAGAGCATCGCTTGCGGAAAAGCCGGCCATCGCCATGCTCATATAGATGGCGCCCTCAGTATTGCGTGACCGCGGCATGAAGAGATTCCCGTTACCTGTGCGCCCCTTCTTAGTCGGGAAGATACATGAAGGGAATCGGATGAATGTCACACCCGGGATAAATCGATGATGCGGCGCACAACGGTGCTGACGCAGCGGCAGGCGCGTGTTTGGAGGCCACGGCAAGGCACCGTTTTATAATGTGAATTCCGATTTCTCACGGACGATCCAGGCTTCCATCCGCCCTCGGCTGGCGAACGGATCGCCGGCCGAAGCATCGACTGTCGGCGGTTTTCGGCTGTCCACGCGGGAAACGGGTGGCTGCACGGCCCGATCTTTGAGATCTCGGATGCCTCGACAACTGAGGAGAAACGGACATGACACTTCTGAACGACAAGGTCGCGATCATCACCGGCGCAAGCTCGGGCATCGGCCGCGCGGCGGCGAAGCTCTTTGCGCGAGAGGGCGCGAAGCTCGTGGTCACCGCAAGGCGACAGCAGGCGCTCGACGCCGTCATCGCCGAAATCGAGGCGGAGGGCGGACAGGCTGTCGCCATATCGGGCGACGTCAGGGACGAGGCGCTGCAGGCAAGGCTTGCCGACATGGCGGTCTCGCGCTTCGGCGGGCTCGACATCGCCTTCAACAATGCCGGCATCCTTGGCGAGATGGGGCCGGTTGCCGGCCTCTCGCTGGAAGGCTGGCGCGAGACGATCGAGACCAATCTCACCGCCGCTTTCCTCGGCGCCAAACACCAGTCGGCAGCGATGGGAAAAGGCGGCGGATCGTTGATCTTCACCTCCAGCTTCGTCGGCCACACCGCCGGCATGCCCGGCATGGCCGCCTATGCGGCTGGTAAGGCGGGGCTGATCGGCTTCGTGCAGGTGCTCGCCGCCGAACTCGGCCGACAGAACATCCGCGTCAACGCCCTGCTTCCCGGCGGCACGGACACACCCGCCAGCATCACCAACGCGCCTGATGCCACGCCTGAGGTGCTCGCCTTCGTCGAGGGGCTGCATTCGCTGAAGCGCATGGCGCAACCGGAAGAGATCGCCAATGCGGCGCTGTTCCTGGCGTCCGACATGTCGAGCTTCGTCACGGGGACGGCGATGCTGGCGGATGGCGGGGTGTCGATCAGCCGGACGTAAAGTGTGAGGAAGAGGCGGGGATCGGCAGGCATGAGGTCGAGCCACTGGTAGCTCCTCCGGCGACGGATGTGATCGCGGGTGCCCAACCACCCGCCCTCATCCTTCGAGGCTCCGGCCTCCACACCTCAGGATGAGGGCTGATCGGGGGTGCCGCCGGCTGCGACCTCTCTCCAGCCTCGTCCTGGCCCCCCCGAAGGAGCCCCGAAGACGGGACTGGCCACCGTTGCTCCAGAAGGCTCAGGACATGATCAAACCACCGTCGACATTGATCGTCTGGCCGGTGATGTAGGCGGCGTCGTCGCTGGCGAGGAAGGTGACCAGGCCGGCGACGTCTTCTCCGGAGCCGGCGCGCTTCATCGGAATGCCCTCGACCCATTCCTTCATCAATTCGCCGGGAGCGTAGTTGCCGAGCAGTTTGCCCCAGGCCTGGTCGTTATAGGCCCACATATCCGTTTCGATGATGCCGGGGCAGAAGGCGTTGACGGTGATCTTCTCGGTGGCGACTTCTTTGGCCAGGCTCTGGGTGATGCCGACGACGCCCATTTTCGAGGCGGCATAGTGGGGCGTGTAGATGAAGCCGTCGCGGGCCTGGCCGGAGGCGGTGTTGATGATGCGGCCGCCGCGCTTGTGTTTGCGCATCCGCAGAATGGCCTCCTGGGCGCAGAGGAAGACGCCCTTGGTGTTGACGGCCATGACCTTGTCCCACTCGTTTTCGGTCAGATCCTCGATGCGGGCGATGGTGATGACGCCGGCATTCTGGATCGAGACGTCGACCGCGCCGAATTCCTTCTCGGCGGCATCATAGAGGGCAATGACGCCCGCCTTGTCGGTGACGTCGCCGATGAACGAGATCGCCGTGCCGCCTTCGGCCCGGATCCCATCGGCAACGCCATGGACCAGCTCCTCGTTGGCCGAGACCACGAGATTGGCGCCTTCGCGCGCAAAGCGCCTGGCGATCGCCGCGCCGATGCCGCGGCTAGCCCCGGTAATGACGACAGTCTTTTGCTCAAAGCGTTTCATGCTCTTTCCTTCCCAGTATCCGTCAACAAACAGCAAATCTGGGTGCGATCTGCGCTGTGATGCTTATTGGAGCTCGAACGGCTGCCCGAGATAATCTCGGGGAATTCAGGCCGTCTTGAGCGCCGATGACGACGCCCGACTCCTCTACCCGTTCTATCGGCGTGAAGGGCGGGCAAGACGACGATATCGCACGCCGTCTTGCCCGTTCCTTCAGCGCCTCGATCTCAGCCAGGGAGGAAGCGAGACCGTTCATTTTTTCAGTTATCACCAGCAGCAGAAGCCGCCGTCGACGAGAAGATCGACGCCGGTCACGAAACTTGCTGCATTCGACAGCAAGAACACCGCCGGTCCGACCATCTCGTCGACCGATGCCATACGCTGCATCGGCGTCTGCTCTTCGAAGAGCTTGGTCTGATGAACCATCTCCGGACGGGTGTTCATCGGCGTTGCCGTGTATCCGGGGGAGATGGTGTTGACGCGGATACCGCGGTCGACCCATTCCATCGCCAGAGACTTCGACATATGGATGACGCCCGCCTTGGAGGCGTTGTAATGCGCCTGGCTCAGCCCCCGGTTTACGATCACGCCGGACATGGAGGCGATGTTGACGATGGAACCGCGTCCATTCTTCAGCATGGCGCGGGCCTCGGCCTGGCAGGAAAGGAAAATGCCTTTGAGGTTGATGTCCATCAACGTCTGATATTGATCCTCTTCCATCTCTTCCGCCGAGTTCGCGTTAGCGATGCCTGCAGCGTTGACTGCAAGCGTCAACGCGCCGAGATCCGCTTCGGTACGGGCGACGGCCTCTGCAAGGGACGATTTGCTTGTGACGTCAGCTGCGATCTCAATCGAGCGGCGGCCGGCGGCGCGAATGTGTTCGGCCGTCCTGGCCAATCCGTCGTCGGTCCGGCGGTCGAGCAGCGCCACGTCGGCGCCGCATTGCGCAAGGCCGATGGCAATGCGCTGCCCAATGCCGCTCCCGGCTCCGGTAACGATGGCGACCTGGCCGCTGAGATCGAAAAGCTTCGGGGCGTTCAGAGTGATGTCGGACACCGCTCTTCCTTTCTCTGTCTGTTTAGATGGTGGCTAGCTCCATGACCGAAACGTCATTTGCCTGGTCACGATTGAGGATCCCCGCCTGCTTGCCTTGGGCAAGCACGAGAATGCGATTGGAGACTCCGAGAACTTCCTCGAGGTCCGAGCTTACGACGATGACCGCCACGCCCTGTTTGGCAAGATTGACGATGATGTCGTAGATGCCCGCCCGGGCGCCGACGTCGATGCCTCTCGTCGGTTCGTCGAGCACGACGACCTTGGGATCGCGCATAAGCCACTTGGCGATCACGACCTTTTGCTGGTTGCCGCCGGAAAGGTCCGAGGCGTATTGCTCTGCGCGGCCCTTTACGCCGAACTTGGCAACTGCCTTTTCTGCAAACGAGCGCTTGATGCGCGGCGTAATCCAACGCCCGCCCAGCTTGTCGAGATTGGCGTAGATAATGTTCTCGCTGATCCGGTGGCCGACGATCAGGCCCTGCTCCTTGCGGTCTTCCGGAACCATCACGATCCCCTTGGCGATCGCGTCGGCCGGATCGTGCAGCCTGAGTTCTTCGCCTTCCAGCTTGATCGAACCTGCACTGATTGGGTCCGCGCCCGAAATGGCGCGCACCAGTTCGGTGCGGCCGGCGCCGACCAATCCGGCAATCCCGAGAATTTCCCCGGCCCGCACCTCGAAGTTAACGTCACGGAACGCGTTATCAGGCGAGCTCAGCCCGGATACCTCAAGGACCGGACGGTCTGTCGGAACGGGCAGGGTGGGGAACAAGCGGTCAAGCGGGCGTCCGACCATGCTCTCGACGATCGTGCGCACCGGGGTCGCGCTGTCTGAGAATTCCTGCACGCGCTCACCGTCGCGAAGAACGACGATCCGGTCGGTGATCTGCTTGATCTCTTCCATGCGGTGGGAGATGTAGACGATGCCGACGCCCTCCGAGCGAAGCTTCCGCACCTGTTCGAAGAGAGCTTCCGTCTCCGCGCCGCCAAGCGCGGCTGTCGGCTCATCGAGGATCAGCAGCTTTGCGTTGAGAGCCAGCGCCTTGGCGATCTCGATGAGCTGCTGATTTGCTGTCGAAAGGCCGGCGACCGTTCGCGTTGCGGGTATGTGAAGGTTCAATCGCGCGAGCTGGTCCTGGGCCCGGCGAACCATTTGGGCACGGTCGACGACACCGTTCTTCATCGGCCAGCGTCCGATGAAGACGTTTTCCGCGATCGACAGCTGCGGCAGAAGCTGCAGTTCCTGGTGGATCAGGACGACGCCCTTGTCGATCGCTTCCCTAGGGGTGGCCGGGGCATAAGGCTGCCCCAGCCATGTCATTGATCCTTCGGACGGTGTGCGGGACCCGGCGATGATGCCCGATAGCGTCGACTTGCCCGCTCCGTTTTCACCGAGAAGTGCAACCACTTCGCCCGGATAGACGTCCAAGCTGACATTCTTCAGAACCTGGAGCGGCCCATACCACTTGGATATGCCCCTCAGGGAAAGAACCGGGTCAGTCATGGCACACCTCCTCAAGACCTCGACTTATTAGAGCGCCGTGCGTCCGTTTGGACGCACAAAGGACGCTCTAACGCTTTGAATCTACGCATCGTGCTTTCCGAAAATCGATTCCGATTTTCGGGCCGATGCGTTACGGATGGTTGGCGATGAAGCCTGCGACGTTTTCCTTGGTCGTCAACGTGGCATCCATGAGCTGGACCGGCGGCACCTTTTCTCCGGCGACAAGCTTGGCGGCATTTTCAACCGCATCGCGGCCCATTTTCTGTGTCTGCTGGGTCGCAGTTACGTTGAAGACGCCCTTGCTGAGGGCTTCGAGAGCTGCGGTGTCGCCATCGAAACCACCAACCACGATCTTCTGCGATGGATTGGCGACCTTGATCGCCTGGGCGGCGCCAAGGGCGAGACCGTCGGCCTGGGCGAACACGATCGAAACGTCCGGATTTGCCTGCAGCATATTCTGCATGATCTGGAAGCCTTCGTCCTGGCTCCAGATGTTCGAGAACTGCTCGGCGACAACCTTGACATCAGGATATGCTTTCAGAGATTCAGCACAGCCCTTCGAGCGATCGACCTCCGGCGTCGTGCCCTTCTGGCCGTGGATGATGACCATCTTTCCCTTGCCGCCGGCTTCCTTCAGGATGTAGTCGCACACCGCCTTGGCAGAGGCGACGGAATCCGTTGCAAGGAAGGTATCGCCGGGCGCTCCCTCGGCGTTGCGGTCAACGTTGACGACCGGAATACCAGCGCTCTTCGCGAGTTTGACCGGAACGGTCGCAGCCGCCGCACCTGCCGGAATGTAGATCAGCGCGTCGATTTTCTGAGTCAGGAGGTCCTGGATCTGGTTGACCTGTGTCGGGCCGTCGCCCTTGGCGTCAACCGTGATGACTTCGATGCCGCGCTTCTTGGCTTCGGCTTCGACCGATTGCTTGATCTGGTTGAAGAAGTTTGCCTGAAGGTTGGCAACGGCCAAGCCGAGCTTCTTCAGTTCCGCCGCGTGTACGGGGCCGAGCATGAGGCCGAGCAGTGCAGCAGACGCGAGCATGGTGCGCGCTATTTTCATTGTATTTCCTCCGTTGTTTGATGGAACCCTCGGGTATGTCCTCCCCCTCGGGGTATTGATCCGCCCCAACATTCTGGGGCGGAATTCCGGGTCCGCCAACACGGCGGACCCCGCTCGTCAGGCGCGACGCCGACGAATGGTCTCCGCGCCGACCGCGAGCACGATGACGATGCCGATGATCACCTGCTGAAGAAACGGTGAGACGTTGAGAAGGTTGAGGCCGTTGCGAAGCACACCGATGATCAGAACGCCGATCAGCGTTCCCCCGATGCCGCCCGCGCCGCCGGAGAGCGAAGTCCCGCCGATGACGACCGCGGCGATGGTGTCCAGTTCATAACCCAGGCCACTGGATGGCTGGACGGAATCCAGTCGGGCGGCGAGCACGACGCCGGCAAGTCCCGCAAGAACGGCACTCATGACATAGACGCCGATCGTCACGAGCGGGACGTTGATGCCGGCCAGGCGCGCGACTTCGGAGTTTCCGCCCACCGCATAGAGCATGCGCCCTTCGGATCGGAAGTGCAGGAAAAGCCAGGCCGCGAGAACAACCGCAAGCATCAGAAACACCGTGGCTGTCATGACGCCGAAATGGCGATCGATCGCCAGCATCATGAACCAGTCGGGGAATCCGACGATCTGCTGGCCGTCCGTGATCATGTTTGCAACGCCGCGAGCTGCAGACATCATTGCAAGCGTGGCAATAAAGGCTGGAACCCTGAACTGCGTCACCAGAAGTCCGACGATCAGGCCTGATACCGCCGAGGCGATCAGCGCAAAGGCGATGCCGACAGGCAGCGGCAGGCCGGCGACATTGGCGGTCCAGCCCATGACCATCATCGCCAGGGCAAGTGCCGAGCCGACAGAGAGATCGATGCCGCCGATGAGGATGACGAACGTCATTCCCACGGCCATGATGCCGAGAACAGTGATCTGGTCGAGGATGTTGAGGCCGTTTCGAACCGAAAGAAACGTGTCTGTGCTGAAGCTCAGAAAGACGCACAGCACGAGCAGTCCCACGAGTGGACCGGTCGCTCCCTTGAGCTTGCTCAACCACGCACCGGAGGAAAGCCTGTGTTCATTGATATCGAGCGCCACCATTGCTCCTCCCTCTGCGTAGGCTTGTATCCGATATTCGTTCAGGAGGGAATAAATATTCACACCTGCTGGAAAATTCATTAACAACTTGCTTTCCGGCTGTCAATAGGATTTGCTCTGGCGTCAGCTGCCGTCAGGCTCGCTTAAGGGCTTGACTAATCGGCTTCTTGTGCAAAAATATTGATGAATGAATATTTATGCAAGAGGAACTCATGGATACGACAGAACTTGAGCGCATCGCCCGCGAAATCCGATTGCGCGATCTTCAGGCGGTCTTCGAAGCGGGCGCCGGCCATATTGGCGGGGAAATGTCGGTCATCGACATTTTGACGGCGCTCTATTTCAGGGTGCTGAATGTCTGGCCGGATCAGCCCAAACATCCAGGCCGCGACAGGTTCGTTCTTTCAAAGGGACATACGGCATGCGCTCTGTATGTGACGCTCGCCAAACGTGGCTTTATCCCGGAGGAGGAGATTTCCACCTTTTTGCAGCCGTATTCGAGGCTGAACGGGCATCCAAATTGCAACAAGGTTCCGGGCGTCGAAACGAATACCGGGCCGCTCGGTCACGGTCTTCCGGTCGCCATAGGAATGGCGAAAGCCGCCAAGCTCTCAGGCGCGAAATATCACACCTATGTCGTCACCGGGGACGGTGAGATGCAGGAGGGTTCCAACTGGGAAGCGATCATGGCGGCCGCCCAGTTCAAGCTCGACAATTTGACGCTGGTCATCGACCACAACAGGTTCCAGCAGGGCGCGGCGCTGGCCGAAACCAATGATCTCGCGCCGCTGCGTCCGAAGCTGGAGGCGTTCGATTGGGAGGTCACCGAAATCAACGGGAACAATATGAGCGAAGTCGTTCCCGCTCTCGAACGCCGGGGGGCAAGACCACATTGCATCGTTGCCCATACCAACAAGGGCCATGGAATCTCGTTCATGCAGGACCGGGTCGACTGGCACCACAAGGTACCGAGCAAGGAACAATACGAAATCGCATTGGCAGAATTGTCGGAGGCCCTGTAATGAACGCGCCAATAAACCCACCCAAGCTTTACGATTGCCGCGATGCATTCGCTGCCACGCTTGAGCGGCTGGCTGCTGAAAACGAAACGATCGTTGCAGTCTGCAACGACTCGGTCGGTTCCTCCAAGCTCGGCGGCTTCAAGTCGAAATTTCCGGATCGCCTCGTAAACGTCGGCATCGCCGAGCAGAACATGGTCGGCGTTGGAGCAGGCCTTGCCAACGGCGGACGTCTTCCATTCGTGTGCGCCGCTGCTCCGTTTCTGACGGGGCGGTCCCTGGAGCAGATCAAGGCCGATATTTCCTATTCGAATGCCAACGTCAAACTGGTCGGCATTTCTTCCGGAATGGCCTATGGCGAACTCGGTCCGACCCATCACTCGATCGAAGACTTCGCCTGGACGCGGGTCCTGCCCAATCTGCCGGTGATTGCACCTTGTGACCGCATCGAAACCGCTGCCGCTGTTGCCTGGGCAGCGACCTATGACGGGCCCTGTTTCCTGCGTCTGTCGCGGGTAGGGGTGCCCGACCTCCTTCCGGAAGGCCATAAGTTCGAACTTGGCAAGGCAAATCTCCTTCGCCAGGGTTCCCAAGTCACCCTTATCGCCAACGGCACTTTGACTCATCGAATTTTGAAGGCTGCCGAAATCCTCGCAGGCCGCGGCATCGATGCCAGAGTGCTCAACCTTGCAACGGTGCGTCCGATCGACGAGGAGGCTATCATCGCCGCGGCGAAGGAAACCGGAGCGATCGTCACGGCCGAAGAACATTCGATCTTCGGCGGGCTCGGCTCCGCGGTCGCCGAAGTGGTGGTCGACAATGCTCCGGTCCCGATGAAACGTCTCGGCGTTCCCGGCGTCTACGCTCCGACCGGTTCGGCAGAGTTCCTGCTCGATGAATTCGGGATGGCGCCGTCCGCAATTGCCGACGCGGCGGAGTCGCTGATCAGGCGCAAGTAACTGGGATCGCGTGACCAGCCGGGACGCTTTTTCGCCGTCCCGGCCGGCACCGATCTGAGGAGGATGGAATGCGGGCAATTCTGGCAATCGACCAGGGCACGACCAATTCAAAGGCAGTTCTCGTTTCCGAAAAGGGAGAGATCGTCGGCAGAGGTTCGGCTCCTGTCGGCATCTCCTATCCGAAGCCGGGCTGGGTCGAACAAGACCCACGCCGGCTCTACGCATCGGTCTGCGAAGCGGTCGACGCCTGCCTGAAAGCCGGCCCCGATGTGGTTATCGAGGCCGTGGCCATTTCCAACCAGCGCGAGTCCGTCACGGCCTGGGATGCCGACACGGGAGAGGCGCTCGGGCCGGTGGTAAGCTGGCAGTGCCGCCGGACGGCACCGGATTGCGAAGCTCTCATAGCCGAAGGCCACCTTGACCGGGTGCAAGCGCTGACGGGCCTGCCATTGGATCCGATGTTCCCGGGTTCGAAATTCCGATGGCTGCTCGACCGTATTCCGGCCGGGCGATCGGTGCGGCTGGGAACGATCGACAGCTGGCTCGTCCACTGCCTGACGGGCGGGCGCCGGCATGCCTGCGATGCTTCCAATGCCGCCAGGAGCCAGTTGTTCGATCTCCGGGAGCAGAGATGGAGCGAGGAGCTCGGCGAGATTTTCGGCGTCGATATCGCGCTGCTGCCCGAGGTGCTCGACAGTTCTGCCGATTTCGGCAGAACGCTGGGATTGCCGGGAGTGCCTGATGGCACTCCCATCATGGCCGCGATCGGAGACAGCCATGCCGCCCTGTTCGGTCACGGAGCATTCAAGCCGGGCGACGGCAAGGTGACCTTCGGAACCGGCTCCTCTGTCATGACGACGCTTGCGCGATTCATTCCCCCGCGCAACGGCGTCACAACCACCATCGCCTGGCGTATCGGGGGAAGACCGACTTTCGCTTTCGAAGGCAATATTCTCGTCTGCGCCGCCAGTCTTCCCTGGATGGCTGATATTCTCGGCCTTGCGGATGTGGCGGCCCTTGTCGAACTTGCGGCGAGCGCCGAGCCGGGCGGACCCGGCTTCGTGCCGGCATTCGTGGGACTGGGCGCACCCTATTGGAACTCCGACGCCCGTGCCCTGTTCTCTCAGATCAACTTCAACACGACACGTGCGCAAATGGCTCGGTCGGTAACCGACTCCATCGCCTTCCAGGTGCATGACGTGATCGCGGCCATGCGGACGCAGAGCGGCGGCGCGCTCGGCGCACTCTATGTGGACGGCGGACCAAGCCAGAACCGCTTCCTGATGCAGTGTGTCGCCAACCTCATCGACCATCCGGTGATCCAATGCGAAGCACCCGAGGCGTCGGCTTTGGGCGCTGCTTATCTGGCGGGGCTGTCACTCGGCTTGTGGAGCGATCTCGATGTCGCGGAGCTGCCGCGAAACACGCAAACCATCGAGCCGCAACCCGTGGATCGCGCGGTCCTTCTCGATACCTGGAATGATGCGCTCGCCCGCTCGACGTCCCGCGAAACAACGGCTAAAGGTGAATAAAAATTCACTCTGGGATTAGCGATGACTCGCCTCAACGAACTCCGCCTCATTTCAAGGGTCGCCCAGATGTACCATATGGAGGGACGGCGACAGGCGGATATCGCCCAGCATCTTCGCCTGTCGCAGGCGACGGTGTCGCGCATGCTCAAGCGTGCCGAGGCTGAAGATATCGTGCGAACCAGCGTGATCCCTCCCGTCGGCACCTACAGCGAGCTCGAGGGCGCGCTTCGCGAGAAATACGATCTGCCGGAGGCGATCGTCGTCGAGTGCACGGAAGATCGGGACGGAGCCATCATGGCCCGTATCGGAGAGGCCGCGGCTCATCTCCTGGAGGTGACGCTTGCGCCAGGGGAGATCATCGGCGTTTCGAGCTGGAGCCAGACCATTTTCAAGATGGTCGAGAACATTCATCCTCAGAAGAGCGCTCAGGTGAAATACGTCGTCCAGACCCTTGGCGGCATGGGCGATCCTTCCGTGCAGACGCATGCGACGCAGCTGACCACGCGACTTGCGCGGTTGACTGGCGCCGAGCCGAAGCTGCTGCCTGTGCAAGGCGTTACGTCGTCCAGAGAGGCAAAACTTCTGATGCAGGCCGACCCGTTCGTCCGCGAGACGATGGACCTGTTCGGCAGCATAACGCTTGCGATCGTCGGAATCGGCGCCGTCGAACCGTCCGAACTTCTGGCACGCTCCGGCAACATCTTTTCATCTCGCGAACTGTCCGATCTCGCGGAAGCGGGAGCCGTCGGTGATATCTCGCTTCGCTTCTTCGATAAAAACGGCAAGCCGGTCAAGACACCCCTGGATGACCGGGTCATAGGCCTTCCGCTTGAGGATCTCGAACGGGTGGACCGGGTTATTGCGCTTGCCGGCGGATCCAAAAAGACCGAAGCCATCGCCGGCGCGCTCCGCGTGGGGGTCATCGACATGCTGGTTACGGACAAGTTTACCGCGCAGCGATTGATCGACTGACGGGGCAGGGTGGAGCCCCCGCCTCGTCCTTCGAGGCTCCGCCATCTGGGCTGCGCACTTCAGGATGAGGCTCTCTCGGGTGTCGGTACCTCGGGATAAGGTTCTCTTGGGCATGGCGCTTCAAGATGCGCTTCTTTCACGTTGGCCCTGCCAACCTCAATGCGCCGTTCCATCCACAATCACGTGATCATGGTCCATCGAGCATTTCTCCACCCGCGCCTCGACCCTGTAGATTTCCCGCAGCATCTCGGCGGTGACGACGTCCCTTGGGGTGCCGCAGGCGCGCATGCGGCCGTTGGCGATGACGAGGACTTTGTCGGCGAAGCGGAGCGCCTGGTTGAGGTCGTGGATGGCGATGAGGACGAGCATGCCCTTGGCGCGGGCCTGGCGGCGCATAAAATCGAGAACCTCGACCTGGCGGTGCAGGTCGAGCGCGCTTGTGGGTTCGTCCATCAGCATGATCTCCGGCTCGCGGACCAGCGCCTGGGCGATCGAGACGAGCTGGCGCTGGCCGCCGGACAGCGCGCCGAGATCGCGGAAGGCAATGGCCGTGATATCGAGCGCTGCCATGATCTGGTCGATGAATCGCAGATCGCTGTCGCCGACGACCCAGGACTGGCCCTGCTTGCGGGCGAGCAGGATTGATTCGTAGACCGTCAGCACCGCATTGGCCGAGATATCCTGCGGCATGTAGCTGATGGCGTTTTTCGTCTTCGAGCCTTCGACGACGACATGGCCCGGCCCCTTGAGCAGGCCGGTGATGCGCTTGAAAAGCGTCGACTTGCCGGCGGCGTTCGGACCGATCACCGCCACGACCTCACCTGAGGTCATGACAGGTGTCGTCACGTCTTCGACGAAGAGCTTGCGGCCGTGATAGGCGCCGACCGACTGCAACTGAAGCGCTACCATGACCGGCTCCTGTTCGAGAGGATGAGCGAGAAGAAGAAGGGTACGCCGACCAGCGCGGTGATGATGCCGATCGGAAAGACGACGCCGGGGATGATCGATTTCGAGACAATCGAGGTTAGCGACAGCAGCAGCGCGCCCGACAGGATCGAACCCGGCAAGAAGAAACGCTGATCCTCGCCGAGGATCATGCGCGCGATATGCGGCCCGACGAGACCGACGAAGCCGATCGTGCCGACGAAGCTGACGGGGACGGCGGCAAGCAGCGAGACGACGAGCATGGTCTCCAGCCGGATGCGGCGGACATTGACGCCGAAGCTGGCGGCCTTGTCTTCGCCGAGGCGGATCGCGGTCAGCGCCCAGGCATTGCGGGCAAAGAGCGGCAGTGCTGCCAGCAGAACGGCAAGCGTCACCCAGATCTTCGGCCAGGTGGCCTTGGTGAGGCTGCCCATCGTCCAGAAGACCACGGCCGACAGCGCCTGTTCGGAGGCCAGATATTGCAGGAAGGCGAGAGCCGCATTGAAGGTGAAGACCAGGGCAATGCCGAGCAGCACCACTGTCTGCACCGAGACGCCGCGGGCCTGCGAGATGAAATGGATGAAGAGGGTGGCGATCAGCGCCATGACGAAGGCGTTGACCGGCACCAGCAGCCCGGCCGCGACAGGCAGAAGCGGAACGCTGGTGACGATCGCCAGCGCCGCGCCGAAGCTTGCCGCCGCCGAAATGCCGAGCGTGAAGGGGCTGGCGAGCGGATTGGCGAGAATCGTCTGCATCTGCGCGCCGGCAACGGAGAGCGAGGCGCCGACGACGATCGCCATCCCGGCGACAGGCATGCGGATGCCCCAGACGACGGCGCGGATCTGATCCGAAACGGAGGAGGGGTCGAGGAGGGCGGAGACGACCTCGCCGAGATTATAGCGGGCCGGCCCCCAGGCGAGATCGACGGCGAAGGACAGACAAAGCGCTGCCGTCATGGCAAACAGGATCAGAAGCTTGCGCCGGGCAAGCGCGCGGTAGCGCTCTCTCCCGGCTTCCACTTCGATCGATCGTGCGGCGATCTCGGCCATCCCGATTACTGACCGGCCTTGGCGTCGACCCAGTAACCCGGCTGATAGGCGACTGGCAGGAATTTCTCGTGGAATTCCCTGAAGGTGGCATCGGGATCCAGATCGGCAAAGAGGTTCGGGTGGAACCATTTGGCCAGCTGCTGGACGGCGACGAACTGGTAGGGGCTGGTGTAGAACTGGTGCCAGATCGCGTGGACATTGCCGCCGGCAACTGCCTTGGAGCCGGTGAAGGCCGGGTTTTCCATCAGCGTGTTCAGGACCTTGCGGCTGTCATCGAGGGTCGCGGCGGCGTTCGGGCCGACATTCACATAATCCTTGGCGTTCTTGGTCTGGCTCCAGTTGGAACCGGTGACGACGACGACCTCAGGATTGGAGGCGACGACCTGCTCGGCGTTGATGGAGCCGGTGTAGCCGGGCAGGAAATCGGAGCCGAGATTGTGGCCGCCGGCCCAATCGACCATCAGGCCGAAATTATCGGGACCGAAGGTGCCGCAGCATTCCACGAGACCGGCGGCGCGGTACATGAAGACATTGGGCTTGGGCGGATTGGCGGCCTTTAGTCTGTCGGTGACGCGCGCCATCTGCTCTTTCCAGAAGGCAGCGACCGCTTCGGCGCGATCCTCATGGCCGAAGAGCTTGCCGAGTATCTCCAGGCTCGGTTCGGTGTTGGCGAGAATGTGCTCGCGGAAATCGATATAGACGATCTTCACGCCGATGCCGGCGAGCATCTCTTCGAGCTTCACCTCGTCGGCCGCCGTCTTGTTGCCGATCGGCAGCAGCAGCACGTCGGGATGCAGCTTGACGACCGTCTCAGTCTGCAGCGTGCCATCGGTCAGGTTGCCGAGGAAGGGCAGGTCCTTGCCCTTCGGAAACTTCTCGACATAGACGTTGAAGCCATCCTTGTCGGTGGTCCATAGATCGTTGCGCCAGCCGACGATCTTGGCGAAGGGATCTTCCTTCTCGATCGGGGCGACAGCGTAGAGCATGCGGCCTTCCCCAAGGATCACACGTTCGACCGGCTTGTCGAAGGTCACTTCACGGCCCGCCACATCCTTGATGGTGAAGGACTGCGCCCATGCCGAAAGCGGCATGAGGGCGGCAATCGCAGCCGCGGAGACTGCGAGCATTTTCACGAAATTCATCTGGAAATTCCCCCGATGTCTGAATAATGTCCGCAGCCATATGAAATATGACTTTGTGAATCAAGTTTTATGTTTTAGAGCTTTTCCAAAGTGATCCAAAGCCGGGATGCCCAAGATGAATTCTATGAATACGAACTACTCCATCCGCGACGAAATTCGCGACTTCTGGTCGGAAAGGGCAGCGACCTTCGACCAGAGCGTCGGCCATGAAATCTTTTCGGAAGCCGAGCGCAAAGGCTGGCAGCGGCTGATCAGAAAACATCTCGGCGAAGGGCAGGGACGCGCGGCCCTCGATCTCGCCTGCGGCACGGCCGTCATTTCGCATCTGATGCATGATGCCGGCTTTGCAGTCACCGGCCTCGACTGGTCGGATGCGATGCTGGCGCAGGCGCGCGCCAAGGCGAAGAAGCGCGGCACCGATATCCGCTTCGTTTCCGGCGATGCCGAAAACACCATGGAGCCCAAGAACAGCTACGACGCCATCACCAACCGGCATCTCGTCTGGACGCTGGTGGACCCGGCGTCTGCCTTCAAGGAATGGTTTTCCGTGCTGAAGCCGGGCGGCAAGGTGCTGATCGTCGACGGCAATATGGGCAGGGAAACCTGGGTCAAGGACCTGCAGAAGTTTTGGACGAAGCTGACCGGCAGGCCGGCGGCGAGCCACATGTCGCCTGAAATGATGGCGCGGCACCAGAAGATCCGCTCACGCGTGCATTTCGCCAAGGAGATGCCGGCCGAAGCGGTTGTCGATCTTCTGCGTAAGGCGGGCTTTACGGATATTGTTGTCGACCGGAAGCTTAGTGACATCCATTGGGCGCAAGCTCGGAAGATGCCGTTTCTGCGTGGGCTCGAGCGGTTGGTGCAGGATCGGTTTGCGATTTTTGCGCGTAAGCCTGGGTGATGGGGTTTCCCCTTCTCCCCAGCGGGGAGAAGGTGGCCCCGCAGGGTCGGATGAGGGGGCCGCACGGCACACCATCCATTGTTGCCCTTCGCTTACGCTCAGTGCATTCGCGGCGTTGCCGCTCACCCCCTCATCTGCCCTGAAGGGCATCTTCTCCCCGCTGGGGAGAGAAGAGGGAGCAAGCCGCACCGTATCCCGGCCCTTCGCGGGGCTCAGGGCGTTCGAAGCTGCAATCGATTCACTGGATCGATTGCTCCCGCTGTGCGGGACCGCTTCTCACCCACCCGTAACACTCATATGCCTGGCCACCGCCGGCCTGTTATGCGTGCGGTCGATGATGAAATCGTGGCCTTTGGGTTTGCGGGTGATGGCTTCGTCGATGGCGGCGTGGAGGAGGGCGTCGTCTTCGGTGGCGCGCAGGGCCGCGCGCAGGTCAGCGGCGTCGTTCTGGCCGAGGCACATATAGAGCGTACCGGTGCAGGTGAGGCGGACGCGGTTGCAGCTTTCGCAGAAATTATGGGTCATCGGCGTGATGAAGCCGAGGCGGCCGCCGGTTTCTTCGACCCTGGCATAACGCGCCGGGCCGCCGGTGTGGTAGTCGATATCAGTCAGCGTGAACTGCTTCTCCAGATCGGCGCGAAGCTCGGAGAGCGGCAGGTATTGATCCGTGCGGTCTTCTTCGATCTCGCCCATCGGCATGGTTTCGATAACGGTCAAATCCATGCCGCGGCCATGGGCGAAGCGCAGAAGCTCCGGCATCTCGGCATCGTTGAAATCCTTCAGCGCCACGGCGTTGAGCTTAATTTTCAGCCCGGCTTTCTGCGCCGCGTCGATGCCTTCCATGACCTTGGCGAAATCACCCCAGCGGGTGATCTTGCGGAATTTGTCGGGGTCGAGCGTATCCAGCGAGACGTTGATCCGGCGCACGCCGCAATCATAGAGCTCCTCGGCATGGCGTGAAAGCTGCGAACCGTTGGTCGTCAGCGTCAATTCGTCGAGGCCGGAGCCGATCTTCTGGCCGAGCTGGCGCACCAGATACATGATGTTCTTGCGCACCAAGGGCTCGCCGCCGGTCAGCCTGATCTTGCTGACACCCTTGGCGATGAAGGCGGAACAGAGCCGGTCGAGCTCTTCCAGCGTCAACAGATCCTTCTTCGGCAGGAAGGTCATATTCTCCGCCATGCAATAGGTGCAGCGGAAATCGCAGCGGTCGGTGACGGAGACGCGGAGATAGGTGACCGCCCGCCCGAAAGGGTCGATCATGGGGTGCGCATCCGCCGCCAGCGGCGATGCATCGCCTATCGTTCCAACTCTGCTGTTCACCTGTATCTCCGTACTCCAGTCAATGTGGGCATATGCTATTGTCGCGTCAAGGGAAACAGCCCATACGCGCATGCCAATTTCAGCTTGCGCTGAAAAAGATCAACGCCTACTCCTCGCATGAGAAGAGGACAAAATGATGAGCGATATCTGGCCGAGCGAACTCCGCGTTTCGAAAGACCGGCAGCGGCTGGCGGTGACCTTCAACGACGGTCAGAGTTTCGACCTGTCTGCCGAACTCCTGCGCGTGCTGTCGCCCTCGGCCGAGGTGCAGGGCCACGGACCGGGGCAGAAAGTGACGGTACCGGGCAAACGCAATGTCGCGATCATCTCGATGATGCCGACCGGCAATTATGCCGTCCGCATCGGCTTCGACGACATGCACGACACCGGTATCTACACCTGGACCTATCTGCGCGAACTCGGCGAACGGGGCGCTGAGCTGTTTTCGGCCTATGAGGATGAACTGAGGGAAAAGGGCATGAACCGCGACACAGCGGAAAAGCCGCGCTGACGGTCAGCTGATCGTCGCTATCATTTTCAATCGACGCATAATTCCAGCTATCGGGGGGCCATATGGCGAAGACGAACGGAAAGAACTGGCTGCGCGCCAAGGGCAGCGCTGGCGGCAGCAAGGTAAGCTTCCTCGAACTGTTCTTCGACCTGGTTTTCGTCTTTTCCATCTCGCAGCTTTCGCATGCGCTCGCCGCCCACTACACGCCGCTTGGCGCGGCCGAGGCGGCGCTGATGACCTTCGCCGTCTGGTGGGTGTGGATCTTCACCACCTGGGTGACGAACTGGCTCGATCCCGAGAAAATGCCGGTGCGCGGCATGCTGGTGGCGCTGATGATGCTCGGGTTGCTGTTGTCTGCCTCCATTCCTGAGGCCTTCGGCGACAAGGGGCTGCTGTTTGCCGGCGCCTACGTGGCGATGCAGGTCGGGCGCTCGCTGTTCACGACCTATGCGATGACCCGCGTCGACCGCGCCAACACCTTGAATTTCGTCCGCATCACCGCCTGGCTCGTGGCGGCAGGCGTCTTCTGGATCGCCGGCGGGCTGCTCGAGCACGAAGCCCGGCTGATCGCCTGGGTGATCGCGCTCGCAATCGAATATATCGGGCCGGCCGCGGGTTTTGCCGTGCCGGGGCTCGGCCGCTCGAGGCCAAGCGACTGGGATGTTTCCGGCGCACACATGGCCGAGCGCTGCGCGCTCTTCGTCATCATCTGCCTCGGCGAAGCGATCCTCGTTTCCGGTCGCACCTTTTCCGAGCTGCCGTTTTCGGGGCTGACCAGCATCGTCTTCGTCACCGCCTTCATCGGCACGGTCGCCATGTGGTGGCTGTATTTCCGCTTCGGCCACGGCCGCGCCGCCCACCGCATCGAACATGAAGAGACGCCGGGGAGCTTGGCGCGGCAGGCCTTCACCTATGGGCATATTCCCATCCTGGCCGGCATCATCGTCCATGCGGTCGCCGTCGAGTTCATGTTCTCGCATCCGCATGAGACGGGCGATCTCGGCATCGCCGCGGCGGTGCTCGGCGGTTCCGGCCTGTTCCTGCTCGGCAATCTCTGGTTCAAGGGCGCAACCAGCGGCCAGCTGCCGCTCTCGCATCTCGCCGGCCTCGTACTGCTGCTCCTGCTTGCCTTCGTTGCGCCGTTCATCGAGGTCTATCTGATGGGCGTGCTGGCAACGCTGGTGCTGATCGTCGTCGCGGCTTGGGAATATCGCTCGCTGACTGGTACAGAGGCGGGACCGGCGCTGCATTAGAGAGTCGGCGTCGCTAAAGATCATGTATCAGACAGAAACTCCTGCGGCGTAACGGCAAGCCCTTCCAGCCAGCGATTGCCGCGCTCATAGAGAGCTTCCACCTGCTTGCCCTTGAGACCCGGCATGTCGCGCTTTACGCGATAGCCGATCTGTTCCTATATATAGGCGAGATGCCGATATCCTTCGGGAAATGCCTGCAGCATCTCCCGGTCGATCTCGGGTATATCAGCGGGCGAAAGAGGATCGATCCTGTCTTTCTCATAGATCGGCTGCCGGATGACGATTGCCCAGCGGCCATTTCTCTTTTCGAGGAAATCATAGAAGCGCCCGGTGCAAACCACGTCGCAAGGGCAACCGTGAACCGATGCCCGCTGTGAGATCGTCATCTTGGTCTGAGCTATCGCCCGGTGCGCTCTGATGTCGATCGAACTGCCTCCGAGAAAATGGAGGATGCTGACGCTTTTGTTCCAGCCCTCCCTGCTGACACGGATAAACTCCGTCGCCGGCCCCTGGAACCAGGTCGCCATCATCCAGGCATCGTCGTGCCATACGGTCTGGAAACGTTCCCAGTTACCGGCATCCCGCCAGACCGCCCAGTTCTGAAGAAGCTCGCTTATTGCAAGTTTGTCATCCCATGCCGGCATCGTCGCCACCCCCGCTTGTGTGCTGCAGGCCTCGAAGATAGCTCCAGTCTCAATCGTCGCGCAAATCTCTCAGCAGCACGGTAATCAAGCGCTCCATCGATTGGGCAGTTGCCATGCATTGTTCGATCGGCTCTTCGGACAGCGTGCGTTCGATGAGGTCGGTCTGGATAGCCATGGCCGCCTCGGTCAGCTTGCGGCCCTCGGGACTGAGATGGAGGCGCAGCACGCGCTTATCCCGCTCGTCGCTGCGCCGTTCGATCAGGCCGCGCTTTTCCATCTGCGGCAGCAGCATGCTCATATTGGAGCGGCCGACCAGCAGCTTGCGCGCCAGCTCCTGCTGCGAGATGCCTTCGAAGCGGTAAAGATTGACCAGGATATCGAGATGCGGCGGCTTGATGTCGAGATCGGCGAGCGACCGGGCGAGTGATTGCTGCATCAGCTGGCAGGCGCGCGCCACCGCGATCCAGCTGCGAAAACGCGGATGATCCCAGGGAAGGGATTGATTTTTGTTCATCGTTGCACTTTATTGTTCAGTGTTGAACAGATTTTTGGATTCCCACTATGGCAAATTTCGCGCTCAAGGTCACCCGCCTCGGATTCTCGGCTCTGCAGGCGGTTTCGCCTGAACTGGCGGGCAGGGCGGCATTCCGGCTGTTCTGCCGGACGCCATCGGCACGGCCGAAGGGAGAGAAGGCGAAGGCCGCACTTGCTGCGGGTGCAGCCCGGCTTGCCCATGCCGAGCGCTTCACGCTGACGCTTGCCGGGGGACGCAAGGCGCATGCCACCCGGCTGAACGGCGGGGCGAGGGGCAGGCGCAAGCGCTATCTGGTGACGCATGGCTGGGGCTCGAGCGCCGACTATATGGCCGATCTCGTTTCGATGCTGGCGGCAACGGGGGCGGAGGTCGTGGCGCTCGATTTTCCCGGCCACGGCCGCTCGGGCGGGCGCTTCCTGCATATGGGGCTTGCGGTGGAAACCATCGCGGCGGCCGAGGCGCGGTTCGGCGCATTCGATGCGGCGATCGGCCATTCCTTCGGCGGTGCGGCGCTGATGGTCTCGGCGGCGGGCATGCTGCCCGACGCGGCACCCGTCACGGTCAGGAGACTTGCACTGATCGGCGCGCCGAGCGAGATGCGCTGGCTGTTTACCGATTTCGGCCGGATGATCGGCCTTCGCCCTGCGGCGCAAGCGGCGTTGGAAAATGTAGTCCATCTTGTCGCCGGGCGGAGACTTGAGGATTTCAATGCCGGCGAGGCGGCGGGTGCGATCGGCCGGCCGGTGCTCGTCATCCATGCCGAGGACGACAAGGAGGTGCCGCCTCTCCATGCCAGGCGCTATGCTGCTGCGGGCGAGAGTGTGCGGCTTCTCTGGGCCAATGGCTTCGGCCACCGGCGCATCGTGAGTGCTGCCCCTGTCTTTGCCGCGATCACGGCGTTTCTGGAAGAGGGTGACGCCAACGACGAACGCATCAAAAAAGATGCGGAGATCATTCCACTTTTTGAGCTTCCGGCGAGGCGCGCGGCATTGTAGCGTCCGCCCGGATATCAGCCGCGGCGGGACGCTTCATGAAAATCATCAGCAGTATTGAAGAGCTCAACACGATCTATGGCGCCGGGCTGTCACCGGCCTCCGTCAGCAAGGTGACGCAGCGGCTGACGCCGCTCTATCGTGAGATGATCGAGATCTCGCCCTTCGCGGCGCTGGCGACCGTCGGGCCGGAAGGTCTCGACTGTTCGCCGCGCGGCGATCTCGGCGGCGTGGTGCGCGTCGTCGATGACGAGACGCTGCATCTGCCGGACTGGCGCGGCAATAACCGCGTCGATTCGCTTTCCAACATCGTGCGCGATCCGAGGCTTGCGCTGATGTTCCTGATCCCCGGCTCGAACACGACGATGCGCATCAATGGCCGCGGCGTCGTCTCCGATGACGAGGCGCTGCTTTCGAGCTTCGTGATGGACGGCAAACATCCGCGCACCGTCGTCGTCATTTCGATCGACGAGGTCTATTTCCAGTGCGCGCGCGCCGTGATGCGGGCCGAGCTCTGGAATGGAGAACACTTCGCCGATCCGGCCAAACTGCCGACCCCGGGGCAGATGCTGAAGGCGGCAGTGGGGGATTTCGACGAGGAGACTTATGATCGGGAATGGCCGGGGCGGGCGGCAAAGACGATGTGGTAGAGGGTGTGATGTTGAGAGGTGGCCGTCCACCTCTCCTCCCTCATCAAGTCAGTTCAGCCGATGGCCGACATTGCGGTTTCGCTGGCGGATAGTATTCCCGACATGAGTGTCTGCGCCATGATCGGCTCCTTCCGCCACCCCGCATGCTCGGCCTTGAGCCGAGCATCCACGCGGCGTCCATCAGCAGGGGCTGGATCCCAGGCTCAAGGCAAACTCGCTGCCTGCGACCGATTACGCTCAGGTCTTATAAATCAGCCAGCTCTTGGTGAAATCCTTCTGCATGCCGTCCTGATAGAGGATGGTGCAGTTGCGGCCGGCATTCTTAGCGCCGTAAAGGGCGATGTCGGTCTTGCTGTAGAGTTCCCCTGCATCCTCGGCGCTGGAAGCCATGCAGATGCCGATCGAGACGGTAATCGGGCCGTAGTTCACCCGCGTGCGGGAATTCTTGAACGGGGTCGTTTCCAGCGTCCGGCGGATGCGTTCGGCGATCGCCGTGATTTCCTCTGATGTATTGCCGTCGATGATGAGAGCAAATTCCTCGCCACCGGCGCGGGCGACGAAGACGTCGCGTCGGACGTTGCTGCGGATGACGGAGGCGACGGTGGCAAGGATCTTGTCGCCGACCGGATGGCCGTAGGTGTCGTTGATCTTCTTGAAATTGTCGATGTCGGCGAGCAACAGCGCCGTCACCGGCCGCATGCCGGGATTGTTGAAGACGGCGGCGAGGCGCTCGTCGAAGGCGCGCCGGTTGGAAAGGCGCGTCAGCGAATCGGTATTGGCGATACGCTTGTATTCGTCGAGTTCCTTGCGGACCTGGTCCATCTCCTGCGAGCGTTGGACGACATCCTCGACAGTGCGTTCGCCATGCGCCATGGTGTCGCCGGTCGCCTGGCTCAAAAGTTCGATGGCGTTTTCGATCAATTCGACGCTGGCATTGCTCTTGGAGGTGATGCGCTTATGAGTCTCGCCGAGCAGCCTTGTATAGCTTTCCAGCGAGCTTTGCTCCTGTCGCAGGATCCGCAACAGGCCATCCAGCTCGCCTGATATGCGCGAATGGGCGTCGTCGAAGACGCGGACCGGGCTGTTGGTGAAATATTTCGCGCCGAGCGCGTCGAGTTCGGCCTGCGTCACCTGAGCGCCGAGGGCTGCAAGTTCCCGAGTGAGCGCCGGATTGGAGCCGATGTAGGCCTCGTAGAACAGTTCGTAATTGCGGGGTATCGGCGCAACGCCCATCGAGCGCATGGCATAGGTGATCTGTCCCGCTACGTCGGGAACCTGCACCTTGGGCGCGACAGCCGTATTCATCCGGCGATACTCCTCATATATTCAAAGGCAATATTCCATTTGGTAGCTTAAATTTCTTGGGAAAAGATTAAAGCGACATATACCAAAGATTACATACGACAACTGCACCATAGGCCAATACCTCAGGCAGACCTATGATTCTCCACGGAAAAACGTATCTTTGGCGGGACAGTGCATGCTCGTTACGCGGGAGCGGTGTCTGAAAAACTTACAGTTCTTGTCTGCGCCGGGGATCATATTCATCTTGTCGACAGTTGGTTTTGGCCGCCTGGTATTTCAGAACGGGTATTTTGCAACGATATTTCCTGGCGGCGGGACCCGATCACAGCCTGCAAAATCAGCCGTGAGATCATGAAAACGCCGCGTCATATTTCCTTTGCCATCCTCGCCGTCGCCGTCATGGCCTTAAGTGCCTTGCTGCTGGAACATACCGGCGTCTTCGCCGGAGCTTTCCGCACGGAGATCCTGGCGAGGGTGGATGACGGGGATGTGGTGAATGCTGCGGATATCGTGGACGGGGCGATACGGTAGGGACCGGCTGCGGAGGGGTGGCTTGGTTGGTGCGGTTGCCACTTGGCGTCGTTGTGCCGTGCGGCCCCCTTCATCCGACCCTGCGGGCCACCGACCTGGGTCGAGCCGCGGGTCTCGACCCGTCCTTCGGACCCTCCCCGCTGGGGAGAAGAGGGAGCAAGCAGCCACCAATCACCCCAGATTCAGTTCCTGGAAAAAGTCATTGCCCTTGTCGTCGATGACGATGAAGGCGGGGAAGTCTTCGACGTCGATCTTCCAAACGGCTTCCATGCCGAGTTCGGGATATTCGAACACTTCGACCTTGCGGATACAGTCCTGGGCGAGGCGGGCGGCGGGGCCGCCGATCGAGCCGAGGTAGAAGCCGCCATGCTTCTTGCAGGCCTCGCGCACGGCGCGCGAGCGGTTGCCCTTGGCGAGCATCACCATCGAGCCGCCGAAGGATTGGAACTGGTCGACATAGCTGTCCATGCGCCCGGCCGTCGTCGGGCCGAAGGAGCCGGAGGCGTAACCGGCCGGCGTCTTGGCGGGGCCGGCGTAATAGACCGGGTGGTTCTTGAGGTAATCGGGCATGCCTTCGCCCTTTTCCAGCCGCTCGCGGATCTTGGCGTGCGCCAGGTCGCGGGCGACGATGATGGTGCCTGACAGCGACAGGCGCGTCTTGACGGGATGCCTGGAAAGCTCGGCGAGCACGTCCGTCATCGGCCGGTTGAGATCGATGCGCACCGTCGATTCCGACAGTTTCGCTTCATCGATCTCGGGCATGTATTTCGACGGATCGGTTTCCAGCTGCTCGATGAAGATGCCGTCGCGGGTGATGCGGCCCTTGGCCTGGCGGTCGGCGGAACAGGAGACGCCGAGGCCGATCGGCAGCGAAGCGCCGTGGCGGGGCAGGCGGATGACCCGGACGTCATGACAGAAATACTTGCCGCCGAACTGGGCGCCGACGCCCATCTGTTGCGTCAGCTTGTGGATTTCCTTCTCCATCTCGATGTCGCGGAAGGCGTGGCCGCTGTCCGAGCCCTCGGTCGGCAGCTCGTCGAGATAGCGGGTCGAAGCGAGCTTGACGGTTTTGAGGTTCATCTCGGCGGAGGTGCCGCCGATGACGATCGCCAGATGATAGGGGGGACAGGCTGCCGTCCCTAACGTCAGGATCTTCTCCTTGAGGAAGTCGATCATCCGGTCGTGGGTCAGAAGCGAGGGCGTGCCCTGGAAGAGGAAGGTCTTGTTGGCCGAGCCGCCGCCCTTGGCGACGAAGAGGAATTCATAGGCGTCGGTGCCTTCCTCATAGATGTCGATCTGGGCCGGCAGATTGTTCTTGGTGTTCTTCTCTTCGAACATCTTGATCGGCGCCAGCTGCGAATAACGCAGGTTCTTCTTCTCATAGGCATCCATGACACCGCGGGCGAGGGCGGCCGAATCCCCGCCTTCGGTCCAGACCCTGCGGCCCTTCTTGCCCATGATGATCGCCGTGCCGGTATCCTGGCACATGGGCAGCACGCCGCCGGCAGCGATATTGGCGTTCTTCAACAGGTCGTAGGCAACGAAGCGGTCATTGTCGGTCGCTTCGGGGTCGTCGAGGATCGAGGCGAGCTGCTTCAGATGGCCGGGGCGCAGGAGATGGTTGATGTCGGCAAAGGCGGTTTCGGCGAGCAGGCGAATGCCCTCCGGCTCGACGGTCAGGATCTCCTGGCCCTTGAACGTATCGACCGAGACATGGTCGCCGCTGATCTTGCGGTAAGGGGTGGCATCCTTGCCGAGGGGGAAGAGATCGTCAGCCATCGAAGTGACCTTTCTGCTGGGCGTGCGTCGCTAGATTGGAACCGGTCTAAATCCGGCGCGGGGCAAATGCAATCGGGATGCGGCCGGAGTTCGGCCGGTTGAGACCATGGTCGCATGTGCTTTCGCAGCTGGTGCGGCACGTGCGGCGGATGAGGCGAAATAGCGAAATCGGCACGAGCCTCGATAAAAGACGACTCAAAGTTGCCTTCCGGTCGAGGCCAGTTCATATTCCCGGCAGCGTTAACCTGCCGGGGCTTCCAATGACAAATGCAAAGCCAACTGCTGTCGACGACCTTCTCGTTTTTTTCGAAGACAATTGGATCCGCGGGAATCTGCTGCGTCTGTCCAGCGATCCCGAGGGAGCGAACATGTATGCTCGCTTCGTCAATGGCGTGCGTATCGACGCCAAACATGGACCTGACCATGAAACGATCATCAAGGGCGAGTACGGAACCTTCAGAGTGAAGCCAGACGGCCACTTCGAATATGAGTTGGACTACACGCTCGACGTCGTGAAAAATTTAGGGAAATACGATCAGCTCATCGAGACGCTGAGCTTCAAGATGTCCGATGGCTCAGGGGGCACGGACGTCGGCGTGCTGACCCTTGCGATCGACGGCGTCGACGTAGGCGAAAAATACCACGAAGTCCTGGATTTCGACGACATGGGCGTCACCTCGAGGGCGGATAATTTCTCTCTGCCTGACTACCGCAACTTTGCACTTTCGGTGAACGGCAGCCACGACCTGACGCTTCTGAACGGGTATGTCTATGATACCATCCCGGGCGTCGACGCCATCACCGAGGACGGTTTCAGCGATACGGTCCTATCGCCCGGTTCTGCGCCCGTAAGCTTGAAAATGCTCGATGGCGGGGAATTCACCTTTCAGAGCGTTTCGATTGCCGAATTGTCGGCAGCGCCCTTTCACCTGACGCTCACCGCCCTGAACGATGGCCAGATCGTCTATCAACAGGAGCTTGAGGTCACCGGCCCCAATCTCGAGGTCAATCTCGAAGACATCGAAGAAATCCGTTTCGACTTCATGGGCAATTCTGTCGTGATGGACAATTTTTCGCTGTTTGCCTTGCTATAGGCTGGAGGGAGTCGAGGCGTTGCGGCATATCACCTTCTCCCCGCGAGCGGGGGGCCGAAAGACGGGTCGAGACCTGTGGCTCGACCCCGGTTGGTGGCGGCAGCCGGATGAGGGGCTGTGGCCTATGCGACCTTCCTACTTCGGCCCGATCATCGTTTCCGGCCGCACGATCGCGTCATACTCTTCCGACGTCACCAACCCGCTGGCGAGCGCCTCTTCTTTCAGCGTCGTACCGTTCTTGTGCGCGGTCTTGGCGATCTTGGCGGCTGCGTCGTAGCCGATCTTCGGGGCGAGTGCTGTCACCAGCATCAGCGAGCGTTCGAGGCCGGCCTTGATGTTGTCCTCGCGCGCCTCGATGCCGACGACGCAATTGTCGGTGAAGGAGACGGCGGCGTCGGCGAGCAGCTGCACCGACTGCAGGAAATTATAGGCCATCATCGGATTGTAGACGTTGAGCTCGAAATGGCCCTGGCTGTCGGCGAAGGTGAGTGCCGCATTGTTGCCGAAGATGTGGATGCAGACCTGCGTCATCGCCTCGCACTGGGTCGGGTTGACCTTGCCGGGCATGATCGAGGAGCCGGGTTCGTTTTCCGGCAGCGCCAGCTCGCCGAGGCCGGAGCGCGGGCCGGAGCCGAGCAGGCGGATATCGTTGGCGATCTTGAAGAGAGCGGCGGCGGCGGCATTGATGGCGCCGTGGCTGAACACCATGCTGTCATGCGAGGCGAGCGCCTCGAACTTGTTCGGCGCGGTGACGAAGGGCATGCCTGTTATATTGGCGATCTCCTGGGCGACCTTTTCGGCAAAACCAACAGGCGCATTGAGGCCGGTGCCGACGGCGGTACCGCCCTGGGCGAGTTCACAGAGGCCGGGCAGCGTCATCTCGATGCGCTTGATGGCGGAGCCGACCTGGGCGGCGTAACCCGAAAATTCCTGGCCGAGCGTCAGCGGCGTCGCATCCTGGGTGTGAGTGCGGCCGATCTTGATGATGTGGCTGAATTCGGTGACTTTCATGTCGAGGGCGGCATGCAGGTGCTTCAGCGACGGCAGAAGGTGATGAGCGATCCGTTCGGCGCAGGCGATGTGCATCGCCGTGGGATAGGTGTCGTTCGACGATTGGCTCATATTGACGTGATCGTTCGGATGCACCGGCTTCTTGGAACCCATGACGCCGCCGAGCATTTCTATGGCACGATTGGAGATCACCTCATTGGCATTCATGTTGGATTGCGTGCCCGAACCGGTCTGCCAGACCACCAGCGGAAAATGTTCGTCGAGCTTGCCGTCGATCACTTCCTGGGCGGCGTCGACAATGGCTTTGCTGAGGGCCGGATCGAGCTGGCCGAGCGACATGTTGGCACGGGCCGCCGCCTGTTTGACGATGCCGAGCGCACGTACGATCGACAGTGGCTGCTTTTCCCAGCCGATCTTGAAATTGCCGAGCGAACGCTCGGCCTGGGCGCCCCAATATCGGTCGGCGGCGACGTCGATGGGGCCAAAAGTATCTGTTTCGGTGCGGGTTGCGGTCATGAGCTTTGCCTTCCCTTTACATGCTATTTTCTGGCATCTTCGACAGGTGAGGTCTTATAGGTCGGAAACACCTACAAGAAAACCGTATGTCGCGTTAAATATTGAGGGATTATGTCATGTTTTTGCCGGTCCAGCGGCGTGCCTTTTAGGCCACTTTCAAAATTTTATGCGTCCGGGCGTTTTCGCCTCACTGGTCTGGCGGCGAAAATTCGGTAAAAAATTAACTAATAATTTCATAATTTTGTGTGAACTGCTGTGCGGCGCCGCGCAGGATCTCCGTCACACAAAATTGAGTCCGCCGGCGCTGGCGGCGCAGCCCGGTTTCTGATCAATGAGGCCCTACGCTGCTTGAGTTTCGCGGGATTTGATCTGAGAACAGCATGACCGGGACTGGAAGATATATGACGTTCGTTTTGAAAAGCGCGGCATCCGCATTGGCAATTTCCTGCGGATTAGCAGTGATGAGTGCCGTACCCGCGCATGCTTATACGCTGATGGATATGCTGCGCGGCGACAGGCAGCGGAGCCAGAGCACCATCTTTATGGATCAGGCGCCCGGCCGTCCGGTGCCGCGCGGCGCCGTCGGCGGCTCGCTCGGCGGGCTCGATCCGGAAGCGCCGCTGCCGAAGGTGAGCGGCCCGCGTTACTACACCTATAAAACCGAAACGCTGCAGTTCGTCGATACCGGCAAGTTCGCCGATCCCGTCGTCACCGGCGCGGTCGCCGACGTTTCGGCGAGCGGCGATGCCAACGCCGAACCCGCGGTGCAGCGCCGTTTCCTGGCGCAGGCCAAGGTGCGTGCCAATGCGGACGTCGCAAAGGCACTCGAAGCCTATTACAGCGACAGCCGCAATCCGCTCGTCTGGATCGAGGGCAACCAGATCAACGAACGCGCAAAGGCCGCGATGGCGGCCCTTGCCGGTGCAGCCTCCGTCGGTCTCGACCCGGCGGATTACGCCGTCCAGACGCCTGATATCGATCCGGCCAATCCCGATCCCGCCTTCCGCGACCGGGCGCTGACGCAGTTCGAGCTCGAACTCTCCGCCAAGGTTCTGGCTTTCGTGCAGGACACTGAGCGCGGCCGCATCGATCCGAACAAGATCTCCGGCTACCACGACTTCCAGCGCAAGGCGGTCAATCTGGCGCCGGTGCTGAAGCTTGCCCGCATGAGCCCCGATGTCGGCGCCTACATCGCCAACCGATCGCCCGATAGCCCGCAATTCCAGACGCTGAAGGCGGAGCTTGCCAAGCTTCGCGCCGCCGACGGCGGCAATGAGGAGCGAATCGTTGTTTCGCTCGACAAGCTGCTGAAGCCCGGTGAAAGCTCGCCGGAGATCGCTAATATCGTCAAGGCGATCGGCAAGCACGGTTCCGAAACGCTGAAGACGGATCACGCGGCAACGCTTGCTGCTTATGCAGGCAGCATCGACTATTCGCCCGATATCGTCTCGCTGGTCGAGGATTTCCAGAAGGAGCGTGGACTGAAGGCCGATGGCGTCATCGGCCAGGCGACGGTGCGCGCCATGACAGGCGGCGATACCAATGCCTCGAAAATCGACAAGCTCGTCGTCGCCATGGAGCAGGCGCGCTGGCTGCCGGAGGATCTCGGTTCCCGCTACGTGATGATCAATCAGCCGGCCTTCATGGCCTACTACCACAATGACGGCAAGGAACAGCTGTCCATGCGCGTCGTGGTCGGCGGCAAGAACAACCAGACCTATTTCTTCGACGACGAAATCGAGACGGTCGAGTTCAATCCGTTCTGGGGCGTGCCGCAGTCGATCATCATCAACGAGATGCTGCCGAAGCTGCGCTCGGATCCGAACTATCTCGACCAGCTCGGCTATGAAGTCGAGGTGAATGGCCATGCCGTCGCCTCATCTAGCGTCGACTGGTACGGTTCGACCGACAATGTTTCGGTGCGCCAGCCGCCGAGCAGCGACAATGCGCTCGGCGAACTGAAGATCCTGTTCCCGAACAGCCACGCGATCTATATGCACGACACGCCGTCGAAGAGCTTCTTCAAGCGTGACATGCGGGCTCTGAGCCACGGTTGCGTGCGCCTGTCCAATCCGCGCGCGATGGCAGCCGCGGTACTCGGCACGACGGTCGACGACGTCGCCAAGCAGATCGCCACGGGGCAGAACCATGCGGTGAAGGTGCCGCAGAAGATCCCAGTTTACGTCTCCTACTTCACCGCCTGGCCGAACAAGGACGGCGTGGTGGAATATTTCGACGACGTCTATGGTCGCGACGCCTATGTCGACAAAGCTTTCGACGCGACGAGCAAGGCGCGCGGCGCGCAGATCTGACGCAAGGTTTATCCGCTTATGGAGCGGGCGGTCTTCGGGCCGCCCGTTTTGTTTGGCGGTGTCTGCGTGCAAGAAATAAGAGGAGAGGACCACAATCGCAAAGGCATCGGCCTGGTCGTCTCAGACCGCGACCTTCGCCGCAAATTCCCGCAACAGTCTCTCCACCAGTTCCGGCGTCAGCTCATCGTAATGCATAATGATCTTATCCGGATCGAGGCTTGAGACCGGCACATCCGAATAACCAAAGGGCACGGCAATCGACGGGACTCCAGCATTCCTGGCGACGGCGATGTCGTTGATGCTGTCGCCTATCATCACGGTGCGGGCGATGTCGGCGCCGGCGCGGTCGATGGTGCCGGTCAAGTGGCGGGCGTCGGGTTTGCGCACCGGGAAGGTGTCGCCACCTGATATGGCGGCGAAATAGCCCGTGAGATCCAGCTTGTCGAGCAGACCGAGCGCCAGGCTCTCCATCTTGTTGGTGCAGACGGCGAGGCGGTAGCCGGCAGATTTAAGCCGGTCCATCGCGGCGACCAGGCCGGGATAGGGCTCGGTACGGCCGGGCATGTTGCCGGCATAATGGGCGACGAAACGCTCGACCAGCATCGGCAGGGCGTCACCTTCGAGCGGGTGGCCGCGCAGCCGGCAGGCGCGCTCGATCATCACGCGCGCGCCCTGGCCGACGAGATGGGTGAGGTCGTCATAGCTGACCGGTGCGAGGCTGAGGGCTGCGATCGTGTGGTTCAGGCTCTCGACCAGGTCCGCGTGGGTGTCGAGAAGGGTACCGTCGAGATCGAAGACGATGAGCGCCGGGCGAACGGGAGCAGGGGTCAAGGCTTGCCTCTTTGAGCGATGGGGCGTCCTGGGGATGGATCGCCCCAGGAGGAGGACGACGTGTCGTCCTTGGAATGATCGTTTCTGAGGTAAGCGATCGCGGGCCGGAAAGCAACGACCTGTGACGGCCGGGGAGGCCGCAGGCCTCTGTTTCGGCTTTTCATTTTCCGTGATGATTTTGACTTTCGTTTGCCAGGCGAGCCGTGTAAACAGCACATCCAACGCAACAATTCGGAGCTGGCGGCGCATGGATGCCCGCGAAATGAAGATCAAGGCCGCCGAGGCCGCACTCGCCCATGTCGAAAGCGGGATGCGTCTCGGCATCGGTACGGGCAGCACGGCGGAAGAATTCGTTCGTCTGCTGGCGGAGAAGGTTGCGGGCGGCTTCAAGGTCGAGGGCGTCCCGACGTCTGAAAGAACGGCGCGGCTCTGCGTCGAACTCGGTGTGCCGCTGAAGTCGCTCGACGAACTGCCGGCACTCGATCTGACGATCGACGGCGCCGACGAGGTCGATCAGGCGCTTAGATTGATCAAGGGTGGCGGCGGCGCGCTGCTGCGCGAAAAGATCGTCGCGGCCGCTTCCGAGCGGATGATCGTCATCGCCGACGAGAGCAAGCTGGTCGACACGCTCGGCGCCTACGCGCTGCCCATCGAGGTCAATCCGTTCGGACTTGTCTCGACGCGGATGGCGATCGAGAAGGTCGCGGCCCGGCTCGGTCTTTCCGGTGAACTCACCCTGCGCCAGTCCGGTGACGGAGAGTTTACCACGGATGGCGGCCATCACATCATCGATGCATCTTTTGGCCGCATTCCTGATGCAGAGGCGCTTTCGAGCGAGCTGAATTCCATACCCGGCGTCGTCGAACACGGGCTCTTTATCAATATGGCGGCACTTGCGATCATTGCCGGTCCTGCGGGTGCGCGCACGCTGCAGGCAAACAGATAACAGGAGCATACACTCATGATGAACATTGCAGGTCTTGGCCGTTTTGCCGCTGCGACCGTCGTTCTTTCCGGGCTTGCCTTCGGCTCCGCCGTCAAGGCGCAGGAGGTCTCCGAGGAGCAACTGAAGGCGTCTCGCGCGGCGATCGACGCCATCGGCGCCACGGCCCAGTTCGACAACATCCTGCCCGGTCTCGCCGAGCGCCTGAAAGCCGGCCTGATCCAGGATTCGCCGAACTATCAGGACATCATTTCCTCGACGGTCGACGCACAGGCGCTGAAGCTGGCGCCGCGCCGCGGCGATCTGGAGAAGGAGGCGGCACTCACCTATGCCAAGACCTTCACCGCCGACGAGCTGAAGGCGATCGCCGACTTCTATAATTCCGACGTCGGCAAGAAGCTGCTGCGCGACGGCCCGGTCGCCTCGCGCGAGACGGCGAAGGCTGCCGACATCTGGGCGCAGGGCATCTCCCGCGACCTGGAAAAGCAGAGCAACGCCGAGCTTTCCAAAGTCATCAAGGCGCCGCCGCCGGCACCCGACAGCCCGGCCGCTCCGGCTCCCGCACCGGCTGCCCAGCAGTAAGGCCTACCCCATCAAATTGCGAAAGCCCGGCATCGTCCGGGCTTTTTTGTTATGATGTGGCAAATACTGTCGGTGAGGCTTCAGGTGACTGCAGATATGCCCGATCGTTACAAGGCTGTCCGAGTGCGGATATCAGGCAAGGTCCAGGGTGTCGGATTTCGCATGTGGGCGCGCAACGAGGCGGTACGGCTCGGTTTGACGGGCTGGGTTCGCAACGAAGAGGACGGGGCCGTCGTCGCTTTGATCGCCGGATCCGATACCGCGATCTCGACGATGATCGAACGTTTCAACCACGGGCCTGCGGGATCCTGGGTCGCGGGCGTCGAGACTGAGGCAGCCGAGTCTGAGAAGAACCTGACGGATTTCAGCATCACCGGTTGAAAGCGGCAATCCGCCAAGGATGCGCATCTCGGATGCGGCGGACGCTCAGCCCCAATCCTTCGAGCTCTTGGCCAATTGCCATACGCCCGTTTCATCCGGCTCGACGCGCTTGTTGCCGCGGTAGAAGATCGGCAGTCCTGTTTTCTTGTCCATCGCGAAGCGGCTCGGCGTGAATTTTTCGTCCTCGTGGCCTTGGATGGCGAGGCCGAGCGCTTCCTTGAATTTGCCAGCCTTGCACAGGTTGGCGAAGAGAGTTTGATCCATCTTTTGCTCCGGCTTCTGTTCTACTCAGTGGATTGCCTGCCAGCCTCAGGCGATCGGGTCAACCGTTTGCCGGGAAGATTCGGCGAGGGGAACGGGATGACGCAGGAGTGGGCTTTTGTTTTCAGGGCGATCGCCCCTATATCAGGAGCATCCTTCCTGCGATTCCCTTCCGGAGCTCCTCATGTCTTCCTACGACTACGACCTCTTCGTCATCGGTGGCGGTTCCGGAGGTGTGCGCGGCGCACGTGTCGCCGCCTCGCTCGGCAAAAAGGTGGCGATCGCCGAGGAGTATCGCTATGGCGGAACATGCGTTATCCGCGGCTGCGTGCCGAAGAAGCTTTTCGTCTATGCCTCGCAGTTCCATGAACATTTCGAGGATGCCGCCGGCTTCGGCTGGACGGTCGGCGAAAGCAGCTTCGATTGGAAAAAGCTGGTGGCGGCAAAAGATGCCGAGATCGCCCGGCTGGAAGGCCTCTACAAGAAGGGGCTCGCCGGCGCCAAGGCCGAGATCCTCGAAACGCGCGCCGAACTCGTCGATGCTCATACGGTGCGGCTCGTGAAAACAGGTCAGACGGTGACGGCAAAGACGATCGTGATCGCCACCGGCGGACGACCGAACCCGCACGCAGCCCTTCCCGGCCACGAGTTCTGCATCTCCTCCAACGAAGCCTTTGATCTCGAAGAACTGCCGAAATCGATCGTCATCGCAGGCGGCGGTTATATCGCCGTCGAGTTCGCCAATATCTTCCATGGCCTCGGCGTCGAGACGACACTGATCTATCGCGGTGCCGAGATCCTGTCGCGCTTCGACGAAGATCTCAGGCGCGGGCTGCACGAGGCAATGGTCGCCAAGGGCATCCGCATCCTCTGCCACGACACGCTGCAGAAGGTTTCGAAGGAGGAGGACGGGCTCATTCTGGAGACGCTGAACAGCGGCACGCTACAGGCCGATGTGGTCATGCTGGCGCTCGGCCGCGATCCGAACACCGAGGGTCTCGGCCTCGAGGCGGCCGGCGTCGCCGTCGACGAGCGCGGCGCGATCATCGTCGACGAATATTCCCGCACCAATGTCGAAAACATCTATGCGCTTGGCGATGTCACCAACCGGGTACAGTTGACGCCGGTGGCGATCCACGAGGCGATGTGCTTCATCGAGACCGAGTACAAGAACAATCCGACCCGGCCCGACCACGAGCTGATCCCGACCGCCGTCTTCTCGCAGCCGGAGATCGGTACCGTCGGCCTTTCGGAAGAGGAGGCGGGCAAGCGTTACGGCGAGCTCGAAGTCTACCGCGCCCAGTTCCGGCCGCTGAAGGCGACACTTTCCGGCCGGCCCGAGCGGATGATCATGAAGCTGCTCGTCGATGCGGCGAGCCGCAAGGTGGTGGGCGCCCATATCCTCGGCCATGATGCCGGCGAGATGGCGCAGCTGCTCGGCATCACGCTGAAGGCCGGCTGCACCAAGGACGATTTCGACCGGACGATGGCGCTGCATCCGACGGCGGCTGAAGAGCTCGTCACCATGTATGCGCCGAGCTATCGCATTCGTGACGGGCGGCGCGTCTGAGCCCTCTCGGCGCGCTCAGCTGGTGATGCGCGGCGCACGGATAACCTTAAGGAAAAGCGCCTTCATCGCGTCGGTGATACCTTGGGTCGGCGTCACCTCGAAATAGAGGCCGGGCGAGGCGCATTCCTGCATCTTCGTCGGGATCTGGCTTTGGAAGGGGCTGATCCACGTATTGTACCAGCTGTTTTTTGGCAGAGGCAGGTAGGTGGTGTAGAGCACCGCGATCCTGACACCCTTGTCCTTTAGCGGCTGGCAGAAAGACGTGTCGATCGGCTCCTGGCAGCGGTTGCCGGTGAGCTTCTTGGTACAGCCCTTCGGCTTTTCGCTGTCGCCGACGCCGTCCGAAACGAAGAACAGGATTTTCTGCGGGGTCGCGGACGTGCTGCCGTCGCCGGGCGTCGTGATGATGGTTTTCATCTGCGTCAGCGCGTTGTCGAAGCTCGTCTGCTGGTCGTTGTTATAACCCTGCTTCGGGATGGTCATCAGGTCAACGGCGTCGGTATAGCTGCGCACCTGGTCGAGATCGTCCGTCGGATCGGATATGGTGGTCAGCCTTGCATCTTCGGCCTTAGTGCCGAAGGTATAAACGCCCATGCGGAACTGGTTGTTGGAAACCCGCGTGGACTTCGCGGTCAGCGTCAACTCCTTGGTCGCCTGGCGCACGACGTCGATGCGCATGCTGACGCCGAGCTTCTTGGCAAGATTGTAGTAGTTGTTTTTGTTTTCCGTTTCGTGGCAGGCGAAGGCGCAGCTATCGCTGGTGTTCTTTTCCATCGTCGCGACGTCGGTCGCGGTGGCGCCGACACCCATCGAGGGGGTGTTGTCGAGCAGGATGTAGAAATCCATGAAGGAGGCGGTCTGGTATTCGGCCGTTGCCGTGCCCGAGATCGTAATCGAATCCCTGCCGAGAACGCGCATGAAGGTGGTGGGCACGGTCGCCGTGAAGGAAACCTGGGAGCTCAGCCTGTTGGCGGCCTTGGTGACGTCAATGCCGAGATCGACCTTAACATCGGCCAGCTCGCCTGACATCTGCGACATGAAGATGTTGCGGGCGTCGGTCTTGCCAAGCGAGATCGTGCCGTTGCCGCTCATCGTCATGGCGGCGGCGACCGCGCCGGATTTTTCGGCGATCGAGCCGACGGCGGCGGCATCGGCGGCGGCGTAAAGCTGCGTCCTCAGGCTCAGCGCGTGGGCGAAATCCACCGCCATGCCTGCCGTACCGAGGAGCGGCACCATCAGCAATGCAGTCATGATACCGAAATTGCCCGAGCGGTCCGCTATGAAACCGGGCAGAAGGATCGCCATGACATGTCCCCAATGTTGAAACCCTTCTGCGGTTTTACATGCAAAGTCTAAAATATAGGGAAATCGACATAGTATATGTTGGTTTAATGGTAGAGTTGACGGCTTTTGCTACCTATATGCGAGCTTTCGCCGGCGGCGACAGCGCGGGCGATCGCGCTCTGGGTGATTGGCCTTTGCAAGGCCGATCTAAAGGTCTATAAGCCGCCGCAATTAAGGATAGGGGCATCCCGGGGACGGGTGCGAGTGAGGTGAGTGAAATGGCAGAGAATTGGACCCCGAGCAGCTGGCGGCAAAAGCCGATCCTGCAGGTTCCGGAATATCCCGACGCAGCCGCTTTGGCGGCAACGGAAGCCACGCTCGCCAGCTATCCGCCGCTCGTCTTTGCCGGTGAAGCGCGCCGCCTGAAAAAGCATCTTGCCAATGTCGCCGAAGGCAACGGCTTCCTGCTGCAGGGCGGCGACTGCGCCGAGAGCTTTGCCGAACACGGCGCAGACAATATTCGCGACTTCTTCCGCGCCTTCTTGCAGATGGCCGTCGTGCTGACCTTCGGCGCGCAGCTGCCGGTCGTCAAGGTCGGCCGCATCGCCGGCCAGTTCGCCAAGCCGCGTTCGTCGAATGTCGAGAAACAGGGCGATGTCACGCTGCCGGCCTATCGCGGCGACATCATCAACGGCATCGAATTCACCGAGGAGTCGCGCATTCCGAACCCGGAACGCCAGGCCATGGCCTACCGCCAGTCGGCAGCGACGCTGAACCTTCTGCGCGCCTTCGCGATGGGCGGTTACGCCAATCTCGAAAACGTGCATCAGTGGATGCTCGGCTTCGTCAAGGACAGCCCGCAGGGCGAGCGCTACCGCAAGCTTGCCGACCGCATCAGCGAAACCATGGATTTCATGAAGGCGATCGGCATCACCTCGGAAAATCATCCGAGCTTGCGCGAGACCGATTTCTTCACTAGCCATGAGGCGCTGCTGCTCGGCTACGAGGAGGCGCTGACCCGCGTCGATTCCACTTCGGGCGACTGGTACGCGACCTCCGGCCACATGATCTGGATCGGCGACCGCACGCGCCAGGCCGACCATGCGCATGTCGAATATTGCCGCGGCATCAAGAACCCGATCGGCCTGAAATGCGGCCCGTCGTTGCAGGCCGACGATCTGCTGCAGCTGATCGACATTCTGAACCCGGCGAACGAAGCCGGCCGCCTGACGCTGATCTGCCGTTTCGGCCACGAAAAGGTTGCCGAGAGCCTGCCGAAGCTCATTCGCGCCGTCGAGCGCGAGGGCCGCAAGGTCGTCTGGTCCTGCGACCCGATGCATGGCAACACGATCACGCTCAACAACTACAAGACCCGTCCCTTCGAGCGGATCCTGTCGGAAGTCGAAAGCTTCTTCCAGATCCACCGCGCCGAAGGCTCGCATCCCGGCGGCATCCATATCGAGATGACCGGCAAGGACGTGACCGAGTGCACCGGCGGCGCCCGCGCCGTTACCGCCGACGACCTGCAGGATCGCTACCATACCCATTGCGACCCGCGCCTTAACTCCGACCAGGCGCTCGAGCTTGCCTTCCTGCTGGCCGAGCGCATGAAGGGCGGCCGCGACGAGAAACGCCTGGTTGCCAACGGCTGAAACCAGCCGCTGAAGGAATGACGAAAAACCCGGCGCGATGCCGGGTTTTTTATTGCTGCGGAGGTGTCCAACCGCTCAGATGCTGGCCTGCACGCTGTGCAGATTGGCGTAGACTCCGTCCTGCGCCATGAGTTCGTCATGGGTGCCCTGTTCGACGATGCCGTCAGCCGTCAGAACCAGGATGCGGTCGGCATGGCGGACGGTCGACAGGCGATGGGCGATGACCAGGGTGGTTCTGCCATTCGCCAGGCTGAGCAGTGCCTGCTGCACCGCGCGCTCGCTCTCGTTGTCGAGCGCGCTGGTCGCCTCGTCGAAGATCAGGATTTCGGGATCTTTGAGGAAGGCGCGGGCGATGGTGATGCGCTGGCGCTGGCCGCCCGAGAGCTTGACGCCGCGCTGGCCGATATCGGTGTCGTAGCCCTGGGGCAGAGCCATGATGAAGTCGTGCGCGTTGGCCGCACGCGCAGCCGCTTCCAGTTCGGCCTCGCTGGCGCCGGCTCTGCCGTAGCGCAGGTTTTCCGCGACGGTGCCCGCAAAGAGGTAGACATCCTGCTGCACCACCCCGACATGGCTTCGGAGTGAGGCCAGCGTCACCTCGCGGATATCGGTGCCGTCGATACGGATGGCACCCGCCTCGACATCGTAGAAGCGCGGTATGAGCGCACAAAGCGTGCTCTTGCCGACCCCTGAAGGGCCGACCAGGGCAACGAACTCCCCGGGTGCGATGGTGAGCGACAGCGGTTCGAGCACGCGCGGGCCGTCGGCCTCATAGCCGAAGGCGACATCGGTAAAGCGGATTTCACCCCTTGGCGCCGGCATCGGCCGGGCTTCCGGCCGATCGGTGATATCGGGGGCGATCTCCAGGATCTCCATGGCTCTGATGAAGCCGGTATAGCCCTCTTGCCAGAGGCGCACGAAATTGGCGAGCCGCTTAACCGGATCGACCAGCACGGCGACGCAGAGCAGGAAGGTCAGCATATCGGGGACGGTCAGTTCGGCCGCCAGGATGCGTAAGCCCCCGACGATGATCACCAATATGGTGATGAGCTGGGCGAAGGTTTCGGTGCCGACCGAAAACCACGCTTCGCTGCGGTAGCCTTCGGCCCGGCTTTGCAGGAAGCGCCGGTTCTGCTCGGCGAAGCGTTCGCGCTCCAGTGCTTCGTTGGCGAAGGACTGGACGACGCGGATGCCGGCAAGAGCATCCTCCACCCGCTCGTTGACGGCGGCGATCTGCCGTTTGCTCGCCTCGAGCGCCCGGTTCATGCGCCGGTTGAAATAGAGCGCATAGGCCATCGCCACCGGGGTGAGCAGCAGGATGATGCCTGCCAATGGCGGATCGATGAAGAACAGCACAAGCATGGCCCCGCCGTATTTCAGCAGAGCGATCGAGAGATCCTCGGGGCCATGGTGAAAGAGCTCGCCGAGCCACAGAGAGTCATTGGTGATACGGCTCATCAACTGACCGGTGCGCTGGTGGTCGTAAAAGCTGAACGAGAGCTTCTGGCAATGCTCGAAGAGTTCCTGCCGGACCGTGGCCTCGATGCGGGCGCCCATGACGTGGCCGCGATAGTCGACGAAGAAGATCGCAGCGATCTGGACCGCGAGAACGGCCAGCATGATGCCGCCCATTGCCAGGATCTGTGCGAAGGCCTGCGGCGCGTCGGGCAGCGCCAGAAGCCTGCTGGTGACGATGTTGGCGCAGAGCGGCAGGGCGATCGCGGTGCCGGCGACGAGGATGGCGCACAGCAGATCCGCCAGCAGCAAAGGCAGATGCGGGCGGTAATAAGAGAGGAATTTGCGCATGCGCAACCAACGCCGGCCGCGGTCGGCGGCGGGATCGCCGCGGAAAAGGTTCAGGAAGGCGTTATGGCGTCGCGAGCTTTTCCTCGCGCGGGAGAACGAAATGTTCATGAAGCTGAATGTCCTTGTGGGGGATTTTTCCTTTCTGTTTGGACAGGGTCGCTCTCATGTCAGCCTCCCGGAGGTTGTATGAATAGATGCGGATTATCGCCGACAACGGCGATCGATTCAACCGGCGATGGGAGGAGGTTGCCGAGTGTTGTCGGCAGGCAACAGGGTGGCTCAAGCCAAAATCACCAGCGACCTTCAAGATTTCTGATGATTTTGTTGAGCGGTTTGGATTTGACGCCAGCGGTGATCGGCGGCAACGTTCAGTCGTAAACGGGAGAGCGATCATGACCGAACGGCATACAGGCGGCTGTCTTTGCGGCGCCGTGCGATTTTTGACTACGGCGAGGCCAGGACCTGTGGTCGGCTGCCATTGCTCGCAGTGCCGCCGGCAGACGGGGCTGTATTACGCCGCGGTCAACGTGCCGCGTCCCGCTCTTTCGATCGAAGGCGCTGAAGCGATCCGCTGGTACCGCTCGAGTGAAGAGGCGCAGCGCGGCTTCTGCGGGAATTGCGGCTCCGCGCTGTTTTGGCAGGGCGACCGATCGGCGGAGATTTCGATCATGGCGGGCGCTTTCGACGAACCGAGCGGGCTGGCCTTCGGCCACCACATCTACTGCGCCGACAAGGGCGATTTCTACGAGATAACGGATGGCCTGCCGCAATATGCGGTGAATTCGACTTAAGGCGCGTCGTATCGGATTGATGCTATGCGCTTTAAGTTTTTATCTGATGCATGTCGTGGCCCCAAAACCGCTGCACACTTTTGGGCGACATGCATTAGCCTTTGGCGGCAAGCGCAGCACTAAGGCGAGCCACGTCCTCGCGTAGCGCCGTGAGTTCGGTCAGCACGCTCATGTCGATCTTCTGGTGCAGGGAGAGCACTTCGAGTTCGGCCTTGAGATTGACTTCGTAATCCTTGGCGGCCTCGAAGCGGTCGCGTTCGGCCTGGCGGTTCTGCGACATCATGATGATCGGCGCCTGGATGGCGGCGATCATCGACAGGATCAGGTTCAGGAAGACGAAGGGATAGGGGTCGAAGGCGCCGGTCGCCAGGATGATGGTGTTGATCACAGTCCAGACGACGAGAAAGGCGAGGAAGGCGATGATGAAGGACCAGGAGCCACCGACGCGGGCGATGCCGTCGGCGACACGCTCGCCGAATGAGGCTTCGGCGGAGAAGGCGGCATTGACGTCGGTCGAGATGATCTTGCGCGCGTGCGCTTTTGCCAGCACGCGCTTCTCGATCGTGCCGAGCTCTTCGGCTGGCTTGTCGAAATGATGGTGCACGAAGTTCGAAAAGTTATTCATGGCTGTGTTTCCGATGCTGTCGCTTCCGGCGCAGTATTCCGCTCCGTCTGTAAATTGCAATGTGTATCGAGTCCCGCGGCGCTCTGGCGCACCCTTCATAAAAATTTCGTCACTGCCGGGTGGTGCTTTCGCAGCGAACATGTTGCCGTTGCGGAAGCTGCAGGCTAAATAAATGACATGACACAGGAAAACGCTCTCTCTGATATCTTCCGCATCGCCATCGGCCAGCTCAATCCAACGGTCGGCGACGTCGCAGCCAATCTCGCCAAAGCGCGTGAGGCGCGCGCTGACGCTGCCCGGGAGGGCGCACATCTGCTCGTCCTGACCGAGCTTTTCATCTCCGGCTACCCGCCGGAGGATCTGGTGCTGAAGCCGGCCTTCATCCGGGCCTGCTGGAAAGCGGTCGAGAGCCTGGCCGCCGATACCGCCGATGACGGGCCCGGCGTCCTCATCGGCTTTCCCCGGCAGGATGAGACCGGGCGCTACAATTCCGTCGCCGTGCTCGACGGCGGCAAGGTGATTGCTGTGCGCGACAAGATCGACCTGCCGAATTACGGCGAATTCGACGAGAAGCGGGTCTTCAACCAAGGCGCCATGCCGGGGCCGGTGAATTTCCGCGGCGTGCGGATCGGCATTCCGATCTGCGAGGATATCTGGGGCGATCTCGGCGTGTGCGAGACGCTGGCCGAAAGCGGGGCCGAGATCCTGCTGTCGCCGAACGGTTCGCCTTATTATCGCGGCAAGGTCGATATCCGCCATCAGGTGGTGCTGAAGCAGGTGATCGAGACGGGCCTGCCACTGGTCTACGCCGCACAGCTCGGCGGCCAGGACGAACTGGTCTTCGACGGGGCGAGCTTCGCCTTCAACGCCGATAAGTCTTTGGCCTTCCAGATGAGCCAGTTCGAGACCGCGCTTGCGGTGACCACCTGGAAGCGCGGCGAGGCCGGCTGGCATTGCGCCGAAGGGCCGATGGCGCATATCCCTGAAGGCGAGGAGGCCGATTACCGCGCCTGCCTGCTCGGCTTTCGCGACTACGTCAACAAGAACGGCTTCAAAACAGTCGTGCTCGGCCTTTCCGGCGGCATCGACTCGGCGATCTGCGCGGCCATCGCCGTCGACGCGCTAGGCGAGGAGCGGGTGCGCACCGTCATGCTGCCCTACCGCTATACGTCCGAGAATTCGCTGAAGGACGCGGCCGATTGCGCCAAAGCGCTCGGCTGCCGGTACGACATCGTGCCGATCGAAGAGCCGGTGACGGGATTCAGCGGTGCGCTCGCCAGCCTTTTCGAGGGCACGGACAGCGGCATCACCGAGGAGAACCTGCAGAGCCGTGCCCGCGGCGTCATCCTGATGGCGATCTCCAACAAGTTCGGCTCGATGGTGGTGACGACGGGCAACAAGTCGGAGATGTCGGTCGGCTACGCCACACTCTATGGCGACATGAACGGTGGCTTCAATCCGATCAAGGACCTCTACAAGATGCAGGTCTATGCGCTGTCGCGCTGGCGCAATGAGAATGTGCCGCCGGGTGCGCTCGGTCCCTCCGGCGAGGTGATCCCGCGGAACATCATCGACAAGGCGCCGTCGGCCGAACTGCGTCCCGACCAGAAGGATCAGGATTCGCTGCCGCCCTATCCCGTTCTCGACGATATCCTCGAATGCCTGGTGGAAAAGGAGATGGCGGTCGAAGAGATCGTCGCGCGCGGCCATGACGTGGCGACCGTCCACCGCGTCGAGCACCTGCTCTATCTCGCCGAATACAAGCGCCGGCAATCGGCGCCGGGCGTGAAGATCACCAAGAAGAATTTCGGGCGCGACCGGCGCTATCCGATCACCAACCGGTTCCGGGATCGCTAGCGCAATCGGGATCGCTGACGGCGTGGAGATTTTTGGGAGGAAACATGCGCAGCTCGGTCGAGATCTATAATGTCAGGACGGGCAGGGCGCGCGAAGTCTGGCAGACGGACAGGCTGGTTGAAGCGCCGAACTTTTCGCCTGATGGTTCCTATCTGCTGCTGAACGGCGACGGGCTGCTCTACCGGCTGCCGCTCGATGGCGGCGAGGTCACCAAGGTCGATACCGGCTTTGCCGTCAACTGCAACAATGATCACGGCATTTCGCCCGATGGCACTCAGATTGTTATCTCGGACAAGACCGAATTCGGCAAGTCGGCGATCTACGTCCAGCCGATCGAAGGCGGTACGCCGCGGCTCGTCACGCAAAACCTGCCATCCTACTGGCATGGCTGGTCGCCGGATGGCCGCCAGCTTGCCTATTGTGGCATCCGCGACGACCTTTTCGACATCTTTACGATCTCTGTCGACGGCGGCGCCGAGACGCGGCTGACGCATGGCGAGGGCCGTAATGACGGACCGGATTATTCCGCCGACGGGCAATGGATCTATTTCAATTCCAGCCGCACCGGTTTGATGCAGATCTGGCGCATTCACCCCGACGGCACCGGGCTGGAGCAGGTCACCTCGGACAATCAGGGCAACTGGTTCGCCCATCCGTCGCCCAAAAACGACAAGGTGCTGATCCTGTCCTACGACCCCTCGGTCTTCGATCATCCCCGCGATCTCGACGTGCGGCTGCGGCTGATGGACATGGACGGCGGCAATCTGAAGACGCTGTTCGAGCTGTTCGGCGGGCAGGGCACCATCAACGTGCCCTGCTGGTCTCCTGATGGCGAAGAATTCGCCTATGTGCGCTATTTCCCCACCGCCTAAACGCGAATCCGGCGCCGCTCGCGGGCGGATTGTGCCAGGTCTTCCAGCACCGCGACCGACATATCCCAGTCGATGCAGCCATCGGTGATCGACTGGCCGTAGACCAACGGCTTGCCGGGAAGGAGATCCTGGCGGCCGGCAACAAGGTTGCTTTCGATCATCATGCCCTTGATGTCGCGGTTTCCGGCGGCGATCTGCGCGGCGACGGATTTGACGACGCGCGGCTGGTTCATCGGGTCCTTGCCGCTGTTGGCATGGCTGGCATCGACGAGAATGCGCGGGGCAACGCCGAGCTTGACGGCTTCGGTGGTCACCGCTTCGACATCGGCCGCCTCATAGTTCGGCTGTTTGCCGCCGCGCAGGATGATGTGGCAGTCCTCATTGCCCTTCGTCGAGGCGATCGCCGCCTGTCCGTCCTTGGTGACGGCGGGGAAGTGATGCGGCTGCGATGCGGCCAGGATCGCATCGAGTGCGACGCGGGCGCTCCCGTCGGTGCCGTTCTTGAAGCCGATCGGGCAGGAGAGGCCGGAGGCGAGCTGCCGATGGATCTGGCTTTCGGTCGTGCGAGCGCCGATCGCGCCCCAGCTGACGAGGTCGGCAATGTATTGCGGCGTGATCGTGTCGAGGAATTCCACGCCGGCCGGAAGGCTCATGGCATTGATGTCGAGCAGCAGGCGCCTGGCAATCCTCAAGCCTTCCTCGATGCGATAGCTGCCGTCGAGATGCGGGTCGTTTATCAGGCCCTTCCAGCCGACGGTGGTGCGAGGCTTTTCGAAGTAGACGCGCATGACGATTTCGAGGTCGTCGGAAAAGCGATGTCGTTGCTCCTGGAGCCGCGCGGCATATTCCCGGGCGGCAACGGGGTCGTGGATGGAGCAGGGGCCGATGACGACGACCAGGCGATCGCCTTCGCCCTGGAGAATTTTATGGATCGCATCGCGATTGCTGGTCACGGTTTCGGTGACAACAGCGTCGCGGTGGATTTCCGCGAGGATATCGGCGGGTTTGGTGAGGGGCGTGATCTCGAGAATTCGCAGATCATCAATGGTATCGGACACGGTATGGCTCCTGTTTGGTCATACCGGGCGGAACAAAAAAGCCGCCAGGTAGACTAGCGGCTGTTCGGGTTGTCGTCGCGTCGACTTCAGTTACGCATAGACCCGCATCCGCTGGAAGCAGCGGTACCAATAAAATCGCGAGGCGTAGATCGAAGTGGTCGACATCAGGCGTATGTAGCGTCGCAACCGCATGATGTCACGCAGAATTTGCGGCCTGAAAATCCGGCTCCTGCGGGACGACCAATCGTTACCGCAGGAGGCAAAAAGCATATCGCCCAAAAGCGCGCAGCTTCTGGGCGATATGAACGCAGAAGCTGAGATCGAGAGCCTCGACGTTCAGGCCGACGGTGATGGCGCCGATCGGCCTTCCCTTGTCATCCGCTATTGCGACGCTTGCCTGCGACTGCAGCGTCTAGGTCGATTCGTCCTTTTCGATCTCATCGACGAAGACCATGTCCTTGCCGGCGCCGAAGGATCTTGGGAACTTGCTCGCCTCCTCCGTCAACAGTGCGTTGCGAGCCCGTTCGGCGTCGAACGAGGCGCTCTGCTCGGCAGCGGCCCGGGAAAGGCCTAGTCGCCTTTCTGCAAGGCGCTGAAATCATAAAGTAGAAGGGATGCCGGAGCACACGCGTGTTATTTCGCTATCACGCCCACTGGAGATCTGCCTCGATCAGCTGTTTTCCGCGATCGCCTCTTCGGGCTCGGCCTGCCGGTGTTTGCGGCGGCGCGTCGTCAGTTCTGCGCCGGCATCGCGCGGCAGGCGCAGGAAGGTGATGCAGGCCAGCGCCGAAATTGCCGAGACGCTGAAGAAGGCGATGTGGAAATCCAAAACCAGCAGCCTGCCGCCATGGAAGCTGCTGGAAATTTCGAGGATGCCGCCGGCAATCGCCACACCCATCGCCATGGAGATGCGCTGGGCAACGGCATTGATCGCGGTCGCCTGGCTGCTGTCGGCATTGTCGATATCGCCGAAGGCCATGGCGTTGACGCCCGAGAAAGCCATGGAGCGGAACAGGCCGCCGATCAGCAGGCAGGCCATGATCAGGAACAGCGGCGTTTCGGCGGTGAACAGGCCGTTGATGCCGAGGAAGATCGCCGCCAGCAAGGTGGTGATCGAGATCACGGTGCGGAAGCCGAAGGCATTGAAGGTGCGTGAAGCCGCGAATTTCGATCCCATCGAGCCGAGCGCGCTGACGAAGGTGACCGAGCCCGATTGCAGTGGCGTCAGGCCGAAGCCGAGCTGCAGCATCAGCGGCATTAGGAAGGGCAGGGCGCCGAGCCCCATACGGAAGTTCGAAGCGCCAAGGATCGCCGCCCGGAACAGGGGATAGCGGAACATTTTCGGATCGAGAAGCGGATAGGGCGCGCGGCCGGCATGCAGGAGATAGAGGAGGCCGGCAAGGACGCCGATCGCCACAGTGATGTAGCCGTAGACGACGGGCACGGCCGGCAGGCTGATGACCGACAGGCCGAAGACGAAGCCGGAAAAGCCGAAGCCGCAGAGGAAGAAGCCGGGAAAATCCATCGGCCGCGGACTGCGCGGCTCGACCGCCGGCAGGAAGCGCGTGACGAGGATGATGCCGAGCACGCCGATCGGGACGTTGATCCAGAAGATCCAGTGCCAGGTGAGATAGGTGGTGAGGAAGCCGCCGATCGGCGGCCCCATGATCGGGCCGATCAGTGCCGGAATGGTGAGCCAGGCCATGGCATCGACGAGTTCGTGGCGCGGCGTTCCCCGGACCAAAAGCAGGCGGCTGACCGGCGTCATCATCGAGCCGTCGGCGCCCTGGATCAGCCGTGAGACGACGAAGGCCGCGATCGAATGGGAAAAGGCGCAGGCAATCGAGCCGATCATGAAGACGAAGATCGCCAGGCGGAAGACATTGCGTGCGCCGAAACGATCGGACATCCAGCCGCTGATCGGAATGAAGATCGCCAGCGCCACGAGATAGCTAGTGACGGCCAGCTTCAGCGCGATCGGCGAGGTGCCGATATCGGCTGCGATCGCCGGCAGGCTGGTGGCGATCACGGTCGAATCCATCTGTTCCATGAACAGGGCGACCGCGAGGATCATGGGCGTCAGGCGGGGCACGGCAACCGGGATGCTGCGAGGGACTATATCGTCCATACGCCTTCGGTGGCGATAGGGCCATAGAAACTATCGATGAAGGGGTTTGCCGAGCCGCTTCAAACCGACGCGGGGCGGGCGGTGCGTTGGAGACAGACGCTTCAAGGGCAAGCAACAAAACCAGGCAGCCGCACGGTCATCTTAGCCGGGTGCACCAACGCCCAAGAGAGCCTCATCCTGAGGTGCGCAGGCCAAAGGCCGGAGCCTCGAAGGGCGAGGCGGGTGCACCGGCGTGGACGCGAAATAGTGAACGACGAAAGAAGCGGCGCTGCGGCGTGTCCTTCGAGGCCCCTACGGGGCACCTCAGGATGAGGAATCGCGGCGGATGCCGCGCCGTCCTCTCGACCGCGTGCCGGCGCCGCCTGCTCGCGGCTTGCCGCCACCGCACTTTCCTGAAATACATGCGCTGTCAGGTGCCCGCCGATGAGGCGGGAGAATCGGGAATCCGGTGCAAGACCGGAACGTGCCCAACGCTGTAAGGCCGACGCTTGCCGCATCACTACGCCACTGGCTTTTGCCGGGAAGGCTGCGGCAGACGGATGACGCCAAGTCAGAAGACCGGCCTGGCAAGATAGACCCAACCCGCGCGGACGGCGGGCGGTTGCGTTGTTGGGGATTTGACGATGCGACCCTTTGATGAGGATGCCCTTTTGGCGGCGTCCGGTTTTTCGCTGGCCGAACGCGAGGCCGTTTATCACGCGATCATGACGCGGCGTGACGTGCGCAGTCAGTTCCTGCCCGATCCCTTGCCCGACCATGTCGTGGAGCGGCTGCTGACGGCTGCTCATCATGCGCCCTCTGTCGGCTTCATGCAGCCGTGGAATTTCATTCTGGTGAAAAGTCCAACCGTGCGAGCGCGCATCCAGGATGCTTTTTCGAAGGCCAACGAGGAAGCGGCTTTGATGTTTGAGGGCGAGCGGCGGCAGGTCTACCGTTCCCTCAAGCTCGAAGGCATCGTCGAGGCGCCGCTCGGCATATGCGTAACCTGCGATCCCACCCGCAGCGGCAGCGTGGTGCTGGGGCGCACGCACAATCCCAGGATGGATAGCTATTCCACAGTCTGCGCCATACAGAATCTCTGGCTTGCGGCCCGCGCCGAAGGGATCGGTATCGGCTGGGTCAGTATCTTTCGCGAGGGTGACCTGAAGAGCATTCTCGGCATACCCGAGCATGTCGAGGTAGTCGCCTGGCTCTGCGCCGGTTTCGTCGACAAGCTCTACGACGAGCCGGAACTCTCCGTCAAAGGCTGGCGGCAGCGGCTGCCGCTCGAGGAGCTCGTGTTTCACGACGGTTGGGGACGGCGGGAGCGCTGAACAGCGTCGCCTCAAACCCGGCTCCGCCAATCACTGCTGTTGCGGCTGCGGGCCCGGCGATGCCGGATTGGCGAGGTCGATCGAGCCCTGATCTCCGGCGAGGAATTGCGGGCCGACCTGGCGGACCTTGTTCTGCGTGGGGTCATAGGGACGATCGGGAACGGATGGCTGCGGCGCGGCAGCGGCAGCATCCTTCGCCGGCGGATTGGTACGGATTGATGTGATCGAGCCCTGTTGCGGCGGTTCGCTCAAGGCTTGCTTGCCGCGCATCTCGTCGTAATAGGCGGTGAGATTGCAGGCGCAGGAGGACTTTTCGCCGGGCGTGCGGTTCTTGTAGGCAAAGGCGTTCTTCATGGCGCTGTAGGGCGTGCCGGTTGCGACCGAGATCATGTTCGAGGCTTCGGTGCTCGTCACGTCACGATAAAACAGTTCCGTCTCGATCCCCGGGCACATCTTGGCGCAAGTCTCAGCGTCGCGGCCGAAATCGACCGAAGTGGCGTTCGAGCTGATCGGGAAGAAGCCGCCGTCGCAGCTGCGCACGCACATGGTGCTGACCGGCGAGAGCATCTCGGCTCGCGGCAGGCCGTAACGCGGATCGACCTCTTCACCGCCGCCGAGCGGAATGAAGGTATCGGTGCGCATCGCCTGCTCCTCGACACTCGGGGCGGGGTCGGCGGCGCTGCGGTCGGCCGGGGGATAGAAGTTTTCGCTGTTGCAGCCATTGCTGTCGAGAGCGGCAATCAGTTCGCGGCGCTCGCCATCATCGCCGTTCTGGCCGGCCAGCTCGTTGCGGCGGTCCTGGAGATAACCGATATTGTCGATCATGCGGGCTTCGGCCTGCGACAGCTCGGCGCAATAATCGTCATTCTCGCCGCCGATCACGACCATGCTGCCCGAGGTGCAACCATTGCTGCGCAGCTCGGAGCGGACCTTGCGCAGCTCGAGGTTCTGCTCGGCCATGGCGCTGGCATATTGGCGCGCTTCCCGGCCGTTGCTATTGCCGATCGTTCGCGGCAGGTCGGCGAGGCGGCCGCGCAGGTCCTCGCAGACAGCACTCGTCTGCGCGGCGGCAGGCGTCGCGAAGGCAAGGAGGAGGGCAAGAGACAGGTTTCGGCGTTTCACGGCTCGTCCCGGAATGAACAAACGGTAGATGATCGAATGCGGCCTCGATCGCCGCACGTTGTCTCTTAACGTGTTTCTCTTAATAAGCTTGGAGAAAATCCTAGCGCATTTTCGTGATCTTATCCAGCAGACGCGGGCAATCTTCCGTAAGGGGAGGTCGGGACAGCTTCCCGCTAGATCTGCCTGGAGCGCGCCATTTCGGCGCGCATCCAGCTTGAGTCTCCCCATGTAGAGAGCCAGATCATCAGATCGGTGAGCGCGGCGACGATGGGCAGAAGCAGCGCATAGCTGACGCCGTGCCGTGTCTGATTTTTCTCGGCTTCGCTAAGGTGAGCCAATTCCTCTTCCTGAATCGAGGCAATAAGGCCATGCAACTGTGGATCGCGGGTGTCCAGGGATGCCAATTGATCTTCCAGATGACGGTGAACCGTGCTTTCAACCGCCTCGGTACAGATCCAGACCATGTTGCGCCCACCGAGGGCTGTCAGGAAACCGAGCAGATACCCTCCGAGGCTCCAGAATGCCATGACGCGGCATGGCTTGGCATGCCTTGAAGGCATTGCGTCGCGAAACAGGCGGCAATGCTCGATTTCGTCGTTCCGCATGTCACAAAGCGCCGGCACGATGTCAGGAAACAGCCGGCGGGCCATCCAGATCTGTGCCCTGTAGATACGAATTGCGCCGAACTCGCCGGCATGATTGACCTTGAGAATACGACGAACGGTTACTGCGCGCTTACCGGCACTGCTTGACGGATTGTCCATGATCCACGTTGCCCCACAGTTCCCTGTCGGCAATAGGCACTGTTGCCGCCACCATCGTCAATGGTTGACACAACGGATGAGGTACAATTCGAATGTCCGCTTCGGGGCGGGCAGGCAGTCGCAAATCGCGCTGGCGCAGCGAAGGCGAAAAGAGCGGAGAACATGACGAGCATTTCCAACGAGCTTCACGTCCCCGCGACAACAGTCGGAATATCGGAAGCCCAACGCGGCCTCCACCTCTTCGTTGACGGTTGCTACGAACCCGGTTCCGGGCAGGGGGGCTGGGCTTTTGTCGCTTATCGCGATGCCGTGGAAATCGCGTGCGGATTTGGTGGCGTCGAAGATTCCGCCAATAATTCAATGGAATTGATCGCCGTGCTTAAGGCAGTCCTGTGGATCAATAGTGAAGCAACGGGCGAAGCCGTCATCATCTGGTCGGATTCCATCTATGCCGTCAAAGGCTGCAATGTCAGGCGACATATCTGGAAGAACAACGGCTGGAAGAAAAGCAGCCCGAATGGGAATGCCCGGAGCCGAACGATCGCCAATGCGGAACTGTGGAAGTCAGTCGATCGTCAGCTATCCCGGAACGCCCTGGTGACCGTTGCCTGGTGCAAGGGTCATTCCGGCGTTGCCGGCAACGAACGCGCGGATACGCTTGCGGATAAAGGGCGCCTGTCGATGCAGGGCGCCCGATAACTGTTGCATATCAACCGGTTGCAGATGCTCGGGACAAGCCCGAGCATGACAAGATGAGGAACCTGCTTATGCCGGCTGCGATGCTTCGACGACAGCGAGGGCTGCCATGTTGACGACGCCGCGGGAGGTGACCGAGGGGGCGAGGATGTGGGCGGGCAGGGCGGCGCCGAGCAGGATCGGGCCGACATGCAGGCCGTCGGTCATCGACTTGACGACGCCGAGCGTGATGTTGGCGGCGTCGAGGTTCGGGAAGACCAACAGGTTCGCCTCGTCGTGCAGCGTCGTGTGCGGCATGACGCGTTTGCGCAGCGCCTCGGTGATGGCGCTTTCGCCATGCATCTCGCCGTCGACCTCAAGATCGGGCGCGGCGTCGCGCACGAGCTGCAAGGCATTGCGCATCTTCGTGGCGCTTTCGGATTCGCGCGAGCCGAAGTTGGAATGCGAGACGAGGGCAGCACGCGGGGTGATGCCGAAACGGCGGATTTCCTCGGCCGCCAGTACCGTCGACTCGGCGACTTCCTCGGCGCTCGGATTGAAGGTGACGTAGGTGTCGGTGAAGAAGGTGGCGCCGCGCTGCGAGATCATCAGGCTGAGTGCGGAGAAATCACGGACATCCTTGCGCTTGCCGATGATCTGGCGGACATCGCGCAGATGTTTTTCATAGCGGCCTTCCAGGCCGCAGATCAGCGCATCGGCCTCGCCGCGCCGCAACGCCAGCGCGCCGATGACGGTGGTGTTGGTGCGCACGATGGTGCGGGCCGCTTCCGGAATGACGCCGCGACGGCCGACGAGGGAGAAATAGAGATCGACATATTCGCGGAAGCGCGGATCGTCTTCCGGGTTGATCACCTCGAAATCCTGCAGCGGGCGGATGCGCAGGCCGTAGCGCTTGAGGCGCGTTTCGATGACCTGCGGACGGCCGATGAGGATCGGGTCGGCGAGACCTTCTTCGAGCAGCACCTGGGCGGCGCGCAGCACGCGTTCGTCTTCTCCTTCCGAGAAGATGACGCGCTTGCGTTCGGCGGCCTTGGCTGCCGTGAAGATCGGCTTCATGACGAAGCCTGAGCGGAAGACGAAGCGGTTCAGCTGGTCGAGATAGGCGTCGAAATCCTGGATTGGGCGGCGCGCGACGCCGCTCTGCTCGGCGGCCTTGGCGACGGCGGGCGCGATGCGCAGGATAAGGCGAGGATCGAAGGGCGAAGGGATCAGATAGTCAGGGCCGAAGACCGGGGTCTCGCCGGAATAGGCCCGGGCGGCGACGTCGGAGGGTTCTTCGCGGGCAAGCGCGGCGATGGCGCGCACGGCCGCCATCTTCATTTCCTCGTTGATCGTCTCGGCGCCGCAATCGAGCGCGCCGCGGAAGATATAGGGAAAGCAGAGGACGTTGTTGACCTGGTTGGCGAAATCCGAACGGCCGGTGCAGATCATCGCGTCAGGGCGGGCAGCACGGGCGAGATCCGGCATGATCTCCGGCGTCGGATTGGCGAGCGCCATGATCAGCGGCTTGTCGGCCATCTGCGCCAGCAATTCCGGTTTCAGCACGCCGGCGGCCGACAGGCCGAGGAAAACGTCGGCGCCGCCTATATTTTCAGCCAGCGTGCGGGTGTCGCTCTTCTGGGCATAGACGGATTTCCATTCGTCCATCAGTTCGGTGCGACCCTCATAGACGAGGCCTTCGAGATCGTGGACCCAGATGTTTTCGCGTTTTGCCCCGAGAATCACCAGCAGGTTGAGGCAAGCGAGGGCGGCAGCACCCGCGCCGGAGGCGACGATCTTGACGTCGGCGATGTTCTTGCCGGCAAGTTCCAGCCCGTTCAGGATCGCCGCGGCGACGATGATCGCCGTGCCGTGCTGATCGTCGTGGAAGACGGGGATCTTCATCTTTTCGCGCAGGCGGCGCTCGACCTCGAAACATTCCGGCGCCTTGATGTCTTCGAGGTTGATGCCGCCGAAGGTCGGCTCCAGCGAGGCGACGGTCGAAACCATCTGGTCGACGCTTGCCGCATCGATCTCGATATCGAAGACGTCGATGCCGGCGAATTTCTTGAAGAGCACGGCCTTGCCCTCCATAACAGGCTTGGAGGCCAGCGGGCCGATATTGCCGAGGCCGAGCACGGCGGTGCCGTTGGAGATGACGGCGACGAGATTGGCGCGCGAGGTATATTCTGCCGCCATCTCGGGATTGTCGCGGATAGCGAGGCAGGGGGCGGCAACGCCGGGCGAATAGGCGAGCGCCAGGTCGCGCTGGTTGCCGAGCGGCTTGGTCGCCTGGATCTCCAGCTTGCCGGGGCGGGGATAGCGGTGGAAGAAGAGCGCCTGTTCGTCGAGATCGCCGCTCGTCAGATTCTTTTCCGTCTTGGATTTTTCCGGGTGATCCATCGCCGCCTCCGTGCACGTCTTTTTTGGAGTTTCCTCCATACATCAATCGGGTACGGGGGACAGTATGGAAATGGGGGAAGGGCGAAGTTTTCATGAGGTGGGCAGAGGGGGTATCCACGCCATGGCCATTCGGCTTTCATGCCAAGCAGCAGCCGCAGTGAGCTAATCCTTTTGGGGAAACTTGTTTGACGACCTCAACGGGCGCAGGATGCCGCCGCGACGGTGCGGGGCGCCGGTCGCATGGAGGAAATCATGGACAATTTGAACCTGACGACCCTGCAAAGGGGTCAGACGATGGTCAATGACGTGGCCATCGATGCCTTTGCCGCCGGATTTCGCGGCAGTCTCCTGACCAGCAAAGATATGGATTACAACGAGGCGCGGGCGATCTGGAATGCGATGATCGACCGCCGACCCGGGCTTATCGCGCGTTGCGCCGGTGCTGCCGATGTCGTGCGGGCGGTGCGGTTTGCGCGCGACAACAATCTGCTCGTTTCGGTACGCGGCGGCGGGCACGGCATTGCCGGCAACGCCGTCTGCGAGGGCGGTATCGTCATCGACCTGTCGGCGATGAAATCGGTGCGGGTCGATCCGCAGACCAAGCGCGCCAGGATCGAGCCGGGCGCAACGCTTGCCGATGTCGACAAGGAAACGCTGGCTTTCGGGCTGGTGTTGCCGACCGGCATCAATTCCACCACCGGCATTGCCGGCCTGACGCTCGGCGGCGGTTTCGGCTGGCTGACCCGCAAATTCGGGCTGACGCTCGACAATCTGCTTTCGGTCGATGTGGTGACGGCCGATGGCGAGTTGGTGAAGGCGAGCGAGACGGAAAGGCCGGACCTCTTCTGGGCGTTGCGCGGCGGCGGCGGCAATTTCGGCGTCGTCACCTCCTTCGAGTTCAAGCTCAACCCGCTCAACCCAGAGGTTCTGGCCGGGCTGGTCGTGCATCCCTTTGCCGATGCGGAAAAGGTGCTCCGGGAATATCGGCAGGCGCTGGAAGCGGCACCCGATGAACTGACCTGCTGGGTGGTGATGCGCCAGGCGCCGCCGCTGCCTTTCCTGCCGGCCGAATGGCACGGCAAGGAGATCCTGGTGCTTGCCATGTGCTATTGCGGAGACATTGCCGCGGGAGAGAAGGCTGCGGCCAGATTGCGTGCGATCGGAAATCCGATTGCCGACGTCGTCGGCCCGGTGCCGTTTACCGGCTGGCAGCAGGCATTTGATCCGCTGCTGACGCCAGGTGCGCGCAATTACTGGAAAAGCCAGGATTTCGCTTCCCTCTCGGATGCGGCAATCGACGTGCTGCTCAACGCCGTGCGCAAATTGCCGGGGCCGGAATGCGAGATCTTTATCGGCCATGTCGGTGGTGCGGCCGGGCGCGTGCCCACCGAGGCTACCGCGTTTCCGCAGCGCAGTTCGCATTTCGTCATGAATGTGCATGCGCGCTGGCGGGAGACCGGGATGGACGGAAGCTGCATCGACTGGGCGCGGGAGCTGTTCGAGGCAACCAAACCGCATTCCGTCGGCACTGCCTATATCAACTTCATGCCGGAGGACGAGACCGATCGGGTCGAAAGCGCTTACGGCGCCAATTACAGCCGCCTTGCCGAAATCAAACGGCGTTACGATCCGAACAATCTGTTTCGGATGAACCAGAACGTCAAACCCACGGCGGCCGTGCGGGCCGCCTGAGGGGATCGATAGGGAACCCCGGCGGTCATCAAAATCCCTCCCCCTTGTGGGGAGGGCCTATCCGGGTCCGAACCGGCTACATATTGGACAGTATGGACCGGTGACATGGTCGACAGGTTTTGTGGTCGGCATTTCCGGGATTGTCGCAGCGCTTGAACCAATCGACGTAACCCGCCGAAGACCTATCCACCAGTCTTCGGCGTGATCGTCACGTCGGCGCCATAGGCATCGCGCAGTTCACCTTCCTGTCCCGGCAGCCGGTCGGCGGCCTGGTGCAGCAGGATCGACTCGTATCCTTGCGAGCGCGTCCCCTCGATCAGGGTGATATCCGCATTCCCAGGGTTGTCGGAGCGCTCGAACCACTCGACCGGGCGGTGCAGAAAATTCATTTCGACCGCCCGGTTGGTGACGCCATGACCGACGATGACGACGTTGTGGTCGCTATTTTCGGCGTCGTGCATGACGGTCTGCAGGAACAGGCGCACCCGCTGGGCCACATCCGCCCGGCTCTCGCCATCCGGCGGACGTGCGTAAAATTTGCCGCTGTTGCTGCGCAGCCTCGCCCATTTTTCGAATTCCTCGGGAAATTTCTGTTTCTGTTCGGCGTGGTCATAGATTTCGGTGAAGAGACCGAAATCCTGCTCGCGCAGCAGATAATCCTCCCTGACATCGCCGACAACGCTTTCCGGCAGGGCCGAGAGCAAGGCATCCTTGCTCTGCCGCGTCCTGAGGAACGGCGAGTACCAGATCTGCAGCCTGCCGAAATCCGCGCTCGGCAACGCCTTCAAATAGGAGGCGATTGCGCCGCCGGCTTCTACAGCCTGGCGATGGCCCCATTGCGTCAGCGGCACGTTGTGATCGCCGAATTGGCGATAGGCCTGTTCGTTGATGTTGCCGAGGGATTCGCCGTGGCGAACGAGAAAGAGACGCATCAGCCATCCCGCATGGTCGGATATGGAATCGCCGTCATCATGAACGCGCTCGATGCGGAGGGCAACATCGCCGTCGCACCGGACGGCGACACGTATTCTGCCCACGTGGCGACAGGCATTCTGCCTGCGCGACGACGGGCATGCTGCCCGCGCGACGACGGGCATTCTGTCCGCGTGGGATGAACAGTTTGCGGGGCTTTTCCCCGGCTTGTCATCTTCCTGAAACACGAGTCTGGTTTTGGAAGGCTAGATGAAAGATGGGGCATGAGCCGTAGCTCATGATAGACATGATGGAACCCAGACATTTCCGCACGCTCTTCATTTCCGATGTCCATCTCGGCTCGAAGGCCGCGAAGGCCGATTTCCTCTTGGATTTCCTGCGCCACCACGAGGCCGATACGATCGTGCTCGTCGGCGACATCGTCGACGGTTGGCGGCTGAAGCGCAGCTGGTACTGGCCGCAGGTCTGCAACGACGTCGTCCAGAAGCTGCTGCGCAAGGCGCGCAAGGGCACGCGTGTGGTCTATATTCCCGGCAATCACGACGAATTCCTGCGCGACTTCCCGGGGATGCATTTCGGCGGCATCGAGGTCGTCGAACGCATGATGCATGATGGCGCCGACGGCAAGAAATACCTGATCCTGCACGGCGACGAGTTCGACGTCGTCGTCCGCAATGCCCGCCTGCTCGCCTATCTCGGCGACTGGGCCTACGATACCGCGATCCGCATCAACATCCTGCTGGCGGCCGTGCGCCGCCGGCTCGGCATGCCCTACTGGTCGTTCTCGGCCTGGGCGAAGCTCCAGGTCAAGCATGCCGTCAACTTCATTGGCGAGTTCGAGCGCGTCGTGGCGGAGGAGGCCCGCAAAAGCGGCGCCGACGGCGTGATCTGCGGACACATCCATCATGCCATAATCCAGGACATGGACGGCATCCGCTACATCAATACGGGCGATTGGGTGGAAAGCTGCACGGCAGTCGCCGAGCATGAGGATGGCACCTTCGAGCTGATCACCTGGCGGGCGCTCGCCAGCGGCGTGCCGGCGGTTGCCGCCATGGAAATGCATAACGAAGGCGAACTGGCCCCCCAAGCTGCTTGATTTTGGCTGCTTGATTTTGACCGCCTGATTTTGCCGTCAGCGCATCGCCCGCGCTCTCGCGAATTTAGCCGTTACCGTCGGGGCGACCGCCCAATTTATTTTCTAAAACGTTACAGGACGGCTATTTCTCGCAATAGTCGCCTCCAGGGTGGTGTGTTAGGACAACGTCGAGTTTCCTTCAGGTCCCCCATGATTCCCGTTCAACATTCTCCGACAGGTGAGGGAGCGCCGCCGCGCTTCCGGCTGCTCAGCGCGCTTTCCTATTGCGCGCCGCTGCTCGTCAACGGCATCGTTCTGCCGTTCTTTCCCGTCTGGCTCGCAACCCACAGCTTCAGCGACCATGAGATCGGCATCATCCTTGCCATACCGATGGTGGTTCGCGTGCTGGTGGCGCCTGTCGTCGCCATGATCGCCGACCGTTTGAAGGAGCGCGCCGACGTGCTGCTCTGGTCGGGCGGCCTGTCGCTGCTGACGGCGATCGCGCTCTTCTGGACGACGAGTTTCTGGCCGGTGACGATCGTCTATGCGCTGCAGGGCGCCACTTTCGCGCCCTATCTGCCGGTCGTCGAATCCATCGTCATCTCGGGCGTGCGCCGCTGGGGGCTCGATTACGGGTCGATGCGCGTGTGGGGCTCGATCGCCTTCATCGTCTCGACGCTGGTCGGCGGCCAGCTGATCAGCCGGTGGGGCGGCGAGATGGTGCTTGATATCATGCTGTTCGGCTTTGCCATGACCGTGGTCATGGCGATCTTCTGTCCGCGCATCGGGCCGACGCGGCGCCGCGGCCAGCCGGTCAATATTCCAGCCGCCACCGGCAGCGGGTTGCGGGAACCGCACCTGTTGCTGCTGCTGATCGGCGTCGCCATTCAGCAGTCGAGCCATGCGGTGCTCAACGCGTTTTCGTCGATCTACTGGCACCATCTCGGCTTTTCCGGCACTGAGGTCGGCCTGCTCTGGAGCGCCGGCGTCGCTTCGGAGGTGACGGTATTCTTCCTGTCGAAGCGCCTCAACCGGCGCTTCAGCGCCTGGACGCTGATCCGCTTCGGCTGCGCCGTCAGCGTCTGCCGCTGGATACTGTTTCCGATGAATACCGGCTTTGCCGGTTTCTTCCTGCTGCAATGTTTCCACGGCTTCACCTACGCCTTCGTGCATACCGGGGTGCAGCGGCGGATCGTGGCGACGGTGCAGGAGACACAGGAATCCTCGGCGCAAGGCGCCTATTTCTTCTATGTCGGCATGGCGATGGCGCTGATGACGCTGGCATCGGGTTATCTCTATGCCTGGCTCGGCGTCGTCAGCTATTACGTCATGGCGCTGGTGGCGTTCTCCGGCCTCGGTCTTGTCATCTCGGCCTACTACCTTCAACCCCAGAGCGCGCTTTCGGGCGGAAAGACCAGGGAAGCGGCGTAGCGCAGGCCGAGCTCTCGGTCGCGGGCCAGCAGCAGCGGGCCATCGAGATCGACGAAATCGGCATTCTGGGCGAGCAGCACGGCGGGCGCCATGGCGAGCGAGGTGCCGACCATGCAGCCGATCATAATGCTGAACCCGAGCCGTTCGGCCTCGGCCTTCATCACCAGCGCCTCCGTCAGCCCACCCGTCTTGTCGAGCTTGATGTTGATCGCGTCGTACCGGTCGGCAAGGCTTGCGAGATCGCCGGTATGGTGGACGCTTTCGTCGGCGCAGACCAGCAGCGGCCGGCGGATTTCGGCGAGCATTCCATCGCGGCCGGCCGGCAGCGGCTGCTCGACGAGGGTTACACCGGCTTGCGCGGCGATGTGGAGATGGCGTTCCAGCACCGCTTCCGGCCAGCCTTCATTGGCATCGAGGATGATGGCGGCATCGGGCGCCGCGGCTCGGACGGCGCGGATACGGCTTTCATCGTCGCCGGTTCCGACCTTGACCTTGAGCAGCGCGCGGCCGGCATGTTCGCGCGCCTGGGCGGCCATTACCTCCGGTTCGCCGAGCGAGATGGTGTAGGCGGTGGTGAGCGGCCTCAATTTGGCAAAGCCGAGACGAGCCGCGACGCTTTCACCCGTTCGTTTCGCTTCCAGGTCCCAGAGGGCGCAGTCGACGGCGTTGCGGGCAGCGCCCGGCGGCATTGCCGAGAGCAGGTCGTGGCGCGAGATGCCGGCTTCAACAAGCGGACGCGTCGCCTCGATCTGGGCGAAAACGCTCTCCATGGTCTCGCCATAACGGCGGTAGGGCACGCATTCTCCGAGCCCCCGCGCACCGTTTTCGATGAGCATACAGGTGATTACTTCGGCCTCGGTCTTTGCGCCGCGCGAGATGGTGAAGGTCCCGGCAATCGGAAAGGAATTCATCTGGATATCAAGGGTGCGCGGCATTATTGCTGTCCTGCGAGCATGGAAATTGCAGTTTGCTTCTGTATATTGGCGCGTCGGCGTCGAACGATCCGTTCGCGATTCGGCAATGTCGCCGCAAGCCTTGAAAGACATAAGTATCTTGAACGCAGAGAATCGCAACGCTGCCTCGCTTGACGTGGACGACCAGGCCGATGGTTCGGGGCAGCATGTGCATCTCAGCGGCAATTGGCGCAGCGCCTATATCCATCTCGTGCTGCGCGACTTCGAAAAGCTCCTCCATCAGAAGACCGGCGACCTGACGGTCGACCTCTCTGATATTTCGGATATCGACACCGCCGGAATCTGGCTACTGTGTCGGCTGAAGAAGGAAGCGGAGGCGGCTGGACGGACGGTTCGCTTCGAAGGCACCAATCCGCATATCGACGAAATGCTTGCGATGTTTTCCGAGGAGCCGGCCAAACCCGAACCGGAGCAGCAGGAGAAGGTCTCGCTTGTCGCGCGCATCTTCGCGCCTGTGGGCAGGATGACCTACGACCTCTGGGACAATTTCGCCGCCTCCATGTATATCCTCGGCTCGGCGGTGCGCGGGGCGCAGATGAAGTTCGGTCGCGGCAGCGGCGTTTCGCCCGCCTCGATCGTCAACCAGATCGACCATATGGGCGTTCGCGCCGTTCCGATCATTCTTTTGATGTCGTTTCTGATCGGAGCGATCATTGCCCAGCAGGGCGCCTTCCAGTTGCGCTACTTCGGTGCGGAGGTCTTCGTCGTCGATCTTGTCGGCATCCTGCAATTGCGCGAAATCGGGGTGCTGTTGACCTCGATCATGATCGCCGGCCGTTCGGGCAGCGCGATCACCGCCGAAATCGGCTCGATGAAGATGCGCGAGGAGATCGACGCGCTGAAGGTGATGGGGCTGAACCCGATCGGTGTGCTGATCTTCCCGCGGCTGGTAGCGCTGACCATCGCGCTGCCGCTTCTGACGGTGCTCGCAAATTTCGCCTCGCTTGCTGGCGCGGCCGCCGTCGCCTGGGGTTATTCCGGCATCACCTTTGCCAACTTCCTGTCGCGCCTGCACGAGGCGGTGACGCTGTCGACGGTGCTCTCAGGCATGATCAAGGCGCCGTTCATGGCGCTTGTCATCGGCATCGTTGCCGCCGTCGAAGGGCTGAAGGTCGGCGGCAGCGCCGAATCGCTCGGCCAGCACGTAACGGCCGCGGTGGTGAAGGCGATTTTCGTCGTCATCCTGATGGACGGGCTTTTTGCGATGTTCTATGCAGCGATCGATTTCTAGCATGGCGGACCGCGTGGACGAGCAATCGAACGAAATCGAGAAAGACGGCGAGGGCAGGGACATCGTGCTTTCGGCGCGCGACGTCACCGTCGCCTTCGGCTCCAAGGTCGTGCTCGACAATCTCAATCTGAATATCTACCGCGGCGAGATCCTCGGTTTTGTCGGTGCGTCGGGCACCGGCAAATCGGTGCTGATGCGCACGGTGCTCCGGCTCTTGCCGCGCCGCTCCGGCACGATCAAGATCCTCGGCCAAGATTTCGACGAGCTCGACGAACCGCAGCGCAACGCGCTGGACATGCGGCTCGGAGTGCTGTTCCAGCAGGGGGCGCTGTTTTCGTCGCTGACGGTCAAGGAAAACATCCAGGTGCCGATGCGCGAATATCTCGACCTGCCGCGCTCGCTGATGGACGAACTGGCGCATCTGAAAATCCGCATGGTGGGTCTGGCGGCCGATGCCGCCGACAAATACCCGTCCGAACTGTCAGGCGGCATGATCAAGCGCGCCGCCCTTGCCCGGGCGTTGGCGCTCGATCCCGAACTCGTCTTCCTCGACGAGCCGACCTCGGGTCTCGATCCGATTGGTGCGGCCGAATTCGATGAACTGATCGCCAACCTGCGCGATAGTCTGGGACTGACCGTGTATATGGTCACACATGACCTCGACAGCCTGTTTTCGGTCTGCGACCGTATTGCCGTGCTCGGAAAGAAACGGGTAATGGTGGAAGGCACGATCGACGACATGCTGGCCTATGACGATCCGTGGGTGCAAGCCTATTTCAAGGGTAAGCGGGCGCGCTCGATCGTGCCGCAGGACGATGGCGCGCGCCACGGCGTGAGCGGGAAGTGACCGGATAAATGGAAACCAAAGCCAATTACACAATTGTCGGTTTTTTCACGGTGCTGGTGATCGCGGCGGCCTTCGGCTTCGTCTACTGGATGGCCGAATATGGCCGCGGCGGCCCGATGACGGAACTGATCGTGCGTATTCCGGGTTCCGCCAACGGCCTCAGCGTCGGCTCACCGGTGCGCTTCAACGGCATCCAGATCGGCTCGGTGCAGACATTGTCGATCGATGCCGACGATCCGCAATATTCGCTGGCCTTCACCCAGGTGCGCACCGATGCGCCGATCTACCCCTCCACCAAGGCCGCCCTAGAAATCCAGGGCCTGACCGGAGCTGCCTATATCGAACTGTCGGGTGGCCGCAAGGGCGAGGAAAGCATCCTTCAACATGCGATCGACAACGGCAAACGCGCCGTCATCGTCGCCGACCAGTCGAGCGTCACCAACCTGCTGGCGACCGCCGACAAGATTCTCGATCGGGCCAATGACGCGGTCGGCGAACTCCAGGGCTTCATCCAGGATTCACGCGCTCCGCTGACCGAGACGTTCAAGAATGCCGAGACGTTTTCGGATGCGCTGGCCAAGAATTCCGGCAATATCGATGCCTTCCTGCAAAGCGTCGGTGAGCTCTCCAATACGGTGAAAGCAGTCTCCGGCCGTGTCGATTCGACGCTTCAAGCTGTGGAATCGCTGGTCAAGGCTGTTGACGCTCAGAAGATCAACAATATCGTTTCCAACGCCGAGAAGATCACCGCCAACGTCGCCGATGCCTCGGGCGACCTCAAGGGGGCGATCCAGAAGTTCGACCAGACGGCCACCACCTTCAACGATTTCGGCAAGCAGGCACAGGCGACGCTCGACCGCGTCGACACGCTCGTCGCCCAGATCGACCCCGCCAAGGTGAAGGGTTCCGTCGATGACATCGCGCAGGCGACCAAGGATGCGCGCACCGCCGTCGCCTCGATCCGCGATGTCGCCGATACGGTTTCGGCCCGCAAGAAAGATATCGACCAGACGATCCAGGACGTCTCGCAGCTTACCAACAAGCTGAATTCGGCCTCGACCCGCATCGACGGCATTCTTATCAAAGTCGATGCGCTGCTCGGAACCGATAACACACAATCGCTGTTCGCCGAGGCGCGCGATACGCTGGAATCCTTCAAGAAAGTCGCCGACAACCTGAATGCGCGCATCGGGCCGATCGCCGACAATCTGCAGAAATTCTCGAGCGGCGGCTTGCGCGACGTGCAGACGCTCGTCAACGACATGCGCGGAACCGTGAATAATCTGAACGATACGATCACCAATTTCGACCGCAATCCGCAACGCCTGATCTTCGGCGGGGACACGGTCAAGCAATATGACGGCCGGACGCGGCGTTAACTGGGAAGTCAGGGGTAGCCTAATATGGTCGCATCGCATCTGTTGTCGCGCCGTTCATGGATCAGAGGAACGGTGATCGCGCTGCCGCTGACGGCGCTGATCCTTTCCGGGTGCGGCACCGCGGCCAAGAACGATACCTATGACCTGTCCGCTGCCGTCGACGGCGACGGACCCGCGGCCAAATCCCGCCAGGTCCTGATCGCCAGCCCGACGGCGCTGAAGGCGCTCGACAGCGAGCAGATCGTCATCCGCGTCTCGTCCTCGGAAATCCAGTATCTGTCGCGGGCGCAGTGGGGCGACAAGCTGCCGCGCATCGTGCAGTCGAAGCTGGTCGAGGCCTTCGAGAATTCCGGCAAGCTCGGCGGGGTCGGCATGCCGGGGCAGGGGCTGGCGATCGATTACCAGGTCGTCACCGATATCCGCTCATTCGAGATCGACGCTTCCAATGGCAATCAGGCGGTGGTCGAAATCTCCGCCAAGATCCTCAACGACCGCAACGGTTCGGTGCGTGCCCAGAAGCTATTCCGCGCCACGGCGCCGGCCGGCGGCGACAATGTTGGCTTCGTCAAGGGTCTCGATCGCGCCTTTTCCACGGTGGTTTCCGAGATCGTCAGCTGGACACTGCGCTCAATCTGAGATGGCGTTTCGCGACCGCTGCGTCGACATCAAGGGTTGCTGATTTCGAAAAATATTTGGTCCCGTCAGAATGGGGCTGCCATCGTATTCAATTTTTTCACGAATTTGTGGAACGCATCATGTTATCGCTGTCAGGAGGCATGCTGCATGGTGGTCGCACGAGTATTCGGAAAGTCGTCATCGGAAGCGCTCCAGCGCGAAAATGCTCGCCTGGCCGCGCTGCAGCAACTCGACCTTCTCGACACGCCGAGGGACGAAGGCTTCGAGCGGATCGTCCGGCTGATAAAGCAGATATTTTCCATCGACATCGGCATCGTATCGCTGATCGATGGGCACCGGCAATGGTACAAGGCCTGCTCCGGCCTGTCGGCCGACGAGGTGTCGCTCGAAGACACGTTCTGCCGCTGCGTGGTGGATTGTGACGAGCCTGTTATCGTCCAGGATGCCACCAAGGATACACGCTTTTCAAAACATTCCGCGGTGACGGGCGAGGATCATATCCGCTTCTATGCCGGCGTGCCGTTGAGGACGAAAGCCGGGCACATGATCGGAACGGTCTGTGCGATCGACCGCCGGCCAAGATCGTTCGGCACCAGAGACCTCAGCATTCTCGAGGAGCTGGCGGGAGCGGCGATGGACCGCATCGAGCTCATGCAGTCGGCCGCCACCGACAGCCTGACCGAGGCGATGACGCGGCGCGCCTTCAAGCAGGAAGCCGATCAGCTGATTTCGCTTGCTCTGCGGCACCAGCATGACCTGTCATGCATCGTCTTCGATATCGACCATTTCAAGCGGGTGAACGATACGCATGGACACGCTGCGGGGGACGAGGTTCTCAAGGCGGTTGCATCAATCTGCAAGACGACCCTTCGCGCCGGCGATCTGTTCGGGCGGATCGGAGGCGAGGAATTCGCCGTCGTCCTGCCGCATGTCGATCGGGAGGGGGCTGTCGCTGTCGCCGAAAAACTCAGAACCGCTATCGCCTCACAGCCGATCCGCGGTGATCATGGCGTTCTCCACGTGACGGCTAGCTTGGGAAGCTCGGCGCTCTCGATCGTCAGCAAGGAGATCGAGACCCTGCTGGCTCAGGCGGATGCCGCGATGTATCAGGCCAAACATGCTGGCCGGAATCGCTGCGTATCATGGAGTTCCATTCATGCCGATCACGCCATCGGCGCTCGGCGGCGTGTCCTGAAGGCGGGTTCGATATTGTTCAACGATCGCCGCTCGACCATCGACTGCACTGTCAAATCCATCGGCTCGGAGAGTGCGGGCATTTCGGTCTCCAATACGGCAGGTATTCCTTCGGAATTCATCCTTGCCATCAAAGGAGAAGGGTTCGAAACGAATTGCAGGGTAATCGCCCAAGACCGGCAGCACCTGGAAGTAGCCTTTAGATAGAAAGCAGCCCTACTTCGTCGGCTGCGTGTCCGTCATCGTCGCTCCGGGCTGTTTGACTGGCGTGGTGGATGCTGTGGCGGTCGAGGACGACGGCAGCGCGCTGTCCAGCAGGCTTGCCATCTTGTCGTCGCGCAGGCTCGCGGTCTTTTCGCCCATGACGACGCCGACAACGCGGCGGCCGTCCTTCAGCGCCGAGGTCACGACATTGTAGCCGGATGCATCGGTATAGCCGGTCTTGATGCCGTCGACGCCGTCATAGCGATACATCAGGTTGTTGTGGCCGCGCAGCTTCATGCCGCGGAACTGGAAGCCGCGCATCGAGAACAGCTTGAACTCCTCGGGGAAGTCCCGCATCAGCGAAATGCCGAGGGTCGCCATATCACGCGCCGAGGTGACCTGCTCCGGATCGGGGAGGCCCGAAGGATTCTTGAAGACGGTATTCGTCATGCCGAGCTGGCCTGCCTTGTCGGTCATCGCCTTGGCAAAAGCCTGTTCGGAGCCACCGAGCTGTTCGGCGATCGCCACGGCAGAGTCGTTGGCAGACAGAACGACGATGCTTTCGACCGCTTCGCGCAACGTCACCTGGCGGCCGGCGCCGACGGCGAGTTTGAAGGGCTCCTTGCTCTCGGCGTTTTCCGACATAGTCAGCTTCTGGTCCCAGGTGAGGCGTCCCTCGTGCAGGGCTTCGAAGGCGAGATAGAGCGTCATCATCTTGGTCAGCGATGCCGGATAGTTCAGCTCATCCTGATTGGAGGCTTCGAGAACCTGACCGGATTGCGCATCGACGACGAAACTTGCCTGGCCGGCTTGAGCCAACGTGAAAGCGCCCATCAGCAAGGCGGAAGAGAGCGCGGTGGCAAGGAGCCGGGAGGTCGTCTTGATCATCAATTGCGCTCTCTGTCGTTGGACGGTGTTGTTGGCCTAAACGCAAGCCGATCTAGAAAGTTTGTGACGGAATGAAGGACAAGGGGCAATAAAAAGAGGCCTATCCACAACTGATTGCTTTTGTCTCACCGTCGTCGGTTTTGACAATGGGACGCATCGCACTTAGAAAATTCCCATGAGCACGAAAAGCGCGCCTTTCTTTCGTTATATCCGCACCTGCGTGCAGGTTGCGATTGCGCGCGCTTTTGGCGGACGAGGTCTCCACGTCCAGCCGTGACGTCAGGGCGCTATCGGCGTCCGGCGCGCTGCTGGACGTAAAGCCCCCTCACCAGGTCAATCAAGGCTGCCCAAGGAGACAGGCACCGTGCTCAATCTTTATCATGTCAATTCGCTCGTCCATTGGGAGGAGCGCGAGATCCATCTGCGCGACCATATGATCGGCTTCTTCTCGCAAGAGGTCCGCGGTTTTCTGAGATCGGTCAATCCCGCCTGGGATGTGCGAAGGGTCGAGGCGCCGGCGCTGATACCGCGGTCGCTGGTCTCAAACGCCTATTCGAATGCCGATATCTGGGTGCAGGAACAGCTTTCCGCCGGCGATACCGCGCTGGTGCTGAGACCGGAGACCACGCCGTCGACCTATGCCTATATGCAGCATATTCTCGGCAATCACTCGAAGACGCAGCTGCCGCTCTGCGTCTGGCAGGCGGGCCGGTCCTACCGGCGTGAACAGGAGCAGCCGACGAAACATGTGCGGCTGAAGGAGTTCTGGCAGCTCGAATTCCAATGCGCCTTCACGGCCGACAGCGGCAACGACTATCATGCCGTCTGCCTCGAACCGGTGCGCCGGATGATCGCCTCGCTGATCCATCTGCCGACGCGCATCGTGCCCTCCGACCGGCTGCCGGCCTATTCCGAGGTGACGATGGATATCGAGGTCGACAATGGCTACAAATGGATGGAGGTCTGCTCGATCTCGCGGCGCACGGACTTTCCGCAGCGCTACCGGTCGCAGCCGAAGAAGGGAGCGGCCGTCGACCATGACGTTCTCGTCCTCGAAATCGCCATCGGCCTCGATCGCTGCGTTTACAACTGGGGCATAGCGGCCGATCGGTAGATGGGAAGCCGGGGCCGCATTGCGGTCCCGGTTTTCGCCGCTACAGTTGTTCACGAATTTCCGCAGCACTTTGAATTGCTGCATAATTCCGATTTAAGAAATTATACGATAGGAGACAGCGTTACGCTGCGAGGGGTGGGATTTCTATGATGCGCTCGGCAATGGTTTTGGTCGTCGGCATATGTGTGCTCGTTTTCTCACCCTTTTCCGCCTTTGCGTCATCCGGACGCTCCGTTCCGCGTTCGCTAGTTCCTCAGATGTTTCTGTATGAGGAGAAACCGGAGAAGGCACAGCCGACGACGGTTCCCGGTTCTGTCACCTGGTCAATCGATATGCGCACCGACGCCAGCGGACATTCCGATCCTGTTATCCAAGCGCACATCGCGGTGCCGAAGCGTCACCTCACTGCAGTGCTGACACTGGAACGGAATGCAGATCCCTCCGTTTCCGCAAGCCACCTCGTTGAATTGTCGTTTCGGATCGCGCCGGGATTTAAGGGAGGCGGAATTTACAGTCTCCGGTCCATGTCAATGAAGGCGACGGAAGGCGATCGCGGTGACACATTGATAGCCGTCCCCGCCAAGGTCACGGACAATCTTTACATGCTGGCGCTCAATGATCTGCCTGAGGCTCGTGCCAAGAACCTTGAACTGCTTGAACGCCAATGGATCGATTTGCCGATTTCCTATCAGGACGGCAAACGAGCACTGCTGACGCTTGAAAAGGGCGCCGACGGTGAACGTGTGTTCAATCAGGCCATCCAGGCTTGGGCGTCGGATGATCTTGCCGGGACTGCTGCCGGCAATGCACAATAGAAGATATCAGCAGTAAAATGACCTGCGCCGGCCTCTGAGGCAAAGACAGTCGTATCTCCTTGCCTGACGTGCATTCATTGAACAAGGGGGGAGAAGCTATGTGATTGTCTTCGGAAAAACGACTGTTGCCCGCGCGCTCGCGAGACGGCCTGCTTCCGATTCGATGTCGGCTGTTGCTGCTGGAGCTCTATGAAAAGACGATCTCGGCGGTGGGGCGGATTTCTACCATCGCCTTGCCCGCGTCAAAACCGTCGAGCGTTTCATTGTGGTGGGCGATAATCTCTGAGAAGGTCAGGGTCGCAGTATCGCCGGTGGTGTGACCATCGGCAATCAGCGTCACGTCATATCCGAGGGAAACGGCGCGTCTGACCGTCGTGTCGACGCAGAATTGAGACATGCAGCCGCCGATGACGAGGTGGGTGACCGACTGTTCGTTCAGACGTTCGGTGAGATCTGTCTCGAAGAAGGAGTCGGCGCTTTTCTTGCGGATGACGACCTCGCCCTGTTTCGGTGCGATCTCGTCGCGCAGCGCCCATCCTTCCGTGCCGACGGCCAATCGATGGCCCCTGTCGCCGTCATGTTGCACCAGCACGACCGGCGCGCCTGTCCGCCTCGCCTTTTCCTGGAGCGTTGCGAGCCGAGCGACGGTCTCGTCAATTGCGGCATCGACATGCGGCTGGCGCTCCGGCGTGGCTTTGCCGGAGAAAATTGCATTCTGCACATCGATGATCAGCAAGGCCTTGGTCATTTCGAACGCCGCACGATGAGGGTTTCTCGGTCGCGCCCTTCCGACAAACGAAAGCCGCTCGACATGTGTGGCGGTGGCTTCCCGTCCAATTCGGTCAAGTGCGATCGATGGTTACAAGCAGGCTCAGCCGAGCCTGCCTGCTGCATGGGCGAGCATGGTGTAGACCTTGCCCGTATCCGAGGTGAGGTAGGATTGCGTCACCGTCTGGTTCGGATCGGTGCGGGCGACGTCGGCGAGCAGCTTTTCGAAATCACCGATGTAGCGGTCGACGGCGGTGCGGAATTCCGGTTCGCGGTCGTATTTACGCTTGATCTCATCGAAAGTCTGCTGGCCCTTCAGCGTGTAGAGGCGACGGGTGAAGACGTCGCGCTCGCCGCGCTGGTAACGGCGCCACAGATCGACCGAGGCGTCATGATCGATGGCGCGGGCGATATCGACCGAGAGGGAATTCAGCGATTCGACGACGTGGCGCGGATTGCGGCTGTCGTTGCTGCGCGCGGCCGGTGCGGCGGTTTCCACCGGCCGGGCCGGGGCACGAGCAGACGCCTCGTCGGCGGCCTCCTCACGCGATGCGCCGCGCAGCAGATCGCTGATCCAGCCGCCGCTTTCCGGGCGAGCAGGCTCTTGGCGGACTGCTTCCTGGCGAGCGGGGGCAGGCTGCGGGGCGGCGCGCTGAGGGGCGGCAGCGGGTGCTGCCGGCGCGATCGTTCCGCGCAGGCCCGTCGCTTCGATCGAAGGGGGCACTACCGGCTGCTGCGGCTGAGTTGCGACTTGCTGGGTGACAGCCGGTTGCGCGGGACGCGGGGCCGGCTGCGCCTGGGCGAGGGTGCGGGCGACGGGCTGGGAGATCTCAAGCTGCTGGCTGGAGCGCCCGACAAGCTGGGAGATATCCTGCAGCGCCTTGATCTGCTCGGCGACGGCCCGGCGCATGGCCGAAGCGCTTTCCTTGGCTTCCTCGGGAAGATCGAAGGCGCCGCGCTTCAATTCGGCGCGGGTGGCGTCGAGCTCGTTGCGGATATCGGCGGCGGAGCGGCGAATATCATCGGTGGCGCCGGAGAAGCGGCCGACGGCTTCATCGATCGCTTCGCGCAACGCTTCCCGCATGTTCTGGGCGGCACCATCGGAAGCGCGGCCGGCTTCGCCGAGCATGCGCTCGACTTCCGACAGCGAGGCCGTCAGACCACCGCGAATGCGGTTGGAGAGATCGCCGGAGCGACGCTCGACATTGGCGAAGGTGCCGTCGATCGTCGTATTGGCCTCGTCGCCGGCCCGCGTGATCGCCTCGCGCATCGTCTCCGCCGCTTCCTGGGCGCGCTTCTCGGTTTCGGTGAGAATGCGGCCGATATCCGCTAGGGAGGACTGCACGCCCTGGCGCAGATTGCCGGAGACCTGGTTGGAGCGTTGCTCTGCCTGCTCGAACACAGTCTCGATCATGCCGCCGAGGCCTTGCATGGTCTTTTCGATCTCGGCGGAACGCTGGACGAGGCCGACGGAGAGCGTCTGCAGAGCGCTCTCGCGCTCCTCGAGCGTCGAGGCGAGGTTGGACTGGGCAGCACCGAGAAGCTGCGAGGCCTGGGTCAGGACCTTGGAGTGTTCGTCGAAGCGGCCGATGATGCCGCCGACCTGCGACAGCGTCTGGCCCGAAATGTCGGAGAGGCGGTCGACCTTGCCTTCGAGCAGCCTGGTCGAGGCGGAGACCATTTCAGCGGCCTTGGTGGCGGAGTCGGCAAAGCGCGTGGTCGTGTCGCCGAGACGGCCGTCGACGCTGGCCAGCTGCTCGGCGGCGCGGTTCATCATCATCGCCATTGCCGCGCTGCTTTCCGACATGCGCTGGACGAGGCCGTTGACGTTGCCGACCAGGCTGTTTTCGATGGCGCTTACGGCATTGGCGACGTTTTCGGTGCGGGCGGCAACGGCGCTGGCGAGCGCTTCGTTTTCGGCCCGCAGACGGTCGGCGCTGAGGTTGGCCGCGGCGGTGATGCGGGCGGCTGCCTGCTCGCCGGCATCGGTGTAGCGATCGATGATCGGGCGAGCCGTTTCGTCGAGGATGCGCGTCAGTTCGACCGAGCGTCCTGATAGCATCGAATTGAGATCGCGGGTGCGTTCTTCGAGCGTCGAGCGGATCGAATTGCCGCGCGCTTCGAGCGCCCGGTCGATCTCGGAGAAGGTCGTGTCGATCTCGCGGGCACGCTCCTCGAGATTGGAGCGAATGGCGCTGCTGCGGGCTTCGAGCGCCCGGTCGACATCCGCCATGGTGGCGGAAATCTCGCTGCCGGCTCCCGACAGCGTCGAGCGGATGGCATCGCCGCGTGCTTCCAGCGACTGGCCGGCATCCGACAACGCCTTGGAGATGGCGTTGACCTGGGTACCGACGATGGTCTCGGCTTCGGCGACCTTGTTGACGATGGCGTTGCCGGCTTCCGAGAAGGTCTGGGCGACGGCAGCGGCCTGGCTCGCCAGCCGGTTCTGGGCTTCGGCGACGCGGGTGACGATCTGCGACGAGCGCTCATCCATGGTGCGCGTGAATTCGTCGCTTTTCGTATTGAGATCCTCAGCGAATTGCTGGCCGGTCTTGCCGAGCAGTTCGGTGGTTCTCGTCGCTTCGCCTTCCATTCCCTGGGCTGCTTCGGCTACGGCGCTGCGCAACGTCGAGGCGAGGCCGGCGGCCTTGCCTTCGATGGTGCGGTTGACGGCTTCGAGGCCGACGGTCAACGCGCGGTCCATGGTGGAAAGGCGTTCCTCGATGCGTTCATTGCCGCGGTCGAGGGTTTCGCCGAGGCGCGCCGTGCGGCCTTCGATGGCGCCGGTCAGGCTCGTGGCCCGGCTGTCCAGCGTCTCGGCCAGATTGGCGGTGCGGCTATCGATCGCCTCGGTGAGGTTTGCGGCGCTGCCTTCGAGCGTCGCCGAGATGCGCTGCGTGGCGTCGTTGCTGAGCGCGCCGAGGCGGGAAATGCCGTCGGCGAGCACGCCGGAGAGCTGGCTGCTGGCCGTTTCGACCTTGTCGGCAACGCCGCCGACGCCGTCGCGGATGCGGGTCTCGATCGCCGCAAGGCCGGCTTCCACCCGCGATCCGGTTTCTTCAAAACGGCCGGTCAGGCTTTCGACCGACCGATCGAGATGAGTGGAGAAGTTCTGGGTGGAGCTTGAAATCGCGTTTGCCGCCTCCTGGAAGCGACCGGCGATCTGGCCGGCGCCGGCATGCATGCGATCTTCCAATGTCTGGGCGCCGGCATCGATGGCCTGGCGGATCGCCGCTTCGCGCTCCTCCAGCGACATCTCGAGCATGCTGACGCTGGTCGCCACCGAGGTGCCGATGCTGGTCGCCTGCTCGGTCAGCGTATCGCTGATCAGCGCGTGGGCCTGGTTCAGCGACAGGTCGATGGCGTTGGCGCGGTCCTCGAGCGTCGTGCGAATGCGTTCATGGGCGGAGTCGAGCCCGCGCTCGATGCGTGCGGCGGCCTCGTCGGCGAGGCCGCCGAGTCGCGCATGGGCATCGCTCAACCGGCCTTCGATGCGGCTGGTCAAGCCGCCGACGATATCTTCGAAGCGCGAGCCGCCGGCATCAAGAACGCCGGAGAGGGCAGCGCTATGCTGGGAGAGTGCATTCTCCAGCCGCTGCTGATTATCGGTATAGGCGGTACGGATCGCATCAGTCTTGTCGGCGAAGGCGCCGGCGACGCGCGTCTCGGCATTGGCAACGGCTTCCATCATGGAGTTGCTGCGGGCTTCAAGTGCGCTGTCGAAGCGGCTCTGGTTATCGTCGAGCGAAATTGCGAGCGCCATGGTCTTTTCGTCGAGCGCATCGGTGAGCCGGTCGTGACTTGCCGTTACGGCGCCGATGATCGCAGCCGTGCGGTGCCCCAAGGCTTCCTCGAGGCGGGCCTGGCCTTGGCTCAGCGAGGTGGCAAGGGCGGCGGCCTTCTGGTCGAGCACACCGTTCAGGCCTTCATGCGTGCCGGAGACCGCATTGGTGATCGCATCGGCGCCCGTCGTCAGCGTCTCCTCGAGACGGCTCTGGCTCTCGTTCAGCGAAATGGCAAGCGCCATGGCCCGGTCGTCGAGTGTCTCGGACAGGCGGTCGTGAGTGGCGGCCACCGCGTTGAGGAAGGATTCCGAACGGCTCTCCAGCGTGTCCTGCAGGCGGCTCTGACCCTCGTTCAGGGAGGCGGCAAGCGCCGCCGACTTTTCGTCGAGCGTCTGCGAAAGGCGGTCATGCGTGCCGGACACGGATTTGAGGAAGGCTTCGGAGCGTGCTTCCAGCGTGTCTTCGATTCGCGACTGGCTCTCATTGAGCGAGATGGCGAGCGTCATCGCCTTCTCGTCCAGCGTTTCGGACAAGCGCTCATGGGTGCCGGAGACGGCATTCAACAGGGCTGCGGAGCGGGTTTCGAGCGTCTCCTCGATGCGGGCATGGCCTTCACTGAGCGAGGTGGCAAAAGCTGCCGCCTTGCCGTCCAGTGTCTCGGACAGGCGGTCATGGGTGCCGGAGACCGAGTTCAGCAGGGCCGCGGAACGGGTTTTGAGCGTATCTTCGATGCGAGCCTGGCTCTCGTTCAAGGACGTGGCAAGCGCCGTCGTCTTTTCGTCGAGGGTCTCGGCAAGACGGTCGCGCGTGCCGGAAACAGTGTTCAGCAGCGCCTCGGCACGTGTTCCAAGCGCATCCTCGATGCGGGCATGGCGCTCGTCGAGTGAGGTCGTCAGGGCCGCCGCCTTGCTGTCCAGTGTTTGGGACAGGCGGTCATGGGTGCCGGAGACGGCATTCAGCAGGGCCGCGGAGCGGGTCTCGAGCGTATCCTCGATGCGGGCCTGGTTTTCATTGAGCGAAATGGCGAGCGCCATCGCCTTTTCATCGAGCGTCTCGGAGAGGCGGTCATGGGTGCCGGAGACCGCATTCAGTAGCGCTGCGGAACGGCTCTCGAGCGTATCCTCGATGCGGGCCTGGCTCTCGTTCAGGGAGATAGCGAGCGCCATCGCCTTTTCGTCGAGCGTCTCGGCAAGGCGGTCCTGGGTGCCGGAAACGGCGTTGATGATGGCGTCGGAACGGGACGTCAGCGCTTCCTCGAAGCGGCCGTGATGGCTGGTGAGCGCCTCGATCAGTGCGCCGCCGCGCTCGGCCATGACGCTGTCGATGCGGCCGTGGGCCGTGCCGAGCGCCTCGGTGATCTCAGCTGCACGCGCTGCAAGCGCGCCGCTCAGCTCCTCGGCGCGACCGCCGAAGGCAGCGGTCACCTGCTCGGTGCCTTCGGCAACGGCGGTCGTCAACTCAGTGGTGGTGGCGCGCAGCGTGTCGCGGAATTCGGCCGAGCGTGTCTGCAGATTGTTCTGTAGATCGGAGGTGCCGGATGCAAGCGCCAGCGCGATTTCGGAGGTAGCGCTCTGCAACGCCGAGGTCAGTTCACCGGTGCGGCTGGTGAGCGCGGTGGTGATTTCTTCCGCCCGGGCACCGACCGTGCTTTCCAGCATTTCATGGCCGGTGGCGAGTGCCGTGGCGAGCGCCAGCGACTGGTCTGTTATCGACGACCCGAGCCGGTCGATGCCGGAACTCAGGATGCCGTCGATCGAATCCGAACCGCCGGTCAGCGTCTCGTTGATGCGGGCGAGGCTCTCCATCAGCTTGGTGTCGAGCGAGCCGGTGCGTTTGTCGAAAGCGCTGGTGAATTCGGCGACGCGTTCGTCGAAGGCGGTCGACAGCTGGGCGACAGTCGTCTGCAGCCGTTCTTCGAAGAAACCGGAGCGCACGTCGAGATCCATGACGGCGTCGTCGGCGCTGGTCTGCAGGCTCTGGCGGAAGCTCGCGCCCTTTTCGTCGAGCGCGCTGTTCAGCTTCGACAGCACATCGTCGAGCGTCCCGCCGATGGTGCGTCCGCCTGACGTCAGGCTCTCATTGATCTCGCGGGTGCGGGCGATCAGGATCTCATTGAGCTGATGGGTGCGCTCGTTCAGCGCCGCGTTCAGCTTTTCGGTGCTGCTGTCCATAGTCGAGGCACGCGTCTCGAACTGGCTGAGCAGTCTTTCGCCATGGTCGTTGAGATTGACGGAGAGGGCTTCGAGGCGGTTGTCGAATTCGGTGGCGAGCGCGAAACCGGAAGCGTTCAGCGTCTGCAGCAGGCTGTCGGTCTTGGCGGCGAGCAGGCTGCCCATCGACTGCAGGGCGCTGTCCGATTTCTCCAGGATCGTCGCGGCGCGCGTATCGATCAGCGAGGCGAAGGCTTCGCCCGATGTGGCAAGCCGCACCGCGATCTCTTCGGTCGCAAGCGACAGCTCTTCCTTCAACTGATCGTGGACGCTGCCGATCGAGGTGCGGATGCGGTCGGCATGGTTGACGATCGCCTCACGCTCGGAACCGAGTTCGTGGACGAGACCGCGGACGCGCAACTCGTTGTCGGCATAGGAACGTTCAAGTGCATTGACTTCGGAATGGACGAGCGTTTCCAGCTCGGAGGCACGTGCGATGGTGCGCTCGATGCCTTCATTCATGGCCGAGACCTCACGGCGCACGGCCTGGCCGACGGTCATGATGCGCTCGGAAGCGATGGTTTCCGGCTCTGCCAGGCGCAAGGCCACCTCTGCCATGGAACGGGCAGCGTTGCGCATGTCCTGGGCGCGCGAGATCATGATGGCGAAAGCATAGAACATCATCACGGGAATGATGATGCCGACGAGGCCGGCGATGACGCCGGGCAGGGCGACGAGATCGGCGACTGAACGGATCTGCCAGATCTCGGGAGCATAAAGCAGCGACATCAGGCCGAGACCGGCCATGACCCAAAGCACGGAGAAGAGCGTGGCGGTGCGCACCGCCGAGCGGCTGGAGGCGCCGTCGAAGGATTTCAGGATCGAGGCGGGCGTATTGCGGCTGGCATCGTTGGCGGGCGCAAAGGTCGGCCCCCTGGACGCCTGCTCGCCGGCGGCACCGCGGCGGCTGCGGCGTTGCGCTTCTTCCTGGGCCTGCTGGTTGCGCGCATTTACTGGATCAGACACATTAGCCTCCGGAGCCCCTGGCGCGTCGCCGCGGCGAGACGGCACGTTATCTTTGCCGAAGTCGATTTGGAGCGCTTCGTCCAATGCCTTGAACGCTTTGTCCTCAATCGACTCGTTATATTTGTTGTTCGCCATTCGGTATGCCTCGTTACATCCGGCCGGTCCGGTAGCACATCCCGGGCTTCCGCCTCACCGGGGGACAACTTTGCCGTTCCAGCCTTCCATCCCAATGACGGACGGATAAGCATGTCATTTCAGAGTAGATAGCCGCTTTTTCAAACGGAAGGTATCAAAACACTACCATTATCCACTCGCTCGGCAAAGGCGCGTACCATAAACCCGCTCCACCAGTATCGTAGTGACACATCTGGGCTCTTCACACAATTAATGAAGGCTTGAGATTCACGGCTCGTTAACCTGTTGTTAACACCTTTGAATCTGCGACACCGGTTAAAAACCAATAATTTAGGGATATTTAACGGACGTTAACCATATGGCGAGATTTCCGCTCCGAATGTGCCGGAATTTAACGGGATGGCCACCCTCCTGACGCAGAACTGTTGCAACTGCGGACGATAGAGACGGGAGAATTGGCAATGGCAGCTCAGATGGCAGCATTGAACATCGTATTCGAGGCGCCGGATAATGCAAAGGGACCCTGTCCCTCAAAGGTCCGGCCGATCGATCTGGTCCATCTCGCAAAGCAGACCATGGGCGACAAGACGCTGGAAATCGAAGTCCTTCAGATGTTTGCGCGTCAGGCGCGCGCATGTCTGCAGGATATTGCGAGCGGTGAAACCATCCGCGTCGGCGCGGCCGCGCACCGCCTGAAGGGCGCGGCAAGCTCGGTCGGCGCGTTCCGCGTGTCGCAGACGGCCGAGGTCGTCGAGGAAACCGGCGGCGATGCCGGCGCGACGGCAGCGCTGGGTGCCGCCGTCATCGACGCCGAGAATTTTATCCTGAAGCTCTGCCGCGGCTGATCTCCAAGTCTTTCGTCTATGCATGTCGTTGTCCCAAAACCGATGCGCAGTTTTGGGCGACATGCCTAAGATGCCGTTCGAACGAGGCCCGTTGTTCCATTGCGGAACCTCGGGTCTTTTTGCGACCTGCTCCATGACGCTTTGAAGACGGCGGGCGAAAGCCCGATCTGCGACGCTATGACGAATTTCCGCAATGTTGACTGATGCGTCGAATTGTCGGAAGAAGATCCGCCCATCATTTGAAGACCGGAAATAGTCCTGATGCCAAAACTTACCATCGTTGCTTTCGACGGCACGCGCTTCGACCTCGACGTCGACCAAGGCTCCACCGTAATGGAGAATGCCGTGCGCAATTCGGTGCCCGGCATTGAGGCCGAATGCGGCGGCGCATGCGCCTGCGCGACCTGTCATGTCTATGTCGACGAGGCATGGACCGAACAGGTCGGTCAGCCGGAAGCGATGGAAGAGGATATGCTCGACTTCGCCTTCGATGTGCGCCCCACCTCGCGGCTGTCCTGCCAGATCCGCATGAAGGCCGCCTATGACGGGCTCGTGGTGCACGTGCCGGAACGTCAAGCCTAAGCGCGCTGCGCTTTGCTGACAGAAAATCTGCAGATGTGGATCTCACAAAAAAGACGCCTCGCGCGCTAGAGCGAGCGAGGCGAGGCGGGCGCATTACCTACGGATGAGGGAGGAACATCCGCGGCTTCGGAACGCGCCAGGAGAACCCAGCGATGAAAGTCCAGTTGCCGTAGCTGCACTTTCGAATGTGTTCATATTAACGCGTTCCGGTTGAGTCTGCCAGGATGAAAAATGACCATTCAATCGCTGGGGAGGGGGCAGGTTTCGCACAAGTTTCGTTGGGCAGCTAAGGTTTTCGCTCGCGTCCCGACTGAAAAAACCTTATTTTTCGCCGGCTCGGCCGTTGATTCGATTGTTCAGCAATCTCAGCATGCGCTTCTGGAAATTGACCGCCTCGACCCGGTCGAATCGGGCCTGCTGCCGATCGTGCTCTTCTATACCGCGAGCTGATTCGTCGGAGACGAGTTCCTGCATGGCTTCGCAACTGCGCTGTTGCGGCAGCGCGCGAATGGCGCGTTCCATGGCGCGGGCCTGATCGCGGGCGATTTCGGCATGACGCTCCTCGTGGCGCTTGATATCGCTCGACAGGGCATCCCAGATCATCGACAGCTCCTTGCTGGCGCCCTTGCGGCTGCTCCATCGCGGCAGGATGATCTGGGTGTGGACCGTGACCTTGACGTTGCCAACGCGGCAACGCCCGTTATCCTGGATATAGGTGGCTTCACCGCCAAAGCGGATCTTCGTTGCGCCGGGATGGCGTGCCGAGGAGCCGCTCGACGTCGGGCCGCGCCGGCTGAGTTCACGGTCGAGCTCATCGGCGGTTTTGCCGCTGATGCTGAAATAGGAATAGCTTTTCGATGCGATCACTTCTGCCGCCACCGGGCTGCAGACGGAAAGAGCAATGGAAAAGGCAATAAGAAGGACCATATAACGCACTGCAAGCGGCATTCTGAACGCAACCCGTGTTGAAATCGACAGGAGCTTGGGGCATAGCCACCACAAGCGCAATATCGGATGGCGCTTTTTTCGCGATCAATAGGATAAGTCTGGTGACAGGGCGCGAAGGCAGTTTATGGCGTGTCGGCCATGGCCGGGAGATCGAACTCGGCCGCCGTTCGGTGATCATGGCGATCATCAACGTGACGCCGGACTCCTTTTCCGACGGCGGACGTTTTGAAACCGTCGATGCGGCGGTCGAACAGGCGCTCCTGGCGGTGGACGAGGGCGCGGGGATTATCGACATCGGCGGCGAATCGACCCGGCCGAACGCTGCAACAGTCAGCCCTTCCGAGGAGCAGGCCCGCGTGCTGCCCGTCATCGAGGCGCTGCGCGGGCGCACCCGGGCGCTGATCTCGATCGATACCTATCGTGCCGAGACGGCACGGCTTGCGGTTGGCGCCGGCGCCCATATCGTCAACGATGTGTTCGGGCTGCAGAAGGAGCCCGATATCGCCGACATCGCCGCGGCCACCGGGGCCGGGCTCTGCATCATGCATACCGGCCGCGACAGGGCGAAGCTTCCCGATGTCATTGCCGACCAGGTGCATTTTCTCAAACGGTCGCTGGCGATCGCTGCGGCATCAGGCGTCAACAGCGACCGTATCGTGCTCGATCCGGGCTTCGGCTTCGCCAAGGAGACGGCGGAGGAGAACTTGGAACTGATGGCGCGGTTTTCCGAACTTTCCCGCTTCGGCCTGCCGCTGCTCGCCGGCACCTCACGCAAGCGCTTCCTCGGCGCGGTGACGGGACGTGAAGCGCAGGACAGGGATTCAGCGACGGCTGCATCAAGCGCTCTGCTCAGGCTTCAGGGGGCTGCGGTTTTCCGGGTGCACAATGTCGCAATCAACAGGGATGCGCTCGACATCGCCGATGCTATGCTGAATGCGCGCCAGGAATTCGAGAGGAAGCGGCCGACATGACCACCTACACGATCACGCTGCAGAACTGCGCCTTCTTTGCGCGCCACGGCGTGCATGACGAGGAGGAATTCCTCGGTCAGCGCTTCTTCGTCGATGCCGAGCTCGACGTCGTTGCCGGCGAGGCGCTGGAAAGCGATTCGATCAACGATACCGTCAATTACGGCATCGCCTTTGCCGTGATCGAGCAGATCGTCACGGGCAAGCGGCGCTACCTGATCGAGGCCCTGGCGCTTGATATCGCCAAGGGGCTTTGCGAGACATTCCCGCAGGTCCGGCGGGCGAAGATCACGGTGCGCAAGCCGAACGCGCCAGTGCCCGGCGTGCTCGATTTCGTGCAGGTGAGCATTGAACACTTTGCCTGAGGCTACATCGCAATCGGCCACACTCGGCCTCGGCGGTAATATCGGCGATCCCGTCAAGGCGATGGCGGCCGCACTGCAGCGGCTGGACGAACGGGATGACTGCAGGGTGACGGCGGTCTCGCGGCTCTATCGCACGCCGCCCTGGGGCAAGACGGACCAATCCTTCTTCTTCAACGCCTGCGCTGCCGTCGAAACCAAGCTCGATCCGGAAGCGTTGCTCGATGTCTGCCTGTCCATAGAGCGCGAGATGAAGCGTGAGCGTATCGAGCGCTGGGGACCGCGCACGCTCGATATCGATGTGCTGACTTATGGCGACGTCGTCCAGGAGGCGCCGCGGCTGGAGCTGCCGCATCCGCGCATGACCGATCGCGGTTTCGTGCTGATGCCGCTCGCCGATATCGCGCCGGGCCTGCTCGTCAGGGGCAGGGCGGTCAATGACTGGCTTAATGATGCCGAGGTCACCGGCATCGAGGTCGCCGACGACAGCCGCGACTGGTGGCGGAACGCCTGAAGCAGAGAAGCTGAAACGGAAAACGGCGGGAAACCCGCCGCTTCAGGAAAATCCGCTGTGCGATTTATCTACTGGATGGAGCCGACGGCCATCTCGTCGACCTGACGGGTCAGCGTCAGGCCGATGACCGGGATCATCTGGCTTTCGACCTTGACCGAAACGGTGACGTTCATCGTCTTGTCGTCGCGCACGCGGGCGATCATCGCGCCGTTCAGCTTGGCGCGGTTGATGCCGACGACGACGGTATCTTCGCTGACGGCGCCGGAGACGACGTCAAGACCCTTGCCGGCCGCGCCGTCGAGGAACTTGCCCTTGTAGGTCGAGCCCGACTGCGAGATGACCGCGGTCATCGGCTGCTTGAAGACACCGACGCGGCAGGTGCCGTCGAGCTTGATGCCGGCGCTGCTGTCGCCTGTCGGCTCGCCGATCAGGTTACAGGTGAACTTTGTGCCCTTGTATTTGCCGGCGACGATTTCGCCCGGGCCCTTCCATGAACCGGCGACGGAATCGAAGAACGCCTTGTCACGGGTTGCGGCAGTGGCTGCCGGAGCGACATCTGCGACGGGAGACAATGCCGCGGCGGCCAGACCGCATATAATGAGAAACTTGCGCGAATACATGGATTTTCCTTGGCAAACACCAGTCACGAACTGGCTGCAAGTTTTGCCGAATAATGGTTAATCCTTCCTTTCGATTGTGCCGAAATGCTCGGCGATACAGGGTTTTCGCGCGGCGACAATTTCAAACTGTCATCGCTATATCCTTGAATTTGCTGTAAGTATTTCGGCATTACGCGGGGGAAGGTGAAAGCTGCGGAATCGCGTGGTCGGTCAAGGATTGTTGTTGCGCGGTGACATGGAGGGCGTGAGATCGCCGATGAAATCACCGATTCCCGGCCGCTTTAGGGCGTGGAAGGCGAGCGGGCGGCAGAGATCCATCGCCGCGATTCCAATGCGGGCGGTCATCAGACCGTTGATGACGCCTTCGCCCAGCCGGGCCGAGAGCCTGGAGGCCAGCCCATGGCCGAGCACCTGCTGGACCAGGCTGTCGCCGACGGCGATCGAGCCGGTGACGGCGAGATGCGCGAGCACATCACGCAGTAGACGAAACATGCCGAGCGTACCGGGGCGGCCGCCGTATAGCTCGGCCATGGCGCGGATCAGGCGCACGGCCTCATAAAGCACGTAGAGCAGGTCGACGACGGCGCGCGGGCTGACGGCGGTGACGATGGAGACGCGCTTCGAGGCGTTGACGATCAGGGCGCGAGCCTTGCGGTCGAGGGGAGCGAGCAATTCACGCTCGGCCAAGGCGATCAGATGCGGGGGATCGATGACCTCGCCCTCGGTTGCCTTCAGTGTCGCACGGCCCTTCGATGTCTCGGGATTGGCGGAAAGCAGAGTGGAGAGCCGCACGACGACGGCGCGGGCCTTGGCCGGCCGGGTTTCGGCAATCGCAGCTTCCGCTTCGGCCTTGATTGCCTGGACGGCGGCAAGGCGCATCATGCCTGCTGTCTCGCGGATGACGAGGGCGAGCACGGCGAGGATGCCGACCGCGAGCATGGCAAGGGCGGCGTAACCTAGCCAGTCGGCGCGGGTGAAGAGATCGCGGATCAGGCTGTCGGTCCAGAGGCCGATGGCGAGAGACAGCAGGATGCCGAAGGCGCCGGCGGCGATCTTGCCGAAGGAGGTCCGGCGCTTGCGCGGCGCGGCAACGGGAACTGCGCTCAGATCCTTGTCGGGATTGAGGAAGGGATCGTCCTCATCTGCCGTGACGACGATATGTTCAGCGAAGCTTTCCGGCTTGCGCCGCTCACCTCCGTGGCGGCTGCTGTCGCGCCGCTCGGTGGCCTGATCCTCATAGGTGAAGGCGGCAGGTGGCCGGCGCGGCGGATCGGACGGGGGCTTGCTCATGCGAGACGGTCTCCGAACAGGAACTGCATGGCGCGATCGAGGCGGATATGCGGCACCGACAGTTTGATGCCGCCGCCGGTTTCCTCAAGCTGCGGCGGGCGGAATCTGACGACATTGACATCCGGCAGCTGCAGGCCTGTTGCACCCGAGGCGATGCGGTCGAACAGGCTCTCCGGATCCTCCGGCAGGTCGCCGGGGAAGATCGCGGTCTTTCTCAGGCCGTCGAAGCGCTCGGCCCCGATGGTTTCGCCCTCCATTGGCGTGCCGACGATAACAGGCAGGTCATGACCGTCGCGCTTGACGGATGCCTCGCGGGTGGCGCGCACCGAGGCGAGCGCCATGACGTCGATGCCGGCGCCGGCCATGCCGATTCGCTCGATGGCGCGATCGACGAGGCGGCGGGTCAGCGCGTCGAGCCGGTCGTGGCTTTCATGGTGGAGATGATCGGCTTTGGTGGCGGCGACCAGCACGCGGTCGATGCGCCGCCCGAGCAGCGAGGAGAGCAGCGAATTGGTGCCGGGGCGGAAACAGGCGAGCACATCGGTCAGCGCCCGCTCCAGATCCTGCACGGCTTCGGGGCCGCGGTTCATCGCCTGCAGCGCATCGACCAGCACGATCTGGCGGTCGAGGCGGGCGAAATGCTCGCGGAAGAAGGGTTTCACCACGACCGATTTATAGGCCTCGTAGCGCCGCTCCATCATTGTCCACAGCGAGCCGCGGCCGGGACGCCCGTCCGGTGGCAGCGCCAACGGCGCGAAGGTCAGCGCCGGCGATCCGTCGAGATCGCCGGGCAGAAGCAAACGGCCGGGCGGCAAGGTGGAGAGCGAGCGTTCGTCGGCCTTGCAGGCCTTGAGATAATCGGCAAAGGCCACGGCGAGGTCGCGGGCGACCATCTCGTCGGCGCCGGCCTGGATATCGGCAGCACGCGTCAGCGCCAGCCACCCCCGCGACAGTTCGGAACGGACGCCGGATTCGGCAAGCGCGATCGTTTCCTCGCTGAAGGTGCGGTAGTCCTTGCCGAGCAGCGGCAGGTCGAGCAGCCATTCGCCGGGATAATCGACGATGTCGATCGACAGGCGGCCGGGCGAAAACAGACGGTTCCAGCCGCTGGCGCTCTGATAATCAAGCGTGATTCGCAGTTCCGATATGGCGCGGGTCGAATCCGGCCAGATACGGTCCTTCACCAGCGCGCGGATATGATCCTCGTACTGGAAACGCGGCACGGCATCATCGGGCTGCGGCTCCAGCCGTACCGCCGAGACGCGGCCCGACTGCACCGGCTCGAACAGCGGCAGGCGGCCGCCATGCAGCAGATTGTGGACCAGCGAGGAAATGAAGACCGTCTTGCCGGAGCGGGAGAGGCCGGTGACGCCAAGCCGCACGGTCGGATTGACAAGGCCGCTCGCCCGGTCGGCGAGATTGTCGAAGGCGATGCGGGCGTCATCGGCAAAGGATGTCAGGCGTGGCGGCAAGGCACGATTCCGGTTGGTGACTGCCGGCAATATAGGAAGGGTCCGCCGCCCGCAAAAGAAGAGCGGCGCGAAAGACTTCAGACGACCACGAAATCCGTGAGGCGCCAGGCGGTGGCGGAAGCGTCGTAATCGACGACGGCAAGGCCCGCCGTCGGGAAGCCGCCGGGAAGGGCGCGGACCATAGCCTCATGGCCGATCAGCACCTCCAGCGCCTGTTCCATGGTCGGATTGTGGCCGACCAGCATGACGGCGGCCACCTCCTGCGAATCGACGATCTCGATATAGTTATCAACAGTGGCGTTGTAGAGCGCGTCGACATAACGAACCTCGAGCGAGAGGCCGATCGCCCTATACACCGCATCGGCCGTATCGCGGCAGCGCAATGCCGTTGAGCTGATCAGAAGATCGGGGCGATAGCCCTTGTCGGCAGCCTTGTCGGCGATGATCTCGGCATCGCCAAAGCCTTTTTCGTTGAGCGGCCGGTCGAAATCGCGCTGTCCGGGTTCGGCCCAGGCGGCCTCGGCATGGCGCAGGAGATAGATGCGGTTGGGCGGAGGCAGCGGTACGGTCATGGGCAAAATCCAGGATCGGGCGGGTCTTTTCAGTAGCGGTTGCGATCGGCTGCCGTCAATCGCCAGCCGTGCCATAGCTGCCTAAAACCTGGCCGATAACACGGCGTTTTGAAGGCGAAGAGAAAAACGGTGGCCGGAATAACCATGACAAAATAGATCGTTAGCCGAAAATTGTAACAGATTTAAAAATCTGTTTACCTGTCGTATTTGGCTTGAATCGCGACTAGCGCTTGGGATATACACCCGCCAGATGAGATGTTCTTCAGGAGAATCGCGTTGAGTGAGAAGATCGATCTTAGCAATTACGTTCCCTCGGAAGAGGAAGAGTTCATGAACGTAAACCAGCGTGCCTACTTCAGGACCAAGCTGGTTGCATGGAGAAATGATATCCTTAGAGAAGCGCGCGAAACGCTCGACCATCTGGCCGAGGAAAGCGCAAACCATCCCGACCTCGCCGACCGGGCGTCGTCGGAAACCGACCGGGCGATCGAACTTCGCGCCCGTGATCGGCAGAGAAAGCTGATTTCCAAGATCGACGCAGCACTGCAGCGCATCGAAGACGGCACCTACGGCTATTGCGAGGAAACCGGCGAACCGATCGGCCTCAAGCGTCTCGACGCCCGCCCGATCGCGACGCTGTCGATCGAGGCGCAGGAGCGCCACGAACGCCGCGAAAAAGTCTATCGCGACGAATAATGGTTTTCATGCAGACATGAGCAGAACAAGCGCCGCGATCTGATCGCGGCGCTTTTTCGTTGAGCCATCATCCGGTGTACCGGAGAGGAAGGTGGCTTCCGCGATTACAGCGGATCTCCTGTCGCCAGAGGTTTCCACGATTGCTCTCGCTCGGCCTCCATGGAGAGGTCGATCACCACAAGGGTGCCATTCCTGATCCGTCGCCGCATGATGTCTACTCGCTCAGGATCCGTCCGGACCATGCCTTCCGCGTGCAGGGCCTGCAGTCTCGAACGTGAAACCGTCAGCTCGGACGCCAGCAGACGGTCGAGGCGTGTGCTTGTTGGGAACGGGACCGCCAGTTCGATTGTTAGTCTCGTCCAATCTGCAGCTTCGTGTTGCATCTCCTTTGCGATTTCAAATTCGGCAAACTCATCCACACGCAGCGATTTGTGTCGGAGAGCATCGAGGTTGAAGGTCTCTGCCCGGATCCAGTCCGGATCGTTGGATTGCAGCGCCTCGAGGATTGCAGGATCGATGTCGCGGACATTCCGGCGCTCGAGGATCGGCCGGTTCCATGTCCTTTCGCAGGTCAGGCATTTGTAGATAAGCCAAGCGTCCAGCTTGCGGCCGTTGGCGTTGAGCCGGATCTTGCCGCTGGACTGGAAGGCTCTCATGCCTCCGCATCCACCGCATGCAATCCAAGGCTGGGGAGCTGTTTTGGGAATAATGGTCCATCGGACCCGAAGCGTATCGCACATATCGTCTTGGTCTTCCGTTCGGAAGTCCACCAAGATGGTGCGTGAGAAAACCCCTGCGGGCGCGGTGTGGCGATGTTGTGGGCGGCTGAAGAGCTGAGACAGCGGAGCTGCACATGGCACATTGTAACAATGCCAAACCGGTCTCTCGCCACCACCCGATGAACATGTTCGCATGCCGCCAGCGTGTCGCTATGCGGCAGGGGTGAAACTGGACTGAGACCGGTATTTACTTAGGCAAAGTGTAACCTCGAATGCGCCAACGCTCTTCACCCTGACCGATACCAGATGATCGGCATGATGGGGAGGCCCAGGGCATCCTCGATCTGAAAAGCCGCGGCATTGCGGCTTTTATGCAACTTTATGATGAATGCGACGGCGCGGCAACCCGACGAGCGCGGTTTTCCTCATTTATCGCGATTGACGCTCATTTCGCCGAAAATCCGGGCGACTTCCTTCTGCAGTTCCGTATCGGCGCCGGTGATGGGAGCAAGCTCGGGATCGCGGCGCGGCAGGTTGCCCGGCTGCGATACGGCTTGGCGGGGCGCCTGGTTCGCCGGCGGCGGCACGATGCGCTCGGCTGTCAGATTGTTCGACATCTCCTGTTCCAGCACCCGCTGGAAATCATGGCGGATCCCCGCTGCCGACTGCGTAGCCACATCGTCTTCGGCCGTACCAGGTGCGGCGCGCGCGGCCGCAGGCATGTGCTGAACAGGCGGGGTGGAGACCTCGGGTTCGATGCGCTGCTGCGGAAGCACACGCTGGCGGGCGGCATCGAGTATCTCGGCCGCACTTACGGTATCGTGAAACGGTGCGGGCTGCGCGGCTGGGGGAACGACGGGGCGCTCCGGCGGGCGCGGGGCGGCAGGCAGAGGAATGTCGCGTTCGGCCGACAGCGGCGCTGTCGCAGGGGTTGCCGGAAGGGGGCTCGTGGCCACCGGCGGTGCCGCGGCCGGCGGGGCAGGCGGTTGGGCTAACGGTTCTGGGCGCGGGCGCGGCTCTGGCGAAGCCGGCGCGGAGAAGGAAGGCTCGGCGGCCGGCTCGATTCGGGCTGCACCAAGGGCTGCAACTGGAGCGGCAACAGGGGCTGCGACTGGGGCGCGGGGCGGAGAAACCGGTGGCGTTTCCGGCCGCGCTGGGGATATCGGACGCTGCTCGACCGGTTGCGGGCGATTGACGCTTTCCGGCTGGTCAGCCGCTTCGGGCAGGATGCGGCTTTCGATGACGATATCGCTCGGGCCGCCGATCATGATCAGGTGTTCGACGTCATCGCGGCGGACCAGCACCAGCCGGCGACGGGCATCGACAGCTGCGGCATCCAACACCTGCAGGCGGGGCTGGCGGTTGCGGCCGCCGCGCACGAAGGGCGAGGGCGCCCGGCGGCGGATGACCCAGAGCACGAGGATGAGGAGGAGAAGCGCCAGACCGACGCCACCGGCGGCAAGCAGGAAACGGCTGCCATAAGCTCCGACAACATCATCCAACATAGTCACTCACTCCATTTCGCATTCGGCACATATTGACGACTTTTCCGTTCCTTAGGCAAGGGCCGCCGGCGCTGTCCAGTGACGGGAGAACCCGATTTCGTGTTCCGCTGCCTGGCGCGCGGCGATCTTGCTCACGGGCGCCGCGTCGGGCTTCAGGGGCAGATGGCGCTGTTGCCTGTGAATTCAAGCAGTCTTGCCGGCCACCGGTGTTTTTGCCGACGCGGCAAATTGCTAAGAAGGAAAGAGTGCCTGATTCCCGCTTCGTGTTCGTGCTAGGAAGTGGGAGGGGCTTATGCGAGGAATACATGACGAAACCGCGTCAGGCCGACGACTATAACGCACCGCTTGTGGATCGTGGGGGGCGTTCTGGCACGGTTTTGCGCATCCTTTTGCTGGCGCTCGTGTTGATCGCAGCCGCCGGCGGCTTCGTCTTCTTCAAAAAATCACTCGACAACGAGATCGTGCTCGGCGGCCTTGGTGTGCTTGCCATGGTCGGCATCTTCTTTCTGGTATCCTCAGTCATCGGCTTCATCGAGGTGATGCCGCAGCGCCAGTCCGACAGCCTGGCGCGCGCCTTCCTCAACAGCCATCCCGACGGGACTTTGATCACCGACGAAAAGGGTCGGATCATCTATGCCAATGCCGCCTACGGCGCCCTGACCGGGGCGCGCAAGGCGACCGAGGTGCAGACGCTGGAAACGCTGCTGTCGCGCCACCGCGAATCGAACGAGGCGCTCTACCGGCTGGTCAACGGCCTGCGCGAGGGCAAGGAAGGCCGGGAAGAGTTCCGCCTGCTGCGCGCCGTCGGGCCCGGCAGCAACAGTTCCGGCGCCCATTGGTACCGGCTGAAGGCGCGGCTGTTGCAGCCGGAGGAAAACGGCGGCAAGCCGCTGCAGATCTGGCAGATCACCGATATCACCACCGAGCGCGATGACCAGGAGCGGTTCTTCAAGGAGTTGCAGAACGCGATCGACTATCTCGACCATGCGCCGGCCGGGTTCTTTTCCGCCGGCCGGAAGGGCGAGATTTTCTATCTCAATGCGACGCTTGCCGAGTGGCTGGGTCTCGACCTCACCAAGTTCGTGCCGGGCTCGATGACGATCGGCGACGTCGTGGCGGGCGAGGGGCTGGCGCTGATTCAGTCGGTGCAGGCCGAACCGGGGCTGAAAAAGACGGTGACGCTCGATCTCGATCTGCGCAAGACCAACGGCCAGAGCCTGCCGGTGCAGATCATCCACAGCGTCACCTCGATGCGCGACGGCGCACCCGGCGAAAGCCGGACGATCGTGCTGGCGCGTGAAAAGAGCGATGCCGGCGGCCAGTCCGCTTCGGCCGCTGCCATGCGCTTTACCCGCTTCTTCAACAACACGCCGATGGCGATCGCCTCGGTCGACGGTGACGGGCGTATCCTGCGGACCAATGCGCCGTTCCTGAAGCTGTTCTCCGGCGTCGTCTCGCGTGACGACCTCGAAAAGGCGCCGCATCTCGAAACCATCGTCCAGGAGAGCGACCGGCCGCAACTGGCCGAGGCGCTGGCGGCGGCCAAGGACCGGCAGGGCGACATCGCGCCCCTCGACACCCGTACGCCGACCGACGAGGCGCGCTATTTCCGCTTCTATGTCAATGCGGTCATCGATCAGAGCGACGAGGCGCCCGAGGAAGCGGCAATCGTCTATGCCGTCGAGGTGACCGAGCAGAAAGCGCTGGAAGCACAGATGGCGCAGACACAGAAGATGAATGCAGTCGGCACGCTTGCCGGCGGCATCGCGCATGATTTCAACAACGTGCTGACGGCGATCCTGCTTTCCTCCGATCATCTGCTGCTACAGGCACGGCCCGCCGATGCCAGTTTCGCCGACCTGATGGAGATCAAGCGCAATGCCAACCGCGCTGCCGTGCTGGTGCGCCAGCTTCTCGCCTTCTCGCGCAAGCAGACGATGCGGCCCTCGGTGCTGAACCTCACCGATGTCGTCGGCGACCTGCGCATGCTGGTCGACCGGCTGCTCTCCGGCACCAACGTCAAGCTCGACGTGCAATATGGCCGCGACCTCTGGCCTGTCAAAACAGACCTCTCGCAATTCGAGCAGGTGCTGATCAATCTGTGCGTCAATGCGCGCGACGCGATGCCGGAGGGCGGCACGCTGACGTTGCGTACCAAAAACCTGACCGCCGCCGAAGTCTCCGCCTTCAACTATTCCTACATGCCGGCCGAAGACATGGTGCTGGTCGAAGTTGCCGATAACGGCACGGGTATCGCGCCGGAGATCATGGACAAGATCTTCGAGCCCTTCTTCACCACCAAGGATGTCGGCAAGGGCACCGGCCTCGGCCTCGCCATGGTCTACGGCATCGTCAAGCAATCGGGCGGCTACATCCAGCCGGAATCAGAAGTCGGCAAAGGCACGACGTTCCGTGTTTTCCTGCCGCGCCACATCCCGGAGCCGGCGGTGACCGCAGAAGCGGGTTCGATCGACGGTGCCATCGCCGGGGCCAGCCCGCAGCCCGCAGCCCAACAGCCGCAGCAGCCGGAGGACCTGACGGGATCGGCAGTCATCCTTCTCGTCGAGGACGAGGAAGCGGTGCGCCGCGGCGGCAAGCGCATGCTGGAAACGCGCGGCTATACCGTGCATGAGGCGGGCTCCGGCGTCGAGGCGCTCGCCATCATGGAAGAATTGGAAGGCAAGGTCGATATCGTCGTTTCCGACGTGGTGATGCCCGAAATGGACGGGCCGACGCTGCTTCGCGAGCTGCGCAAGACCTATCCCGACATGAAATTCATCTTCGTTTCCGGCTATGCCGAAGACGCCTTTGCCCGCAACCTGCCGCCGGAGTCGAAATTCGGGTTCTTGCCGAAACCGTTTTCGCTGAAGCAGCTGGCGGTGGTGGTGAAGGAGACGTTGGAAGGGTGAGTGACGCTTGTCCGAGGGTGAGCGTGGGTGTTGTGCCGTGTAAGCCCCCTCTGCCCTGTCGGGCATCTCCCCCACAGGTGGGGAGATCACAAGCGGCGACACCTTCGCATCAAATCAACGTTTCGCCGAGCTGCAACGGATATTGTTGGGGAAGCCAGCGCACCCAGCCAATCTCCCCACCCGTGGGGGAGATGCCCGGCAGGGCAGAGGGGGGCTGGAACGGCACCACCTATCTGGTAAGGCGATTCCGTTCGGCCCCGTCAACCCTCACTCACCCAGCGCCACCGCAATCTCAGCCGCAAGCCGCGCGTTATTCTCAACCAGCGCAATATTCGTCTTGAGGCTCTGGCCGTCCGTCAGGTCGAAGATGGTCGAGAGCAAATACGGCGTTACCGCCTTGCCGGTGATCTCGTCGCGTTCGGCGCTATCAAGAGCCCGCTCGATATAGATTTCCATCTCCTCGCGCGCGATCTCGTCGGCCTCCGGCACCGGATTGGCAACCAGCATGCCGCCGTCGATGCCGAGCTGTTCGCGTACCGTCTGGAAATTGGCGATTGCCGCCGGGCTGTTCAGCGCCAGCGGGCTACGGATGCCCGAGGAGCGCGACCAGAAAGCGGGGAATTCTTCGCTTTCATAGGTGACGACGGGAACGCCGCGGGTTTCCAGCACCTCAAGCGTCTTCGGAATATCGAGGATCGCCTTGGCGCCGGCGCAGACGACGATGACGCCGGTGCGGGCGAGCTCCTCGAGATCGGCCGAGATATCGAAGCTTTCCTCGGCGCCGCGATGCACGCCGCCAATGCCGCCCGTGGCAAAGACGCGGATACCGGCGCGGGCGGCCGCAATCATCGTCGCCGCGACGGTGGTGGCGCCGGTGCGGCGCTCGGCGATCGCGAAGGCAAGATCAGCGCGCGACACCTTCATCACTTCGGTCGCCTTGGCGAGCTGCTCCAGTTCGCCGGCTTCAAGGCCGATATGCAGCGTGCCGTGGATGACGGCGATCGTTGCCGGCACCGCACCCTGTTCGCGAATGATCGTCTCGACGCTACGGGCCATCTCGATATTGCCGGGATAGGGCATGCCGTGGGTGATGATCGTCGATTCCAGCGCCACCAGCGGCGCGCCGCGCTGCTTGGCGCTCGATACCTCCTTCGAATAGGCGATCGGCAGAAGAGGAGAGATGGGTTTGGTCATGGTCTTGTCCTGTGATCGACAGAGCATGATGCCGAAAAGTGCGAGCGGTTTTCGGACGACATCATGCTCAATTCTTCAATTCGCCGTTTCAATGCAGAATTCTGACCTCGGGAACAAGGGCAAGCGCCTCATTCAAGAGATCTGGCGTCAGATTTTCGTTGACGGCGTGCCGCGACTGCACCGTCAGCGTCGCGGCCGCGGTGCCGTGGCGCACGGCTTCTTCGAGCGGCAGGCCGAGCATCAAGGCGGCAATCGTGCCGGCGGCAAGAGAATCGCCGGCACCCGTGACATCGGCGACGGTCTCGGCGATCGGCGGCTGCAGCGTCACAGCGCGGCCGTCGCATAGTGCGACCAGTTCACGGCGGCCGCGGGTGACGACGGCGTTCTTGATGCCGATCTCGTTCAGAAGCGGCGGCCAGCCGGCGGCATTCTCCGGCTGCTGCCCGGTCAGAGCCCCCGCTTCTGCCTCGTTCAGGAAGAGGTAGTCTATATCCCCGATGCAGGGTTTCAGCCTGACGACCTTGGCCGGCGAGATGGCGATTGCCGCAGCGGGCTTCGCAAGGGAACGCGCCTTGGCGACGATTTCCGCGATCGTCTCTTCCGGCAGGTTGGCATCGAAAAGAATCAAATCATGGGCGGCGAAGGCCTCTCGCACCCAGCGGATCGAGAGACGCCGCGGCACGAAGAAGCGGTAAAGATCCATGTCGGCAAGGGCGATCACCAGATTGCCGTCCCTTTCGATGATCGCCGTGTAGCTCGGCGTCTTGCGGTCGAGGAAGACGAAGGGGCGGTCGTCGATACCGGCGACATCGGCGGCTTCGCCGACCATCTCGCCGATGGGATCGCCGCCGCGCGGCGAAATCATCGTTACCTGGAAACCGAGCCTTGCAAGGTTGCGCGCCGCATTGAAACCACCCCCGCCCGGCTCCTCGAACCATGTGCCGGGATTGCTGGCGCCAGGCGCCGTCTCGCCGGAGATGCGGCCGCGCCGATCGATATGGGCACCACCGAGAACGAGAATCTTTCTGTTCATTTCAGCCGCTCTCCTGAGGCTCGAAGCGCGAATCGATGCGATGGGTTTTGGCGCGCGCGTGTCGGTGCTTCAGACCTAAGTCGTTGCTTTTCATCGATAAAACAAATACAGAACACGGGCCATTTTACCTTTTTCTTTCAATTGTTTGATCGCCTATTGCGAGAATGGAACAAATAGGGTACAAACTCGACATTGCTTGAGCGGCTTCAATAACCTAAAGGTGGATCGGATGTCTCAAAATTCATTGCGGCTGGTAGAGGACAAATCGGTGGACAAAAGCAAGGCGCTTGAAGCGGCACTCTCACAGATAGAGCGGTCGTTCGGCAAGGGCTCGATCATGAAACTCGGCTCCAACGAGAATGTTGTTGAGATCGAGACGATCTCGACCGGCTCGCTTGGTCTCGATATCGCCCTCGGCGTTGGCGGTCTGCCGCGGGGCCGTATCATCGAAATTTATGGGCCGGAAAGCTCCGGTAAGACGACGCTTGCGCTGCAGACCATTGCCGAAGCGCAGAAGAAGGGCGGCATCTGCGCTTTCGTCGATGCCGAACATGCGCTCGATCCCGTCTATGCCCGCAAGCTCGGCGTCGATCTGCAGAACCTTCTGATCTCGCAGCCCGATACCGGCGAGCAGGCGCTCGAAATCACCGATACGCTGGTGCGCTCCGGCGCCGTCGACGTTCTCGTCGTCGATTCGGTTGCCGCACTGACGCCGCGCGCCGAAATCGAAGGCGAGATGGGCGACAGCCTTCCCGGCCTGCAGGCGCGCCTGATGAGCCAGGCGTTGCGCAAGCTTACCGCTTCGATTTCCAAGTCGAACACCATGGTGATCTTCATCAACCAGATCCGCATGAAGATCGGCGTCATGTTCGGTTCGCCTGAGACAACGACGGGCGGCAATGCGCTGAAGTTCTATGCCTCCGTGCGCCTCGACATCCGCCGCATCGGGGCGGTCAAGGAGCGCGAAGAGGTGATCGGCAACCAGACCCGCGTCAAAGTCGTCAAGAACAAGATGGCGCCGCCCTTCAAGCAGGTCGAGTTCGACATCATGTATGGCGAGGGTGTTTCCAAGACCGGCGAACTGGTCGATCTCGGCGTCAAGGCCGGCATCGTCGAAAAATCAGGCGCCTGGTTCTCCTATAACAGCCAGCGTCTCGGCCAGGGCCGCGAAAATGCCAAGACCTTCCTGCGCGACAATCCGGATCTTGCGCGCGAGATCGAGCTGTCGCTGCGCCAGAATGCCGGGCTTATCGCCGACCGCTTCCTGCAGAACGGCGGACCGGATCCCGATGACGGTGATACCGCCGCCGAGATGTGAGTTTTTCTGCCAGTCCCTTTGAAAGTCCAAGCCGGCCGCATTCCTGATGAGAATGCGGCCGGTTTTGTTTGTCTGCTGGACAGTGGCGGAGGCGAACGTTAAAAGCCGATGAATTTAAATTTACCTGCCTTCGGCAGCATTGAAGGGCATAGCATGAGCGGTGTGAACGATATCCGGTCGACCTTCCTCGACTATTTCAAGAAGAACGGCCACGAGATCGTTCCGTCGAGCCCGCTCGTGCCGCGCAACGACCCGACGCTGATGTTCACCAATGCCGGCATGGTGCAGTTCAAGAACGTCTTCACCGGCCTTGAGAAGCGTCCTTATTCGACTGCGACAACCTCGCAGAAATGCGTGCGCGCCGGCGGCAAGCACAATGACCTCGACAATGTCGGCTATACCGCCCGGCACCTGACCTTCTTCGAAATGCTCGGCAACTTCTCCTTCGGCGACTATTTCAAGGAGAATGCGATCGAGCTTGCCTGGAAGCTCGTCACCGAAGGTTTCGATCTGCCGAAGAGCCGCCTGCTGGTGACCGTCTACTCCGAAGACGAAGAAGCAGCGACGCTGTGGAAGAAGATCGCCGGTTTCTCCGACGACAAGATCATCCGCATCCCGACCTCGGACAATTTCTGGCAGATGGGCGATACCGGCCCCTGCGGCCCGTGCTCTGAAATCTTCATCGACCAGGGCGAGAATGTCTGGGGCGGCCCTCCCGGTTCGCCTGAGGAAGATGGCGATCGATTCCTGGAGTTCTGGAACCTCGTCTTCATGCAGTTCGAGCAGACCGCACCCGGTGAACGCACGCCACTGCCGCGCCCGTCGATCGACACCGGCATGGGCCTGGAGCGCATGGCCTGCATCCTTCAGGGCGTCCAGAGCGTATTCGATACCGACCTCTTCCGCACGCTGACCGGCACCATCGAGGATACGATAGGCGTCAAGGCGGAGGGCAGCGCCAGCCACCGCGTCATCGCCGACCACCTGCGCTCCTCTGCCTTCCTGATCGCGGACGGGGTGTTGCCGTCGAATGAAGGCCGCGGCTATGTGCTGCGCCGTATCATGCGCCGCGCCATGCGTCATGCGCAGCTTCTCGGCGCCAAGGAACCGCTGATGTACAAGCTGCTGCCGACACTGGTGCAGCAGATGGGCCGCGCCTATCCGGAGCTGGTGCGTGCCGAGCCGCTGATCTCGGAGACGCTGAAGCTTGAGGAAAACCGTTTCCGCAAGACGCTGGAGCGCGGCCTGTCGCTTCTCTCCGACGCGACCGCGGACCTTGCCAAGGGCGACATGCTGGATGGCGAGACCGCCTTCAAGCTCTACGACACCTATGGTTTCCCGCTCGATCTGACGCAGGATGCGCTGCGCGCCCGCGAGATCGGCGTCGACATCTCCGGCTTCACCGATGCGATGCAGCGCCAGAAGGCCGAAGCCCGCTCGCACTGGGCCGGTTCCGGCGAGAAGGCGACCGAAACCGTCTGGTTCGAGCTCAGGGAAAAACACGGCGCGACCGAATTCCTGGGCTACGACACCGAAATGGCTGAAGGCGTCGTCCAGGCGATCGTCAAGGACGGCGCGGTTTCGACCGAGGCCAAGGCCGGCGACAAGGTGCAGATCGTCGTCAGCCAGACGCCGTTCTACGGCGAATCGGGTGGCCAGATGGGCGATACCGGGGTGATCTCGTCCGACCACGGCAAGGTTGAGATTTCAGATACGCAGAAGAGGGGCGAAGGCCTGTTCGTGCATCTGGGTACTGTCATCGACGGCGTGGTCAGGGATGGCGATGCTGTCGCGTTGACGGTCGATCATGCTCGCCGTTCGCGCCTGCGCGCCAATCACTCGGCAACCCACTTGCTGCATGAGGCGCTGCGCGAAGTGCTCGGCACCCATGTGGCACAGAAGGGTTCGCTGGTCGCACCCGAGCGCCTGCGTTTCGACGTCTCGCATCCGAAGCCGATGTCAGCCGAAGAGCTGAAAATCGTCGAGGATATGGCCAACGAGATCGTGCTGCAGAATTCGCCGGTTACCACGAGGCTGATGAGCGTCGACGATGCGATCGCCGAAGGCGCGATGGCGCTGTTCGGCGAGAAATACGGCGATGAAGTGCGCGTCGTGGCGATGGGCGAAGGTGTGCGTGGCGCCAAGGCCGGCAAACCCTATTCGATCGAACTCTGCGGCGGCACGCATGTGGGAGCGACCGGCCAGATCGGCCTGATCCGCGTTCTCGGCGACAGTGCCGTCGGCGCCGGCGTTCGCCGTATCGAAGCCGTCACGGGCGAATCGGCGCGCGAATATCTGGCCGAACAGGACGAACGTGTGAAGGCGCTTGCCGCCTCGCTCAAGGTGCAGCCGGGCGAAGTGCTGTCGCGCGTCGAAGCGTTGATGGACGAGCGCCGCAAACTGGAGAAGGAACTGGCTGACGCCAAGCGCAAGCTCGCCATGGGCGGCGGGCAGGGTGGTTCGGGCGATGCCGTGCGCGAAGTCGCCGGCGTCAAGTTCCTCGGCAAGGCGATTTCAGGCGTCGATCCCAAGGACCTGAAGGGCCTTGCCGATGACGGCAAGACCAGCATCGGTTCCGGTGTCGTAACGCTCATCGGCGTTTCCGAGGATGGCAAGGCAAGTGCGGTCGTCGCGGTGACGCCGGATCTGGTCGACCGCTTCAGCGCCGTTGATCTGGTGCGTGTCGCTTCTGCCGCGCTTGGCGGCAAGGGCGGCGGCGGGCGACCGGACATGGCGCAGGCTGGCGGCCCTGATGGCGCCAAGGCAGATGAGGCGATCGAGGCGGTGGCCTTGGCGCTTGCCGGGTGATCTGTCGGTTTATCAATGCGTTTCGAAAGGCGGAGGCTTAGCTTCCGCCTTTACTTTGTTGATATTTACTGGGCTTTCCCCCCAGCCTCCCTCATTCCCTGTGCTCGTCACAGGAATCCAGCGCGCCCAAGTCCTTGGGCGCGAAAGACTTTTTCCTCTTTGGGTACTGATTCATTCACGGCGCGGACGCGCCGTGGCTGGATTCCTGTGACGAGCACAGGAATGAGGGAGGTTGGAATGATGCCGGAGCACCCGCCCCGTCCTTCGAGGCCCTTCGGCCCCTCGGAATGAGGCTCTCTTGGGCGATGCTCGGAAGCCAATTTCCGCAGGATTTGTCAAATCGGGATATGGTTCTCTGCGGTCGATCGATTTGCACGAGGTTTGGCATGAACGGCGAAACGGCATGGGCACTTTATGAAAACCGTCTGAGGCGGGTTTCGGCCTATATTCACGACCACCTCGACGAGGAGCTGGATATGGAGCGCCTTGCCGAAATCGCCTGCATGTCGAGCTATCACTGGCACAGGATCTACCGGGCGATTTACGGCGAGACGCTGGCGGCCACCGTCAAGCGGCTCAGGCTGCATCACGCGGCGGGCGAGATCGTCCGCACGGACCTTGCCGTCAGCGAAATTGCCAAGCGATCAGGCTATCCCAATCTCCAATCCTTCAATCGGATCTTCAAGTCGGTCTACGGCATGCCGCCGGCCCGCTACCGGAAAGAGGGAAGCCACACAGCCTTTGAACCCTCACCTAACGGAAAGACCAAAGTCATGTTAGACGTTACCATACGCGAGATCGGGCCGATCGAGCTGATCGGCGTTCCCCATACCGGTTCCTACATGCATATCGACAAGGCCTTTGAGACGCTGTTCGGCACGCTTTATGCCCGCGGCCTCGCCAAGCCCGACATGCGGATGATCGGTATCTATCTCGACGATCCCGACATCGTGCCGGAGGAAAAGCTGCGCTCGATCGCCTGCGTTACCGGCGCTGCCGACGTGCCGGCCGATGCGCCGTTCGAGCGGCGCACGATCGACGGCGGCGATTATGCCGTGCTGCGCCACAAGGGCCCCTATGCGAATATGCCCAAGTCCTATCAGTGGCTGTTTGCCGAATGGCTGCCGAAGTCCGGCCGGCAGTTGAAGGACAGGGTCATGTTCGAGGAATATCTCAACAATCCGCGTGAAGTGTCGCCGACCGAGCTTCTGACGGACATTCACATGCCGCTTGTCTGACGGCGGATATCTCCCGGGGCGGCGGCCTGGCCGCCGCGCCGTGTTTTACAGACTAAGCAGCCTGCATCGTCTTGCCGGCCTCGTCGTCCAGTGCATTCGCGCGCTTATAGGCCTCACGCTCGCTGATGCGGCCGAAATAATCGACGAAGGCCTGGCGTTTTTCGATGCTGCCGAAGCCGAGGCCCCAGCCGACATGGGAGCCGACATAGACGTCGGCGGCGGTGAAACGCTCGCCGGTGACGTAGGTCGAGCCGGAGACCGCCATTTCAAGCGTGTTCATGACATCGCCGAAACCGCCGCAGCCGGCCATGCGCAGGCGTTCCTGCGGAATTTCGAAGCCGAGGGCCTTCATCGTCACCGCCGACTCGAGCGGACCGGCGGCAAAGAACATCCAGCGGTAATACCGGGCGCGCTCCTCCGGCCTCGGCGCCAGCGCCTTGTCAGGGAAGGTCTCGGCGAGATAGGCGCAGATCGCCGCGCATTCGGTGACGACGGTATCGCCGTGGCGGATCGCCGGCACCTTGCCCATCGGATTGACCGAAAGGTATTCCGGCGCCTTCATCGTTTCGCCAAAGGTCAGGAGTTCGGTGCGGTAGGGCTGGCCGATCTCCTCCAGCATCCAGCGCGCGATGCGGCCGCGCGACATCGGGTTCGTATAGAATACCAATTCTTCGGTCATGACGTCCTCCTCGTGTTGCCTTTTTTGGTCCCACGGAATCAATAGCGCAGCGATGGTCGCCTGCAAGTCCCGACCGTTAGAGCGCCTTGCGGTACTGAATGAAGCCCGAGCGCTCGGCGATCCTGTCGTAAAGCCGCCGTGCCGTCGCATTGGTTTCATGAGTCATCCAATAGAGCCGGCCTGCACCATTGGCGCGGGCGAGATCGGCGACAGCCTCGATCAGTGCGGCACCGGTGCCGAGCCCGCGTTGGCTGTCTTCGACATAGAGATCCTGGAGATAGCAGGTCCATTGCGGCAGCCAGCAGGAGCGGTGAAAGATGGCATGGACGATGCCGACAAGACGGCTGTCTTCGTCGAAGGCGCCGAGCGCATGCATCGGTTCCTCAGGATCATGGAAGCGAGCCCAGGTGAGATCCGTGGTTTCGGGCGGGATGACCACTTCGTAGAAGCGCTGATAAGCCTCCCACAGAGGTTCCCAAGCGGCGCGGTCCGAGGGTTCAAGCGGTCGCTGGATGGCCGTCATCGGTTCATTCTCCCAAAATGAAAACGGCGGGGAAATCCCCGCCGCTTCGATGCTATCTCGGAAAGACCGGCTTATGCCATGGCCTTCTGCAGGTTCTGGTCGATCTTGTCGAGGAAGGCGGTGGTCGAGAGCCACGGCTGGTCGGGGCCGATCAGGAGCGCCAGGTCCTTGGTCATGAAACCGGATTCGACGGTGTCGACGCAGACCTTTTCCAGCGTGGAAGCGAACTTGGCGAGCTCGGCATTGTCGTCGAGCTTGGCGCGATGCGCCAGGCCACGGGTCCAGGCGAAGATCGAGGCGATCGAGTTCGTCGAGGTTTCCTGGCCCTTCTGGTGCTGGCGGTAGTGGCGGGTGACCGTGCCGTGGGCGGCTTCGGCTTCGACGGTCTTGCCGTCTGGCGTCAGCAGAACCGAGGTCATCAGGCCGAGCGAACCGAAGCCCTGGGCAACGGTGTCGGACTGGACGTCGCCGTCATAGTTCTTGCAGGCCCAGACGTAGCCGCCAGACCACTTCAGCGCCGAAGCGACCATGTCGTCGATCAGGCGGTGTTCGTAGGTGATGCCGGCTTCCTTGAACTGATCCTTGAATTCGGTCTCGTAGACTTCCTCGAAAATGTCCTTGAAGCGGCCGTCATAGGCCTTGAGGATGGTGTTCTTGGTCGACAGATAGACCGGCCACTTGCGCATCAGGCCGTACATCATCGAGGCGCGGGCGAATTCGCGGATCGATTCGTCGAGGTTGTACATGGCCATGGCGACGCCGGCGCCCGGTGCGTTGAAGACTTCCTTCTCGATGACGGTGCCGTCTTCGCCGACGAACTTGATCGTCAGCTTGCCCTTGCCGGGGAATTTGAAATCGGTGGCGCGGTACTGGTCGCCGAAGGCGTGGCGGCCGACGACGATCGGCTTGGTCCAGCCGGGAACCAGGCGCGGTACGTTCTTGCAGATAATCGGCTCGCGGAAGATGACGCCGCCGAGAATGTTGCGGATCGTGCCGTTCGGGCTCTTCCACATTTCCTTGAGGTTGAATTCCTTGACGCGGGCTTCGTCCGGCGTGATCGTCGCGCACTTGATGCCGACGCCGTATTTCTTGATGGCGTTGGCGGCGTCGACAGTGACCTGGTCGTTGGTGGCGTCGCGGTTTTCGACCGACAGATCGAAATAGTCGATGTCGAGGTCGAGATACGGATGGATCAGCTTATCCTTGATGAGCTGCCAGATGATGCGCGTCATTTCATCGCCGTCGAGATCGGCGACGGGATTGGCGACCTTGATCTTGTTCATGTATCTGCCTCGTTCGAGCTTAAATGGGGACGGGGTCCCGGTGGGTGACGTGATGAGGAGCGCTATAGCATTGTGAACCGGGAACGCAAAGCTGCAACGGGTTTGAGAATGCGTTTTTGCCGGCATTGCCAAGCGCTGAAATCCGGCTAGTGTCCGCCTTGATTTGCCCGCCCGGAACATTCGACCATGAAGACAATCGCCGCTGTTATCGCAAGCCTTATCGCCTTTTCAGGTGCCGCCCGTGCCGCCGATGCCACTGCGCCGGTGAAGGAGATCATGGACGCGACCAGGAGCAACTGGGCCGACAACAACGGCGACTGGACCGACATCTTCGATGCGAGCCGGCTCGCCCATCTCTACAGCAAGGATTTCGTCGCCAAGTACCAGGCCGCCGCGCAATTTCCCGCGGTCGATGACGATGGCATATCGCCGTTCGACTACGACGTCATCATCAACGGTCAGGATGCATGCCCGCTGGAGGATCTGACGATGGCGGCGGCGCCTGTGGTCAACCGGACGGCTGAGGTGACGGTGCGCTTCAAGAAATCCGCCTGCTCGGATGCGCCCGATGCCAAGGACTACACGACCGTTCGTTTCGAAGTGATCGAAGAAGACGGTACACCAGTGATCGACGATATCGTCACCGAGAATATCGAAACGCAGGGCCGTGATTCCCTGAAGGCGACGATGGCGCTGATTGCCAAGGGCCAATAGGCGCGCGACATTCGATCGATACCGGGGAATCGATCCCGGGCGATTGTTCCGATCGGTTCTGCGATGGTTTGATTTCCGCTCTTGCGGCGGTATCTGTCGATCCTTCCGTGGCATGAGGGCTCCGCATTTGTTTTCCGGTTTTCAGCTTCGCGACTGGCTGCTTGCCAACGATCCGGCGCTTTCGCGCCTGCGCATGGCCTCGCGGGTGACGCTGACGATCGTCCTTTCGTTCTTGATCCTGCTTGCCATCCACGCCCTTGTTCTGTCGCTGCCGACCGCGGCTTTTGGCCTCGGCATCGTGCTGTCGATCGAAGGTGGGATCGCTGTGCGCGACAAAGGCAATGCGCGCCAGCTGGTGACGCGGCTCTTCGGCTGCGGCGCAAGCCTTGCCGTCGTCGCCGTCGCGGCGGGGCTCGAGGACAGCCGTTTTCTCTCCGATCTCGTCTTCCTGGTGGTGATCGCGCTTGCATCGGCGGCACGCGTGTTCGGGCCGCGCGGTTTTGCCATCGGCATGTTCGCCTTCACCTCCTATTTCATGGGCGCCTATTTCCGGCCTTCGTTGGCCGATCTGCCGGAGGTGGCAATCGGCCCCGTCGTCTCCGTGCTCCTCGGTCATCTGGTGCGGGCGGTGCTCTTGCCCGACGATTGGCGGCGCGACCTGCTGCGCTCGCTCGAAAGCGTCAGGGGGCGGATCAACCAGATCCTCTTCAAGCTTGCGGCGCTGGCCGGCGGCGCCGAGATCGGTGAAGCCGACCGGCAGGAACTGCGCCAGCTGGAAGACCGGCTGAAGGAGGTGGTGCTGATGGCGGAGACCTTCATCCCGCGCCCGCCGGCCGGCGTCTTCGACGGTGCCGCCGACCCTGCCGCCGAGCTGGCGATCCGGCTTTTCGATGCACATCTAGCCGCCGAGAGCGCGATCGTGCTGAGCCTCCAGAGCCCGGCGCCTTTTGCGCTCGTCCATGCCGTGATCCAGGCGGATGCGGCGGAGCTTGCAAGATTTGAGGGAATGGCGGAAGCCATCAAGGACCAGCCGCAAGGCGAAACCGTGCGGGCACTGCTTTGGCTCGGCGAGGCGCGGCAGCAACTGACGCAGGCGATCGATGAGGGACAGGTTTCCAGTTTCTCCGGCATCGACGCCGGCAAGGACACGGCGCAATCCCAGCCGATCGACTTTTCATTCGGCAATCCGCTGCTGCGCTCGGCGCTGCAGATCACGCTCGCCTCGGCAATCGCCATGGGCTTCGGCCTGCTCTTGTCGCGCGAGCGCTGGTTCTGGGCCGTGCTTGCCTCTTTCCTGGTCTTCACCAACACAAATTCGCGTGGCGATACGGCGATGAAGGCGCTGTCGCGCTCACTCGGCACGGTGTTCGGCATTGCAATCGGCCTTGGGCTGGCGACGCTGATTTCGGGCGAGCCTGATATCGCCATTCCCGTTGCGGCGGTCTGCATCTTCCTCGCCTTTTATTTCCTGCAGGTCTCCTACGCGACAATGACCTTCTTCATCTCGATCGTGCTCTGCCTGGTCTACGGCATGACCGGCGTGCTGACACTCGACCTGTTGAAGCTGCGCATCGGCGAGACCGTGATCGGCGCGGTCGCCGGAACGGCGGTCGCCTTTATCGTCTTCCCCACGCGCACGCGCGGCGCGCTCGATGTCGCACTCGCGCGCTGGTTCCAGGCGCTGCGCGAGCTGCTTGGCGCGCTCGGCGAGGGCAAAAGCAGTTTCGAGCTGATTGCGCTGTCGCAGAAGATCGATGCCTGCTACCGCGATGTGACGGTGACGGCGCGGCCTCTCGGCTCCTCCTGGTCGGTGGTGACGCGGCCCGGTCAGATCCGCCAGACGCTGGCGATCTTCCTGTCCTGCACCTATTGGGCGCGTATTTTGGCGAAGAGTTACGAAACGCCGGTCGCTGACGACAATCTGAACAGGCTGATCGCGGCGGATCTGGCGCTGATCGACAGCGCCGCGCCGCGCGGTTCGGCTTGTTTCCTGATCAGGCGCAAGGCGTCACGGACAACGGGACGACACCTGCCGCTGTTGCGGGAGGGCGCGAGACTCGGGCTTGAAATGATCGGTTCGGCGCTGGAAAGGCTCTATCCGCAGGCCGATGTCTTGCCGTTTGCAGCGGGCGAGGCTATTGCGCGCTCGAAACAGGGATAGGACCATGGCAGGCACGAACAGCGAACGTCAACTTCTGGCCGAAGGGCCGGCCATCATACTGGTCGAGCCGCAGATGGGTGAGAATATCGGCATGGTGGCGCGCGCCATGGCGAATTTCGGCCTCGCCGAACTGCGGCTCGTCAATCCGCGCGACGGCTGGCCGAATGAGAAAGCATTGGCGACCGCCTCCAAGGCCGATCACGTGATCGAGGCGACCAAGGTCTACGACACGCTGGAGCAGGCCGTCGCCGATCTCAATTTCGTCTATGCGACGACGGCGCGCGAGCGCGACGGTTATAAGCCGGTGCGCTCTCCGGTCGTTGCCGCGGAAACGCTCAGGGCGAGGTTCCGGGCGGGCGAGGGCACCGGCATCCTCTTCGGGCGCGAGCGCTGGGGGCTGACCAACGAGGAGGTGGCGCTTGCCGACGAGATCGTCACCTTTCCCGTCAACCCGGCCTTTGCCTCGCTGAACATTGCCCAGGCCGTGCTGCTGATGTCCTATGAATGGATGAAATCCGGCATGGAGGATGTCGGCGCCGTGCCCTTCCAGGCGATGGGGCAGACGCCTTCGACCAAAGAGCAGCTCTTCGGCCTGTTTGACCAGTTGGAAGAGGCTCTCGATGCGCGCGGATATTTCCATCCGGCCGGGAAAAAGCCGAAAATGGTCGACAATCTGCGCGCTGTTCTATCTCGCCGGGCCTTCACGGAGCAGGAAATCAGCGTGTTGCGCGGCGTCATCTCCTCCCTCGACCGCTTCTCGCGCAAGAGCCCGCGCGGCGGCCGGTTCCCGACAGCGGCCAAGGAAACACCGCCAGATGACAGCGCCGACGCATGAACTGAAGCCTATTCTTCTCTTCGATTCCGGCATCGGCGGGCTGACCGTCTTGCGCGAGGCGCGTGTGCTGATGCCCGAACGCGGCTTCATCTATGTCGCCGACGATGCCGGCTTTCCCTATGGCGGCTGGGAGGAGCAGGCACTGAAAGAGCGGATCATCGGGCTTTTCAGCAAACTCTTGGCGGATCACGATCCCGAGGTCTGCATCATCGCCTGCAACACCGCCTTCACGCTTGTTGGCGCCGACCTGCGCGCCGCCTTTCCGCAGATGACCTTCGTCGGCACCGTGCCGGCGATCAAGCCGGCGGCGGAGCGCACGCGCTCGGGCCTGGTCTCGGTGCTCGCCACCCCCGGCACGGTGAGACGGGCCTATACGCGCGATCTCATCCAGTCCTTCGCCCAGCAATGCCATGTCCGTCTTGTCGGATCAGAGAACCTTGCCCGCATGGCGGAGGCCTATATTCGCGGTGATGCCGTCTCCGACGATGCCGTGCTTGGCGAAATCGACCAATGTTTCGTCGAGAAGGATGGTCAGAAGACCGATATCGTCGTGCTCGCCTGCACCCACTATCCTTTCATGGCCAACCTCTTCCGCCGGCTTGCGCCCTGGCCGGTCGATTGGCTCGACCCCGCCGAAGCGATCGCGCGGCGCGCCCGCACGCTGGTGCCGCTGGTCGCCGATGCTGTGCATCCTGACAATTTCGACTTCGCGGTCTTTACATCAGGCCAGCAGGATTTCGCAACGCGGCGGCTGATGCAGGGGTTTGGCTTGCGGGCGTAGCGCCGCGATTTGACGCTCGGATTTGTGGACACGTTCTGGCCGACACGTAATCGCGCGGAAGAAAGGGAGCAGCATGTCCATTGTTATCAGACAGATGCAAGCAAGCGACGGTCCGCTTTGGGCTGAGATGCGCTTCAAGCTATGGGATAGCCTTTCTGTCGATGAACATCTTGGCGATATAGGCAGAATGCTCAAGAACAAGAGACGGACCGGCTATCTTGCGCTGAGTCCAGAGAACGCGCCCCTTGGTTTTGCCGAGATATGCATACGGGAATACGCGAACGGCTGTACTGCACAGCCCGTCCCATTTCTCGAAGGCATCTGGATCGATCCCAAACATCGCCGGCACGGCGTCGGCCGCACATTGGTCGAAAAAATGACCGCTGATCTGATCGAGCAGGGATTTCAGGAGCTTTGCTCCGATGCAGGCATCAGAAACAGACGCTCTCACCGGGCGCATGAGAATTGGGGTTTTGCTGAAACCCAGCGGGTGGTCTATTTCCGCAAGATTCTTCGATAGGTTGGGGCAGCATCTCAGATCCTGGAATTGTCCTGTGGGTTGGCGAAATCCGGTCCTGAAAGCTGGCGCATTCTTTGATAGACGGGGCGCTGCCGTTTCGGAAGAATGGCGCTTCGTTCATGTGAGTCTCTTCGCCGCGAGGATCAGCATTGCAGGTTGGCATCGATATGGGATTGGCGTCCGGCAGCCCGGCGACGCTCGATATCGAGGAGCTGCTGGCGACCCGTCTGCTGGTGCAGGGCAATTCCGGATCGGGCAAGTCGCATCTTTTGCGCCGTCTGCTCGAGCAATCGGCGCAATGGGTGCAGCAGGTCATCATCGATCCCGAGGGTGATTTCGTCACGCTCAGCGACAGGTTCGGCCATGTCGTCGTCGACGGCGAGAGGACCGAGGCGGAGCTTGCGGGCATTGCCAACCGCATCCGCCAGCATCGGGTTTCCTGCGTACTGACGCTCGAAGGTCTCGACATCGAGCAGCAGATGCGTGCTGCAGCCGCCTTCCTCAACGGCATGTTCGATGCCGATCGCGAATATTGGTATCCGGTGCTCGTCGTCGTCGACGAGGCGCAGATGTTTGCGCCGTCGGTCGGCGGCGATGTCTCGGAAGATGCGCGCAAGATGTCGCTCGGCGCGATGACCAACCTGATGTGCCGCGGCCGTAAGCGCGGCCTTGCCGGCGTGATCGCGACACAGCGGCTTGCCAAGCTTGCCAAGAACGTCGCCGCCGAGGCCTCGAACTTCCTGATGGGCCGCACCTTTCTCGATATCGACATGGCCCGCGCCGCCGACCTGCTCGGCATGGACCGGCGCCAGGCCGAGATGTTTCGCGACCTGAAGCGCGGCAATTTCGTCGCTCTCGGACCGGCGCTGTCGCGCCGGCCGCTGCCGATCCAGATCGGTGCGGTGGAGACTTCGGCGCGCTCCTCCAGCCCGAAGCTGATGCCGTTGCCGGATGCGCCACAGGATGTCGAAGACCTGATCTTCACGCCCGATCCGGAAGAATTCCAGCGGCCGCTGGTGCGCCGCGCGCCGCCGGCGCCGCGGCCGACCACCGATATCCTGGCCGAACTCTCGCGCTCGACGCCGGCGGCGTCACCCGCACCTGCCGAGGCGAGGGCGAGCCAGGTGGAAGTCTCCGCCGAGGAGCGGGAGGAGCGCCTGGCCGGCGTGCTTGCCGAAATCCTCGACGATCCCACCGCCGCCTTCCGCACCGATTCGGTGCTTTACCAGGATTTTCTCGTGCGGTTGCGCATGCGACGCGTGCCGGGACCGCCCATCGCGCTGCCGGATTTTCGCCGGCGCGTGGCGATCTCGCGCTCGGGCGTCGATGCGGAAACGGCCGCGAGCGATGCCTGGACGACGGCTCTGTCGCTGTCATCAGGTGTCACCGACGACCTGCAGGGTGTCTTCCTGATGCTCGCCAAGGCTGCCGTCTGCGGTGAGCCTTGTCCGTCGGACGCCCGCATCGCCCGCGCCTACGGCACCCATTCCGCCCGCCGTGCGCGGCGCCTGCTCGGCTATTTCGAGGAGCAGGGGATCGTCGTCGTGCACACCGACTTTGCCGGCAAGCGCATCGTGGCTTTTCCCGATATGAATTGCCAGACGGCGCCGGGCGACGCCAACGCGCCTGATACAGGCGGCGACCAGCCCTTGGCGGCGGAATAGTGGCGCGTTCAGGCTTTGCCGCTGTTGACATTTTCATGACGGCCCTCTAAAAACCGCGCCAAGCACCGGGCAGCAATGTCCGGTGTTTCATTTGACATGTCCCGTGGATCGTTCCTGTTCGCTAACCGGAACATCCTGTCAGATCTCGGCAGAGATCAGAGGAGGGCGTGTTTCCTTCGTGCGGTTTGGTAACAAACCGTCATAAACCTTTGAAAGGAAATACGATGAGCAAGCGCGAATCGTCCAAGTACAAAATCGACCGCCGCATGGGCGAAAACATCTGGGGCCGTCCGAAGTCCCCGGTGAACCGCCGCGAATACGGCCCGGGCCAGCACGGCCAGCGCCGCAAGGGCAAGCTTTCGGACTTCGGTGTGCAGCTGCGCGCCAAGCAGAAGCTCAAGGGTTACTACGGTGACCTACGCGAAAAGCAGTTCCGCGCGATCTTCGCCGAAGCCGACCGCCGCAAGGGCGACACCTCTGAAAACCTGATCGGCCTGCTGGAATCGCGTCTCGACGCCATCGTCTATCGCGCCAAGTTCGTTCCGACGGTCTTTGCTGCCCGTCAGTTCGTCAACCATGGCCACGTGACCGTCAACGGCGTGCGCGTCAACATCGGTTCCTACCGCTGCAAGGCCGGCGACGTCATCGAAGTTCGCGAGAAGTCGAAGCAGCTGGTGACCGTTCTGGAAGCCGTCAGCCTCGCCGAGCGCGACGTTCCTGATTACATCGAAGTCGATCACAACAAGATGGTCGCCACCTTCGGCCGCGTTCCGACGCTCAGCGACGTTCCGTTCCCGGTCGTCATGGAGCCGCATCTGGTCGTCGAATTCTATTCGCGTTAAGAAGAACCAGGCGTTTTCGCTTATGGAAAAGCCGCTCTTTCGGGCGGCTTTTTTGTTATCCGGAGAGAAGCGATGGCGGATTTGCAGGCGACCCTCGATAGCATCTACACCGATATCCTGCCGCGGATCGGCGAGGGTAAGGTGGCCGACTATATTCCCGAGCTCGCCAAGGTCGATCCGCGGCAGTTCGGCATGGCGATTGTCACCGTCGACGGCAAGGTCTATCGCGTCGGCGATGCCGACATCGCCTTCTCGATCCAGAGCATATCCAAGGTCTTCATGCTGACGCTGGCGCTCGGCAAGGTCGGCGAAGGCTTATGGAAGCGTGTCGGGCGCGAACCGTCCGGATCGGCTTTTAACTCGATCGTCCAGCTCGAACACGAGAGCGGCATCCCGCGCAATCCCTTCATCAATGCCGGCGCCATCGCCGTCAGCGACGTGGTCATGGCCGGCCATGCGCCGCGCGAGGCGATCGGCGAATTGCTGCGCTTCGTGCGTTATCTCGCTGATGACGAATCGATCACCATCGACGACAAGGTGGCGCGCTCGGAAACGCAGACGGGTTACCGCAATGTCGCGCTTGCCAATTTCATGCGCGCCTACCGCAATCTCGACCATCCCGTCGATCACGTGCTCGGCGTCTATTTCCATCAATGCGCGCTGTCGATGAGCTGTGAGCAGCTGGCACGTGCCGGGCTGTTCCTGGCGGCGCGCGGCAGCAATCCGATGACCGGCCATTCGGTGGTCTCGCCGAAGCGGGCGCGGCGCATCAACGCGCTGATGTTGACCTGCGGCCATTACGACGGCTCGGGCGATTTCGCCTATCATGTCGGCCTGCCCGGCAAGAGCGGCGTCGGCGGCGGCATCTTCGCGGTTGCGCCCGGCATCGCCTCGATCGCAGTGTGGTCACCGGGGCTCAACAAGGTCGGCAATTCGCAGCTCGGCGCGGTGGCGCTGGAGATGCTGGCGGCGCGCACCGGCTGGTCGGTTTTCGGCGATTGAGACTGTGTTGGCGAAGGGCTTTCTGCTAAGGCAAGCATGAATCCTCGATAGGACGAAGCAATGAATATCGCAGCCAATATCGCTGACGACCTGGATAGCGGGGAAGCCGACAGCGGCATCGGCCATGCGCTGTTTGCCGATGCACCACGTTCCGTCTCCTTCAACAAGCTGCGCAAGCGGTTGCTGCGGCAGGTGCGCCAGGCCTTTGACGATTTCGACATGCTGAAGGGGCAGAAGCGCTGGCTGGTGGGCCTTTCCGGCGGCAAGGATTCCTACGGGCTGCTGGCGCTGCTGCTCGATCTGCAATGGCGCGGCCTGCTGCCGGTCGAGCTCGTGGCCTGCAATCTCGACCAGGGGCAGCCGAACTTTCCCAAGCACGTGCTGCCGGATTATCTGACCAAAATCGGTGTGCGGCATCGGATCGAATATCGGGATACCTATTCGATCGTGAAGGAGAAGGTGCCGGAAGGCGCCACCTATTGCTCGCTCTGTTCGCGGCTGCGGCGCGGCAACCTCTACCGTGTCGCCCGGGAAGAGGGCTGCGATGCGCTGGTGCTCGGCCACCACCGCGAGGACATTCTCGAAACCTTCTTCATGAATTTCTTCCACGGCGGGCGGCTTGCCTCGATGCCGGCGAAACTTCTGAACGACGAGGGTGACCTGATGGTGCTCCGGCCGCTCGCCTATGCCGCCGAGGATGACCTCGCAAAATTCGCCGCCGCCATGCAGTTTCCGATCATCCCCTGCGATCTCTGCGGCTCGCAGGACGGGCTGCAGCGCAATGCGATGAAGGATATGCTCGCCGACATCGAGCGGCGCATGCCGGGACGCAAGGACACGATGCTGCGGGCGCTTTCGCATGTGAACCCGTCGCATCTGCTCGACCCGAAACTCTTCGACTTTTCCACCCTTGGTGTCACCGATCCTTCATGAAAAGCCGGCTAAGCAGGCTGGCTATTTGCATGAAGAGCAGGAATTCGCATGACAATTTCAGATCAGGATATTCTCTTTCTCGGCGACTGCATCAGGGAAGCGGCGCAAGCCGAGATCATGCCGCGTTTCCGCAATCTCGGTGCTGCCGACGTTTCGGAAAAGACCTCGGCAACCGACCTTGTGACGCAGGCGGATCTGCTTGCCGAACACCGGATCACCGCGGCGCTGAAAGAGCGCTTTCCCGCAGCACTCGTCGTCGGCGAGGAGGCCTATGATGCCGACCGGTCCGTCGTGCCGGCACTTGCCGATGCCGAACTTGCCTTTGTCATCGACCCTGTCGATGGGACCTTCAATTTCGCCGCCGGGCTTCCGGTCTTCGGGACGATGCTGGCAGTGACAGTCAAAGGCGAGACGGTCGCCGGCATCATTCACGATCCCGTTCTCGGCGATACCGTGACGGCGATCAAAGGCGCGGGCGCTTTCCTGACGCGCCAGGACGGGCAGTCGACAAAGCTGAAGGTGGCGGAGCCTGCTAACCTGAACCAGATGGTCGGCGGCATGTCATGGAGCCATATGGACGAGCCGGATCGTTCGCGCATCTGTGCCAACATGGCGAAGATCCGGATGACCTTCGCCTTCAACTGCTCGGCCTATGAATATTGGATGGTCGCCTCGGGCAAGCTGCATTTCATCGGCCATGCGAAGCTGATGCCCTGGGATCACCTGGCCGGCGTGCTCGCACATCAGGAGGCCGGCGGTCATACGGCGAAATTCGACGGCACGCCCTATCGCCCCGGCGAGACGACGGGCGGCATCATCTCCGCACCCGATAGGGACAGCTGGCAGCTGATCCGGCGCGAGATCGTCGGCATCTGATTCAAGCTTCTCCTGAGAGACCTAAGCGTGGGGATTTGACATGACTTCGACCGTTGACTTGACCGTTCTTGCCGATCTGCTGCGGCGTGCGGCGAAGGCGGAGATCCTGCCGCGCTTCCGCCGGCTTGGCCAGGATGACGTGCGCGCCAAGAGCGAGGCGACCGATCTCGTCACCGAGGCCGACGAGCAGGCTGAGCGGATGATCAAGGCGGAATCTCAGCGGCTCTGGCCGGGTGCGCTGTTCCTTGGTGAAGAATCGGTCGCAGCCGAGCCTGCCTTGCTCGGAAGCCTCGAACATGCCGATCTCGCCATCGTCGTCGATCCTGTCGACGGCACGTTCAATTTCGCCGCCGGCATCCCGGCCTTCGGCGTCATGGCCTCCGTCGTTTCAGGCGGTGAGACCATTGCCGGCATCATCTACGATCCGATGGGCGACGACTGGGTGATGGCGGAAAAGGGCGGCGGCGCCTGGCTGCGCCGGCCGGATGGCGAAGCACAGCGGCTGCGCACGGCCGAGCCGGTTGCCCTCGACCAGATGGTCGGCATGGCCTCGACCGGCTACCTGCCGCAGGAGAAGCGGGCCGAGATCCTCGGCAATCTCGCCAAGGTGCGCTTCCTCACCAATTACCGCTGCGCCGCCCATGAATACCGCACCTTTGCCGGCGGCCATGTGCACTACCTCATGTATAACAAGCTGATGCCCTGGGACCACCTTGCCGGCACGCTAATCTCGCAGGAGGCAGGCGCCTATGCGGCGCGCTTCGACGGCTCGCCCTACCTGCCCCATCATCTCGATGGCGGGCTGCTGATTACCCCTGACAAGGACTCGTGGGAGGTGCTGCGGCACGAGGTGTTTACAGTTTGAACTTATGCACCTGACTGATCGGGCCGGACCTATCGTCGAAAAGTCGGTCGCAGAACTCAGATTTTGCGGCCGAATTCTACGACAACGAAATTCCTGCACTGCCGACGACGTTCGCGTCGCCTTGAAACTTATGAATTACGCGACGGCCCCTCAAACCAGACACCGCTGAAATTCGGTTCGACCGGTCCGGTAAGAAACACGCTTCCGGTACCATCCCATCTGACCGTAACCGTTCCGCCATCGCATTCGACTTCGACAGAGTCGTCCAACAAACCGCGCCGGATCCCATTTACAGCTGCGCCGCAGGAACATGATCCCGAGCCAAGCGGAATCCCGCCGCCGCGTTCCCATATGCGGAGACGAATCCGTGTCGGGCTAAGTACCTGAACGAAATGGACATTGGTCTTTTGCGGAAACAAAGGGTGCGATTCTATCTCAGGTCCAAGCGCCTCCACGTCCACGGCTTCCAAATCTTCGACAAAGAACGTGCAATGTGGATTGCCCATACTGCAAGCAGTTGGGGTGCCCGGTAAAGGCAGCACTAAAGTGTCCACCTCCTGGGCGATCGGCACATCGCGCCAATGTAGAAACGGTTCACCCATATCAACCGATATCAGGCCATCCGTTTCCAGAGAGCAATTGAGAAGCCCACGGTTGGTCCTGACTATAACTGAGGAAGAGCCGGTTTCACGCAGCAGCTTCCAAGCAACACCTCGTGTGGCACTACCGCATGCATCGAGCATTGAACCGTCCGGATTCCAGAACGTAAGCCGAACCGCAGCATCATCGCAATCCGACATAACCGCGAGTTGATTGAAGCCTATTCCGCGGTTCCGATCTCCGAGCCGCTTGGCGATGTTTTGATTGATTTTGTTCGCTTGCCCACGCAGATCGACAACGACGAAGTCATCTCCATTTGCGTGCATTTTCTGAAAACTGAAAGACATCGTTGCTCCAATGTACAATTCATTGCGAAAACCATATCGCCGCAAAATTCCCGATCAAAACAACAGCTTTGCGACTGATTTTCACAACATCGCAAAATCAGTCCTTTGCGGAGCCAAATTTGGAGAATGCGCTGCGAAGATATTTTCGTCGAGCATGCTCCATATTTTGACTAGGGGCTCGGCCGGTCCGGCACGCTTCATTTCAGAAATGCGCCGCACCCGGATCGAGCTGCGGGCTGTCGCCGGGGTGGGTGAAGAGCTTGCCGTTTTCGGCCCAAAGGGTGGCTGCGATCGTCACCGCGCCGAAGAGCGCGAAGCCGCCGAAGAGCGGCTGCACCGTGCCATTGAACATCTGGCCGACGAGACCGCCGAGGATGGCGCCGAATGTGGTGGAGACGAAGCCGGTGATGGCGGTGGCCGTTCCGGCGAGATTGCCCATCGGCTCGAGGCTGATGGCCGTGAAATTGGTGGCGATCACGGCAAACATCATCAAGACGATTGAGAAGATGCAGTAAGCGATGGCGAAATCCGGTTTGCCGGCCAGCGAATAGAAAAAGCCGATCGCCGACAGCGCCGTGAAGATCAGCAGGGCTGTGTGCGAGATGCGGCGCATGCCGAATTTGCGCACGAAGAATCCATTGGCGAAATTGGCGACGGCGATGCCGCCGGCGGTGGCCGCAAAGGCGATCGGCAGCCAGTCGCCAAGGCCATAGACCTCGCCGAAGACCTGCTGCACCGAGATCACATAGGCGCTGATGACGCCGGTGAACATGGTGAGGCCGACCATGTAGCCGCAGGTGATGCGGTTGGTGAGCACGGTCTTGAAACCATCCATGACAGAGCCGAACGACAGCGGCAGCCGCTCTTCCGGCGGCAGTGATTCCTTCAGCCGCAGAAGAGCCCAGACGAACAGGATGGTGGCGATGATGCCGAGCAGGATGAAGATCCAATGCCAGTCGGCATAGGTGATGATGAGCTGGCCGATGGAGGGAGCAACGATCGGCACGATCATGAAGACGATCATCACATAGGACATCACGCGGGCCATTTCGCGGCCGCCGAAGCAGTCGCGGACGATGGCCATGGTGGTGATGCGCACCGCCGCGCCGCCCACACCCTGAACGAAACGCATGACCAGCAGCATTTCGAAGCTGCCGGTCGCTGCGGCGGCAAACATTCCGACAATGTAGCAGGCCATGCCGCCGAGCAGGATGTTGCGGCGGCCGAAAGTATCCGAAAGGCTGCCGAAGAAGATCTGCGAGACGCCGAAGCCTAGGAAGAACACGCCGATGATGAGCTGGGCGTCGTTGGTATTGGTGACGCCGAGGGAATGGCCGATATTGGGTAATGCCGGCAGCATGCTGTCGATCGCCATGGCGATGCTGGCGGTCATGATGGCGATGGTGACGACGAATTCGCCAAAGCCCATGCCGATGCGGCGGGAGCCCTGGTTTTCCTGGTGCGGTTTATGCGGCGGCGTCATGTGGTGAATCCTGGATGCGAATGAGGCCGGCCGTTCAGACGGCCGGATTCTGCTGTTGGAAGAGGCGGCCCTTCTCGGCGATCAGGACGAAGACCAGCCCGATGAGCGACACAGTGAAATAACCGGCGACCATCGGCAGCGCGGTGCCGTCGAAGGCTTGGCCGATGCCGGCGCCGATCAAGGCGCCGCCGACCGTGCTCATGAAGCCGAGCACGGACGAGGCGGTGCCTGCGACATGGCCGAGCGGCTCCATGGCGAGCGAATTGAAGTTCGAGCCGATCCAGCCGAACTGGAACATGGCAAGGCCGAAGAAGGAGATGAACAGGGCGAAGGGCATCGGCTCGGTGCTGGCCATCTGGACGATCAGCCAGATCGTGTTGATGGCGATAAAGCCGATGAGCGAACCGTGCGACAGGCGGCGCATGCCAAGCTTGCCGACAAAGCGCGAATTGAAGAAGGACGACAGCGACATGAAGATCGCCACGCCGGCGAAGGCGAAGGGGAAGTAGACGCCGAGATCGTAGATGCCGACATAAACCTGTTGGGCCGAATTGATGAAGCCGAACAGCGCGCCGAAGATGAAGGTGCTGGCAATGGTGTAGCAGAGCGCCACGCGATTGGTCAGCACCAGCTTGAAGGCGCCGAAGATCGAGCGGGCGGTGAAGGGGCGGACATTGCCGGGATGCAGGGTTTCCGGCAGACGCAGATAGGCCCAGACGGCGATAGCAGTCGCCATTGCAGCGATGAAGAGAAAGATCAGATGCCAGTTGCCGAAGAACATGACGATCTGGCCGGTGCCGGGCGCAATCACCGGTACGATCATGAAGACCATCATGATCAGCGACATGACTTCGGCCATCTGCCGGCCGCCATAGATATCGCGGACAATGGAGACGGTGATGACGCGCGTTGCCGCCGAACCGACGCCTTGCACGAAGCGCAGGGCGAGCAGGCCTGCGAAGGAAGGCACGAAGACGATACTGATGGCGGAGAGAATGTAGATGACGAGACCGATCAGAAGCGGCGTGCGGCGGCCGAAACGGTCAGACAGCGGTCCGTAGAACAACTGGGCGCAACCGAAGCCGAGCAGATAGGTGGAGACGACGAATTGGCGGTGATTCTCGCTCTCGACGCCCAGGCTCGCGCCGATCTGCTGCAAGGCGGGCAGCATGATATCGATCGCCAGAGAGTTGACGGCCATCAGGAAGGCGGCGAGCGCGATAAACTCTCGCCTGCCCATGGGCAAGCGGCCCGCGGACACGGCTTGTGATGAATCTGTCACAATGAATTCCCACAAACAGGCTAAGGCGCTGCTGGCCGCAGCGCCTCGGACTCAAGATTACAGATTTGGAAACCGGGCGGACGCCCGGTGACCGGTCAGGCGGCGCCGCGCACGGTGATGCCGTTTTCCTGGAGATGCTGCTGCAACTCACCAGCCTGGAACATTTCCCGGACGATGTCGCAGCCGCCGACGAACTCGCCCTTTATGTAAAGCTGCGGGATCGTCGGCCAGTTGGAATAATCCTTGATGCCCTGGCGGATTTCCGAATCGGCGAGCACGTTGACGCTCTTGTAGTCGACGCCGATGTAATCAAGAATTTGCACCACCTGGCCGGAGAAACCGCACTGCGGAAACTGCGGCGTGCCCTTCATGAAGAGGACGACGTCGTTGGTCTTGATTTCGTTGCCGATGAATTCGTGAATGCCGCTCATGGGACCTAATCCTTTCAACAGGCGGGTTAAAGGCCCACCGTTTCAATCGTTGCCTTTAGATAGCATGCAACAGCAGGAATTCCAGCCGCCCGAACCAAAAAAAGACCAGTTCGCGCAGGCCGTTGCCGGGGTTGTTGCCGTCGCGTTACGGTCGATTGGTGAGATAGGTCTGAATCTGCTCGATTTCGGCATCGGTGAAATGGCTGAAATCCCATTGTGAAACCTGTGTCATCACGCCGAGATCGCGGCCGCCGACACCCTTGCCGGTGCGCAGCAGCGTCTTGAAATCGGCAGCCGAATAGGATTGCGCCAGGGGCTTAAGCGCCGGCGCCAGGAAGGCTTCCGACTGCTTTGCCGTATCGAGATTATGACAGTGGCTGCAACCGGTCCTGAAGGCATATTCGCCGATATCGGCCGGACGCGTCGCGGCAGGGGTGATGAGGGCAGGCACCAGATCGGCCTCGAATGGGATCTTGTCGAGCGCCAGGCCGATTCGCCCGAGCGGCCCCCATTGCGTCGTTCCTGCCACCGCATCTGGAAGCTGCTTCAGGCTGCGCATCCAGGCAATGATCGCTGCCATGTCATCATCGGTGATATTGGCCAAGTTGCTAGCCGGCATGATGAAGGCGCCGGTACCGTCCTTCTTGACGCCATGGCGGATGAGGCGCACGAGCTCAGCATCGCTGTACATGGGTACGAAGCGGGTCAGGTTCGGCGCGACGATGCGGCCGACGCCCGGCTCGTCGATGAGCACGTTACCGGCATCGTGATGACAGCCGCCGCACATCAGCGTGCGGGCGCGACGTTCGGTTTCCGCGGCAGGCAGCGTCGTCTTGACGGTGAAATCGGCAACCGCAACGTCGTAGGTCCTGGAAAGGCGCATCTCCGACAGGGCGTAGACGCCGGCAACGGCGATGAGACAGATCGCGACGACGGCCGCGATAATGATTTTCAAAATGCGCATCGTCGGTTCATAACTCCCCAAGAGCACCGCAGAATTCGTCCGAAACCGCTCACATTTGATCGTGCCTTAGCTGCGTCGCTGGCGGCTGCGGCCAGCGGCGGTGCGGCGCTTACTGACCTGTTTGCGGGCAGGCTTAGGCTTGGCCGAGGTCGTCTTGCGCGCAACCTTCGTCGTCGCGGCGGGGCGTGTCTTACGCCTCCTGCGCTTCGTCGTGGCGCGGCCGGTGGTTTTTTTCAGGATCTCCTTCAGCACGCTGTCGACGACGCCTGATATCAATTCTTTGACTAGGTCGGCCACAAAACCCCTCCGTTCGTGATGCAAACGACATGGATGCTATTGAATTCCGGAAGAGTTCGGTTAGCAAGACAGCTTCGAGACCATGGCTGCTTTTTTGCCCCTATCAGGGCGCAGCAGCCGGATCGCAGGAACATGCCGGCCATTCGTCCGGCCGGAAGAGTGGAATGAAACTGATCGAGAAGCGGGTCGTCCTGCATTTTACGGGCTTCGAGCCGCTCGATGGCGTTGCCCACAGAGCACGCTACGAGCGTTCGGCCAGGCAGAGTGCCGCCGTCTGGGGCTATTCGGTTGAAACGGGCGCGCCGGAGGCAGGAAGTGATCCCCTCAGTTTCGTGGTCACGACGGGCGAACGGGCAGCCGCAAAAGCGGCGCCCGTGGGCGCCGACAAAGCGGCGGCCGGCGAAGAGACCGGTTCCCCTGGCTGGCAGACGAAGAGCCGGATCCACATGGTCGATCATGATGCGCTGGTAAGCAGGCTGCGCGACGGCAACACGCTGAGCCAGATCATGGCAGGCTTCAGAAGCTGCGTTGAGATCATGCTCGAAGGCGGGATGCGGGGATATTTCCGCCATGCCTGGCGCTTCGGCCTGTTCTTCCTCTTTCCGTTCCTGTTGACAGCGCTGGCGATCGTGGTGACGGCACAGATCGCCATCCTGCCCTATGTGCTCGGTTTTTCAGCTTGGCACTTGCTCTGGAGCGGGCCGCTGGGGCTTTGCTTCTTCATCTTCGCCTTCCTGCCGTTTTCCGAACGCTTCCATACGCTGCATCTCTTTGCCGATTGGGAAATGGCAGTGGCGCTCGGCCGGATGGACCGGGCCGATTTCAACGACTGGCTGGAGGATCGGGCCACTGCCGTGCGTGCAGCACTGGACGAAGAGGCGGACGAATATGTGATCTCCTCGCATAGCATGGGATCGAGCGTTGCCGCCCATGTCGTTGGCCTATTGCTCGAGAGGGAGCCGGAGATATTCAGGGGCAAGCGCGTGGTGTTCGCCACGCTCGGCAGCGCGATTCTGCAATGCGCACTGCTGTCGTCGGCGAGCGTGCTTCGCGCCCGCGTCGGCTTGATCGCCCGCTGTCCGGAGATCTCCTGGCTCGACGTGCAGTGCCTGACCGATTCGATCAATTTCTATAAGGTGCCGGTCGTTGCCGTCTCGGGCCATGCAGATGCGCCTCCGGCGAAGATCCTGCTCATTCGTGTCAAGCAGATGCTGACGCGCGAACATTACCGCAAGATTCGCAAAGACCAGCTGCGCGTTCATCGGCAATATGTGCTAGGGCCTGATCTGAAGGCGCCGTTCGATTTCACACTGATGACCTCGGGGCCGATGCCGGCGTCGGTCTTTGCCTCTCCGGAGCAGAACAAGCTGCCGGCTTGAGGGCTGGGTTCCGTCGGCAGCGTAGATTGAGGGCGATGTGGTGGTGTTGAATTGCTACGTGAAAGAGAGGAAGGAAACGTCGTTCTGGTCGAAGATCTGAACTTGTTGTAGATATTGCAGAGTTTTTGCCGCTCGGAGAGCGCGGGATCAAGCTCGACCCATTTCGCACGCCGCCATCATGGGAGATTCTCTTCACCGTCGCCGGCCAAGTCAACGTCTCCCGCAGCAGTTTCGCTCAGACGGCGTATGAAATCCGCAAAGAAGGCCGAGGCATGAACGGATCTTCGGTGCACGGCGATCGTCTGGGGAATTTCGGAGAACGCTCCCTCCACTAGTCGGAAGCCGGAAATCCGCTCCGAAGTCTGAACGAGGAATTCGGTCAACCCCGCAGCCGCGTCGCATTGCGACCCGACAAGGAGATCGATGGCAGCTGCCGGGCTGTCAGTATGCGAGACAGTGGCCTTTTCAAGGATACGTTCGAGCTGCTTCGTATAGGCGGCACTTCTTGCGGAGGCGATTTGCACGCTTTCAATGTCGAGGTCTCCGACCGTCCGGAACGCTGAAGCCTCAGCCACCATATAGGTCGCTTTGACGGACATATAGGGGGGTGAAAAGGAGAACCGGTCGGCTCTGGATGCATCCGAGGCAATGAAAGCAATGTCCCACTCGCCGCGATCCGCAGCGGCGAGGATGTCGGCGGCCGAGCCGTGCTGGATCAGCGACAGTCCGCAATCCAGTTGCTCGGCAATTTTGTGTCCGATCAGAGCGCTTGGACCGATCAATGCGGCCGCCTGATCGTCCCACCGGACCAAGGCTGCATTCGACATGTTGACGGCGGCCCGGATTACGCCCGCGGGCGCTATCTCGGACAGAACTTTCTTCCGCGTCGACATCGGCGCGAACTCCCTAAGATGCAAACCGGGCTGCCAGCGCCTCGGATCCTCTCGCAAGAAGGGCGACGTCTACGCCAACGGCGGTGAACAACGTCCCGAGCGAAATGCTGCGGGCTGCAAACGTCTCGTCCGGCGTGAGGATGCCTGCCGGCTTTCCAAGAATTTTCAGGCGTCCGATCGCGTCTTCGATCGCCGCGACCACCTCAGGATGCCCCGGTTGGCCGGGATGACCGAAGCTGGCCGCCAGATCGGCGGGGCCGATGAAGACGCCGTCGACGCCTTCGGTCGCTGCGATGGCCTCTAGCCGACCGAGTGCCTCTCGGGTCTCGATCTGCAGAAGCAGGCAGATCTCCTGTTCGGCAATCCGCGCGTAGTTCGGCACGCGCCCGAAGCGGGTGGCGCGCGTCAAGGCGGAGACCCCGCGAACGCCGTGCGGCGGATACCGTATGGCGGCGACCGCTGCCTTCGCTTCCTCTTCGTTCTGCACATAGGGAACGAGGAGCGTCTGAACGCCGATGTCCAAAAAGCGTTTGATCAGCACGGGATCGTTGAATGCCGGGCGTACGACTGGGGAAACGTCGTAAGGCGCGACCGCCTGCAATTGCGGTAGGACGGTGAGGACGTCGCTTGGAGAGTGCTCGGTATCGAACAGCAGCCAGTCGAAGCCCGACGGCGCGACGATTTCTGCCGCGTAGCTTCCGGGAAGGCCGCACCAGAGACCGATCTGGCTTTTACCGGCTCTCAGTTTCCGTTTGAAGTGATTGACGGGAAGTTCCATCGGCGCCTCACACGAACGAGACGCCGATGGAGCCGACCGGACCGTAGTCGGCTTGGATGACATCGCCCTTGACGATGTCCACGGGGCGGGTGAACGAGCCGGCAAGCACAATCTGGCCCTTCTTCAAGCCGCCTCCGATGGCATGGAGCTTGTTCACGAGCCAGGCGATACCCGCGGCCGGATGCCCCATTATAGCTGCGGAAACACCCGATTCCTCGATGATGCCGTTTTTCGAAAGGGTCGCGCCGACCCAGCGGATGTCAATATCCATTGGCCGGATGATACGACCACCCACGACGATCGCTCCAAAAGCAGCGTTGTCGGCGATCGTATCGGTGATCGCTCTGGGCACCTCGGTTCGGTAATCGATGATCTCAAGCGCAGGGACGACAAGCTCCGTCGCGCGCATGACATCATAGATCCGAGTGCCCGGTCCCTCGAGATCCTCACCCATCACGAAGGCGAGTTCGACTTCGAGGCGAGGCTTGATAAAGAGCTCCGCCTTGATCTGCGCTCCGTCGTTAAAAAGGGCGTCGTCGAGAATGACGCCGTAGTCGGGCTCGGTCATTTTCGAGGCCATCTGCATCGCCCGCGATGTCAGTCCGATCTTATGACCCGCGATCCGCGCGCCCTTTGCAATCCGCGCCTGCGCCCAAAGTGCTTGGATCTTGTAAGCGTCTTCAAGTTCCAAATTCGGATATGTCCTGCTCGGCTGGACGATGGGCTTGCGTTCGGTTTCTGCCTTCAGCAGTGCGTCGGCTGCCGCCTGGCGTTCTTTTTCCGTAATCATGATGTGGCTCTGCTGGTTTCGTTACTTGATCGGGGGACGCGGCAGAATGGCCTCGCCCGGCTCCATGACGTAGGTGTAGTCGAGCGAGAACCACGGGCCACTGACGTCCATGTCGGATGGGTGCGGCTCGTCATGACGGACAAAGTCGCCTGTCAAAGCCGCGGTGACGCCAAACTGCACATCGGATTCAATGTTCGGATCGCTCGGGTCGAAGACCTGGGAAATAAGGGTTTTGTATCCCTCTTTGAAGATCAGCGCGTGCAGATGAGCAGGTCGGTAGGGGTGGCGGCCTTGCGCTTGGAGAAGCCGACCTACGACTCCGTCGACAGGGATGGGATAGCCGACCATCTTGACCGTTCTAAACCAGAACCGACCCTCGTCGTCCGTAGTGAACTTGCCGCGCAGGTTCATTTCCGCCTGATCAGGATCCTGGTTCTCGTAAAGGCCGACAGGAGAGGCGTGCCATACGTCTATCTCGGCGCCTGGGATGGGCTTACCTCCCCGATCAACCACCTTCGCGTGGACGAACAAGGGTGTTCCCGGAGTTTCCGACCGGATGATGGTTCCGCCGTTTTCGACCCGCGGAGAGTTGAGCCGCCAGAACGGCCCGAGCAGCGACTGTGAAGTCTCTGTCTGCCCGTTGTCGCCGTTGTTGAGCAGGCATACAAGCGAGGAGACGCCAAGCGATCCTGCCATGAGCACGAATTCGTTGTGGCTGTCGGTCTTCAGCTGGCCAATTTCGTTGAGGATGGCGGTCGCTTCGCGAAACTCGACTTCCGACAGCCTGACTTCCCGCACGAATGCGTGGAGATGCTTCACCATCGCAACGAGTATATCTCGCAACCGTGGATCTTCGGTGCGGTTCATCACGGCGAGGACGGCAGGCGTCAACTCGCTTTCGGTCCTGATTGCCATAAGGCTACCTCCCAATGAGGCTCGACTATCAGAATAATCGATTATCGGTCAAGCCACTCATTGAATTTTCAACGCTCATGGCAGAGACGGAATCGTGCCTGATGGCAAATAACTAACTGTAATAACTTGATTAACACGAATTTCCACAGGCAAAGACGTGGGCATTCAGTGCTTTTTGACCATATCAAGTTGACATAGATAATCGTTTATTATATCGATCATCGAAACTTGGTTGAATTGCTTGGAGGAAAGATGGACTCGGCCGACGACAGCTCTCTTGGGCCGTTGACAGGAGACGGGCCGTCAGCCGGCTTCCTCGACGATGGCAAGAACACCATCGGCAGTCAGCTCGCATCGCGTCTTCGGGAGGCGATCATCTCCGGTGAACTGGAAGCGGGCAGCAAGATCAATCTCGACAAGGCGCGGAAGACTTTCAATGTCAGTCTGAGCCCGTTGCGGGAGGGCCTAGCCCGGCTCATTTCAGACGGCCTGGTCGAGTTTCAGGACAACAGAGGCTACCGCGTCGCGCCGATCTCGCTGGCTAATCTCGAAGAGGTCACGAGCCTGCGCGAGGAGCTCGAGGTTTTCGCGCTGCGTGAATCCATGCGTCTTGGCGACGTCGAATGGGAGGGCAACATTATGCGTGCGCTTCATCGTCTAAACCGCACGGAGCGCGACGCCGCGCGTCCGGAAACGCTGGAGCACTGGGAAGCGCTTCACCGCGAATTCCACCTCACCTTGATCTCGGGCTGTGGCAAACCTCTGCTACTTCACTTCTGCAGTCTTCTGCTGAATCTCAACGACCGATATCGCCGGGTCTTCCTGATCCGTACGTCGGGGGACCGCAATGTAGGGCAGGAGCACAGCGAGATTGCCCAGGGAGCGGTCGCGCGTGATGTCGACTATGCCTGCGAAAAGCTCCGCCAGCACATTCATCGCACCGGCACCAATCTTCGCAACCATCTCGCGACGAAGGGAATCGCGTGATGGCCCCCGCAACATCGAAATCGGCGCGCCTGATTGGCGTCGCGCACTTCTCATCAATATTGCTGTCTCCCGTGGAATTTGCGAAGGCCGCAGCGCGCGCGGGATTTTCCAGGATCGGGCTCAGACTGAATCCGGCGTTCCCTGGTGCGCCTTACTACGAATTGCCTGTCGGTAGTTCAGCTGCAGGCGAGCTGAAATCCGTGCTTACGGGTGAAGGCGTCGAGGTTTTCGATATCGAGTTCTTCGTAATCGACCCCTCCTTCGACGCGGCGTCGGTGGAGGCCACAGTCGCCGCGGCTGCGAACATTGGAGCACGCCGGCTCAGTGTCTGCGGAGATGATCCTGACCAAGCCAGATTGGCATCGAACTTCTCGGATCTCTGCGGCCTTGCGGACCGCTACGGGTTGGCTGTCGACATCGAGAACATGGGTTGGCGGGTGATTAAAACCTTCCAGGACAGCGTCGGCCTTGTGAAGGCGAGTGGTGCCCGCAATGCCGGCGTCCTTGTCGACGGAGTACATTTCTTCAGGAATGGCGGCACGCTCGCCTCGCTCCGAACCGAGATCGGCTGGGTAAAGCACGTTCAGTTGTGCGATGTCGCTGGAGCGGCGCCGGTGACACCAGAGGAGATGATCGCTGAAGCTAGAGGCGGGCGGTTCGCACCGGGGGAGGGCGAATTGCCGTTGAAGGAACTCGTCGCAGCGGTCGCTAGCTCCGCGGCGATCTCGGTGGAAGTCCCACTCGCAGGGTCCGCCCCGCATGAGACGCATTTGAAACAACTGTACGACAAGGCCGAAGGATTATTCGGGCCGGTTCGCTGATCCGGCGCCGGCGCGGCGTGAGCCGCGTCGGAGGGAGGAAGTCAACATATGGGTTATACGTTCGATTTTGGTGCGGTCTTCGACCGCGCCCCAGAATTGTTTTGGGGTTCGCTTGGGACGCTCGGTCTTGCGGTTGCCGGAATGATCCTTGCGCTCGCGATCGGTATTCTCGGCGTCGCTGCAAGAACATCCAAGAACAAACTCGTTCGAGCTCCGGTGATTACCTTCGTCGAGATTGTCCGAAACACACCGTTCCTGGTGCAGATATTCTTTATCTACTTCGCACTTCCGCTCATGGGCATCCGACTGAACCCCACCGCTACCGCTATCATCGCGCTGGGGATCAATGGCGGCGCCTATGCGATTGAGATCATTCGAGGCGGCGTCGAAAGCGTGAACAAGGGACAGGTTGAGGCAGGCTTTGCGTTGGGCTTGCATAAGGCCGATGTGTTCCGGCTGATCGTTCTGAAGCCGGCTCTGCGGGCGATCTATCCGTCCCTGACCAGCCAGTTCGTGATGCTGACCTTGACGACTTCGGTCTGCACTTCGATCGCCGCCTACGAGTTGACCTCGGCGGCCCAACGGATCGAATCCGACACTTTCCGAAGCTTCGAGGTCTATTTCAGCGTGACCGCAATCTACCTCGTCATCTCGAGCCTGATGATGGGCATCTTCGCCCTCATCTCCCGTTACTACTTCAACTACCCAACCCGATAGGAGGCGTTCATGGGTCCCATCGGCGAAAACGAGCTGTTCTTCCTCTTGCAGGGTCTGAAGTGGACTGTGCTGCTGGCCATCATCGGCTTCGTCGGCGGAGGTGTATTTGGAATCCTGATCGCTCTGGTGCGCACGTCGAAGAACCGCTTCGCACGTTTCGTATCGTCGGGCTACATCGCGCTCTTCCAGGGCACGCCGCTCCTGATGCAGCTCTTCGTCGTCTACTACGGCGTCGCGCTATTGGGCGTCGACGTCAATGCATGGATCGCTGTGGCAATCGCGTTCACCCTCCATGCGAGCGCCTTCCTGGGCGAGATCTGGCGGGGCTCGATCGAAGCCGTTCCGAAGGGCCAGACCGAAGCCGCGAACGCACTCGGGCTGCATTACATCTCCCGAATGAGGGACGTTATCCTGCCGCAGGCGCTGAAGATTTCCATGCCTGCAACCATCGGATTTCTCGTTCAGCTGATCAAGGGAACATCGCTCGCCGCAATCGTCGGCTTCATAGAGCTGACCCGTGCCGGACAGATCATTTCGAACCAGACCTACCGCCCGCTGCTCGTCTTTGGGATCGTCGGAATAATCTACTTCATCATTTGTTGGCCTCTCTCCCACATCGGGAGCGGCCTCGAAAAACGGATGGCGAAAGCTGTCCGATAACCTTGCTTCGCCCGAAGCAAAGACCACAGAGGAGGAGAATGGAATGTATAGCAATCGCAGACAAATTCTTGGAATGGCCCTGGCTACGGCCGCCTTCGCCACGGTCGGCGCGGCTGCAGCTTCCGCAGCGACTGTCGAGGAGATCAAGGCCAAGGGCACGATCGTCGTCGGCATTCAGGGCGACAACGCGCCATGGGGCTTCGTCAACACGAGCGGCAAGCAGGACGGATTCGACGCCGATGTCGCGACACTCTTCGCCAAGGAGCTCGGAGTTAAGGTCCAGTTCCAACCGCTTGCCGTCGCCAACCGCATTCCGGCCCTGACCACCGGCAAGGTCGACATCCTGTTCGCCACCATGGCCATGACGGAAGAGCGCGCCAAATCAATCCAGTACAGCAAGCCATACGCGGCGAACACGATCTCACTTTATGCGGCAAAGGCCGATAGCGCAAAAACGCCTGCCGATGTTGCCGGCTGGGAAATCGGCGTGCCGAAGTCCAGCTCGCAGGACAAGGCCATTACCGACGCGATGGGGTCGACGGCCACCATCCGCCGCTTCGACGACGACGCCGCAACCATTCAGGCGCTGGTCTCCGGACAAGTCAAGGCCGTCGGGGGCAACATGTTCTACGGACAGCGGCTCGATGCTGCCAGCGCCGGCACCTACGAGCGCAAGATCGACTTCCTGACGACTTACAATGGCGTTGGGACGCGACTGGGCGAGAAGGACTGGAACGAGGCCGTCAATGCCTTCCTCGACAAGATCAAGGCTAATGGCGAACTTGCAGCCATCACCAAGAAGTGGATGAACATCGATCTGCCGACGTTCCCGGAATCCATCCCCAACATCCCGTTCACCGTCAAGTAAAGCATATATGGAGGGCGCCGTGCTCAGTTCCGCTAATGATCAGTCGACATTGATATCTCTTGATAGAGTGGAGAAATGGTACGGCTCCTTCCATGCGCTGAAAAACATCAGCCTGTCGGTTCGCAAAGGCGAGAAGATCGTACTTTGCGGACCTTCGGGTTCCGGCAAGTCGACGTTGATACGCTGCATCAACGCTCTCGAGCTGATCCAGGAAGGCAGGATTGTCGTCGAGGGACAGTTGCTCGACGGCACAAGCAAGGCGGTTGATGCCATTCGGCGCGAAGTCGGGATGGTGTTCCAGAACTTCAATTTGTTCCCGCACATGACCGTTCTGCAGAACTGCGCGCTTGCGCCTATGAGGGTCCGCGGAACCAGCCGGGCCAACGCCGAGAGGCTGGCGAGAAAGTACCTCGAACGGGTTCGAATCCTTGATCAGGCGGAGAAGTATCCCGCTCAGCTCAGCGGAGGGCAGCAACAGCGTGTCGCCATTGCCCGGGCGCTCTGCATGGAACCCAAGGCGATGTTGTTCGACGAACCGACATCGGCGCTCGATCCGGAAATGGTGAAGGAAGTGCTGGACACGATGATCGGTCTCGCACGCGACGGCATGACCATGATCTGCGTCACCCATGAAATGGGCTTCGCCCGTCAGGTTGCAGACAGGGTCATCTTCATGGCTTCCGGCGAGATCATAGAGGAGGCCGAGCCCGAGGTCTTCTTCAAGTCTCCGAAGCATGAGCGCACCAAGGCTTTCCTTGGCGAGATCCTCGCACATCACTGAGCTGATGGGGCTATCGAAATGAACAACAACAAATTCCTCGTCGGTCTGATCGGGGCCGACATCCAGATGTCGAAGTCGCCCGCACTGCACGAAACCGAGGCGCGGCACTTGGAACTGGATTACCATTACGAGCTCGTCGATTTCGCCGTGCGCAGTTTACCCGCTTCTGCGCTGCCTGAATTGCTCGTAGAACTCGAAGACCGCGGCTTCGCAGGAAGCAACATCACGCACCCGTGCAAGCAGACGGTCATCGCCCATCTTAGCAGCCTGTCCGAGGACGCCGAGATGCTCGGAGCAGTCAACACAGTCGTGTTTCGGGATGGAGAGCGGATCGGGCACAATACGGACTGGTATGGCTTCTACAAGAATTTCGAGCGCGGTATGCCCGGTGTCGCCAAAACTCATGCCGTCCTGCTCGGCGCAGGCGGCGCAGGGGTCGCCGTAGCGCACGCGGCAATCAAGCTCGGTATCGCGATGCTCTCGATCTTCGACCAGGACACAAATCGCGCCGCCGCGCTTGCCGATCAGCTCAACCGACGCTTTTCAAGAACCTGCGCGCAGCCGGTCAGGGAAGTCGGTGCGGCGCTCGCTTCGGCCGACGGGCTGATTCACGCTACGCCGACGGGCATGCGAAGTCATCCGGGTCTCCCGATCGAACCGGAATGGCTTCATCCACGTCACTGGGTCGCCGATATCGTCTACATGCCGCTCGTGACCGAACTTCTGGCCCTGGCAGAGAAGAGGGGGTGCAGGACCTTGCCGGGCGGCGGCATGACCGTGTTCCAGGCCGCGGCGGCCTTTGAACTGTTCACGGGTGTAAAACCGGATGCGGAACGCATGTCGCGTCACTTCGAAGAATTGTGCCGAGCTCCAGCCTGACCGGGAGAACATGCCTTGCCGCACATCATTATCGACTATAGCCAGGGTGCTGCCGAACGGGTGGCGATCGATGAATTGACCAGAGCGGTCCACCATCGGGTGCGCGACGGAGGCCTGGTCAAGCCCACTGCCGTGCGGACCTTCGCCAGGGAGGCGACCTTCTCCTGCGTCGGGGACGAACATCCGGACAATCACTTCATCCAGATAGTCGTCCGCGTGGCGCCTGGCCGGCCGGCTGAGACGAAGCGGGAGTTGTTGAAGGCTGTCCTCGAAGCGGCGCGCGATGTCGCGGCCCCCGCGCTGCAAGCGGGCCGGCTGGGGCTGCGGGCCGATCTTTACGAATCCGATCCGGATTTCGCATTCCAGGAAATAGCGTTTGCCTGAGCTTGGCAACGCCCCTCACAAGGACAATTGCAATGAGCCTGATCTACGTTCTCAACGGCCCAAACCTGAATTTGCTCGGCAAGCGTCAGCCTGACATCTATGGTCACGAGACGCTGGCCGACGTCGAGGCAGACTGCCGGAAACTGGCCTCGGAACTCGGCCACGAGATCCGTTTCCACCAGAGCAACCGTGAATATGAAATCATCGACTGGATCCACGAAGCGCGCGAAGACGGAGTCGGCATCATCATCAATCCGGCTGCATTCACGCACACGTCGCTTGCCATCCTCGACGCCTTGAACACGTTCGAGGGTCCCATCATCGAGATCCATATCTCCAACGTGCATAAGCGCGAAAGCTTCCGTCATCATTCCTTCGTTTCCCACCGCGCCGACGGCGTCATCGCCGGTCTTGGTACGGAAGGCTATCAGCTCGGAATCCGCCGCATCGCGACGATGCTCAAGGCGCCGAAGAAGGACTGACAATGGCTCCCGCAGTCAAACTGGCGGTCCTCGGCGCGGGGCTTATCGGAAGGCGTCACATCAAACACGTGCTGGACGAACCGATGGCGGAGCTTGTCGCGATCGTCGACCCGACCCCGGTTGGAAAGGTGATCGCAAGTGAGGTCGGCGCTAAATGGTTTTCGACCTTCGCTGAAATGATCGCCGCAGCTCGCCCTGACGGCGTCATCATCGCGACGCCCAACCAGATCCATGTCAGGAACGGCTTTGAGGCCGTAGAGGCCGGCATCCCGGCATTGATCGAGAAGCCAATCGCCGACGACATTGCCGCCGGCGAAGAGCTCATCGCGGCGGCGGCGGCCAAAGGAATCCCGTTGCTGACCGGACATCATCGCCGACATAATCCGATGATGCAAAAAGCTAAACAGATCATCGAAAGCGGAAAGCTCGGGCGGATACTGGTCGTGAATGCGATGTTCTGGCTATTCAAGCCGGACGAATACTTCGATATTGCCTGGCGGCGCGAACGCGGAGCGGGGCCAATCTTTCTCAACCTGATCCACGACATCGACAACCTTCGCTACCTATTCGGGGAGGTCACTGCGGTCCAGGCACGCGAATCCAACGCGGTTCGCGGAAACGCCGTTGAGGAGACCGCGGTGATCCTCATCGAGTTCAAGAACGGAATTCTCGGTTCTGCTTCCGTTTCGGATTCCGTTGTCGCGCCCTGGAGTTGGGAGATGACGACCGGCGAAAACCCCGCTTATCCTAAAACTGAGGAGGCCTGCTACATGATCGGCGGCACCCACGGGTCGCTGTCGGTGCCGTCACTCAACATGTGGAGCAATCCCGGCAACAGGGGCTGGATGGAACCGTTCGAATGTAATCGCGCCAAAATTGAGAACGAGGATCCGCTCGTCCTGCAGATACGCCAGCTTTGCAGGGTCATCAGAGGCGAGGAAGCACCGCTGGTGAGCGGACGAGAGGGACTGGAAACCTTGAAGGTTATCGACGCCGTGAAGCGATCCGCCGCAGCGGGTCAGCGTATCAGCCTGATCTAAATGGTTGCGCGCCAGCTTAAGGCGGTCGCAACTCGCGCGAACGATCTTACGCCATCTCGCGTGAGGTGATGCTGGACCTCTCTGGAACACGGCCACAGGTCCGTCATCCTTATGGACGGGCGCGACGCCGCGAGGACACCCTTGAGCATAAGGACACGCGCGCGCTGTGACAGGCACAGGAACGGGGAGGTTGAAGTACGGCGCACAACGAGTCCGGACGCCTTTGTCATCTGGAACCGCTTTGCAGAGAACCAAAGACCCGGCAGGAAGGAATCCTTCCACCCGGGTCTGTTTCATTTCAAAGCGTCAACCGGCCGAAGCTGGCATGTCAATCCGGCGCGGAGGTCTGCAACGCCAGCGCGTGCAGTATGCCGCCCATATTGCCCTTCAGCGCCTCGTAGACCATCTGGTGCTGCTGCACGCGGCTCTTGCCGCGGAAGGCTTCGGCGACGACTTCGGCGGCGTAGTGATCGCCGTCGCCCGCCAGATCGCGGATCGTCACCTTGGCACCGGGAATCCCAGCCTTGATCATGTCTTCGATATCGCCGGGTTTCATGGCCATGATCGTTACTCCTTGCGCATCATTCCGCGGCCAATTCGCCGCGGCCTTCCATGAAATCAGGGAACCACGATTCATGGGCATCGCGCAATTGCTGAATCGGCAGCGAGATGAGATCGCCGACGATGAGCGCCGTTCCCCCGACCGTGCCGAGACGGCGGAAGGGAACGCCGCCACCTTCGGCATTGACGCAGACGAAATCGGCGACATCGGCAGGCAACGTCAGCACGTAGCGGGCCTGATCCTCGCCGAAGAGCAGCGCATGCGGCGCGCCCTTGCCTTCGCTCAGATCAATCGTCAGGCCTTTGCCCGAGGCCATCGCCATTTCAGCGAGCGCCACGGCAAGGCCGCCAGAGGAGATGTCGTGGCAAGCGGTCGCCTGGCCGTTGCGGATGACGGAGCGGACGAAATCGCCGTTGCGGCGCTCGGCAAACAGATCCACCTCCGGCGCCGGACCTTCGCGGCTGGAAAGCACGTCTCTGACATAGACGGATTGGCCGAGATGGCTGCCGTCGACACCGATCATGATGACCCTATCGCCATCGTTGGCGGCGCCGATGCGGGCCATCTTGCGCCAGTCCGGCAGCAGGCCGACGCCCGCGATCGTCGGGGTCGGCAGGATGGCGACGCCGTTGGTCTCGTTGTAGAGCGAGACGTTGCCTGACACGATCGGGAAGTCGAGCGCGCGGCAGGCCTCGCCGATGCCCTTCACCGCCTGAACGAACTGGCCCATGATCTCGGGCTTTTCGGGATTGCCGAAATTGAGGTTGTCGGTGGCGGCGAGCGGTTCGGCGCCTGTTGCGGTGATGTTGCGCCAGCATTCGGCGACCGCCTGCTTGCCGCCTTCGAAGGGGTCTGCCTCGACATAACGCGGAGTGACGTCGGAAGAGAAGGCGAGCGCCTTGGAGGGATGGCCGTCGACGCGCACAACGCCGGCATCGCCGCCCGGAAGCTGCAGCGAATTGCCTTGGATCAGCGTGTCGTATTGCTCATAGACCCAGCGGCGGCTCGACTGGTTGGCGGAGCCGACGAGCTGAAGCAGCGCCTGGCCGTAATCCTCAGGTGCGGCGACGAGATTGGCGGGCAGGGGCGCCTGCTTGCCGGATTCGCGCCAGGGGCGGTCATATTCCGGCGCCTGGTCGCCGAGATCCTTGATCGGCAGGTTGGCGACTTCCTCGCCCTGATGCATGACGCGGAAGCGCAGATCGTCGGTCGTCTTGCCGACGATGGCGAAATCGAGGCCCCACTTGACGAAGATTGCCTTGGCTTCCTCTTCCTTCTCCGGCTGCAATACCATGAGCATGCGCTCCTGGCTTTCCGACAACATCATTTCGTAGGCCGTCATTCTCTCTTCGCGAACCGGCACCTTGTCGAGCTCAAGCAGGATGCCGAGATCGCCCTTGGCGCCCATTTCGACGGCCGAGCAGGTGAGGCCGGCCGCACCCATGTCCTGGATGGCGATGACGGCGCCGGTTTTCATCAATTCCAGGCAGGCTTCCAGCAGGCACTTTTCGGTGAAGGGGTCGCCGACCTGAACGGTCGGGCGCTTTTCCTCGATCGATTCGTCGAATTCGGCCGAGGCCATCGTCGCGCCGCCGACGCCGTCGCGGCCGGTCTTGGCGCCGAGATAAACCACAGGCAAACCGACGCCCTTGGCTTCGGAGAGGAAGATGGCGTTGGATTTGGCAATACCGGCGGCAAAGGCGTTAACGAGGATGTTGCCGTTGTAGCGGGCGTCGAACTCGACTTCGCCGCCGACCGTCGGCACGCCGAAGGAATTGCCGTAACCGCCGACGCCGGAGACGACGCCGGAGACCAGATGACGGGTCTTGGGATGATCCGGCTCGCCGAAGCGCAGGGCGTTCATCGCCGCGATCGGGCGCGCACCCATGGTGAAGACATCGCGCAGAATGCCGCCGACGCCGGTCGCAGCACCTTGATAAGGCTCGATATAGGAGGGGTGGTTGTGGCTCTCCATCTTGAAGACGACGCAATCGCCGTCATCGATATCGACAACACCGGCATTTTCACCCGGGCCCTGGATGACGCGCGGCCCCTTGGTCGGCAGCGTGCGCAGCCATTTCTTCGAGGATTTGTAGGAGCAGTGCTCGTTCCACATGGCCGAGAAGATGCCGAGCTCGGTGAAGCTCGGTTCGCGGCCGATCAGATCCAGAATACGCTGGTACTCGTCTGGCTTCAGGCCATGGCTTGCAATGAGTTCCGGCGTGATCGGGATGGTGTTTGGAATGGTCATGAGCTCTCGAAAGTCCCTGCCGTTGCGCGTTTTCCGCTCTTTAACCTATGTAGGGACGGCGCGCGACAGGAAAATGCCCGCCGTCAACAGCGGGCAGGCAACTTCTTCCTTACGATGAAAAGCGGTCGCTGCCTAAAGCATGTCGCGCAAAAGCGTGCAGCGGTTTTGCGATAACGACATGCGCAAAAGCAAGACCTAAAGCGTAAGGAGCGAATCTGAAAGATTGCGACACGCTTTAGAATTTGTAGCCGATCTGCAGACCGGCGCGCGTCATGCCGTCGTTCGGCCCATCGCAGAGATTGGCATGCGAGGAGTGGGCGACCTGGGCCATGACGTTCCAGTGGGTGCTGAAACGATAGCCGGCGCCCAGATATTCGTGGAAGAGGACGCGACAGCCGAGTTCCGGGCCGTCATCATCGCCCTCGAGATCGCCGGTATGGATGACGCCGCCGAAACCGGCTTCGGCAAAAAGCTTCTCGTTGAAATCGACCGTCCAGGTGAAGCCGCTGAAGAACTGGCTGGCCTCGCCTGACGTGCCGATCGAGGTGCCGAGATGCACACGAGGATGCAGTAGCTGTTGCTGCCAGCCGACCGCCGTATCGTAGCCGAAGGGATCGAAGAGAGCGGTAATCTCCGGAAAGACGCCGTCTTCCCTGGAATGGCCCGATTGTACCGAGGTCGAGGCGCCGAAGCGCAATTCATCGAATATCTGCTCGCCGGCATTTGCCGAGCCGGCCATTGTCGGCATGCCGACCACCACTGCCACTGACGCAATACCCAACAAGCGCAGAGCGACCCTTCCGAAGTCGATCCTCATCTGCTGTCCTTATGATTCCGTTCACCCGGCGGAATGACAAAGAGCTAACACGAAGGTCCGATTCGCGACGTATTCGGGGCAGGCTCAGGCATTTTTTTCGATTTATGACGTGTATTTGCAACAGGTCATATTTCACCGTCATAGGCGGAGCCGCCGTTTTCCAATAGCCGGCGCAGGATCATCAGGCCGGAGACCAGCTCCTGTCCCGTCTTCGGAGAGGAAAAACCGATGCGAACGCGGTGATAGGTCTTCTCGCCGCGCGCCGCCTTGAACTCGTCCTCGTCGTCGACCAGCACGCCGTCGCGGTAGGCGGCGTTCTTGAAGGTGCCGGACATCCAGGGTTCCGGCAGTTTCAGCCAGAGGAAGGGCGCATGCGGGTGCGATTCGAATTCGAAGCCCTGCAACTGTTCGCGGGCGAGCCGGACGCGCCTGGAGAGCTCCTCGACACTTGCCTTGCGGATCTCGTGCGCCATGCCGCTTTCGACCAAGCGGGCGCAGGTCTCGGCCAGGATGAAGGGCAGGCCGCCGGTGATCATCCTGTGCGTCACCCTGATGCGCTGGGCAAAATGCGGCGGGCAGGCGACCCAGCCGCCGCGCACGCCGGCGGCGACCGATTTCGACAGTCCGTTGACGAGGAAGGTGCGGTCGGGCGCCAGCGAGGCGAGAAGCGGTGTGTCGTCGCCGGCCATGCCGCCATAAAGGTCGTCCTCGATCAGCCAGACGCCGTGTTTCCTGGCGATTGCCGCGATTGCCGCGCGCCGCTCATAAGGCATGATCGACACCGTCGGATTGTGGACGGTCGGCATCAGGAAGGCGATCTTCGGGTGCTGCTGCTGGCAGAGCCGCTCGAAATCCTCGGGGATGACACCGAGCTCATCGGAATCAACAGTCAGCGTGCGCCGGCCGATAAGGCGGGCGCTGCGGCTGACCTGGGTATAGGTGAGATTCTCGAAGACGATCTTGTCGCCGGGCGCCGAGACGGCGGCGATGACTGATATTGCCGCCGCATGGGCGCCGAGAGTCGGTACGATGTTTGCGGCCTCCGGCGTCCAGCCGCTGCGGGCAAGCCAGAGGCGGCCAGCCTCGAACCAATTCTGCGGAAAATTGCGCGAATAGGAGGAGATCTCGGAGAAATGCTGCTCGCCGATCTCGGCAAGGATACCCGCGATGACCTTGCCCTGGCCGAGATCGGGGGCGGCTGTCGTATCGAAGCGGATCTTGTTTGGCGGCGCATCCTGGACGCGGGTACCGCCAAGCGAGATGGTCAGCGGATCGATCTGTTCGCCGGGCGGCGTCTCGGAGCGGTTCAGCACATAGGTGCCGCGCCCCACTTCGCCAGCGACCAGGCCGCGCTCGTGCACCAGCGCGTAGGCGCGGCCGATCGTGCCGATCGTCACGCCGATATCATAAGCGAGGTTGCGCTGCGGCGGCAGTTTGCTGCCGGCGGGCAGGGCGCCGCTTGATATGGCGGTTTCGATGCTGTCCGCCAGCCGGAGATAGACCGGCCCGGACCCTCGGGAAATATCGGGAAGCCAATTTGTCATGGTGACAATTGCATATATTGTCACATTGTACCTGTCAAGAGTAAGAGACAATCCAACGGACGAACCAAGAGGATTCTGGAATGTCTGCCTTACCTGAGATGAAAATGCCGATTGTACCGATTGTTTCCTACGAAGACAGGAGACAAATTGTCCTGCCGACCACGCCTGCCGAGGAGCCGACGCGTCTCGGTCGGATCTGGGCCGCCATTCTTCTCTGGCATCAGAAGCGGGAAGGCCGGCGCGCACTGAGAGGCCTGACGGCGACCGAGCTCAAGGATATCGGGGTGTCGCAGTCGGATGCGGCACGCGAAGTCAGCAAGTCGTTTTTCTGGGATTGATCGTGATCGGAGCGATCAGCTGCAGGCCTTGTTGCCTGCCGACCAGCGATTGACGTCGGCGGTGATGCGGCCGGCGACCGGCTCCTGCATCATCGGACCGAAAGCCTGCAGGTGCGACGGGCTTCCCTCGGCCTGCACGACGAGCAATGGCCGGCTTTCCGGGCTGCCCTTGTGGACGAGCAGGATGCGCGGCCGGCCGGAGAAGGAATTGAGCTCCGGCGCGAGCTTATAGGCAGCAAAAGCCGGATCGCCCGATTTGAACCAGCAGGCATTGGCGCTGAGCGCCACGCGTTCCATCGTCGGCAGCGCGCTGCGGTTCGGGCCCGTCGTGGGCGCCGGCGTCTGGCAGGCTGTCACCGTGGCTGCGAGAGCGGTCAGCAGGGCGGCGTTTGCGAGGCGAGGGCGCATCGATCTTGCTCCAGATCCGGATGAGAGATTTTGAGTTCAGGGCTCAGGCGGCGATGACGTCGAGCGCCGAAGCAAAGAGGCCACGGCCGTCCGAACCGCCATGGGCGGCCTCGATCAGGTTCTCGGGATGCGGCATCATGCCGAGCACGTTGCCCTTTTCATTCATGACGGCGGCGATATCGTTGATCGAGCCGTTCGGATTGGTGCCCTCGGCATAACGGAAGACCACCTGGCCATTGCCTTCGATCGCAGCCAGCGTCGCTTCGTCGGCGAAATAATTGCCGTCGTGATGGGCGACCGGGCAGCGGATGACCTGACCCTGCGCATAGGCGCGGGTGAAATCCGTCTCGGCATTGACGACTTCCAGCTTGATCTCGCGGCAAACGAATTTCAGCGAGGAATTGCGCATCAGCGCGCCGGGCAGCAGGCCGGCCTCGACGAGAATCTGGAAGCCATTGCAGACACCGAGCACCTTCACGCCCTTTGCAGCCTTGTCGATGATCGCCTGCATGACCGGCATGCGGGCGGCGATCGCGCCGCAGCGCAGATAGTCGCCGTAAGAGAAGCCGCCGGGGATGACGATCAGGTCGACATCGGGGATCTCGGTCTCCGTCTGCCAGATCGTCACCGGTGGCTGGCCGGAGATCTTGGTCAAGGCGGCGATCATGTCGCGGTCGCGGTTGAGGCCCGGAAGTTGAACGACGGCTGATTTCATGGGGTCCCTGCGTCTAGCGAAAGATATTGAACTGGAACGCTTTCGGCGAGCCATACTCCATTGTCGGAGACAAAGAAAGAATGACCCTCAGAAAACATGCGGGCCGCATCGACGCGCAGGATGAGATGTTCACCCTTGCGGCGCATTGCGACGATTTTCGCGGTTTCGACATCCGCTGAGAGATGAACGTGGTGCCGTTGCATCTTCTTCAAGCCTTCGCGCTCGATCGACGGCCAGCTCGTCAGAGACGTGCCGTGAAAAAGAGCGGCAGGCGGCTCAACCCGGTTCAATGCGAGATCGACGTCGACACTATGACCTTGGTTGGCGCGAATTCTGTTATCGGCGAGGGTGAAGCGCTTCTTCGGATTGTTTTCGACAATCTCGATAATATCGGCGCGGGAAACCTCATATTTCGACGTCAGAGCTTTTTCGAGCGCATCGAACGACACCCAGCCCTCGGCATCAAGCGTCAAGCCCGCAGATTCCGGCGCATGACGCAAAACATAGCTCATATATTTCGAGACTTCCGTCTCCAGCTTTGCTTCCATCATGACGCCAAATCCTCAAAGTCCGCCGGACGACGGGGCTGTGATCGTCAATCGATCGCGATCGCGTAATTCTCGATCACCGTATTGGCGAGCAGTTTTTCGCACATGGCCTTGAGGTCGGCTTCCGCCTTGGCCTTGTCGGCGCCCTCCAGTTCAAGGTCGAAGACCTTGCCCTGTCTGACATGGCCGACGCCCGAGAAGCCGAGGGCACTGAGCGCACCCTCGATAGCCTTGCCCTGCGGATCGAGAACGCCGTTTTTCAGCGTGACGGTGACACGAGCCTTGATCACTTTGTCTTTCCTGCCTTACTTGACCAGACGATCTTTTACTTAACCAAAACGGGACCGGTGCCGCGCACAGGCTCGTTTTCATTGATGATGCCGAGACGGCGCGCAACTTCGGAATAGGCTTCGAGCAGCCCGCCGAGATCGCGGCGGAAACGATCCTTGTCCATCTTCTCGTGGGTCTCGATATCCCAGAGCCGGCAGCTGTCCGGCGAGATCTCGTCGGCGAGGATGATGCGCATCAGATCGCCTTCGAACAGGCGGCCGCATTCGATCTTGAAGTCGACGAGCTGGATGCCGACGCCGAGGAACAGGCCGGTCATGAAGTCGTTGACGCGGATGGCAAGCGCCATGATGTCGTCGAGCTCGGCGGGGTTAGCCCAGCCGAAGGCAGTGATGTGCTCTTCGGAGACCATCGGATCGTCGAGCGCGTCGGACTTGTAATAGAATTCGATGATCGAGCGCGGCAGGACCACGCCTTCATCGATCCCGAGGCGCTTGGCGAGCGAACCGGCGGCGACGTTGCGCACGACGATCTCCAGCGGGATCATCTCCACTTCCTTGATCAGCTGCTCGCGCATGTTGAGCCGGCGGATGAAATGAGTAGGGATGCCGATCTTGTTCAGATGGCTGAAGATATATTCGGAAATGCGATTGTTGAGGACGCCCTTGCCATCGATGACTTCGTGTTTCTTCTTGTTGAAGGCAGTGGCATCGTCCTTGAAAAACTGGATCAAAGTGCCCGGTTCGGGGCCCTCATACAGAATCTTTGCCTTGCCCTCGTAGATACGGCGGCGACGGTTCATCGTGGTCATTCTCTGTTGTTGGCGCTCTTGGGATAGCGCGAGTGGATCGATCTCGTGGCGTCCCCTTAAAGGAAAAGAGTGGGTTTCACAATCCGCCTGTCGCTCCTTCCCCGGTTTCGGATTCTCTTGGCCCCGGTTTCGGATTTTCTTGGCCCCGGTTTCCGAATTTCCTGGCCCCGGTTTCCGATTCTACGGAATACCGCCAAGAGAATCGAATGAATTCGCAAGATGAGTCTAGCGCCTTTTCCTCTACGGTGAAATGACGGCGAAATGGCGGGCTGCTTGTGGCAGGTTTTTATTTGGCAGCTCTGCTTCGCAACGCGCGACGAAGCTGCGTCTGCAAGGCGCGAGCGGCGGTTTGCCCGTGGCGCCAACTTCCGCCGCGGATGAAGGAGGGGATCTGCATGGCCGGCATCGGCCGGGCGAGCGCGTAGCCCTGCAGCGTGTCGCAGTCGAGCTCTTCGAGAATGCGGATATGATCCGCCGTCTCAACACCCTCGGCGATGACGAGAATGCCAAGCGAGCGGCCGATATCGATGATCGAGCCGACCAGTTTGCGCTGCTCGGCCGATTGCGGCAGCATGCGGATCAGCTCGCGGTCGATCTTCAGCGTCTTCGGACTCAAGCGCAGCAGGCTGACGATCGAGGCGTGGCCGGTGCCGAAATCATCGATCTGGATGTCGATGCCGAGTTTGCGCAGCTTTTTCAGATTGGCGGCCACCGCCTCATCGCAATCGTCGAGCGAGATCGATTCCAGCAGTTCGAAGGAGATGGTGCCAGGCGTGATCTTCAGGGCGCGGAGCTTCTTGCCGAGATCGGGATCGGCAAGCCGCCTGGCGGAAACGTTGACCGATATTTTCGGCACCGGCAGCCCGTCCTTGATCCAGGCGCGGCGGTCGGCAAGGGCGCGCTCCAGGATCAGGGCATCGATGGTCGAAACGACGTCGAGATCCTCGGCGATATCGAGGAAGCGATCGGGCGTCAGCAGCCCGTGCACTGGGTGCTGCCAGCGGGCAAGTGTTTCGACGCCCACGACATCGAGCGTGCGGGCATCGAACTGCAGCTGATAGAAGGGCACGAATTCATTGCGCTCGAGGCCGATCAGGATCTCGTCGGCAAGGTGCTTGGCGGAGATGATGTCGCGGCGGGCAGCGGCCGAGAAAAACTCGAAGCGGTTGCGACCGAGGCCCTTGGCGCGATAAAGCGCGATATCGGCATCGAGCAGCGTCTGCTTGGCATCGAGCTTCGGCCCGCTGTCGATGGCAATGCCGATACTGGCGCCGAAACGGCAGTCGTGCCCCTCGTACCGGACGGGTTTGCGCAATTCGCGAATGATACGTTGAGCAAGGCCGGCGATCTTCTTCGACCCGGGATCGACGATGCAGAGGATGACGAACTCGTCACCGCCGATGCGGGCGACGAAATCGGCGGCGCGGACGGAATTTCCGAGCACGCTTGCGGCATGCTTGAGCATGGCGTCGCCCGCCCGGTGGCCGAGCGTGTCGTTGATCTGCTTGAAACGGTCGAGATCGATATGCAGGATCGCCAGCCCAAGGCCCTTGGCCCGGCACTCGGCCGAGCGCTCATCCAGCATCTTGTCGAGATAGCGGCGGTTCGGCAGGCTGGTGAGATAATCGTGCAGCGCCAGGTGCTCGATGCTCTCCTTGGCGGCTTCGAGTTCGCGATTGCGGGCCTCGGCCAGATCCTTGGCGCGCTGCAACTCGTTTCGGAGCGCGACCTCCGCGGTGACGTCCCAATTGGCGCCGATCAGCTTGCGGTGGCCGTTGCCGTCGATGAAGAAGGCCGAGCGGGCGCGGATGACACGTTCGACGCCGTCGCCGCGAATGATGCGGTATTCCTGCTGGAAATCACTGCCGCTTTCGACGCTACGGTCGGACAGGCCCAGCACGCGCTCGCGGTCCTCGGGATGCAGACTTTTCGCCCAGGCGTCGCTGGCGATCTGGCGCGCGGCGCCCTGCAGTCCGTAAATGGCGATGAGGCGGTCGTCCCATTCGACCGTATCATTGTCGATATCCGCCTCGAAAACGCCGATGCGGGAAATCTCCAGCGCCAGTTCGAGCCGGCGCGACAGACGCGACAGCGTCTCCTCGGCCTCCTTGCGGGCGGTAATATCGGTATCCGTGCCGACGATGCGCGTCGGCACGCCGTTCTCGTCCCATTCCACGCAGGCGCCGCGGCAGTCGATCCAGATCCAGTGGCCGTCCCGGTGGCGTTCGCGATATTCGAAAATCTGGAAATCCCGGTCGCCGGCATTTTGCCGCTCGATGGCATGGACGACGAAATCGCGATCATCGGGGTGGACGAGCTGCAGCCAGGCCTCGTAATCGCCGGCGGTCTCCTCGTCGGGCGCCATGCCGCGCATGGTCTTCCACGTCTGCGAGTAATATTTTCGGCCGAGACGAAAGTTGTGATCCCATACGCCGAGGCCCGAGCCGACGAGCGCATGGTTCCATCGACTTTCCCGATCCGCCAGATCGGATTCGTCGGCCGCCCCGTTGCCGACGCCTGTCTCAGCCGTTGCGGCCTCGCCATGCGGATCCTCGGCCTTTGGATGGGCTTTCTTCACGGGCATTCTCGCTTATTTCAATCTTCGTGCAGTCTGCTGTCATTCCATTAAGAAAGACTTAGAAAGCACTTGCTGAACTAGCGAGGAGGCGGGTTTTCCTTCAATCAGATGGAGAGCCGGCTGAGGAACTGGGCGAAGACCATCGTGCCTTCCGGCCAGGGGCCATGACCGGAATCAGCGTTGATATGACCGGCTTCCCCGGCATCGACGAGGAAGGAGCCCCAGCTGCTGGCGATTTCGTCGGCATGTTCGTAAGAGCCGAACGGATCGTTGCGGCTGGCCACCGTGATCGAGGGGAAGGGCAGCGGATCGCGGGGATAGGGTCCGAAGGTCATCAGGTGCTTCGGGCGGATGTTGGGATTGGCGACATCCGGCGGGGCAACGAAGAAGGCGCCCGCCACCGGCTTGCGGAAATGCGGGATGGCATGAATGGCCGAGGCCACGCCGAGCGAATGGGCGACGAGGATGACCGGGCGGGTCGAGGCGTTCACCTCCTCGGCGATACGGGCGATCCAGTCTTCGCGGACCGGCTTCGTCCATTCGGCCTGTTCGACGCGCCGCGCCGTGCTGAGTTTTGCCTCCCAGCGGCTCTGCCAGTGGCTCGGGCCGGAATTGGTGTAGCCGGGGATGATGAGGATATCTGCGTCTGAGGCTTTCATAGTGCCGCCGATGTGAGAAAGCTTGCCCAAGATGTCAAGAGGGGATGTGAAAGCGAGAGAGCGACACGGGCGCTGAGCTTTGCTATATTGCTCCAGTGCCGGTTGCGGATTTCGTGTCGGCTTGCCCGCCGATGCGCGTCCGCCGCCGACCAGGTCTCGGCTGAGGAGGAGAAAGCCATGGCGGCATTTCATGTCATGACGGGTGCTGGCGAAAGCTTCGCGCGGCCCGTGGTCAATCGCATCGGTATCGCCGACGTCTTCGACGCGCTGAAGCGCGGATACGAGGATTTTATGGAGAAACCGTCCCACTACGTGTTCCTGTGCCTGATGTATCCGATCGCCGGCGTCTTCCTGACGCTGTGGACCTCGGGCGCCAACCTCCTACCGATGGTCTTCCCGCTTATGGCGGGTTTCGTGCTGATCGGCCCGATTGCAGCGATTGGCCTCTATGAAATCAGCCGCCGGCGCGAGGCCGGCCTCGACACGTCCTGGACGCATGCGCTCGACGTGCGCCATTCGCCGGCGCTGCCATCGATCATCGCGGTCGGGCTGATGCTTTGCGGCCTTTTCGTCGTCTGGCTGGTGACGGCGCAGACTCTCTACAGCAATCTGCTCGGCGAAGTGTTTCCGCGCAGCATGGCGGATTTCTTCCGCCAGGTCTTCGGCACGCCCGAAGGCATGCAGTTGATCATCTGGGGCAATCTGATCGGCTTCGTCTTTGCGCTCGTCGTGCTGGCGATTTCAGTCATCACCTTTCCGCTGTTGCTCGACCGTGATGTCGGTGCCGTTTCCGCCGTCGTCGCCTCGATCCGCGCCACGGTCGCCAATCCGGTGCCGGTGCTGCTCTGGGGCCTCATCGTCGCAGCGCTGCTCGTCATCGGTACGATCCCGGTCTTTGCCGGGCTTGCGCTCGTCATCCCGATCCTCGGCCATGCGACCTGGCATCTCTATCGCAAGCTGATTGCGCGGGAAGCCGCGTAATCGCAAGTACGTGCCCCCGGGAATCTCGGATCCCCGGGGGAACCTCAAGCCGGCCTCGGCGTTTTTAGAAAGCGGAGTTCGAGGAAGGATTCAGAGGTTACGATGAAGCATCTGTTCGCCCACTTCGCGACCAAGACATCGGAATGGGCGGGCAAACCCGTCATCTTCATTCTGGCGCTGACCGCCGTCATCCTCTGGGCCTTACTTGGCCCTTTCTTCGATTATTCGGAAACCTGGCAGCTGGTCATCAATACCGCCACAACGATCGTCACCTTCCTGATGGTTTTCGTGCTGCAGAACGCCCAGACGCGTGACACAAGGGCGATCCAGGCCAAGCTCAATGAAATCATCCTGACGAGCCATGCCGAGAACCGTTTCATCGGCATCGAAAATCTCGATGAAGAGGAGTTGAAGCGTCTCGACGAGTTGGTCGCCAAGGCCGCCAAGGGCCGGGGCGAGACGGAGGTATGTAGGACAGAGGAAGTGGTGAAAGCGGCGCCGTTGAAAAAGGCGGAGGCACGCAAACGTTCTGTGGTTGCTAAAGCGCCGAAGCAAAAACAGCGGCCGCTTGAGAAAAGCTGAACATCAGGCTGCGACTAAGGGGAAAAGCCACCCGACAGATTCTGACGGAGAGGTATGCCGGCAGAAAAACGGCGCCTGCAAGGGCGCCGCCGTATCGTTTATTGCAGATCGTTCACGCCTCGCCAAACACCCGCCGGAAGATCGTGTCGACGTGTTTGGTATGGTAGCCGAGATCGAACTTCTCCCGGATGTCATCCTCCGAAAGCGCCGTGCGGACCTCCGCATCCGCCAGCAGCTCCTCCAAAAAATCCTTGCCCTGTTCCCAGACCTTCATGGCATTGCGCTGGACGAGGCGATAGGCATCCTCGCGGGAGGTGCCGGCCTGGGTCAGCGCCAGGAGGACGCGCTGGGAGTGGACGAGGCCGCGGAACTTGTTGAGGTTCTTCTCCATATTCTCGGGATAGACCAGCAGCTTCTCGATGACGCCGGCAAGCCTGGACAGGGCGAAATCGAGGGTGACTGTGGCATCGGGGCCGATCATGCGCTCGACTGAGGAATGCGAGATATCGCGCTCGTGCCAGAGGGCGACGTTTTCCATCGCCGGCAGGGCGTAGGAGCGGACCATGCGGGCAAGGCCGGTCAGGTTTTCGGTCAGAACCGGGTTGCGCTTGTGCGGCATGGCCGAAGAGCCCTTCTGGCCGGGCGAGAAATATTCTTCGGCCTCCAGCACCTCGGTGCGCTGCAGGTGGCGGATTTCGGTCGCCAGGCGCTCGATCGACGAGGCGACGACGCCGAGGGTGGCAAAATACATGGCGTGGCGGTCACGCGGGATGACCTGCGTCGAGACCGGCTCGGCCTTCAGGCCCAGTGCTGCGGCGACATGTTCCTCGACGCGCGGATCGATATTGGCGAAGGTGCCGACGGCGCCCGAGATGGCGCAGGTCGCGACTTCCTCGCGGGCGGCGACGAGGCGCTGGCGGCAGCGCTCGAATTCGGCATAGGCCAGCGCCAGCTTGACGCCGAAGGTCGTCGGCTCGGCATGGATGCCGTGCGAGCGGCCGATGGTGACGGTGTCCTTGTGTTCGAAGGCGCGGGTTTTCAGCGCTGCGAGCAGGCGGTCGAGATCGGCGATGAGGATGTCGGTGGCGCGTACCAGCTGGACGTTGAAGCAGGTGTCGAGCACGTCGGACGAAGTCATGCCCTGATGGACAAAGCGCGCATCCGGGCCGACGATCTCGGCGAGATGGGTGAGGAAGGCGATGACGTCATGCTTGGTGACGGCCTCGATCTCGTCGATGCGGTTGACGTCGAAGGTGGCGGCGCCGCCTTTTTCCCAGATCGTCTTTGCCGCCGATTTCGGGATGACGCCGAGCTCGGCCAGCGCGTCGCAGGCATGCGCCTCGATCTCGAACCAGATGCGGAACTTGGTTTCGGGAGACCAGATGGCGACCATTTCAGGCCGGGAATAACGCGGGATCATGGGCGGCTGCCTTCACTTCAAAGAGGATTCATCGAGGTTAGCGCCCCTGTAGCAAAGACCGGCGGCAATCTCAACGCATGCGTTTGGCAAGATGATAGCTGCTAACGACAAGGCAGACGAGGCCGAGCGGCAGGAAAAGGCGCAGGCCGATCACCAGGAACTGGTAGACGGCGCTGATACTGGTGAAGACGAACTGGAAGGCCCAGACGAAACTGCCGAAGGGGGCGTGCCAGCGCGAATAGAAGAGCCGGTATTCCATGGCGAAGAGAAAGGCGGTCATCAGGATCGTCGCCGCGGTCAACGTCACGAAAAATGCGGCAAAACGCGCTTCCGGCGCTCGATCATAGGCAAAGAAGCGGGCGACCGGCAGGGCGAAGGGCCAGGAGAGCAGGCCGCCGAGGAAATAAAGGGCGGCGATCTCGGCCAGCCGGCTCGTCTGCAGTCCGTTGCGGAGATAAAGGCCGAGCATGGCGGCGGCGAGCATCTGCATGCCCCAAAGCAACGCGCCGGCAATCAGATCGGGGTAGGGCGGCTTTGCAGCTCTTAGACGATCCATCCTGGCAATCCGTCTCCGGCATCCGGGTTCAGGGATGAACCGGAACGGCGATCCAGCGTCCGTTTCTTGCCGCATCGAAGGCGAGGACCAGGGCGATGTGAACCGGGTTTGCGCCCTCCGGCTGGTAGACCATGGCGCCGCCGATCCGGTATTCTACCGAACAGATGCGCTCGGCCGGAACCGTCGTTGCCTGGCGCGCGGCCTGGCGGTTCGGAGCGCCTTCCTTCTCGATCATCTGCAGGCTGAAACCGATGACGCGCTTGTCGAGCGCCGTGCAGTCCTTCGATGTCGGCACCGGCATCTCACCCAGCGAGAGCGTATAGGGCGATTTCGGGGGACCATCGGTCGCAAGTGTGGTGTAGCGGATCGTCTTCGTCGGCGAGCCGAGTTCGGTCGGCGGATTGAAGGCCGCGATCAGGCCGGGATTGGTCAGGAGATCGTATTTGTCCATCTGGCTGCGCGCCGCCGTCAGGTTCTGCCGCCGCGCCTTGGAAAGATTGGCATCCTTATCGGTCAGTTCGGTGCGGAAGGGCGTGCCCTCGATATACTGACCGCTGTCGGTATCGACGAAATAGGTGTTGGAGTAGGGGACATTGCCGCTCTCCTCCTTGATGCCGAATTCCTGAAATCCGAAGACCTTGCCGTCGGCCGAGAAGCCTAGCGGCTGGATATTGGCGATGTCTCCGGCAAGTGACAGGCCGGGCAGGCCGGCAAGTGTGGCGGCAAACACGCCGCCGATAATCAGACGTTTTATCATGTTCGTGCCCCTTCGGCTGCCTGACGCAGATCGGCGACGGTCCGGCGATAATCCTCGACCGTATCGCCCTTGAAAATGGCCGAGCCGGCGACGAGGACGTTGCCGCCGGCGCGCGCAATCGCCGGCGCCGTTTCCACCGTGACGCCGCCGTCGACCTGAAGTTCGATCGGCCGGTCGCCGATCAGTGACTTCGCCGCGGCAATCTTGGCCGCCATCGCCGGAATGAACTTCTGTCCGCCGAAACCGGGATTGACCGACATGATCAGGATGAGGTCGACATCGTCGAGCACGTTCTCGATGGCGCTGAGCGGTGTCGCCGGGTTGATCGTCACCCCGACCTTCTTGCCGAGATTGCGGATGGTCTGCAGCGAGCGGTGCAGATGCGGCCCGGCTTCGGCATGGACGGTGATCCGGTCGCAGCCCGCCTTGGCGAAGGCTTCGAGATAATCGTCAACCGGCGAGATCATCAGATGGCAGTCGAAAGTGGCTGATGTATAGGAGCGCAGCGACTTGATGACGTCGGGGCCGAAGGAGATATTCGGCACGAAATGCCCGTCCATCACGTCGAGATGGATCCAGTCGGCGCCGGCGGCCGTCACGTCGCGCACCTCCTCGCCGAGCCTGGCGAAATCCGCCGCGAGGATCGAAGGGGCAATGCGAATGGGCAGCGTCATCAAATCTCACTCCGTATGGGCTGCCATTTGACCGTGGCGGCCGGATTCAAGGCTGGCGCGCCGCCGCTCATTGCGTCGGCCCGGCAGGTGGAAAAAAGCCGTTGCCCCGCCATTCGAGCAGGCGGTAGGGGTTTTGCGAAAGCTCATGCGCGCCGGTGAAGGCAATAGGGCCGACCGGCGTCTGGAATGTCGTGCCGAGAAGCGTCTCCTGCAGCGGCTTGCCTGCCTGAGCGGCGGCTTCCGCAGCCTGGCCGGCAATGCGGGCCGCGGCCAGCGACGGCAGGACATAACCTTCCGGCTCGATGCCTTTGCCGCGCAGCGTCTCGGCCGCAGCTGCGCCCTCCTGAAGCAGGGCATATTCCGGCAGGGCGACGGCGCGCACGCCTGTACCAAGCGGCAGCGGCTGGTCGGCGGCGCGCATGGCATCGCCGCCGAGAATGGAGAGCGGGATGTTCTCTGCCTTGGCGTCGCGGGCGATGACGGCGACATCGTTGCGGTCGCCGCCGATGAAAACCCTGGTAGCACCGGCCCGTTTCAAACGGCGGACAAGGGCAATCTGCTGCTCCTGTCCCGGCCGATAGGTGTCGGTAAAGACCGGCTTCAGGCCGTTCTGCTCCAGCGCATTGCGCACCGCTTCCGTCAGTTCGCGGCCATGGATGGTGCCGTCCTCGATCAGGGCGATCGGATCGGCCGCCCAGTCCTTGAGGATCACCTCGATGACCTTTGCCGCCTCGGTGCCGTCGGCGGGCGCCAGGCGGAAGAGCGGCCAACCGTTTTTCAGCGCATCCTCCATCAGGATGCGGGAGCGCACCGAGACGGTGATGGCGGGGATGCCGGCGTCCTTCAGCTTCGGCAGCGCGCCTTCCAGCGTCTCGCTGCAGAGAAAGCCGACTGCGACCTGCACCTTGGCATTGACAAGCGCATCGGCAACCGCGGCACCGCTATTCTCCTCGCAGGTCTCGTTGACGGCGACGAGGGTGTTTCCGGACTGCTGGATCTCGAAACCGGCGCCGGCGGCAATCTGGCTGCCGAGCAGGGCGAGCGAACCGTTCTGAGGGGCGACAACGCCGATCGTCACGCCGGCCGCATGGCCCGGCACCGCCGCTCCAAGCAGCGTCAGAAAAGCTGCTATGCCACGCAGGTTGATCATGAAAGGCGGAGATCCCTAGCCATCGTCCATGCCCTTTTATCCGCAAGGCCGCAATCGTCAAAGAAAAACAAGCGTAACGCAGCGCTTTTCACCCCTCCTATTGTAGAAAAGGTAACCGATGCTCGCCATATTGGCGCGATAGCAAGACGCTGCAGGCATGTAAAACCGCGGACGGAGAAGCAGGTGTTGAACAGGCAGCATATCGACCCCGGCCTTTATCGCGACGCCATGAGCCGTTATGCCGGCCATGTGCAGCTCGTGACGACGGCTATGGAAGGCTTGCGCCGCGGCGTCACCATCACGGCCGCCTGCTCGGTCTCGGACAATCCGGCCTCGGTGCTGATCTGCCTCAACAACACCAATCCGAAGAACGAGATCTTTTTCCGCAGCGGCATCTTCGTGCTCAACACGCTGGGCGCCCATCATCAGGGCGTTGCCGACGCCTTTTCCGGGCGTACGTCGCTTGCCGATGACGAGCGTTTCGCCAGCGCCCGTTTCGAGACGCTCGTCACCGGCGCGCCGGTGCTCGCCGATGCGCTCGCTGCTTTCGATTGCCGGGTGACCGACATCAAGGAAATGCCGACGCACAATGTCATCTTCGGCGAGGTTGCGGCCGTCCGCTTCAGCGAAAAGCATCCGGCGCTCATCTATATGAACCGGGATTATCACGCGCTTTGATCGGGGCGGCCGGAATTTCGGGAGGAAAAGAATGGACAATGCCGGGATCGAGGAAATGTTTCAGGGGCTTGGCCCCGTCACGGTCAAGCGCATGTTCGGCGGCAAGGGCATCTATCATCTCGGGCGCATCATCGCGCTCGAAGTGCGCGACGAGATGCTGCTGAAGGCGGACGAGACGAGCGCCCCGGAATTTGTCGCCGCCGGCGCCACGCAGTGGACCTATGAGGGCAAGAAGGGCAAGCCGGTGAAAATGCCCTACTGGTCGATCCCCGACGAGGCCTACGACGATCCCGATCTGATGGCGAAATGGGTGCGGCTTGCCTATGAGGCATCGCTTCGCGCCGAATGACTATTCGCTTCGTTTGCTCGCCGGCAAGGCTGCTATTGCGGCCTTGGTGAAGGCTGACAGCGGTTCCGGCAAATCCGTCAGGGGAAACCAGCCGAAATCCGACAGCTTGTCCGGTTCGGTCAATTGCGGCTCACCTTCGACATCGCGGGCGAGATAGAGAAGCGAAATCCAGTGCTGGCGGTCAGGATCGATGATCTGCTCGGTCATGCCGATGCGCTCGATGCGGCCGATCTTGAGGCCGGTTTCTTCTTCGGCCTCGCGGCGTGCGGCTTGCTCGGCCGGCTCCATATGATCGACCTTGCCGCCGACGATATTCCAGTAGCCGGCTTCAGGCGGGCGCATGCGCTTGTAGAGAAGGATCCTGGCGTCGCGCAGAATCACCAGACCGACGCCGAAGCCCGGAAAATCGAGACCGGGCCTGGCCATTGGATGCTCAGACCTTGGCGCTGCCGGCGATCAGCATGAAGGCGGGGATATCGTCGCCGAAGCCGACCGGGGTCGGGCCGTCATCATGGTCGCGATGGCGGCGGCGGTCGCGGCTGTCGTCGTTGGCCGGATAAGGCCGGCTGTTGCGCGCATTGTTTTGCGGCTTCTGCTCTGCTTTGCGCTCGTTCTTCACGATGTCGGCCTTTACTGGTGCTGCCTGAATCACTTGGACGTCATTATCCTGTATGTCGTTATCAGATTTATGACCCGCGGCGCTGCGATTGCCGCGCCCGCGTGCGCGATCCCGCTCGCCTCGTTCACCCTTTGCGCCACGCTCGCGGCTGTTGCGCCGCGGGCGCTCGCTGTCGGCGCTTTCTTCTGCCGGCGGCAGGGAGTTCACATCGCCGCTCAGCCATTCGACCTTTTCGCCGATCAGCTTTTCGATCGCATCGACGAATTTGGTGTCGCGCTTGGTGACGAGCGTGAAGGCGGCGCCTGAGCGGCCGGCACGGCCGGTGCGGCCGATGCGGTGAACGTAATCTTCCGAATGGATCGGCACGTCGAAATTGAAGACGTGGCTGACATCGGGAATGTCGAGGCCGCGGGCTGCGACGTCGGACGCAACCAGCAGCTGGAGATTGCCGTCACGGAAGCTCTGCAGCGTCATGGTGCGGGAGCGCTGATCCATGTCGCCATGCAGGGCGCCCACCGAGAAGCCGTGGCGCTCCAGCGACCGGAAGAGATCGGCCACATCCTTCTTGCGGTTGCAGAAGACGATGGCGTTCTTGAGTTCGGTCTGGGCCCGGACGAGTTCACGCAGAACCGCGCGCTTCTCGTAATCCTTGCCGTGCGAGGCGACGAAGCGCTGCGTCACGGTCTTTGCCGCCGATGCGGGCTTTGCCACCTCGATGCGCTCGGGATTCTGCAGGAAACGGTCGGCGAGCTTCTGGATCTCAGGCGGCATGGTTGCCGAGAAGAACAGCGTCTGGCGGGTGAACGGGATCATCTTGGCGATGCGCTCGATATCGGGAATGAACCCCATGTCGAGCATGCGGTCGGCCTCGTCGATGACGAGGATCTCGACGCCGCTCATCAACAGCTTGCCGCGCTCGAAATGGTCGAGCAGGCGGCCGGGCGTGCAGATCAGCACATCGGCGCCGCGCTCGAGCTTGCGGTCCTGGTCCTCGAAGGAAACGCCGCCGATCAGCAGGGCAACGTTGAGGCGGTGGTTCTTGCCGTATTTTTCGAAATTCTCGGCGACCTGGGCGGCGAGTTCGCGCGTCGGCTCGAGGATCAGCGTACGGGGCATGCGGGCGCGGGCGCGCCCCTTCTCCAGAAGCGACAGCATCGGCAGAACGAAGGATGCCGTCTTGCCGGTGCCCGTCTGCGCGATGCCGCAAATATCGCGACGCTCGAGCGCAAAGGGAATGGCTCCCGCCTGAATAGGCGTGGGGATCGTGTAGCCCGCGTCGGTAACAGCGGATAGCACTTTTTGGCTCAAGCCAAGGTCAGCGAATGTCGTCAAAGGGAAAACTGTTTCCGTTCCGGTTCGGCCGAGCTCTGAACGAGTCGGCGGGATTGCATGCCGCAATGCAGCGCGACATAACCCTGAATGGCCGGCAAGTCAAGAAATAGAGAGGCCGCACCCCGTGTAGAGTGAAGCGATGGTTACCTGACGGCCATTACTTGATATAGGTGGCGAGTTTAAGGCCGGCATTCATGAAATATACTGGATCGACGGCGTGGCCGTCCTGGCGCACTTCATAGTGCAGGTGCGTCCCCGTCGAGCGGCCGGTGCTGCCGGCAAGGCCGATGACGTCGTTGCGGCCGACCGTGTCGCCGACCTTGACCAGCACCTCTGACATATGCCCGTAGCGCGTCGAGATGCCGTTGCCGTGATCGACTTCGACCATGTTGCCGTAGCCGCCGGTCCAGCCGGCCGCAATCACCTTGCCGGGGGCGGTCGGGCGAATCCTTTCGCCCGGCGAAAAGCGGAAGTCGATTCCGGAATGGAGCGCGAGGCGGCCGAGGAAAGGATCACGGCGATTGCCGAAGGGGCTGGTCACTTCCTTGCCGACGGCGGGATTGCGGAAGGGCAGGGATTCGGCAGCGCTGCGCACCGCTTCGAGCCTCGTCAGGGCGCCGTCGAGCGCAACCAGAGAATTGTTGAAGTCGTCGTTGCTTTCAGGCTCGACATAGGGGCCGCCGACGGCATCATCATCGTCTTTTCTAGCAGCGGTCTCTGCCGGCATCGGGATCTTGAAGCGGGTCAGCACGGTCGCAATGGCATTGGCGGCATTGCCGGCATCGCTCGTCAGCTGCTCGACGCGGTTGCGCTGGTCTTGTTCGACACCCTTCAGCGACAGCGTCACCTTGGAGAAGATCCGGTCGGCGCGGTCGCCGACGGTTTCAGCGGACGGCACGTAGGCAAGCGTCGAGTTGTCGGGCGTCGCATCGGCGGGTGGGCCGCTCGCCAACTGTTTCTCGATCGCCTCGATGCCGCCGCCGCTCAGCGAAGCGCGTTTGTCTTTGATGTCAGGGGCAAAGGACTGGACGGGTGAAGACGGGGCGCTGTCCTTGTCGGTCAGGCCGGAGCTTTCGGCCCGGTCGAGCAGATTGTCGAGCTTGCCGTGGCGCGAGGTCAGCGCCATTTGCTGTTCCATCAGCTTGTCCACCTTATCCTCGACCACCTGCTGGTCGAGAAGCTGGCGGGACGTGATGCGGTCGACCTGAGCGCGAAGGGCGGCGATGCGATCCTCATAGTCGTGCTGCATGCGGGCTTGCCGCGCCATGGTGGCGCCGATCAGATCGTCGCGCAGCACGAGATAGGAGGTGGCCAAGAGGTAGCCGATCGAGAAGACGCCGACGAGGCAGAAGGCAAGGGCTGCCATCCATGGCCGGACCGTCATGTGACGGACCTTGTCGCCGCTGGCCAGGATGAGGATATGTTCCTGCGCCCGCCTGCCGAATACCCGGTGCTGATGTCCGCTGTTCACGCAGGCTCTCCCGATTGATGCTCTACGCCTCTTTCGGAAAATTAGACACGCTTATGGTTAATGAATGCTTTCATTGCGCTCGCCGGATCATAAATTTCAGGGACTTCACGCGTGGCTGATCGATGCCAGCGCGCGGTAGAAGGACGGCGTCAGCCCGGCCTCGGCGCGGGCGAGATCATTGAAGGGCGGCTTCAGCGGCCCGCGGAAATTGGCGCGCACCAGCTCCTGGAAGGCCTTTGCCGGGTCACGCTTCTCTCGCGCGCAAAGAAAGCGGAACCATTTGGCGCCGACGGCGACATGGCCTTTCTCGTCGTTGTAGATGACGTCGAGAACAGCGGCACTTTCGAGATCGCCGGTCTGGCGCATCTTTGCCTGCAGCGACGGCGTGACGTCGAGGCCGCGGGCTTCGAGAATCAGCGGCACGACGGCGAGCCTTGCCGTCAGATCGTTGCGCGTCGAATGGGCCGCCTGCCAGAGCCCGTCATGGGCGGGAAGATCGCCGTAATCGGCGCCGAGATCCTTGAGGCGGGCGCGCACCATGCGGAAATGCTTTGCCTCTTCGAAGGCGACCTGCATCCAACCGTCGAAAAAGGAGTTCGGCACCTGCTCTGTCGCGAACCGGGCAACGATATCGAGCGCCAGATCGACGGCATTGAGCTCGATATGGGCGATGGCATGGAGCAGGGCGATCCGGCCTTTCAGCGTATGCAGCGAGCGCTTTTCGACCTGGGTCGGCGGCGTCAGCACCGGCCTGTCAGGACGGCCGGGCCTCTCGGGCAGGGCGGGATCGAGCGGCGAGCGCAGCGACACCCGGCGTTCAAACCAGCGGGTGGCGCTTTCCTGCGCAAGCGCCGTCTTGTGGTCGAGATCGGCGGAAGAGATCGCCTCGATGGCGCCGCCGCGCAGCGATGTTATCGCGAGATGCCCGGTCACGCCGCCAGATTCCGCACGGCCTCGAGCACGGTTTCGGCATGACCCTGCACCTTCACCTTCTGCCAGATGGTGGCGATCGTGCCGTCCTGGCGGATCAGGAAAGTGGTGCGCTCGACGCCCATGAAGTTGCGGCCGTACATGCTCTTTTCCTTCCAGACGCCATAGGCCTGCAGCGTGGTCTTTTCCTCGTCCGACGCAAGCGCCACCGAAAGGCGGTGCTTCCTGATGAACTTGTCATGGCAGGCAGCCGAATCGGGTGACATGCCGATGACAGCAGCACCCGCCGCCTCGAACTCGCTTGCCAACGCGGTAAAAGCCAATGATTCAGCGGTGCAGCCGGTCGTGTCGTCCTTGGGGTAGAAGAACAGGACGAGCGGCCTGCCGTGGAATTCGGCCAGCGAGACACGGCCGCCGCCGTCGCGGGGAAGGTTGAAATCAGGAGCCGTGGCGCCGATGCCGGGAACCGCCATAGGGAAAACCTTTCTTTTGCCGGGTTTGTGGATGACACTTTCTCTCCCCGAATTATATAGTGGATGGAAACCCGTCCAGCATGGCCGGGTTCAATTCTCACTTAAAGGGAGAGCCCGAAGGCGCATGTCAGCCATCCGCGGCGAAAAGGTCACGTTTCGCAAGAAGGATATCGTTGCGCTGGACCGCTTGCCGTCCGCCCAGGCCGAGGATCCGATCATCGTCCATTGCCCGCCGCCGCGTTCGCCAATGCGACGCACGGCGAAGCTGACGCTCGGATTTCTGGGGCTGATTCTGCTTATTCTCGCGGCGATCGTCTTCACCGTCGAGAGCGGCATGTTCGACAAGCCGCTGTCGCAGCAGGCGCAGGCGGCGCTGAATAGCGTGGCCGGACCGCGCTACCGTGCCGAGGTCGGCTCCACCGTCATCCGCTTCACCTCGGACTTTCGGCTGGCGCTTGAAGCGCGCAACGTTAACATGATCGACCAGGAGAGTGGCCAGCACCTGTCGACGACGGGTTCGGTGCGCCTGGGGCTCGATCCGCTGCAGCTTTTCCGCGGCCGTATCGCCGTCGCGGACATCGAAGCGGAGGATATCGCGCTCGATACCGCGCTTCTGCCGTCCGGCAATCCCGTCAAGCTCGACGACCTGCGCATCGACGCTATGCCGGCGGCGATGGAGAAGATCTTCTCGCAGTTCGACATATTCGACAGTATCGTGACCCGCGGCTCGACCAATTCGGTGCGCATCTCCGGCATCGACATCAAGCTTGCCGATACCGCCAACGGTCCGCTGTCGCTCGTCATCGACAATCTCGTCTTTGCCCATGCCGGCCCGTCCTCGTTGCAATTGACCGGCGAAGTCGCGCTCAACGGTGAGGTGGCGGAGCTCGACGTGCTGGCCGAGAAGGAAGGCGGCCACGTGTCGAAGGTCGTGGCGACGCTGAGGCATGCCGACCTCACGCCCTTCGGGCTGAAACGCAACGATCAGGGCGCCATACGCCAGGGGCTCAACGCCTTTGCCGACCTCACGGTGTCGGCCACCCGGGGGCGCGATGGCGTGCAGCCGGCGCTGGCGACGACGGTCGACATCGGTGCCGGCCTGATCTATGCGGATGGCGATCCGCAGGAGCTGTCGGGCGGGCAAATCAACCTCGTCTACGATTTCGACAAGCAGACGCTCGAAATCGCCCGGTCGAACGCCCGGTTCGGCGCGACCACGGTCCCGATCAACGGTGCGCTCATCGATCTCGACAAGCTCGATCCGCAGGCCGGCAAAGGCTTCGGCATCGACCTCCTCGTCAGCGGCGGCACGGCAGCCCCAGGCGGCTCCGGCGAGCAGCCGCTCTCCTTCGACATCCAGGCGACCGGTCGCTACATGGTCGCTGGGCGGGAATTCCAGTTTCCCAACATGACTGTCTCCAGCCCACTCGGCGCGCTTTACGGATCACTTGATGTCAAGCTCGGGGACAAATCGCCGGAGATCAGCTTTGCCGGCCAGTCAGCACAACTGCAGACGACGGCGATCAAGCAGCTCTGGCCCTTCTGGATGGCGCCCAAGGTGCGCACCTGGGTACACGGCAACCTCTTCGGCGGCACCGTCACCAACGCCGCCATATCAGTCTTCATTCCCTTCGGCAGGCTGGACGAGGCGGCCGGCGGCAGGGGGTTGAAGCTCGACGCCAACCAGATCCGCATCGGCTTCGACATCGCGGGCGCGCGGATGAACGTCGCCGGCGACATTCCGCCGATCCGCGACACGTCAGCCCATTTCGACCTGACCGGCCCCGTCGCGACGATCGCGATCAAGAGCGGCACGTCCTATTTCCCCTCCGGCCGTTCCGTCGGTCTCGGGCAGGGGACGTTCATAATGCCTGCCACCTACGACAAGCCGCTGATGGCGGATATCGATCTCGCGGTCTCCGGGGCAGCGGACGCCGTTGGCGAGCTTCTGACCTACCGGCCGGTGCGGGTGCTGCAGCGCGCCGGCTTTACGCCCGACGATCTCAAGGGGCGGATCGAGGCGCATGTGAAGGCGCATTTCGGCCTGCTCTCCTCGCAGAACCCACCGCCGGCCGAATGGACGGCGGCAATGAAGCTCACCGATATTGATCTTGCCAAGCCGTTTTCCGGCCGCACGATCAGCAATCTCGACGGCACGCTGAACGGCAATCCGAAACAGATCACCCTTGACGCCAAGGCCCAGATCGATGGCGTCCCGGCCGATATCGATCTTACTGAGCCGGTCGAGGCATCCGACAGCGCGAAGCGGCAGCGGGTGATCACCGCGACGCTGTCCGAAGACCAGCGCAACAAGCTGATACCCGGCCTTTCCGGCATCATCGGCGGCAGCGTGAAGATGGTGCTGACGCGGATCGACGACGACCGGCAGGACGTCCAGCTCGACCTCACCAAGTCGCAACTCGACCTGCCGTGGATCGGCTGGTCGAAGGGCAGCGGCATTGCGGCCACGGCCGAATTCGAAACCTCCGGCCCGGCCGACAATACCGAGATCAAGAACTTCCGGCTGAAGGGCGACGGCTTCGGTGCCAACGGATCGCTGAACATTGGCAAAGGCGGGCTAATCTCGGCTGATTTCGACAGCGTCAAGCTCTCCTCGCTCGACGATTTCGCCCTGTCGGTGAAACGCAGCAAGGGCAATTTCGACGTCTCGGTCTCCGGCGACAGCGCCGATGCACGGCCTGTCATCGCGCGGTTGAAATCGGGCTCTGACGGCGATGGTGGTGGCGATGCCGGCGACACCGGCGTATCGGTGCGCGCCAGGCTGAAAAACGTCATCGGCTTCAACGACGAGAAGATCGGCAATTTCCAGGCGCAGATATCACTGCGCGGCGACAAGCTGCAGACGCTCAATTTCTCCGCCGTTACCGACAGCGGCGAGGCCGTGGTCAGCCAGATGAAGGACGGCGGCGTCATCAACATCACCAGCGGCGATGCCGGCGCGGTGTCGCGTTTCGCCGACCTCTACCAGCACATGCAGGGCGGCCTGCTCAATCTGGCGATCCGGCTGGGGGCAGAGGGCGGCTGGGATGGTTCGCTCGACGTCCGCCGCTTCGCGATCGTCAACGAACAACGCCTGCGCTCGATCGTTTCGACGCCTGTCGGAAGCGAGCAGCGCAGCCTCAACGAAGCCGTCAAGCGCGATATCGATACCTCGTCGCAGCGCTTCCAGCGTGGCTTTGCCCGTGTCGTCTCGCGCAATGGTATGGTCGGCATCGAGAACGGCGTGCTGCGCGGCGACCAGATCGGCGCAACCTTCCAAGGCATCGTGCGTGACCGCAAGGGCAATATGGACATGACCGGCACCTTCATGCCGGCCTACGGCCTCAACCGGCTCTTTGCTGAACTGCCGCTGATCGGCGTCATCCTCGGCAACGGCAGCGACCGCGGCCTGATCGGCATCACCTTCAAGCTGACGGGCAAGTTCGACCAGCCGAACCTGCAGATCAACCCGTTGTCGATCATCGCGCCCGGTGTTTTCCGGCAGATCTTCGAATTCCAGTGAAGCAGCCAAGAGCTTTCTTGCGCATCCGTATCATCCGCTCGGTCCAGTTCAGCAAGGAGGCTGCGCTTGGCGGGCGGGGCTATTCCACCTGCCGGCAATTTCGTTATCGCTGAAGAGCGTATTTTAGTGCATTCTGATGTAATCTGCGGTCAGCTCGGAAACAACGGCCGTCGGAGAATGCCATGCAGTGCTCCCGGACAGTCTCTTTCGCATCGGCCGTCATGATCGTCGTCTCGATCGGCCATCAGGCTTCGTATTCTGCGGAGAAGGGCGCGCGGCCAAAGCCGCCCGAGAGCATCCGCTCCGGCCATATCCTTGCGGTTCCCCTCGACGCGACGGTGACGCCGCCGATCTTCTCGATCAGTTGGTGGTCGCGGGTGAAGCCGGCTTCAAACATTGATCCGCCGGGCTATCTTCTTCGAGAGACCAAACGGAATGACGCTGAAAACCAGCAAAGAGCTGAATGATCTCCTCGCCGCCGTGGCTAAACACAGAAAAGCCGGCGTGGACGCCGGCTTCGGTATCTGTTCGCAATTGAGGCCGCTTACGCCGCGCGGCGGATCAGGATGTGCTTCTTCTTGCCGAGCGAGAGCTTGATGATGCCGTCGGCGGTGATTTCGCCGCTACCGATCATCTTGCGTTCGTCGCTGACCGCCTCGTCGTTGATGCGGACAGCGCCGCCCTGGACGTGACGGCGAGCTTCGCCATTCGACGCGGCAAGGCCGGCACGAACGATCAGCGACAGCAGGCCGATGCCCGCGTCGAGTTCGGAGGCGGGCACGTCGACCGAAGGCAGGTTTTCCGAGAGGCCACCTTCCTCGAAGGTCTTGCGCGCCGTTTCGGCGGCCTGTTCAGCGGCCGGGCGGCCATGCAGGATCGCGGTGACTTCGGTCGCCAGGATCTTCTTGACCTCGTTCAGTTCCGACCCGCCGATCGCCGAAAGCCGGGCGACTTCATCCATCGGCAGAGTGGTGAAGAGCTTGAGGAAGCGCGGCACATCGGCGTCTTCGGTATTGCGCCAATATTGCCAGAAGTCATAGACAGGCAGCAGATCGGCATTCAGCCAGACCGCGCCGGATGCCGATTTACCCATCTTGGCGCCCGATGACGTCGTCAACAGCGGCGAGGTCAGCGCATAGAGCTGCTGCGTCCCCATGCGGTGACCGAGATCGATGCCGTTGACGATATTGCCCCACTGGTCCGAACCGCCCATCTGCAGGCGGCAATCGTAGCGCTTGGCAAGCTCGACGAAGTCGTAGGCCTGGAGGATCATGTAGTTGAATTCCAGGAAGGACAGCGACTGCTCGCGGTCGAGGCGCGTCTTCACACTGTCGAAGGACAGCATGCGGTTGACCGAGAAATGGCGGCCGACATCGCGCAGGAACTCCAGGTAATTCAACGTACGCAGCCATTCGGCATTGTTGATCATCAGTGCGGCGTTGCCGGGCTTGCCGTAATCGAGATAGTTCGAAAAGCAGCGCTTGATCGATGCGATATTTTCTTCGATCGTCTCGATCGTCATCAGCTTGCGGGCCTCCTCCTTGAAGGAAGGATCGCCGACCATGCCGGTGCCGCCGCCCATCAGCGAGATCGGGCGATGGCCCGTCGCCTGCAGCCAGTGCAGCATCATGATCTGCGTGAGATGGCCGACATGGAGGCTGGATGCCGTCGGGTCATAGCCGATATAGGCCGTCACGGTTTCCTTGGCGAACAGGTCGTCGAGGCCGCTTTCATCAGAGATCTGATGAATGAAGCCGCGCTCTTTCAGCGTGCGGAGGAAATCGGACTTGAACTCGGACATGGGTTTCGTCTCTTAGTGTCTGCGTTCGACCCGTGGGGCTCGCGCAAGTTCGTTGTTGTTGATCTGTCGCGGCGCGTTTAGCACTGTTTTTATAAAAGTGCATCCGGGAATCGCATGGGAGGCAAGCCTCATGGATGTCATCAGGACTGCGATCGGCCTGATGAGTGGGACGTCGATGGACGGAATCGACGTCGCGCTGATCAGGACCGACGGCCGCGGCTTCATCGAGCGCGGGCCGTTCATGGGCGTGCCCTATGATGCCGATTTTCGCCGGCGGCTGAAACGAGCGCTGGAACTGGCGCGGCCGCTTCGCGACAGGCGTGAACGGCCGGAGGAGCTTCGCCGGATCGAGCTTGAGCTGACCTTGCGGCATGCAACTGCCGTTACGGCATTTCTGGAGCGTTTCGAGCTTTCTGCCGATGCCGTCGATGTTCTCGGTTTTCATGGCCAGACCGTGCTTCATCGCCCGGATGAAGGATTGACGATCCAGATCGGCGACGGGGGGGAATTGGCGCGCCGGACCGGCATATCGGTGGTCTATGACATGCGCGCCAACGACATGGTTCATGGCGGGCAGGGTGCGCCGCTGGTGCCGGCCTATCACGCGGCACTCGCAGGAAAATTCCAGCAGGCGGGACAGGCGGTGTGTTTCGTCAATATCGGTGGTATCTCCAATCTGACATTCATTGGTACGGATGGCCGGATCGCGGCCTTCGACAGCGGGCCGGGCAATACGCTGATCGACCAGTGGGTGGAGATGCAGACCGGCAAAACTTATGATCCCGGCGGCGAGATCGGCGGGCGCGGCAAGGTCGTGGCCGCTCTCGCGGAACGGTATCTGCAAAGCCCGTTCTTCCGCGGCAATGTTCGCCGTTCGCTCGATCGCGGCGATTTCGCGCCGCTGCGGCCCGAGGAGGCGAGCCTCGAGGACGGCGCCCGCACACTGGCGCATATCGCCGCCGCCTCGATCATCAAATCTGCCGGCTTCCTGCCCGAGAACCCATCGATCTATATCGTCTGCGGCGGCGGGCGGCTGAACGCCACCGTGATGGCGGAGTTTTCGGCTATGGCCGAAAGGCTGGGCTCGAAGGTATTGACGGCCGAACAGGCCGGCTTTGACGGCGATGCGATGGAGGCCGAGGCCTGGGCCTATCTCGCCGTGCGCTCGCTGGACGGGCTGCCGCTGACATTTCCCGGCACGACGGGGGTGGGCGCCGCCGTCAGCGGTGGGGTGCTGGCAACGCCATGAGACAGCAGCAGGTCATACTGAAGACGCCACGGCTCAGCTTTGTCATGTGGGACGAAGGCGATGCGGCCCTGGTGCAGCAGCTGCATTCGACCATGGCGACGACCCGATATCTTCCCGGCCAGGCGCCATGGAGCCTGGAGAAGGCCGAAGAGCGGCTGCGGGGCTGGTTCGTGGAACAGGCACGCGACGGCACGACCAAATACAAGATCGTCGCCGAGGATGGCGGTTTCCTCGGCCGCGCCGGCATTTCAAAGTTCAGGGGCGAGCAGTTCGAACTTGGTTATTCCCTGCGCGAGGAAGCGTGGGGCAAGGGCATGGCAACCGAGGCGGCAATCGCGCTTTCCGACTGGTTCTTCGACAGGCAGTTGGCACCCGGCTTCATCGCCTTCACGCATCCCGAAAACATCGCCTCGCAGCGCGTCCTCCAAAAGATCGGCATGCGCGAACGCACGCCGATCCTGATCGATGGAGTGCTTGACACGGCTTTTGAACTCACCGCCGATATGCGGCTGGCGAAGCCCTAACTTTTGACGGCGACTGGCCGGACATTGGATCCGTGCCCAGCGTGATTGCCATCCTCGACTCCCCTGACCTGGGCGATGAACGAGAATTTCTTGCGAAGGCCGAGGATGGGTTTCTCGATGAAATGCCAGGACAGCACCGCGACGGCGAGAGCCGAGGGCAGGCCGACCAGATAGAGCGCCAGCGCACCATATTTCGGGTAGAGAAAGATTGAGGGGAACGCGCTGATCCAGATCTGCAAGAACGGATCATGGTAGAGATAGACGCCGTAGGAATAGTCACCTTTCCTGAAAAAGGCCGGAATGGGCACCTCCGACAGGCCGATGAAGACTGTGATGTAGACGAGCGAGGTGATGACGATCGGCCGGTTGATCACCGACTCGATCGATCGGCTGTCGAGGGTGAGGATGGCGACGATGCAAACCAGGCAGGCGGCGGCGAAAAGCCAGCGGGAATGCGGAACGACCGATTTGAACTGAAAGACGACGATGCCCATCATGAAGGCCGTTATCAGCTGGGAGCCGCGGCTCATGAACAGGAAGCGCGCGATCGGCTTGATTGAACCGGGCAACAGATAGGGCATCTTCTGTACGATGAGACCGATGACGATGTAGGCGATCGTCACGCCGAGCAGCTTGTAGCGCGTCTTCACGATGGCGGTGATCATCAGGAATGACATGATGATGTAGCAGAAGATCTCCCAGGGAACCGTCCAGAGAGCGCCGTTGACACGCTGGCTCGGATTATCCTGGAAGACGCCCGGCAGCTCGTAATGGATCCAGCCGACGATATTCAGGAAGTATTTGAAAAACCGCGGATCGGTAAAATATTCGGCGTGATAGACGATCGTTACGATCGGTCCGATGATCAGCGAACAAACGACGATATCGACGGCAAGTGCCGGAACGATGCGCAAGCCGCGATTGATCAGAAAATTCCCCAGGCTCAGGCGCTGGGCGCTGCCGGCAATCAGAAATCCGCTCAAAGCGAAAAACATCGGAACAAGAGCGTATTCGGTGAACCAGAATACCGACCCTCTGATGAAGGCATCATTCCGCGTCAGCAAAAACGAATGCGTTAATACGATAGAAAAGGCGAGTCCAATTCGAAGAAAGTCGAACCCCGGACCGATACCCCTATACTTATCCAGGACTTCCCCGAACGACTTGGTCATTGCGGACCTCGCTTTAGTTAGGATCGCGAGGACCCTACCGCACTGCAATATATATTGCAACACGATAGGTGATCTGTTCTGGCACAGCCGGCGGGGTTGTGTCCGGCCCGTCTCCACAGGGAGAAGACGGGCTCGTGTTATGGCGTCAGCGGATCCGCTTGGCGGCCGGTTCCGGCACCAATTCACCGTTGAGGCGACGGTCGAGGTAATCCTCGCATTCGCCCATCAGCGTTTCCACCTGGCCGTTGAAGAAGTGGTTGGCGTTGGCAACGGTGCGGTGGGTGATGAGGATGCCCTTCTGGGTCTTCAGTTTCTCCACCAGGCCGTTGACATCTTTTTCCGGTGCCACCTTGTCGGCCTCGCCGTTGATGATCAGGCCGGAAGAAGGGCAGGGCGCCAGGAAGGAGAAGTCGTAGGTATTCGGCTGCGGGGCAATCGACATGAAGCCCTCGATCTCCGGCCGGCGCATCAGGAGCTGCATGCCGATCCAGGACCCGAAGGAATAACCGGCGACCCAGCAGGTCTTCGAATCGGGATGCAGGCTCTGCACCCAGTCGAGCGCGGAGGCTGCATCCGAGAGTTCGCCGGCGCCATGGTCGAATTCGCCCTGGCTGCGGCCGATGCCCCGGAAATTGAAGCGCAGCGTCGTGAACCCGCGCTTCTGGAACATGTAGAAGAGCTGGTAGACGATCTGATTGTTCATCGTGCCGCCGAACTGCGGATGCGGATGCAGGATCAGGGCGATGGGCGCGCTTTTTTCCTTGGAGGGCTGGTAGCGGCCTTCAAGACGGCCGGCTGGGCCGTTGAAAATAACTTCGGGCATTGGTACTCCGGGTTTATTTCGCGTTCGCGCTGCGTTGGACGACAACATGACTTGACTAGTGTTGTCAGCTTTTCTAAAACGCAGTTTAGAACAATTCGAAACTTGCATGGCGATCCACGCATCGTGGAATGTGTCATAAGGCAAGCCCGGCGGAAATTTCAAGAAAAATGAGCCGCGGGTGCTGAAGCAAGCTCGTCAAGCGCAGGACTGAAGATCATGGCGCCGCCACGCCTTTATCTCGACTGGAATGCCACAGCGCCGCTGCACCCCGCAGCGCGCGAGGCGATCATGCGCGCCATCGACATTTTCGGCAATCCAAATTCGGTTCACGGCGAAGGCCGCGCCGCCCGCGCCGCGATCGAAGGCGCACGGCGCAAAGTGGCGGCTCTGGTCGGCACCGACGCCGGCAATGTGGTCTTTACCAGCGGCGCGACCGAGGCCGCCAATCTGGTGCTGACGCCGGATTTCCGCATGGGCCGGACGCCGCTTCAACTCGGCCGTCTGTATTTTTCGGCGATCGAACATCCGGCGGTGCGCGAAGGCGGCCGCTTCGCCAGAGAGAAGATGACGGAAATCCCGGTAACGGAAGCCGGCATCGTCGATCTCGATGCGCTCGCTACCCTGCTCGACGCTCATGATAAGGCCGCCGGCCTGCCGATGGTCGCCATCATGCTGGTCAATAACGAGACGGGTATCGTCCAGCCTGTCGAGGCAGCGGCTAAAATCGTTCACGCCCATGGCGGGCTCTTCGTCGTCGATGCCGTGCAGGCGGCCGGGCGCATCGGGCTCGACATCAACCGGATCGGCGCCGATTTTATGATCGTCTCCTCGCACAAGATCGGCGGGCCGAAGGGTGCGGGCGCGCTGATTGCGCGCGGCGAGGCGCTGATGCCGCGGCCGCTGATCCAGGGCGGCGGGCAGGAGCGAGGTCACCGCTCGGGGACACAGAATTCACTGGCGCTGATCGGCTTCGGCGCGGCGGCTGAGGCTGCGGTAGAGGAACTCGAGACGCGCAACGCGGCGATCGGTGCCATGCGCGAGCGGCTGGAAGCCGGCATGCGCCAGGTGGCCTGCGATGTGATGATCCATGGCGAGGGCGGCGAGCGCGTCGCCAATACCATTTTCTTCACCCTGCCGGGGTTGAAGGCTGAGACCGGGCAGATCGCTTTCGATCTCGAAGGCGTGGCACTTTCTGCGGGTTCGGCCTGCTCGTCCGGTCGGCTCGGCGAAAGCCATGTGCTGACGGCGATGGGCCGCGACGCCAAGCTTGGGGCGCTACGCATCTCACTCGGCTTTTCGACGACCGAAGAGGATGTCGACAGGGCGATTGCGGCTTTCGCGAAGATTGCCTGCCGGCGCAAGCCGGCGGGCGAGGCGGCCTGACCGCCTCACAAACTTGCGGAAACGCAAATTTCCGCTTGCCAATCGGGCTGAAAAGTCCCTTTTGGCCTCTTACATCAGGCTAAGTACTTGCCCGACGAGAAGGGCAAGTGAATTGCCCAGACGCTACAAGCTGCCGGACCTTGTATCCGGCGAGATTGGAGAATGAAATGGCTGCGGTGCAGGAAACAATCGACCAGGTCCGCCTGATCGATGTGGACCAGTACAAATACGGTTTCGAGACCGTCATCGAAATGGACAAGGCGCCCAAGGGCCTGTCCGAGGATATCATCCGCTTCATTTCTGCCAAGAAGCAGGAGCCGGAATGGATGCTGGAATGGCGTCTCGAGGCCTATCGGCGCTGGCTGACGCTGGAAGAGCCGACCTGGGCGCGCGTCAATTATCCGAAGATCGATTTCAACGACATCTATTTTTACGCCGCGCCGAAGAGCACGCCCGGTCCGAAGTCGCTCGACGAGGTCGATCCGGAACTGCTGAAGGTCTATGAAAAGCTCGGCATTCCGTTGAAGGAGCAGGAAATCCTGGCTGGCGTCGAGAAGCCGAGGATCGCCGTCGACGCCGTCTTTGACAGCGTTTCGGTGGTCACCACCTTCAAGGCAGAGCTGAAGAAGGCCGGCGTGATCTTCATGTCGATCTCGGAAGCGATCCGCGAGCATCCGGAACTGGTGCAGAAGTATCTCGGCTCCGTCGTTCCGACGAGCGACAACTATTATGCGACGCTGAATTCGGCCGTCTTCACCGATGGTTCCTTCGTGTTCGTTCCGAAGGGTGTTCGTTGCCCGATGGAGCTTTCCACCTATTTCCGCATCAACGAGAAGGGCACCGGCCAGTTCGAGCGCACGCTGATCATCGCGGAAGAGGGCGCCTACGTCTCCTATCTCGAAGGCTGCACGGCCCCGCAGCGCGACGAAAACCAGCTTCATGCCGCCGTGGTCGAACTCGTTGCGCTCGATGACGCCGAGATCAAATATTCGACGGTGCAGAACTGGTATCCGGGCGACAAGAACGGCAAGGGCGGCATCTACAACTTTGTCACCAAGCGCGGCGATTGCCGCGGCGACCGCTCGAAGATCTCCTGGACGCAGGTCGAAACCGGCTCGGCGATCACCTGGAAATATCCGTCCTGCATCCTGCGCGGCGACGATAGCCGCGGCGAGTTCTATTCGATCGCCGTCTCCAACGGCCACCAGCAGATCGACAGCGGCACCAAGATGATCCATCTCGGCAAGAACACGTCGAGCCGCATCGTCTCCAAGGGCATCGCGGCCGGTGTTTCCAACAACACCTATCGCGGCCAGGTCTCGGCCCACCGCAAGGCGTCGAACGCACGCAACTTCACCCAGTGCGATTCGCTGCTGATCGGGGACAAGTGCGGCGCCCATACCGTGCCCTATATCGAGGCGAAGAACTCGACGGCACAGTTCGAGCATGAGGCCACGACCTCGAAGATCTCCGAGGACCAGCTGTTCTACTGCCTGCAGCGCGGCATCCCGACCGAAGCGGCGATCGCACTGATCGTCAACGGCTTCGTCAAGGAAGTCCTGCAGGAACTGCCGATGGAGTTTGCGGTCGAGGCGCAGAAGCTGATTAGCATCTCGCTGGAAGGCTCGGTCGGCTAACATGAACGAGACGGACAAGAAGCGCATTCTTGGACGTCTGGAGAATATGCGCGGAGAGATATTGGCGAAAATTCGCCCCCGCGAGCAGAGATATGAAACCGAGAAGCCGCCGGAGCAGCCCTATGTGTTTCTCCAGCAGCGCATGGAAAAGCCGGGAAAGATCGTTCAGGGGACCCGGAATTTCTCGAATGGCTTTGGCTCGTAACGGTCGCGGTTTTCCGTGTCATCCGTTTCTTTTGGCGATAGCACCGAGCCCAACATGTTGATGTCCTTAGAAATTACGCGAGGCTCTGATGAGCTGCGCAGAGAAAACGCAGGAAACAAAGATGCTTGAAATCAGAAACCTTCATGCCCGCATCGCCGAGGACGGCACCGAGATCATCCGTGGCCTGAACCTGACGGTGAAGGCCGGCGAAGTTGCCGCGATCATGGGGCCGAACGGCTCCGGCAAATCGACGCTCTCCTATGTGCTGTCCGGCCGCAGCGACTACGAGGTCACCGAGGGCGACATTCTCTATAACGGCGAGAGCATTCTCGAGCTCGATCCGGCCGAGCGCGCCGCCAAGGGCATTTTCCTGGCCTTCCAGTATCCTGTCGAAATTCCGGGTGTCGCCACCATGCAGTTCCTCAAGGTGGCGATGAACGAGCAGCGCAAGGCGCGCGGCGAAGACGAGCTGACGACGCCTGACTTCATGCGCCGCGTCAAGGATGCCGCGGGCAAGCTGCAGATTAATACCGAGATGCTGAAGCGGCCGCTCAACGTCGGCTTTTCCGGCGGCGAGAAGAAGCGCGCCGAGATCCTGCAGATGGCGCTGCTGGAGCCGAAACTCTGCGTGCTCGACGAAACCGATTCCGGCCTCGACATCGACGCGCTGAAGATCGTTGCCGACGGGGTCAACGCGCTGCGCTCGCCGGATCGCGCCGTCGTGGTCATCACCCATTACCAGCGCCTGCTCGACTATATCGTGCCGGATACGGTTCACGTGCTCTACAAGGGCCAGGTGATCAAGTCGGGCGACAAGACGCTGGCGCATGAGCTTGAGGCCAACGGCTATGCCGACATCATCGGCGCGGCGGCCTGAGTTCGGGTGGAAAGGACGACGTCCATGAACATGCAGACGACGAGCCGCCTGACCGCGGCCGAAGCGGCGCTGATCGAGGCCTTCAACCATCAGATCGGCGATTTGCCGGGCAACGGTGCGGTGACGGCTCTGCGCGACCGGCTTCTCGACGACCTGAAGAAGGGCGGCCTGCCGACGCGCCGCATCGAAGCCTGGCACTATACCGACCTCAAGAATCTTCTGCGCACTGTCCCGCCGCAGGCGGGTGATGCCGGCTCGGAGGCTTTGGAGCCGCTCGTTGCTGATTCCGCAGTGCTGACGGTGATCCAGGGCCATTCCAACCAGAAGGCGACGGTCGACGGTCTTGGCGTTTCGGCCTATTCCGAACGTCTGCTCGACGGCTCCGCCGCGGACAGGCTCGATGCGCTCGGCAGCGACGACGCGGTCGGCCGCATCAACGGCAGCTTCGTGCGCGACGGCTATGTCGTCGACGTGCCTGCCGATACCGAGCTTGAAAATCCCGTTGAAATCCAGTTCGTCCATGCCGGCGGGCAGGCACATACGCGCCTTCCCGTGTCCTTCGGCGCCGGCGTCAAGGCGACCTTCATCGAGCGTCACCTTGCGGTATCAGGCGATGCCGCGCTCGTGTCTCACGTCAGCGACATTGCTGTCGGCGAAGGCGCCGAGCTGACCTGGATCATCCTGCAGCAGCAGGGGGGCGACGATACGCATCTCGGCCAGATCCGCGTCGATCTCGGCGCCGATGCAAAGCTCCGGCTGTTCGTCATCAACGCCGGCGGCAAGCTGGTGCGCCAGGAGTTGCATATCAAGGTGACGGGCGAGGGCGCTGATCTGACCCTGCGCGGTATCAACCTGCTTGGGGCAGAAAGCCATACCGACGTAACGATGGTGCTCGGCCACGACGTGCCGCATACCGGCTCGACAGAAGTGATCCGCAACGTCGTCTTCGACCGGGCCAAGGGCGTCTTTCAGGGGATGATCCGGGTTGCGCCCGATGCGCAGAAGACCGATGCTAAGATGGCCTGCAACACGTTGCTGATGTCCGACGATGCCGAATTCTCGGTCAAGCCCGAGCTCGAAATCTTCGCAGACGATGTGCAGTGCGGCCATGGGGCGACGGTGACCGATATCGACGCCAATCATCTTTACTATCTGATGGCGCGCGGTATTCCGGAGAAGATCGCGCGGGCCATGCTGGTCAACGCGTTCGTCGCCGAGATCGTCGAGGAACTGGAAGACGAAGCCCTGGTCGAAGCGCTGGAAGGCGTGATTTCGGCCTGGCTCGAAAAGCACGCCTGATCGGATACATCAATGGACAAGATCGTGCCGGCCACTGAGTACGACGTCGAAGCCATCCGCCGGGATTTTCCGATCCTGGCGGAGAAGGTGCACGGCAAGCCGCTGGTCTATCTCGACAACGGCGCTTCGGCCCAAAAGCCGCAGGTGGTGATCGACGCTATCTCGCATGCCTACGCCCACGAATATGCCAATGTGCATCGCGGCCTGCACTATCTCTCCAATGCGGCGACGGATGCCTATGAGGCAGCGCGCGAGAAAGTCCGCCGTTTCCTCAATGCGCCCTCGGTTGATGACATCGTCTTCACCAAGAACTCGACGGAAGCGATCAATACCGTCGCCTATGGCTGGGGCATGCCCAAAATCGGCGAGGGCGACGAGATCGTCTTGACGATCATGGAGCACCATTCCAACATCGTGCCCTGGCACTTCATCCGTGAGCGGCAGGGCGCCAAACTCGTCTGGGTGCCTGTCGATGACGAGGGCGCTTTCCATATCGAGGATTTCGAGAAGAGCCTGACGGAGCGCACCAAGCTCGTCGCCATCACCCATATGTCGAATGCGCTCGGCACGATCGTTCCCGTCAAGGAAGTCTGCCGGATCGCGCATGAGCGCGGTATCCCGGTGCTGATCGACGGCAGCCAGGGCGCCGTGCATCTGCCCGTCGACGTGCAGGATATCGATTGCGACTGGTATGTCATGACCGGCCACAAGCTCTACGGCCCATCCGGCATCGGCGTACTCTACGGCAAGAAGGAGCGGCTGCAGGAGATGCGTCCGTTCCAGGGCGGCGGCGAGATGATCTTCGAAGTCGCCGAGGACACCGTCACCTATAACGACCCGCCACATCGCTTCGAGGCCGGCACGCCGCCGATCGTACAGGCGATCGGGCTGGGCTATGCGCTCGACTATATGGAGAAGATCGGTCGCGAGGCGATCTCCAGGCATGAGGCCGATCTTGCGGCTTATGCTGTCGAGCGCCTGAAGTCGGTCAATTCGCTGCGGGTATTCGGGACGGCGCCCGATAAGGGCAGTATCTTTTCCTTCGAGCTTGCCGGAATCCATGCCCATGACGTCTCGATGGTGATCGACCGGCAGGGTGTTGCGGTCAGGGCCGGCACGCATTGTGCCATGCCGCTCTTGAAACGCTTCGGCGTCACATCCACATGCCGTGCATCCTTCGGCATGTATAATACCCGCGCCGAGGTCGATGCCCTGGCCGATGCGCTTGAATATGCGCGCAAGTTCTTTGCTTGAGGAGTGTCCGTGATGAGCCTGGACGAAAGCGAACAGAAGATCGACGTGCGCGAAGGCATCGTGCATTCCAGCATTCCGGCCGATGAGCTGGCTCGGCTCAGCGACGACGTCATCAGTGCGTTGAAGACCGTCTACGACCCGGAAATCCCCGCCGACATCTTCGAACTCGGTCTGATCTACAAAATCGACATCGAGGATGACCGGATGGTGAAGATCATGATGACGCTGACAGCGCCCGGCTGCCCGGTTGCCGGCGAGATGCCCGGCTGGGTCGAAAATGCCGTCGGCGCCGTCGAAGGTGTGTCGGGCGTCGAGGTCGCAATGACTTTCGATCCGCCGTGGACGCCGGACCGTATGTCCGAAGAGGCGCAGGTCGCGGTCGGCTGGTATTGATAGAGCCGGTATTGATCCGTTTACCTCGGAAGACTACATTTTGAATCACGAAGCACCGGATCTTGACCCCGGTTGTGGAAGGAGAATGAGCCGATGGGCTTTGCAATCATGAGCATGACGGACGGGGCTGCGGCCCGCGTCAAGGCGATCGTCGAAAGTTCTGGCCCGGAGGCCAAGGGTGTGCGCGTCGGCATCAAGAAGGGCGGTTGCGCCGGGATGGAATATACCATCGACCTGGTGACCGAGCCCAATGCCAAGGACGATCTGATCGAGCGCGACGGAGCCAAGGTCTGGGTCGAACCATCGGCCGTGCTCTATCTTCTCGGCACCGAAATGGGCTTCGAGCAGACCACGCTGCGCTCCGGCTTCACCTTCACCAACCCGAACCAGACATCGGCCTGCGGCTGCGGCGAATCCGTCGAGCTGAAACCTGCCGATCTCGCGGCCCTTGCCGCACAGCGCCAGGGTGAGCCGGCGCATTAACTGACAGCCTTCAGGCCGGCGGAAAATTTTCCGCCAGCACGTTTCCGGTGAAATCGGGCGAGTTCAGTCGCGCTTGATGCTCATGAGCATTTCCCACATGTCGGCGCCCGTCTCGAAGACCACGGCGTTTGCCTTGTAGCTCTGCTCGGCTTCGATCAGGTCGGTCAGTTCGGTGGTGGGATCGACATCCGACGCCGTCGGGCTGACGACCGCTTGGACGCCGCCTGGTTCAACGGAGGCAAGGCTGGTGTTCAGCCTGGCATAACCCGGCGTGCTGCTGTTTGCGATGTTGTTGGCAATCGCGCCGACCCGCGTCGTCTGTGCCCGCATTCCCGAAAGAGCAGTGCTCGCAATGCCCGATATGCTCATCAGCCGTTTCCCCAGAACTGGATGAAGTCTTGTACATGCAAGGGTTTAGAGAATGCTGAAGGCGTTGCGTTAGCAAAGACCTATCGGTGAGGGCGTATTGCTATCCATCTGTTCCGGATTGGCACGGAACAAGATAGGCGGGGCGCAGAACCATGAAGCAGCTTCGCTATCGCGACGCCACCCAGTCGTGCCAGTCGCTTTCATTGCCGTTGAAGACGTTGAGGTCGATCTTGCCGTCGACGCCATCGGAAAGGCCTGAGCCGGAATATTGCCAGAACAGCCACTTGCGGCCCGGATAGACCTTGGAGGGGTGAGCGGCCACCGAGCGCAGCCAGAAGGGATAGTCGAGCATTTGGCCCTTCAAATTGTCGCGGTAGAAGTCCGGCGCCGTGTAGATGATCGGGCGCTGGCCGTAATAGCGTTCCAGCTTGTCCATGAAGACCTGCATTTTTTCCCGGACGCGGGCGGGAGAAATGCGCCGCTTGCAGCTGGATTCGCCGTTCCATTCGACATCGATAACGGGCGGAAGTGCGTTGGCTTCCCTCGGCACGTTGCGGATGAACCAGTCGGCCTGCTCGCCGGCTGTCCGGCACCAATAGAAGAAGTGATAGGCGCCGTGTTTCAGACCGGCTTCCTTGGCCCGGCGCCAGTTCTTCTTGAACATCGGGTCGAGGTGATCGCCACCATCGGTCGCCTTGATGTAGACGAAGTTCGCGCCCTGCTGCCGCAGCGTTTCCCAGTCGATCTCGCCTTGCCAACGCGACACGTCGACGCCGTGCACGGCTAGCTTTCTGGGTGACGTGGAGCCGAAATTGATCGGCTTGGCGTCGCGGAAGCGGTGACCGTAAATTCGCGAGCGTGTCGGCGATTTCGTACCGACGTCGGGATCGATCCCCGGGTTGGCGGGCATGAGCATCGCCACCGGCCTTTCCGTCGGCATCGGCATCCCGACCGGCCTGTCTGCGGGCACGAGAGCCTGCGGCTCCGGAACCTGCCCAGCCCAACTCAACGGCTGCTGCGGCGGACTTGCCTGCGGCGTGGGATCACCCACGGCAGCAGCCGGTATCGGGCCGCTCGGCTGGGTGATGGCATTGGTCGTTTCCCGCGACGGCACAGGGGTCAGCACATCTTCGGCGCCGGAACTGGCGGCGCATCCCGAAAGGATCAGGGCGGCGAGGAGGATTGCTGGCACAGCCGATGGACGCATGAGAACCTGCACGCAAAACAAGGGATCGACGGTGATCCATGTTGATGGAAGCCGCCTTTATGAATTGCTAACAGAGACTTGCTAAGAAAGGTTAAATTTGACCGATGCCTCAAAACTGAGATGACCGAGTTCGCGCCGCGCATCGAAGTTTGGCGCGGAAATTCTCCATGTCGACGTCGCCACAGCCTCAGCGACCGGCTCGCATGCCCGCAATCAGAATATCGATGAGTTGCCTTGCCGCATCCCGCCAAGCGGGGCCGCAGCTGATGCTTGCGCCGCCCGCCAGCGCGCGCAGGATATCGAGCGGGTCCATGGCCAGACGGATTTCGCCGGCGGCGACCGCGCGATCCACCAGCAGATTGACGGCACCTATGATCAAATCGGCAGAATCGGCATAGAGCTCGGAGGTGCCGCCGACCAAAGAGTCCAGCACCTCGGACATGCCGCGTTTCGTCACGACATAATCGACGAACTGCACCAGCCACAGGCGAAGCGCTTCGACAGGCGGATGTGTCTCGGCGAGGCTTTTGGCGGTAGCGGCCAGTTGCGTCGTCTCGTTGCGGTAGATGGCGGAAACCAGTGCGTCGCGCGTCGGGAAATGGCGATAAAGCGTGCCGATGCCGACGCCGGCGATGCGGGCGATTTCCTCCAGGCTGGCGCTGGAACCCTTGTCGGCAAAGACGGTCTTTGCCGTTTCCATCAATAGAAGGCGGTTGCGTTCGGCATCCGCACGCGGCTTTCGGACGGTGGACCCGTCACTTTTTTCGGCCATTAACGAGAAGTCCCCTTGATAAACGGAGGAACCCTCCGTATTTATCTGGAGGCATCCTCCTTTTATTCCATTTGAGGCCGGTGGGCAATGGTTCACCAGTCCGGAGCGGTGCGTCCATGATCAAGGAGATAATCATGAGTGGAGTTTTTGGCGCGACATCGACCACCGACGAGGTGCTCGCCGGCGTCGATCTCAAGGGCAAGCGCGTGCTGGTGACGGGTGTTTCGGCCGGCCTCGGCGTAGAAACCGCGCGTGTGCTGGCAGCCCACGGAGCGCAGGTGGTGGGTACGGCCCGTGATCTTGCAAAGGCGAGAGCGGCAACGGAAGTCGTGCGCGCCGATGCGGCCAATGGTGGCAGCCTCGATATCGTCGCGCTCGATCTTGCCTCTCTGGCAAGCGTGCGCACCTGCGCCGATGCGCTCATCGCGGATGGCCGCCCCTTAGATGTCGTCATTGCCAATGCCGGCGTGATGGCTGCTCCCTTCGGGCGCACCGCCGATGGTTTCGAAACGCAGTTCGGCACCAACCATCTTGGTCATTTCGTGCTGGTCAACCGCATCGTACCGCTCGTCAAATCCGGCGGCCGTGTGGTGATCGTCGCATCCTCGGGCCATCGCATGGCGCCTTTCAGCCTCGAAGACCTCAATTTCGAGAGCAAGGCCTATGAGCCCTGGGCGGCCTATGCCCAGTCGAAAACCGCAAATATCCTGTTCGCGGTGGAACTCGACCGGCGCCTCCAGGAGCGCGGCATCCGTGCGACGGCACTGCATCCCGGCGGCATCCAGACCGAGCTTGGCCGTCATCTCGACCCGGGCATGATCGAAGGCATAATGGCGCAGATCAACGCGACACTCGCCGCCGACGGCAAGCCGCCCTTCCAGCGGAAGACGATCCCTCAGGGTGCGGCTACCTCCGTCTGGGCAAGTTTCGTCGCCCCGGTAGACGCGGTCGGCGGCAGATATTGCGAGGATTGCCATATCTCCGAAGTGACGGATGCGGAGGTCAGCCCGATTTCCGAAGGCGTGCGCAGCTACGCGCTCGATCCCGAGACCGCGAGAGCATTGTGGGCCAAAAGCGAGGATATGGTCGGCGAGCGCTTCTAGGCCATAAGCCCGCACACTTTGATGCTGAAAGAGAGCAGGGGACCGGGAAACCGGTGCCCCCCTGTCGAGGCATCGAACCTGGTTGAGCCACACGGGCGTCGCGTGTTCATCATCCATTGCAGCGGCTCTTTATCGATCGCCGCCGTTCAAGCCTTTATGTCGAGGTCCGCTTCGACTGCGGCGGCGATGAATGCCTTGCGTGCATCCTCGCCGGTGCGCTTGCCCTTGATGACGTCGGCGCAGATCAGTAGCGCCTGGTCGAGTGCGGCGCCATCTTCCGTCGGCCAATCCTCGATCATCGCCCAGGAGGCGGCCTGGGTGTTATCGATGGTCACGTATTGGCCTGGCTCTTCGAAAGCGATGAGCACAGGCTTCGACCAGGGCGCCTGCATTCTTGCTTCGCTTTGATCCTGGGGCATGAGGTGACCTTCTTTCGCACATTTCTATCAGAATTGGGAAAGCCCCTCCCATGACGGAAGGGGCTTGGATTGTCCAGCCTTTCGCTACAGCTTCAGGCTTGAGGGCTACTCGGCGGCCTCAGCGTAGGCCTCGACCGGCGGGCAGGTGCAGATCAGGTTGCGGTCGCCGTAGACGTTGTCGACGCGATTAACAGGCGACCAGTATTTGTCGACGCGGAAGGCGCCGGGCGGGAAGCAGGCCTGTTCTCGGCTATAGGGGCGATCCCATTCGCCGACGAGGTCTTCCACCGTATGCGGGGCGTTCTTCAGCGGGTTGTTGGCCTTGTCCATGCGGCCGTCTTCGATGGCGCGGGCTTCCTCGCGGATCGCCAGCATCGCCTCGCAGAAACGGTCGAGTTCGGCCTTGGTCTCGCTTTCCGTCGGCTCGATCATCAGCGTGCCGGCAACCGGCCAACTCATCGTCGGCGCGTGGAAGCCGCAGTCGATCAGCCGCTTGGCGACGTCGTCGACGGTGACGCCTGCGCTGTCGACCAACGGGCGGGTGTCGATGATGCATTCATGCGCGACGCGGCCGGTCTTCGACTTGTAGAGCACGTCATAGGCGCCCTTCAGCCGGGTGGCGATATAGTTGGCGTTGAGGATCGCCACCTTGGTTGCCTGCGTCAGTCCTTCGCCGCCCATCATCAGACAATAGCTCCAGGAGATCGGCAGGATCGAGGCCGAGCCGAAGGCTGCTGCCGAAACCGCCCCGGAACGGCCGTCGGTCTCGGGATGGCCAGGCAGGTGCGCCGCCAGGTGCGCCTTGACCCCGATCGGGCCCATGCCGGGACCGCCGCCGCCATGCGGGATGCAGAAGGTCTTGTGGAGGTTCAGGTGGCTGACGTCGGAGCCGATGTCACCGGGGCGGGACAGGCCGACCATGGCATTCATGTTGGCGCCGTCGAGATAGACCTGGCCGCCGTTGGCATGCACGAGATCACAGATTTCCTTGACGGTTTCCTCGAACACGCCGTGCGTCGAGGGGTAGGTGATCATGCAGCAGGAGAGGTTTGCCGCATGCTCCTCAGCCTTGGCGCGGAAATCGTCGAGATCGATATCGCCGTTTTCACGCACCTTGACGACCACCACCTTCATGCCGACCATCTGGGCCGAGGCCGGGTTGGTACCATGCGCAGAGGTTGGGATCAGGCAGACGTCGCGATGGCCCTCGCCGTTGGCGATGTGATAGTTGCGGATCGTCAACAGGCCGGCATATTCGCCCTGCGCACCGGAATTCGGCTGCATCGAGAAGGCATCGTAGCCGGTGACGGCGCAGAGCTTCTCGATCAGATCGTCGATCATCTCGCGGTAGCCGAGCGCCTGGTCTGATGGCACGAAGGGATGGATGTCGGAAAATTCCGGCCAGGTGATCGGCAGCATCTCCGCCGTCGCATTCAGCTTCATCGTGCAGGAGCCGAGCGGGATCATCGAGCGGTCGAGCGCCAGATCGCGGTCGGAGAGCCGGCGGATGTAACGCGTCATCTCGCTTTCGGCGCGGTTCATGTGAAAGATCGGATGGGTGAGGTAATCGCTGGTGCGGAGCAGGCCCTTCGGCAAGCGGTAGGAAGGCTCGAAATCGGCAATGGTAAAATTGCCGCCGAAGGCGCGCCAGACGGCTTCGAGCGTCGCGGGCCGCGTGCGCTCATCGAGGCTCATGCCGATCCTGGTTTCCCCGACCTTGCGCAGATTGACGCCTTCGGCGACGGCGGCGCGCAGGATGAGCCCCTGCATGTGGCCGACGTCGACGGTGATCGTGTCGAAGAAACTGTCCGGCTCGACCTTATAGCCGAGCTTTTCCAGGCCCTTGGCCATCAGCACGGCCTTCTGGTGCACCTGCTGGGCAATCGCCTTGATACCTTTCGGGCCGTGGAAGACGGCATACATCGAGGCCATGACGGCGAGCAGCACCTGGGCGGTGCAGATGTTCGAGGTCGCCTTCTCGCGGCGGATATGCTGCTCGCGGGTCTGCAGCGACAGGCGATAGGCGCGGTTGCCGCGGGCATCGACGGAAACGCCGACAAGGCGGCCGGGCATGGAACGCTTGATGGCGTCTTTCACAGCCATATAGGCCGCATGCGGGCCGCCATAGCCGACCGGGACGCCGAAGCGCTGCGAGGAGCCGATGGCGATATCGGCACCCATCTCACCGGGCGATTTCAGCAGCGTCAGCGCCAGGATATCGGCGGCAACGACGGCGACGGCGCCGGCCTGGTGCAGGCGGGCGATCAGGCCGGTGAAATCATGCACGTGGCCATGCGTGCCGGGATATTGGAAGATCGCGCCGAAGACATCGACGGGATCGAGATCGGTGAAAGGATTGCCGACGATGACGCTCCAGCCGAGCGGCTCGGCGCGGGTGCGGATGAGGGCGATGGTCTGCGGGTGGCAGTCGGCATCGACGAAGAAGGCCTTGGCCTTCGACTTGGAGACGCGCTCGGCCATCGCCATGCCTTCGGCGGCAGCAGTCGCCTCGTCGAGCAGTGAGGCATTGGCGACGTCGAGGCCGGTGAGGTCTGAGATCATCGTCTGGTAGTTCAACAGCGCTTCCAGGCGACCCTGGCTGATCTCCGGCTGATAGGGCGTATAGGCCGTGTACCAGGCGGGGTTCTCCAGGATGTTGCGCTGGATGACCGGCGGTGTGATCGTGCCGTAGTAACCTTGGCCGATCAGCGACACCAGCACCTTGTTCTTGTTGGCGGTGTCGCGCAGCTTATCGAGCGCCTCGCGCTCGGTCATCGGCGCGCCCCAGACAAGCGGTGCCTTCTGGCGGATCGAGGGCGGCAGCGTGGCGTCGATCAGCCTGTCGAGGCTGTTATAGCCGATCACCTTCAGCATCTCGGTCATTTCAGCCGGCGAGGGGCCGATATGGCGGCGATTGGCGAAATCGTAGGGCTGGTAGTCGGTGAACTGGAATTCTGTCGGCGTCGTCATTACGCAGTGAGCTCCTTGTAGGCCGCCTCGTCGAGCAGGCCATCGGCGTCGGCGGCATTGGCAAGCTTCAGCTTGAAGAACCAGCCGGCGCCCTGAGGATCGGAATTGACCAGCGACGGATCGGCAACGATGGCCGCATTGACCTCGGTGATCTCGCCATCAAGCGGACAATAGACGTCGGAAGCAGCCTTGACGGATTCAACGGTGGCGGCATTGCCGTTCTTGGAGAAGGTCGCGCCGACTTCCGGCAGTTCGACGAAAACCAGGTCGCCGAGCTGATCGACGGCATAATTGGTGATGCCGACCGTCGCAACGCCGCCTTCGATCTGCAGCCATTCGTGTTCTTCAGTGAATTTCAGCATTGTTCGTCCTCTCTGGAAAGATTTAGCGTTTGTAGGTCGGGGTAACGAAGGGCAGGGCGCTGACGGTGATCGGCAGATATTTGCCGCGCACCTCGGCGTAGACGAGGGTGCCGGCCGCAGCATGGGAGACCGGCACGTAGCCCATGGCGACGGGGCCTTCGACGCTCGGGCCGAAGCCGCCCGAGGTGACTTCGCCGATCTCGACCTTGCCCTCGGCATCGGCATAGAGCTTGGCATGGCCGCGCACCGGCGCTTTGCCCTCCGGCTTCAGGCCGACGCGGCGGCGGGCGGCGCCGTTTTCGAGTTCGGAAAGGATGCGGCCGGAGCCGGGGAAGCCGCCGGCGCGTGCACCACCGCCGCGCCTTGCCTTCTGCATCGCCCATTCCAGCGCCGCCTCGACCGGCGAGGTGGTGGTGTCGATATCATTGCCGTAGAGGCAGAGACCGGCTTCGAGGCGCAGCGAATCGCGGGCGCCGAGGCCGATCGCCTGAACATCGGGATGCTCGAGCAACCGCATGGTGACATCAACAGCCTTGTCCGATGGAACCGAGATTTCGAAGCCGTCCTCGCCGCTATAGCCGGAGCGCGAGACAAGACAAGAAACGTCGTGCAGGCGGCAGTGGCGCACATCCATGAATTTCATTGCCGCGACGTCGGCCCAGAGTTCGGCGAGCACCTCGACGGCACGCGGTCCCTGCAGCGCGATCAAAGCGCGGTTCAAGAGGGTAATGTCGCATTGGTCGCCGATATGGGCCTGCAGATGGGCGAGATCGGCTTCCTTGCAGGACGCGTTGACGACGACGAAAAGATGATTGTCGAGATGGGAGATCATCAGGTCGTCGAGAATGCAGCCGCTGTCGTCGGTGAAGAAGCCGTAGCGCTGGCGGCCTTCGGCAAGGCCTAATATGTCGACGGGCACCAGGCTTTCGAGCGCGAGGGCTGCATCCTCGTAGCTGCCCGACTTCGCCTTCACGATGACCTGGCCCATATGGGAGACATCGAACAGGCCGGCCTCGGTGCGGGTATGAAGATGTTCCTTCATCACGCCGGCGGGATATTGCACCGGCATGTCGTAACCCGCGAACGGCACCATGCGGGCGCCGAGCTGGAGATGCAGGCCATGCAGCGGGGTTTTCTTCGGGGCAGCAGTATCGTCCAAAAGACGCCTCCGGGGTTTGCGCCTTCTTCAGGAAGGCGCGGGCTCAAATCTGAAGGCGCGGCTGCGCACTTCTCTCCTGAGCCCCCTCTGTCCTTGATGCCTGAGATTGTTATCCCTTCGGCGAGCGTTTCGTAAACGCTTCTCTCCAGAGTTCCGTCTGCCCCTTGCTGGTCCTTTTGCCTGAGAGTTTCCGGGGCGGTTGCTCCTTCGGCACCGGTGGCGAAAGCACCGGATTCTCCCAACAAGGTTGGCGCAATTATCCGGCGGTTGCGGCAGTTGGCAAGCGCCAAATGTCGTCACCGAGCAAATTTTTGTCGTCTTATTCCAATCAGGCCTTAAACTGCGGCAAATCTGCTTTTGCATTCCTTGGGGAAACCGGCTATCGCGGCTGCTGTTGAAGGGGATCTCATGCGGCGGACCGAATTGAAAGCGACGCTCTTTCTGCGCATGCTTTGCGCATTGAGCCTGGCTTTGCTCGGTCTTGCCCACCAGGCGCCGCTGGCCGTTGCTTCCGAAGGCTACGATGCCGCCGCCTATCTGCTGCCGGACGGCAGCTTCGCCTCGCTCTGCGTCACGGTGAAGGACACAGACGGCAAGACCGTCGCTTTCAAGCCGAATTGCGAAGCCTGCCGACTGTCGGCCTCGGTTATTCTGCCGACGCCGGATGCGGGCTCCTGGCTCGAACGCAAGCTCGGCTCGCTCATCAATTCGCCGATCGAAACCTCAGCCGTTGCCGACGCAAGTGCGGTCATCCGGCCGAATTCCCGTGCGCCTCCTGTCCTCGCCTGATCTGCCTCCGTAACCCATGACGCAGCATGCCGGTCCGCCCGAGAGAAGTCCGCGGCCGGCGAGGAGATATCCGATGAAGACTATGAAGACATTTGGCAAGACATTCGGGCTTGCCGTCCTTATTTCCGCGACCGCCTTTGCCGGCGCCGAGGCACATGTGACCTTCCTCGACAAGCAGGCGACGCAGGACAGCACCATTCTCGCCACATTGCAGCTGCCGCATGGCTGCGACGGCAAGGCGACCACCGAGGTGCGGGTCAAGCTGCCGGAAGGTTTCGTCTTCGCCAAGCCGCAGCCGAAGGCCGGCTGGGAGCTCGAGGTGATCAAGGGCGATTACCTGAGGACCTATGATAATCACGGCGACAAGGTGAAGACAGGTGCGGTCGAGATCCGCTGGAAGAACGGCAATCTCTCCGACGATTTTTACGACACCTTCGTCATCCAGGGGAAAGTTTCGGGTGTTGAGGCCGGCACTTTGCTCGCCTTTCCGGTGACGCAGATGTGCGGCGATACCGTCCAAGCCTGGGATCAGCTGGCGAAGGAGGGCGGCGACGCGCATGGCCTGAAAAGCCCGGCGCCGCTCTTGAAGGTCGTCGCCGGCGAAGGCCATGGCCACGATCATGACGACATGGCCGGGATGGACATGACCGGTAAAACCGGCATGGACATGACCGGCATGGCGGGCGGTGCCGCTCCGGCCGGTGAAACGGTCAAGGCCGGCGATCTCGAAATCTCCGGCGGTTTCGCCAAGGCGATGCTGCCCGGCCAGCCGGTCGGCGGCGGCTTCTTCACGGTGAAGAACAATGGTCAGACGGACGATAGGCTGGTGTCGGTGACCTCGCCCGCATCAGGCGAGGTTCAGATCCACGCGATGGAGACCAAGGACAATGTCATGCGGATGCGCCAGCTGAAGGACGGCATCGCGATTGCCGCCGGCGAGACGGTCAAGCTCGAGCCCGGCAACCTGCATCTGATGTTCCAGAAGGTGAAGACGCCGTTCAAGCAGGGCGATACGGTTCCGGTGACGCTGACCTTCGAAAAGTCCGGTAAGGTCGATCTGGTGCTGCAGGTGTTGTCGGCCCAGGGCAAGTAGGGCAGCGGCTGTTGAGACAGAGAAGCCCGCGACTGTGATTTCAGTCGCGGGCTTTTTGTGTGGACGGCGGTGGTCAGAAATCTTCGTAGGATCGCAGCGCCTGCTTCAGGCCGGCCTGCGGCTGGCGGTTGCCCTTGGCCATCAGGTCGAGCGCCACCTCCGTCGACTGGATGATGCTGGAGGGCTCATCGGCTTGATCGGGGTTTTCGGCCTTCAATTGCCGGTCGGCAATGCGCCGTGCATCACGCGCAACGGTGCTCGTTGCCACACGCTGAGGGATTCTCAGCGATTCGAAGGCAATGGCAGCGGTGTTGGCCGATACGGACAGGAGCTGGGTCATGCCGTCACCGTATCGGCATGATCTTGGCGCCATCATAACAAAATCATCGGCATTTTACCGGATGGTAAGAATTCATTCCGTCACGATTGGAATCTCCGCGGAGTTGCGATAAATCCGGCTGATGATCCAGGCTCTTCTCGTCGCTGTCGGCGGCGCTATCGGTTCCGTTCTCAGATATTATGTCGGCCAGTGGTCGCTGCGGCTCTTCGGCCCGGCCTTTCCCTGGGGCACGCTCGCCGTCAATGTCGTCGGCTGCTTCGTCATCGGCGTCTTCGCCGAGCTGATCGCGCGGAAATTCAATGCCTCGGCGGAACTGCGCCTGTTGCTGATCACCGGCTTGCTCGGTGGCTTCACCACTTTTTCGGCCTTCTCGCTGGATGCGATCTCGCTGTTCGAACGCGGCGAGGCTGTCGCCGGCGGCATTTATATCGCTGCGAGCGTCGGACTTTCGATGGCGGCCGTCATCGCAGGCCTCGCTATCATGCGCGCGTTGGCCTGATTTCTTTTCCGGTTTCCGTTTTGCGTGAAAATGCTCTAAAGGCTGCGGCAAGAACGCCGGCTAGGCCCGCGCTGCAATTTCCGAAAGATTTTTTATGGCTGGCATAGAACATATCAAGGTTGAACCCGACGAAGCCGGCATGCGGCTCGATCGCTGGTTCAAGGTGCATTTTCCCGGGCTCGGTTTCGGTCCGCTGCAGAAGCTGTTGCGCTCCGGCCAGGTGCGTGTCGACGGCGGACGGGTCAAATCGGATGCGCGCGTGCAGCCCGGCCAAACGGTGCGGGTGCCGCCGCTGGATGTCGATGCCAAGGTCAAATCCGGACCGATCGCCGGTAGAGATCTCAAGCATTCGTCCGATTTCGAACTGTTGTCGCGCATGGTGCTGCATGAGGACGATAAGGTCATCGTGCTCAACAAGCCGCCCGGTATTGCGGTGCAGGGCGGCTCCGGTGTCGCCCGGCATATCGACCAGATGCTCGAAGCCTGGACCAGCCCGAAGGGCGAAAAGCCGCGGCTCGTGCATCGCCTCGACCGCGACACCTCAGGTGTTCTCGTCATCGCCCGCACCCGCGGCGCCGCACAGAAGCTGACGGCGGCCTTTCGCGAGCGCGACACCAAGAAGACCTACTGGGCGCTGGTCAAGGGCGTGCCGCGCAAGCACGAGGACAAGATCTCGACCTGGCTCGTCAAGGAACCGACTGCCGATGGCGACCGGATGCGCATCGCCAAACACGGCGAGGACGGCGCCGACCATGCGATTTCGTTCTACCGCGTGCTGGAGACGGCGGCACAGAACCTCGCATGGCTGGAGATGGAGCCCTATACCGGCCGCACCCACCAATTGCGCGTCCATGCCCTGCATATTGGCCATCCGATCATCGGTGACCCGAAATATTTCGACGATGATCCGAATTGGGATTTTCCGGGCGGCGTCCAGAAGAAGCTGCATCTGCACGCGCGCCACATCGACATCCCGCACCCCTCCGGCGGGCGGCTGCGCGTCAGTGCGCCGCTGCCGGCCCATATGGTGCAGACCTGGAATCTGCTCGGCCTCGACCTTGCCGGCGCTGAAAGGGACAGCGAATGAAACTCGCGCTTTTCGATTGCGACGGCACGCTGGTCGATAGCGCCGGCCTGATCCACGAAACCATGCGTAGGACCTTCGAGAAATTCGGCAAGCCGGAACCGCGATTTGAGGACACCAAGTCCATTATCGGCCTGTCCCTCGATATCGCGATCGCCCGCATGCAGGGCAAGCCGCATGTCGAGCCGGAAGATATCGATATGACGGCGCATTACAAATCGCTGTTCTCGGTCGTGCGCAGGGATCTCGACTACAGGGAGCCGCTGTTTCCCGGCATTCGCGAGATGATCGACGCAATCAGCGGGCGCGAGGATCTGCTGATCGGCGCAGTGACAGGCAAATCCAGGCGCGGGCTGAACCTCGTGATGGAGACGCACGGCTTCGACCCATATTTCATCGTTGCGCGCACCGCAGACGATTGCCCTTCCAAGCCGCATCCGGCCATGGTGACGGAATGCTGTGACGAAACCGGCATCAATGCCACTGATGCCATTGTCATCGGCGATGCGATTTACGATATGCAGATGGCAAAGGCTGCCGGCGCCAAGGCGATCGGCGTTGCCTGGGGCTATGCCAGCGTGGATGAGCTGATCGCCAACGGCGCCGATGCGATCGCTTACCATCCCAACGAGATATTGCGTCATTTTTCCTGAGGTGAACCCATGCGCGATCTGCTGAACGACCTTTCCGAAGGCCTGAGTCATCCCGATCCCATCCGCCGCGCGCAGATCCAGATGAAGAAGCCGCTGCCGAAGCGTTTCTATAACGACGTCTCGGTTGCCGAGCACGAGGACGGTTTTGCGATCACGCTCGACGGCAAGATGGTGCGCACGCCGGCTCGGCAGGTTCTGGCGGTTCCCACGGAGGCGCTGGCTCGGCTTGTCGCCGCCGAATGGCAGGCGCAGGGCGAAGAGATCAATCCCGTGACGATGCCGGTGACGCGGCTCGTCAACACGGCACTCGACGGCGTGACCGCCAATGCGCAGGCGATCTTCGAGGATATCCTGCGCTTTTCCTCCAGCGATCTCATCTGCTACCGCGCCGATGGGCCGGAACCGCTGGTCGAGCGCCAGGCCGGGCGTTGGGATCCAGTGGTCGACTGGGCGGCCAACGATCTCGGCGCCCGCTTCATCCTCATCGAAGGCGTGATGCCGCAAGAGCAGCCGCGCGAAGCGACTGCCGCCTTCGCCGTCACGCTCGCCAGATTTGATAGCCCGATGGCGCTTGCCGCACTCCACACGGTTACCACGCTCACAGGTTCGGCGATCCTGGCGCTCGCCTTTGCCTGCGGCCGGGTGCCGAGGGAGGAGGTCTGGTCGCTTGCTCATCTCGACGAGGACTGGACGATCGAGCATTGGGGCAGCGACGAGGAAGCCGAGGAGCGCCGCGCCAAGCGCTTTGCCGAGTTCAAGGCGGCGACGGAGGTTTTTTTCGCCCTAAGCGCCTGAAACATATTGCCTTCTCGGACATTATGACGAAATCTGCGACTCCAACGGGGTGGTGCGGGATTTTGCAATGAATTGGCTGAGGTCGTGTTTTTGCCGGGCCGCACTCTTTTGTGTCGCGCTCACGGCCTGCGCCAGCCTCTCGGCCACGAAGCCGGAGGCCCCGATGTACGACGTGCGCAGCGCCGTCGTTGTCTCCGGCCCGAACATGCCGGCCGAGCTGCTTGCCGGCATCAACGACCGCGTCAACGCTGCGATCAACGTCACCGTGCGCGATACTGTGCTGCCGCGGGTGGTGCTGACGATCCGCGTGGTGTCCATCGAGAAAGGCCTCGGCTTTCAGAAGGACCGCAATGTCGCGAAGATCAGCATCGACGCCGCCTCCGTCGAGGACGGCTCGGTCATCGCCGTCAGCGCCTTCGACGTGACCAGCATCGCCGCCGACCCCAAGCTTGCCGACGAGATCTTGGCCGAGGACGTCGCAGCAAGGATCCGCTCGGTTTTCTCACTCAGCGGGCGCGGGCGATAGAGCGATTCAGCTTTTAACGGAAGCGCAGAACCGCTCTATCCTGTTGTTTTTACGCAATTCCGGGAAAACCGCTTCGCACTTGTCCCGGAATTGCTCTAGCATTTACTGCCGGATTGCCGCCTGCTGCGGTGAGGAGATCGTATGAAGGAAATTCTCGAAGAACTGGAACGGCGCCGCGACGTAGCCCGCCTCGGCGGCGGTGAAGCACGCATCGACGCCCAGCACAAGCGCGGCAAGCTGACGGCACGTGAGCGCATCGACCTCTTCCTCGACGAAGGCTCCTTCGAGGAGTTCGACATGTTCGTCGAACATCGCTCCACCGATTTCGGGATGGACAAGAGCCGTATTGCCGGGGACGGGGTCGTCACCGGGTGGGGCACCGTCAACGGCCGCACGGTGTTCGTCTTTGCCAAGGACTTCACCGTCTTCGGCGGCTCGCTGTCGGAAGCGCATGCCGAGAAGATCATGAAGGTGCAGGACATGGCGCTGAAGAATCGCGCGCCTGTTATCGGTATCTATGATGCCGGCGGCGCCCGCATCCAGGAGGGTGTGGCGGCGCTCGGCGGTTACGCCGAGGTATTCCAGCGCAATGTGCTTGCCTCCGGCGTCATTCCGCAGATCTCGGTGATCATGGGTCCCTGCGCCGGCGGCGACGTCTATTCGCCGGCCATGACCGATTTCATCTTCATGGTGCGCGACACCTCCTACATGTTCGTCACCGGCCCCGACGTGGTGAAAACCGTGACCAACGAGACGGTGACGGCAGAGGAACTCGGCGGTGCCGTGGTCCACACGGTGCGCTCGTCGATTGCCGACGGTGCCTACGAGAATGATGTCGAAACCTTGCTGCAGGTGCGCCGGCTGATCGATTTCCTGCCGCTTTCGAATACCGCGCCGCTGCCCGAGATCGAGTGTTATCAGTCGGTGACAGATGTCGATATGTCGCTCGATACGCTGGTGCCGGCCAGCGCCAACAAGCCATACGACATCAAGGAGTTGATCCGGAAGGTGGCGGACGAGGGGGATTTCTTCGAGATCCAGCAAAGTTTTGCCGGAAATATCGTCTGCGGCTTCGGCCGCGTCGAAGGCTCGACCGTCGGTTTTGTCGCCAACCAGCCGATGGTGCTGGCCGGGGTGCTCGACAGCGACGCGTCGCGCAAGGCGGCGCGCTTCGTGCGCTTCTGCGACTGCTTCAACATTCCGATCGTCACCTTCGTCGACGTCCCCGGCTTCCTGCCGGGCACGGCGCAGGAATATGGCGGCCTGATCAAGCATGGCGCCAAGCTGCTCTTTGCCTATGCCGAGGCGACGGTGCCGAAACTCACCGTCATCACCCGCAAGGCCTTCGGCGGCGCCTATGACGTGATGGCGTCGAAACATCTGCGCGGCGACCTCAACTATGCCTGGCCGACAGCGCAGATCGCCGTGATGGGCGCCAAGGGTGCGGTCGAGATCATCTTCCGCAAGGATATTGCCGATCCGGAAAAGATCGCCGCGCATACGAAAATGTACGAGGACCGGTTCCTTTCACCCTTCGTCGCCGCCGAGCGCGGTTATGTCGACGAGGTGATCATGCCGCATTCGACCCGCCGGCGGCTGGCCCGCGGATTGAAGATGCTGCGCAATAAGGATCTCGCCAATCCCTGGAAGAAACACGACAACATCCCGCTCTGACATTTGCGGGCGAATAAAACCGCCAGCTCACGTGTTTACCTGCTGTCGAAAAAGTGAACGGCTGTCAGCAATCCGTGTGTTCAATCCGTGTCGATGACAGGCTAACGCTCGGCCGTATTGTTTTAAATGGAGAGGTTTAATGTCAAGTTTCGAGCGTCTTTCTGCCTATCGCCCCTATGGGCTGGCCGCTCTCAGAATCATCACCGCGCTGCTCTTTATCGAACACGGCACGATGAAGCTGTTCGCTTTCCCGGCTGCGCAGATGGCCGGCCCGCTGCCGCCGCTGATACTGTTTGCCGCCCTTCTCGAGCTTATTGGCGGCATCCTCATTCTCGTTGGCCTGCTGACGCGCCCTGTCGCCTTCCTGCTCGCCGGCGAAATGGCCGTCGCCTATTTCATGGCGCATGCCCCGAACAGCTTCTTCCCGGCCGTCAACCAGGGCGACGCCGCGATCCTGTTCTGCTTCGTCTTCCTCTACCTGTTCTTCTCCGGTCCCGGCGCTTTTGCCGTCGATAACCGCAAGTCAGCCTGAACGATAAACTGAGGGGCGTCGGCGACGCCCCTCAGCCTCATATCAGGCGGTGAGCTTGAGACCGGCGATACCGCCGACGATCAGCATGATGCAGGCAAGGCGGGAGACACTTGCCTCATCGCCCAGCAGCCAGATGCCGAGGAGCACGGTGCCCACCGTGCCGATGCCGGTCCAGACCGCGTAGGCAGTGCCGATCGGCAGATGCTTCACCGCGAGGCCGAGCAGCACGATGCTGACCACCATGGATATGACAGTCAGCGTCGTCGGCAGCGGTCGCGTGAAACCCTCGGTGTATTTAAGGCCGATCGCCCAACCGCATTCGAAAAGACCGGCGAGAAAAAGCAGAAACCAGGCCATGCGACTCTCCTTGTTCAAGAGCGAGGCCGTCCCCGCGACGGTTGCATCCTTGGGATGCCGCAGTCGTCTGCGATAGCGCCTATATGCGCGAGGCGACGGCTGACTTCAAGGTAGGAATCGGCACGGCCGCCATACCACCCGTTTCTTGCGCACCGGTTTTGCAGGTTCAAGGTACGGGATCAGCCTTGCCCGCCGGCTTCCGCGGCAAGGTTCTTGGTGCGGCGGCAGAGGCGGTCGAAGGTTTCGAGGAAGCGTGAGCGGTCTTTCGGGCTGAAGGCGGCGTTGTAGCCCTTGCTCTCGCCGGTTTCGCGCAAATGCGCGCCGAGATCGCGCATGGCGCTCGCCATACCGATATTCGTCTCGTCGAAGACGCGTCCCGTGGGGCCGCTGACGAAGGCGCCGGTCGCGACGCAGCGCACGGCGAGCGGTACATCGGCGGTGACGACGACATCGCCGGCGCCGGCGCGCTCGGCGATCCAGTTGTCGGCGGCGTCGAAAGCGTTGGATACGATGACGTTGTGGATCATCGGATCGCGCGAGGGGCGCAGGCCGGAATTGGCGACGAAGGTGACTTCGAGGCCGTGGCGTTCGGCAACCTTCAAGATTTCCGGCTTCACCGGGCAAGCGTCGGCGTCGACATAGATCATGGCGAAATCCTCATGCCGGCTGAATGGCCGGCTGTCTGATCATATCGATATGGGGAATGCCGTCTTCCAGATATTCCTGCGATATCCCGACAAAGCCGAAGGATTCGTAGAAACGGCGCAGATGGGCTTGCGCCGACAAGGCGATCGGACTTGCCGGATAAAGCCGCTCACAGGCGGTGATCGCTTCGCGCATCAATGCATCGCCCAGCCGCTTGCCGCGGTGGGCAGGCGAGACGACGACGCGGCCGATCTTTGACGGATCCCGCGGCTCATACGGTTTCAGGATTCGCGCTGCGCCCAGGAGCTCAGCGCCCTCCAGCAGCCGCAAATGCAGAGCATCGATATCCTTGCCGTCGAGTTCCGGATACGGGCAGTTCTGCTCGACGACAAAAACATCGACGCGCATTCTCATCAGGTCGTAGAGCTCCCGCGCGGGGAGCTCGTCGAGCCTCCTGAGATCGACCCTGTAGTTGGCTGCAGCCATCAGTAGACCACCACGCCGCGGATGCTCTTGCCCTTGTGCATCAGCTCGAAGCCCTTGTTGATGTCCTCGAGCGGCATGGTGTGGGTGATCATCGGGTCGATCTGGATCTTGCCCTGCATGTACCAGTCGACGATCTTCGGAACGTCGGTGCGGCCGCGGGCGCCACCGAAGGCCGTGCCCATCCAGTTGCGGCCGGTGACCAGCTGGAACGGGCGGGTGGAGATCTCCTGGCCGGCGCCGGCAACACCGATGATGATGGATTTGCCCCAGCCGCGATGGCTGGCCTCCAGCGCCTGGCGCATCACCTTGGTGTTGCCGGTGCAGTCGAAGGTGTAGTCGGCGCCGCCGATCAGGTCGCCGTTGCGCTTGGTCAGGTTGACGAGATAGGGCACGATGTCGTCGCCGACCTCCTTCGGATTGACGAAATGGGTCATGCCGAACTTTTCGCCCCAGGCCTTGCGGTCATTGTTGATGTCGACGCCGATGATCATGTCGGCACCGGCAAGGCGCAGCCCCTGCAGCACGTTGAGGCCGATGCCGCCGAGACCGAAGACGATCGCCGTCGAACCGATCTCGACCTTGGCGGTGTTGATGACCGCGCCGATGCCTGTGGTGACGCCGCAGCCGATGTAGCAGATCTTGTCGAAGGGGGCGTCCGGATTGACCTTGGCAAGGGCGATCTCCGGCAGCACGGTGAAGTTCGAAAAGGTCGAGCAGCCCATATAATGGTGGATCTTGTCCTTGCCGATCGAGAAGCGGCTCGTACCATCCGGCATCAGCCCCTGGCCCTGGGTCGCGCGAATCGAGGTGCAGAGGTTGGTCTTGCGGGAAAGGCAGGAATAGCATTCGCGGCATTCCGGCGTGTAAAGCGGAATGACGTGGTCGCCCTTCTTCACCGAGGTGACGCCGGGGCCGACATCGACGACGATGCCGGCGCCCTCATGGCCGAGGATGGCCGGAAACAGGCCTTCCGGATCGGCGCCCGACAGGGTGAAATCGTCGGTGTGGCAGATGCCCGTCGCCTTGACCTCGACCAGCACTTCGCCGGCCTTCGGTCCCTCCAGCTGCACAGTCATCACCTCAAGCGGTTTGCCTGCCTGAACGGCAACGGCGGCGCGAACGTCCATCTTCCTGTCTCCCTGCTGATTTTATCGGTTCCCAGCTGATTTATCGGGCTGAGCTTGGCATGGTCGGCGAACTCGGCTCAAGTGAAAACGGCCGGCCGCCGGTCTTTTCCTCTCAGGCGAATTCCATGATCACGGCGTCGACGGCCAGGCTTTCGCCGGCCGCGGCGTTGATCTTCGAAACGACGAGATCGCGGTCGGCGCGCAAGACGTTTTCCATCTTCATCGCCTCGACGATCGCCAGCGTCTCGCCGGCCTTGACCTCCTGGCCCTCGGCAACCGCGATAGCGACGACGAGGCCGGGCATCGGGCAGAGTAGGAGCTTGGAGGTATCCGGCGGCAGCTTCACCGGCATCAGCCTGTCGAGTTCGGCATGACGCGGCGAAAACACCTTGGCGATGACAGAGAGCCCCTGCCAGTCGATACGCAACCCGTTCAGAACGGGGCGAATCTGTGCGGTGATATCGCGACCGCCGACCTTGCCGCTCCAGACAGGTTCGCCAGGTCTCCAATCGGTGACAATATTCTGGCTCTCGCCCTCTATCGACATGTCCATATCGAAGGGGATGGTGACAAGGCCGTCGAGCAACCTTGCAGCGACGTGGTTGTCGCCAATCTTGACCACCCAGTCCTCGCGCAGCGCGCCCGATGCGGCGCGCAGACGATCGGCGAAACGTTCGCGGCGGTTCGCCTCGATCAGCGATGCGGAGAGGGCGATGGCGGCAAGCACGGCCTCCTCCGCCTGCTCCGGTTTCATCGGCGCAAAACCATCGGGATATTCCTCGGCGATGAAGCCTGTGGAAAGCCGGCCCTCGCGCCAGCGCGGATGTTTCATCAACGCCGACAGGAAGGGAACATTGTGTTCGATGCCGTCAACGACGAAGCCGTCGAGCGCCTTGCCCATGGCCTCGATCGCCTCCAGCCGCGTCGGCGCCCAGGTGCAGAGCTTGGCGATCATCGGATCGTAATACATCGAGATCTCGGCGCCCTCGAAGACGCCGGTATCGTTGCGGATGACGACATTGCCGGTCCGGCCTTCGGCCGGCGGGCGGTAGCGCGTCAGGCGGCCGATCGAGGGCAGGAAGTTGCGGTAGGGATCTTCGGCATAAAGCCGACTCTCGATCGCCCAGCCGTCGAGCCTGATGTCCTTCTGAGCAAAGGGAAGGGGCTCTCCCGCTGCCACCCGGATCATCTGCTCGACGAGATCGAGACCGGTGACGAGTTCGGTCACGGGATGTTCGACCTGCAGGCGGGTATTCATTTCGAGGAAATAGAAATTGCGGTCGCGGTCGACGATGAATTCGACGGTGCCGGCGCTCTGGTAGTCGACGGCTTTCGCCAGCGCCACCGATTGTTCGCCCATCGCTTTGCGGGTGGATTCATCGAGGAAGGGCGAGGGCGCCTCTTCCGCCACCTTCTGGTTCCGCCGCTGGATCGAGCATTCGCGCTCGCCGAGATAGACGACATTGCCATGCGCATCGGCCAGCACCTGGATCTCGATATGGCGCGGCTCGACAACGTATTTCTCGATGAAGACGCGTTCGTCGCCGAACGAGCTTTTCGCCTCCGAGCGGGCGCGCTCGAAGCCGTCGCGCACCTCGGCCTCGTTCCAGGCAATGCGCATACCCTTGCCGCCGCCGCCGGCCGATGCCTTGATCATGACGGGATAACCGATGCCACCTGCGATCGCTTCCGCATTGGCGGCATCCTCGATGATGCCGAGATGGCCGGGCACGGTGGAGACGCCGGCGGCATTGGCGAATTTCTTCGATTCGATTTTGTCGCCCATTGCCATGATGGCCTTCGGCTTGGGGCCGATGAAGACGATGCCCTGCTTTTCCAGTTCAGCGCAGAAGGCGGCGCGTTCAGACAGGAAGCCGTAGCCGGGATGAACCGACTCCGCACCCGTCGCCTTGCAGGCGGCGATGATCTTTTCGGCCACCAGATAACTCTCCGACGCCGCGGCCGGGCCGATATGCACGGCCTCGTCGGCCATCTCGACATGCAGCGCGTCCCGATCCGCATCCGAATAGACCGCAACGGTTCGAATGCCCATGCGGCGCGCAGTCTTGATCACGCGGCAGGCGATTTCGCCGCGATTCGCGATCAGGATTTTCTTGAACATCGAGACTCCACCCAGAAATGCGTTCCGGAGTTTTACGCACAAAACACCGGAACGCACAATCAGGCTTGAGGAGCATCAGGCGACAGCGGCTTCGCAGACAGGTTCCTCGTCGACGATTCGCAGCCAGCGGCTGCGCCGCGGCTCGGCATAGTCACGCAGCTCGACGGCGGCCATGATCCCCGCCCAGTGGGGATGATTGGCGCCGGGCAGGGTTGCCTGCTCGATCTGCTGGAGCACGCCGTATTCGGCCGAGGAAACGGGAATGATGCCGCTTTCGGCGACGCTTCTGAAGATTCGCATCGCGAAATCGACGTCCTGGCGGGTAATGCCCCGGCGATCGACGGCACGCGACAGCTTGTAGCCACCGATATTGTCGGTGATCGCCAGACGGAGCTGATCGAGGGCGAGCGCTCTCAATTCACCCGGGACGTCGGCCGAAATCTCCATGACGTGGAGAATGAGCTCGAGTTCCAGCGCCGAGTTGACGACACCGTCGGTCGTGAACATGCGCATGATCCAGGCGACGTTGATTTCATCAAGGGAGCCCTGCGGATAGGTGTAATGAACGATGAAACCGGCGAGCTGCTCTACGAAGAAAGCGTTCCAGGCGGCACATTTTTCAGGGCAGGAATTATTCAGCGCCAACATCGCCACGACATCGTCGGACGTCCGGATGCCTTCCGGAAAAGCATGTTTACGCAATAGCAATATATCTTCGGCCGTCAGCCGATGCTTGCCGGCCACCACACAGGCCGGAAAAGCGAGACGAAATTCGCTCATGTTTTAGCTCCAGGCTTCATCATGAAGCCGGAGACAGTTTTATCGCCTGCGAATTGACGATCCCTCAAGAAGAGGAGTTAATCCGATATTCCCGGGGTCAGGAAGATTTTAACGATTGCGCCTGCAGCCGCTCCCGCCAGATGATGAAGAGCCCTGAAGCAACGATGATGAAGATGCCGATCCATTTGGAAAAGCTCGGGAAATCGTTGAAAAGCGCATAGCCGAGAACGGTCGCCGAGATGATCTCGAAGTACTGGAACGGCGCAAGCAGCGACAGCGGCGCAAGCCGGAAAGCCCGGACCACGAGCATATGTGCATATCCCGAGATCGAGCCGAGGGCGAGAAGCAGGACAAGGCCGAGGCCGGAGGAGGGTAGGGAGACGGCAAAATCGGCATTGCCGGAACTGCTGCCGACGAGAAGGGCGGCCGCCATGAAGACCGTTCCGCCGATGCCGGCCATCGTCTGCATGGTCAGCGGCGAATCGGCCTCGCCGATGGCGCGGTTGAGGAAGAGATAGAGTGAGAACAGGAAGGCGCAGGCGACCGGCAGCAGCGCCTTCAGGCCGAAGATTTCATAGCTCGGTTGAATGACGATCATCGCGCCGCCGAAACCGACGACGATCGCCGTCCAGCGCCGCCAGCCGACCTTGTCACCGAGAAACAGCGCCGACAGGGCGGTCAGCATGAAGGGCTCGACGAAATAGATGGCGAAGACATCGGCGAGCGGCATGTATTTGACGGCGACGAAGAAGAGCAGGCTTGCAGCACCATGCAGCACACCGCGCAGCAGATTCATCCATGGCCGTTTGGCCGAGAGCGCCTTCAGCCCGAAAAGGGCGAAAAGAATCGGCAGGGTGCAGGCAATCTGGAAGAAGAATCGGTAGAAGGTCACCTGACCCGGCGACATCGCCTCGAAGGTCGCCATGTATTTGGCGATCGCATCCATGGTCGGCAGGATGAGCATGGCGCCCGACATGATGGCCATGCCCTGCAGGGAATTTTGATGGGGCTCTGACATGGCTGCCGATTCTTGCGGGGATGACGCCATCAACCATGAGATGGCTTGGCGATCAAGCCGAGCAACCGCAAATAACTTCGAGGGTGAAATCGAAATCGTCGCTTAGAAAGCGTTTCCCTGAAGGGAAATGGTGCGGTCGAGAAGACTCGAACTTCCACGGGTTGCCCCACAGCGACCTCAACGCTGCGCGTCTACCAATTCCGCCACGACCGCATCGTGGTAGGTGCCGATTTGCGTCGGCGGGGCAGCATGTAGCAAAAGCATTTGGGGTGCACAAGGGCGGTATGACAGTTTTTTTAAAAACCGGTCATCGCATTTGAATTGCTCCCGGAACGGGTCCATATAGCTGTCCTGCCGCCCTCCAATTTCGCAGGCATTTCGGGGAGAGCGGCAAGGAATGGCCATGCTTCGCACCGATCTCGAATTCTCCATGCTTCCCCAACCCGGCACTCGGCCGGTACGCTGGCGCATCGCCGATGGCCTCGTTGCCTATGAGGAGGCCGTGGAGACGATGGAGCGCGAGGTGGCGATGATATCGGATGGCGGAGACGAGCTCGTCTGGCTCGTCGAACATCCGCCGCTCTATACTGCCGGCACCAGCGCCAATGCCGGCGACCTCGTCCAGCCAGACCGTTTTCCGGTCTTTGCGACGGGGCGCGGCGGTGAATATACCTATCATGGACCCGGCCAGCGCGTCGCCTATGTGATGCTCGACCTGAAGCGCAGACGCCAGGACGTGCGCGCCTTCGTCGCTGCCCTTGAAGATGTCGTCATCCGCACGCTCGACATGATGAATGTGCGCGGCGAGCGGCGTGAAGACCGCGTCGGCGTCTGGGTGCGCCGTCCGGAAAAGCCGTTGCTTGCCGATGGGACGATGGCCGAGGACAAGATCGCCGCCCTCGGCATAAGATTGCGGAAATGGGTTACCTTCCACGGACTGTCGCTCAACGTCGATCCGGATCTCGACCATTTCAGCGGCATCGTGCCCTGCGGGATATCGGCCTATGGCGTGACCAGCCTCGTCGATCTCGGCTTGCCTGTGATGATGGCTGATGTCGATATCCGGCTGCGCACCGCCTTCGAGGCGGTTTTCGGCGAAACGACCGGCGAAACCTGATTGTTCAGGACGGCGACCTGTCTCCGGCAATCTGCATCTGAAGAAATGGCCGGCTTCGGCCTTGCAGGAGCCAATGCGTCGCGGCGGAATGGGCAGGCGCACGGCGTTGATATCGCTTGCAGAAACCCGTTGGCCTGTCACTGCTGCCGCATTCTGCCGTGAGGATCGGCCAGCAAGAACCGCCGCCCCGTCAGCACACGCCTTAACCGATAATTAGCGATTGCGCAGATATAGGTTATCACAATCTTATGATGCGGAAGACTTGCGAACAATGAAAAAAAAGACAACGGCAAGCTGGTCGTTCTTCGATGTGTATTTCGTTCTCGATATCATCGAAAAAGTCGTCATCGGTTATTTCTTTGTCGCGATCGTCTTGCGTATTCTGCCGCAGATGCAGGACAATCGAGCGATCATCGACTTCCTGCTGATCGTTTCGGAAGGAGCCGCCGCCTTCCTCATCCTGACGCGCCGGCCGACGAAAAATGCGTCGCTTCGTGTGTTTGACTGGATGGTCACCGCCATCGGCACGCTCTTCCCGCTGCTTGTCGTCCCCTCCGCGACACAACCGCTTGCACCGCTCGCACTCTGCGGGACAGTGATGGCGCTCGGTTTTGTGTTGCAGATATCGGCAAAGCTGTCATTGCGGCGAAGCTTCGGCCTTGTGCCGGCCAATCGCGGGATCAAGATCGGCGGGCCCTACAAATTTGTCCGCCATCCGATGTATGCGGGTTATCTGATGACACATATCGGCTTCTTCCTGGCGCATCCGAGCCTTTGGAATTTTGCCATCTATGCGACGGCGCTGACCGCACAATGTTTCCGCCTCCTGGCGGAGGAGCGTCTGCTCAGCCAAGATCCTGCTTACCAGGCTTTCATGGGCAGAACCCGTTACCGCCTCGTTCCATTTCTCTTCTGAAGCGGCGAACAAGTAATTGAAAAAGAGAAGGGCCGATTTCCGGCCCTTCTCTTATGTCGGATCAATGCGTTGCCCGGCATGCTTCGGTGCGGGAGGCGCCGCTGTCGGCACCCTTGGTGTGGGAGCCCTTCGGGCCAATCATGCTGTGGCACGGAGGCAGGGGGGCGATACTCGCCGTGGCGGTCTTGTCGACGGCAGGAGCTGCCATGGCGCTCGGGGCGAAGCCGTCGCTGTCATTGGTGTAGTCGCTGGAATAGGCCGGGGCCTTGCGGTTGCTGTAGTGGACCGGGGCCGGCTTCGACACCGGGCTCGGGGAGAAACCGTCGCTGTCGTTGGTATAGTCGTCGGAATAGGTCGGCTGGGCGAAGGCAGCGCCTGCAAGGCTGACGGCGAACAGCGACGCGGCAAGGGCAAATTTGATGCGCATGGGTCTATCTCCTCAATCTGTTGTTGAATTTCACAACATAAACTAACCCTCGGCACATCCAAGTTCGCGCCCCAATTCAGGCAATTTTGTGAACAAACGGCGGCGTGGCCGCGACCTTTTGTCCAAATGAAATCACAGTGTTGTCAACGAAATTGACGTTCACGTTACAGAAGCCGCCTAAGCAAAATGACAAAATATGGCGTCTGTAAAAGCATCTTGTGATGCAATCTGAAATTGTTAACTTTTGGTAATGTTGGCGGACGGAATTGACGGAGGTGGGCGAGAGGCATTGGGTGCCTCCCGCGGAATATCCGTATCTTGTGGGTGAATCAGTCCTCGTTCGGGATATGCGCGTCGACTCCGGTCAGCTGCAGTTTGTTGCGGACATGGCGCACGCCCTCGACCGAAAGCGCGCTGAGTTCGACCTTGCGGGCAATACCGATCGTCTCCACCGAACCTTCCAGGGTGACGACGTGGCCATCTGCGTGAACCTCGAGGCTGTCGATGTCGACCTCGGGGATGTTTTCGAGGTGATCGTTCACCCGTGCTTCGAGGTCGTCGCTTTCATCCCGGTCGATGCTATCGGGGCGCAGCGAATCCTTGAGGCGGTTCTCGTTGCCATCTTCATCCGTGCCGTCGATCCGGAAGCCCTTGTTGGGGTCGCTGTCGAAATTTGCCGCCGTCTCGCCATAGGGGCGGTTGGACGGGTCGGCGCCGACGCCGTCGGCATAGGGCCAGCCGTCGTCGAGATTTCGTTCCTCGAGGTCACGATAATCTTCCTCCCGGGAAAGCTCAGGCTTCTCCCGGGCAAACTTCGTCTTGTCACCGATCTCTACCATGGCGGTCGCTCCTCGTTTCTTTGCGGGTTCTTTGCTGGAAACGCCGTCCGCGGCGAATGGTTCGGTGTGCGGAGGGATTGTCAGCCGTGATAGTCCGCTCTGATTGTCAGTTCTGGGCCTTCTCCCATCGTTTCACGAGACGGTCGCATAGAAAATGCCGTCGAGCTGGTCGACCTCGTGCTGGATGCAGATGGCGTGGAAACCTTCGGCGGCTTCCTCGTGCACGATGCCCTCGGCATCCTGGTACCGGAAGCGAATTGCCCGCGGGCGTTTGACCTCGTCGGTGGCGCCGGGCATGGAGACGCTGCCTTCGGCGTGGTTCATCGTCTCCTGCGAGAACCAGGTGATCTCCGGGTTGACGTAGAGGCGCACGCCGTCGGTCTTGTCGAGCTCCAGCACCGTCACGCGGCTGAGGACGCCAATATGGGCGGCGGTGATGCCGACGCCGGGGGCGGCGCGCATCGTCGCCAGCAAGTCGTCAGCAAGCTCGGCGAGCGACGAATCGAAGGCCGTCACCGGCGCGCAGATGGTCTTCAGGGCAGGATGCGGATAGCGCAGAATCGGACGGATGGGCATGGGGCAGCTTTCTGCTTGAACGGGTTCTGCTTGGACGGGTGGCGAAACTATCGCCGGCCGCAGGCATTGTCATCAAGCGGCAGGTTTGCTGCTTTACGGCAAGGATGCTTTGGGCTAGCAGAAGCATGAATCCCATCGCGGGAGCCTCGCGCGGGATTTGCTTATCTGCTTGTTGACAATGTGTTTTCGCCGACACTGCGAGTGCGGCGCTGTAGTCGTTGAAATTCGAACCAGATGCGAGGGCGGCAGATGACGACGACCGACGGGGAAGACCGCATTCGCAGGCGCGATGACGAGGAAGCCGATATCTACGATGAGGACGGCAATGTCCGCAGCGATTTCCTGGCGCTTGTCGGCGCCGCGATCGCCGATCGCGATACGCTGTTCCTGCGCCAGAACGTTGCCCGCCTGCATGAATCCGAAATAGGCGACCTGCTGGAATCGATCCAGCCGGATCAGCGCTTGGCGCTGGTGCGGCTGCTCGGCGAAGATTTCGATATGACGGCGCTGACCGAGGTCGACGAGGCGATCCGCCGCGAGATCGTCGATCAGATGCCGAACGAGCAGATCGCCGCGGCGATCGGCGAGCTCGATTCGGACGACGCGGTCTACATTCTCGAAGACCTCGACCAGGAGGATCGGGAAGAAATCCTCGCTCAGCTGCCGTTCACCGAGCGGGTGCGACTGCGCCGGGCGCTCGATTATCCCGAAAGTTCGGCCGGGCGCCGCATGCAGACGGAATTCGTCGCCGTGCCGCCGTTCTGGACTGTGGGACAGACGATCGACTACATGCGCGACGAGGAGGATCTGCCCTATTCCTTCTCGCAGATATTCGTCATCGATCCGACCTTCAAGCTGCTCGGCGCCGTCGATCTCGACCAGATCCTGCGCACCAAGCGGCAGACGAAGATCGAGCAGATCATGCGCGAGACCAACCATCCGGTCCCGGCCGAGATGGACCAGGAGGAGGCGGCCCAGCTCTTCGAGCAGTACGACCTTCTCTCGGCCGCCGTCGTCGACGAGAACGGCCGGCTTGTGGGCGTGCTGACCATTGACGACGTCGTCGACGTCATCCACGAGGAAGCGGACGAGGACATCAAGCGCCTCGGCGGCGTCGGCGACGAAGAACTGTCCGACAATGTGCTCTCGACGGCGCGTTCACGTTTCCTCTGGCTTTTGATCAATCTGGGCACGGCGATGCTCTCGGCAAGCGTCATCGGCCTGTTCGACGCTTCGATCGAGAAGATGATCGCACTTGCCGTGCTGATGCCGATCGTCGCCTCGATGGGCGGCAATGCCGGCACGCAGACGATGACGGTGACGGTGCGCGCGCTCGCCACCCGCGACATCGACATCTACAATGCCGGCCGCATCATCCGCAGGGAGGCGGGCGTCGGCATCCTCAACGGTGTCGTCTTCGCGACGATCATGGGCTTGATCGCCGGCACGTGGTTCCACGACTACCAGCTCGGCGGGGTGATCGCGGCGGCGATGATCATCAATCTGGTGGCGGCAGCCCTTGCCGGCATCCTGCTGCCGCTGCTGCTCGACAAGGTGGGGGCCGACCCGGCGATCGCCTCCTCGGTGTTCGTTACGACGGTGACGGACTGTACCGGCTTCTTTGCCTTTCTCGGCATCGCCACATGGTGGTTCGGCATCTGACCGACGAAATTGACTATTACGTAAAAGTCAATATTATCACCGGTTCAAGACGGGGAAGGCATGCCGGTGAACAAATTTTATAGCATAACGGAGCTGACGCGCGAATTCGGTGTTTCCACGCGCACGCTGCGCTTCTACGAGGACGAGGGGCTGATCCATCCGGAGCGGCGGGGGCGGACCCGTCTCTTCCGCCAAGCCGACCGACGGCTCATCGGCGAAATTCTCCGCGGCCGGCGCATTGGCTTCACCATCGCGGAGATTCGCGAGATCATTCAGGTCTACAAGGAGCCGCCGGGTGAACTCGGCCAGCTGAAGCTGCTGATGAAGCGCGTCGACGAGAAGCGCGAGGACCTGCGCCAGAAGCGCAAGGATATCGACGACACGCTGACGGAACTCGACAATATCGAGGAGGCCTGCCTCGGCCGCCTCGCCGAAATCGGCGTCACCACCTGAGGCGAGAGCCTTTGTTTTTACGCAATTCCCGGCAAAAGCGCTTGGCGCTTTGCCTGGGAAAACCGCTTCACACTTTTCCTGGAATTGCTCTAGGCTTATTGCGCCTCGGCGCTGCATTCGGCGGCAATCGTCTGGACCCGCTCGTCCGTCTCTATATTGATGGCGCCCGCCTGCAACGGTGTGAACAGGGCTTGAGCCTGCAATTTCTCCAACGTGCACTGGCAGAAGCTGCGGCAGAGCGCTTCGCCTTGCTGCATGACGCAAGCGGAGTTGCATTGCCTTAGGTAAGTCGCGACCGGGTCCGGCGTTTGTGGCGGCACGACGAGGGAAAGTCCGTAGGCAATGCCGATCAACACCGGCTGGTGAATGAGGTAGAAGGCAAGGCTGTGGCGGCCGAGCCTAGCCGGCCACCAGGAACCGGTGCCGACAGCGGCAAGCCGATGCAGAAGCCTGGTTCTGATCGCGATCGAAGCGAAACTTAACCCGGCGAAAAACGGCGTTGCCCAGGGAAACAGCGGCACATAGTCGTTGGACCGTTCCGGCATCGCGGCAAGGCCGATCCAGGCCAGATATCTGGGATCGAAGAAGGATGACCGAAGCAGGCCGGGTGGGCCGAAATTATCGGTTATCCAGGCGGCAAAAAGTGCCAGCGTGGTGATGAGCGTGACGGCGAGCGGCAACCTCAAAAAAACGACGCCGATCAGCGTCAGCACCGCGATGCAATGCAGGATGCCGAAATAGATCCACTCGTTCGGCATCGCGATGCGCGTGGCGATCGAAATGACGGCGGCTGCCGCGGCAATCATGCCGAAACGCTTCCAGAAGGAGGGCCAGCGGATCTCGGGCGTGCTTGAGAGCACCAGGCTGATGCCGACGATGAACAGAAAGGTCGTGGCGATCGCCCGGGCATAGATCTTCAGCCAGCCGGTCTCGGCCGTGCCCGGCGCGAGATAGCCCATGAACTCCATATCCCAGCTGAAATGGTAGCTCGCCATGGCGATCAGCGCGAGACCGCGCGCCGTGTCCAATAGGCCGATGCGCGGCGGTCTTGCCGCCGCATCGGCTTGCATTGCCGGCAGTGTCATCAAAGTCCCTCGGGCAAATCACGTCCGTCGCTCGACGGCATGTCGCGGCCAATAGCAGAAAGGTGGAGATTTGATGGCGGGCCGGCGTCCATGATCGCCAGCCGCGCCTGCGAGAAGAATTGCCGCCGCGCCAGCACGAAGATGACGGTCGCCGTCGTCAGCATGAAGACATATGGATTGATGAACCAGCCGAGATAACCGATCGACAGGAAGATCGCCCTCAGCCCTTCGTTGAAATTGCTGCCGGCAATGACGTTCATGCGGATGACGCGTTCAGCGGCCCGTTCGGCGGCGATGACGTCGCGTTCGGTATCGCGCAGCATCGGAATCGAGCCGAACAGGATGGTGCAGTAGTTGAACAGCCGGTAGGACCAGCCGAACTTGAAGAAGGCATAACCGAAAAGCGCTGCCAGCCCGCCGACCTTCATCTCGAAGACGGCATGGCCGCTATGGAAGACGAAGGGCAGGTCGGCGAAGACCGCGTCGACCTTCTCGGTTGCCCCGAGCAGCGCGAAGCAACTGCCGATCGCGAAGATCGAGGTCGAAGCGAAGAAGGCGGTGCCGTTCTGCAGGCCTGCCATGATCTGCGTATCGATCATCTTCAGGTCGCGGCGCAGCGAATTGTAGATCCATTCCCGCCGCCGTTCGATCATCGCATGGGTGAGGCTGGTGCGTCCGAAGAAGGTGCGGCCATGCAGCAGCCAGGAATAGCCCATCCAGACACAGGCAAAGAAGGCCAGAGCGATATAGTCCGCCGTCGTCATCAGTGATTCAGTCTCCACGTGAAGTGCGGCCACCTTACATATGCATTGAAATGCTGCAATGACTGGTAAGGTCGGCCGCTTGGTTTTAGCGCCGACCCGCGAAGATCGGATTCGATTTTCGAAAGGGATTATGCGCAAACTCAAGCTGCCGGAGCGTCTTTCAGCGCGTCATCGGACGCATGGCGTTCTACCAATGTCGCACCGGCTCCATGCGATGTCGGTGCGCCGCACGGATTGAAGACCGGCGTCGCTTAAGCTTGCATCCTCGTAATCAGAAGGCGCATCCATGTTTCTCTCGGTATTCGATGTCTTCAAAATCGGTGTTGGGCCGTCGAGTTCGCACACGATGGGTCCGATGTCGGCCGCCAACCGGTTTCTCGCACTGATCCTGTCGAACGAATGGCCGCGCCCATCGTCGGGCGCTGAGGTCGTCGCGATCAAGGTCAGCCTGCACGGCTCGCTTGCCCATACCGGTATCGGCCATGGCACGGGCAGGGCGGTCATTCTCGGCCTGATGGGCGAGGCGCCCGACAGCGTCGATCCCGACAAGATGGACGGCATCGTCGATATGGTCGAGCGCACCGGGCGCATCACGCCGGAGGGTCATCCCGCCTACCAGTTCCAGCCGAAGACCGATCTGGTCTTCGACAAGAAGCAGCCGTTGCCCGGCCATGCCAACGGCATGTCCTTTTCCGCCTTTGACAGGGATGGCCGGCTGCTGCTTAAGCGCATCTACTATTCGGTCGGCGGCGGCTTCGTCGTCACCGACACCGAGTTGGAACAGATGCGTGCGAAGAAGAGCGCGGCCAGCGGGACGCGCGTGCCCTATCCGTTCTCGACGGCAAAACAGATGCTCGATATGGCGGAGCGCTCGGGGCTGTCGATCGCGCAGATGAAGCGGGCGAACGAGGAGAGCCAGCGCAGCCGGGAGGAGCTCGATCAGGGACTCGACCGCATCTGGGAAGCGATGCGCTCCTGCATCGAGCGTGGCCTCAAGGTCGACGGCATCATGCCGGGTGGACTCAACGTCAAGCGCCGCGCCCGCAGGATTCACGACAAGCTGGAGGAGGAGTGGCGCAGCAACCGCGTCAACCCGCTGCTCGCCAACGACTGGCTCTCCGTCTATGCGATGGCTGTCAACGAGGAGAATGCAGCCGGCGGGCGCGTCGTCACCGCACCGACCAATGGTGCGGCCGGCGTCATTCCGGCGACGATCCGCTATTACGAGCATTTCCACGAGGACTGGGACCAGAACGGCATCCGCGATTATCTGCTGACGGCCGCGGCCATCGGCGGCATCATCAAGCATAATGCCTCGATCTCGGGCGCCGAGGTCGGCTGTCAGGGCGAGGTCGGATCGGCGGCGGCGATGGCGGCCGCCGGCCTTGCCGCGGTCATGGGCGGCACCCCGGAGCAAATCGAGAACGCCGCCGAGATCGCGCTCGAACATCATCTCGGCATGACCTGCGACCCGGTCGCGGGCCTGGTGCAGGTTCCCTGCATCGAGCGCAACGCGCTCGGCGCCGTCAAAGCGGTCACTGCGGCATCCCTCGCCGTCAAGGGCGACGGCCAGCATTTCGTGCCGCTCGACGCCTGCATCGAGACGATGCGCCAGACCGGTCACGACATGAGCGAAAAATACAAGGAAACCTCGACGGGTGGTCTTGCCGTCAATGTCGTGGAATGCTGAGTTTCCGGACGCTTGCGTAAGAGCGCGCTTTCCCAGGCAAAAGCGTTTAACGCTTTGCCCGGCAAAAGCGCTGCGCGCTTTGCCTGGGAAAACCGCTCACACTTTTTGTGGAATTGCTTTAGACGCTTGACGCTCGCTGCCAAAAGGATTTCAACGGCGGCATGGCATTGCATCTCATCAAACTCTGTGTCGGCGCCGACTCGATAGACGATCTGCGCGAATGGGTGGCGGAACGCTCGCTCAGCGCCATCGCCGCCGGACTTGAGCCGCACTCGGTGCACACGACGCGAATGGTGCCGAAACGCATCGAGGAGCTGCTGGATGGCGGCTCGCTCTACTGGGTGATCAAGGGACAGGTGCAGGCGCGGCAGAAACTGCTCGGCATCCAGACCTTCACCGACGGCGAGGGCATTTCGCGCTGCCGGCTGATGCTCGGCCCGGAGGTCATCGAGACGGCTGTGCAGTCGAAGCGCCCCTTCCAAGGCTGGCGTTATTACACTGAGGACGACGTGCCGCGCGACCTGACAAGCCTTGGGGCCGGTATTGTCGAAATGCCTGCGGACCTTCGCCGCGAGCTGACCGAGCTTGGCCTGCTCTAAACCGCGTCGCGATCTTTCAGATTCGCTCCTCGCGCTTTAGATCCTTGTTTTTACGCATGCGGTTATCGCAAAACCGCTGCACACTTTTTGCGCGACATGCTCTAATCCCGAAAATCAGAACCGGTTTTCTGCAGGCGGATGTCTGCCGTTCAGCGTAGGCGCAGTTGCACCGGCGCGCTACCGTCGGGCGAAGTCACATGCAGGTGAATGCGAGCTTCGGGCTGCGAATAACGCCAGGCGCGGGCGCCATGGCAAAGCAGCAGATTGATGAGATCTCGGGTCTTCGGAGACTTCGGCTTCGGTCGCTGCAGGCCGATCTCGGCCAGGCGCATGGCCGCCTCGTGCAACGGATGCAGGGAAGAGCGGCCTTTGGCCGTCGTACGGCGGTCTGAAGGCATTCCCGGAACATTCTCATTGATCGCCATTGTTTTCCCCGTACGCAATACTGATCGAGTTCAAGAAAAGTGGCCGGAAACGCAAACACCGATTCCGGCCGTCACCGATGCCGCCGGCCATTTTGCAGGCAGCATCGAATAGCTCATTGGGCAGCCGCCCAGCACTTGATGCCGGCCTTCTTCAAGGCCTTGCAGGCGTTGACCGCATCACGCTGGTCATCGAAACCACCGAAGCGGGCGCGATAGAGCTGGTCACCACCAGCGCCGTAGGCGACGGCGAAAGGCTTTGCCGAGGCCAATGCCTTGCCGCCCTTGCCCTTAGCGTTCTCCAGAAGGTCCATGGCCATCTGCCGGCTCGGCGAGACGCCGACCTGCACGACCCAGCCGGCGGGGCCATTGTTGGCAGAAACGGGGCTGGCAGAGGCAGGGCTGGTCGAGGCCGTCGTGACGTTGTCGACGCCGGTATCGCTTTCCGACGGCATGGATGCGGGCGCCGGCTTCGGTGCGGGGACCGATGCCTGCTGCTTGAAGGTCATGGTCTTGACTTTGGTCGGCGCCGGCATCGGCTGCGCGACCAGCGGATTGTCGGATTTCGGTGCTGATGTCTCGGCATAGGCGACTTCGGTCTCGGCGACCTGATAGCGCGCATCCGGCAGCGGGCCTTTGTGCGGAAGGCTGAGATCGGCAACTGCTGCCGAAACCGGCGGCTGCGCCGCGGTGATGGTCTTTGCCATTTGCGGCTGGACCTTCTGCGGCTGGACCGGCGCAGGTGTCTCAATCATTGCAGAGGCGGGGGCAGGGGCCGCCTGGGCGATCAGCGCCGACGATCCACCACGGCTCGATGCCTTCGGCAGATAGGTGGCGATCAGATTGCGCATCTGGGCATCGCGGGCAGGCGTCGAGGCGCCGCCGAGCACGACACCAACGATCGACTTGCCGTCCAACTGCACCGAGCTCACCAGGTTGAAACCGGCAGCTCTGGTGTAGCCGGTCTTGATGCCGTCGACGCCGCGTACCGAACCGACCAGGCGGTTGTGGCTGCGGATCGTGCGACTGCCGAACTTGAAGGCGCGGGTGGAGAAATAGCCGTAATATTGCGGGAAATGCTGACGAAGAGCGATACCGAGGCGGGCCTGATCGCGCGCCGTTGTCATCTGCGCCGTATTCGGCAGGCCGTTGGCGTTGCGATAGGTGGTGCGCGTCATGCCGAGCGCATGCGCCTTGGCGGTCATCAGCTGGGCAAAACGATCCTCGCTGCCGCCGCCGAGCATTTCGCCGAGCGCGGTGGCGGCATCATTGGCCGACAGGGTGACGAGCCCGAGAATGCCTTGCTCGACGGTGATCGTGCCGCCGGCGCGAACGCCGAGCTTGGTCGGCGCCTGGGCTGCCGCATGGGCGGAGAAGGGAACCGGCGTATCGAGACGGATGCGACCCTGTTCCAGCGCCTCGAAGGTCATGTAGAGGGTCATCATCTTGGTCAGGGAGGCGGGATATTGCAGCCGGTCGGCATTCTCACTGTAGAGAACATTGCCGGTCTTGGCGTCGACGACGATGCCTGCATATTTCGAATTCGCCGCTTCCGCTTCGGCACTTACCGAATCGACCAGGACGATCGTGACGGCCACCGAAAGGATCGCCAGCAGCTTTGCGAAAAAACTACCGGATCGGGACGATGATACGGAGGAGACTGACCTTGACACTATTCCACTCTTCGCTTTGCATTTCAGATATTTGGCACTTCAGATATTCGGCCGGAACCGCACACCTCCCGCCGCGCAGCTCGTCTTTCAAATCTACCGATTGGGCGTTACCAATCCGTTTATGATGAATCGTTTATTTCGCTGTCCGGGGAGCATTTTAGGGACTTGTTGCAGAACGGTTCATAAGACGCGCTTCCACAAAGGTGCGGATAGCGGCATCAATATGTTCCCAGTCATCGAGATGGCTGCTGGAGAAGCGGTAGAGAACGCTGAGATCGTTGCCGACTTTGATATCGCGTTGGCAATCTCCGCTCGTCGCCTTGTCCGGGGCTGAAGGCAATACGCAGCGTACCACGTAATCCGGGCCGTCTTTGACGGGCGCCGTCAACAGCACCTCGTCGCCGTAACCGGCGTCGGCGCGAAGACGATGCAGCGTCAGGCCGTTGCCGAAAGTCTCGGCCGGTCCTTCGAGCAGATGCGAATAGATCGGCTCCAGCCGGCCGGACATGTCGCGCGACATGGTGCTCTGGGTGATCTGCAGAAAGAGCAGGCCGGAGGATTGGGTGACATCGTCGAATCGAAGATGGTTTTCCTTGCCGTAACCCTGCATTTCGGGCCAGGCGAGGTAGAGATCGACGCGCTCGGCCGCGCCTTCATGCCTTTGGCTCGGGAAGCGGATGGCATTCTCGGGGAATTTCACGCTGTCGCGGCCGATCGTCAGCGAGATCTCGGCAGTGCTGTCCGTGTTGCCGGCAAGCGAGATATGCCGGCCGAACCAGCGCCCGCCGATGCTGATGGCGACGGTCAGCACTGCAAGGACCGCAATCACCGCCATCGTGCGAAGGAGAAACCCCATCGAGAAAAGCGGCTGCTCTTGGGATGCGCTGTGCACGGCATGGCTCATGGCGGTTCTTCGCGTTTCGGCCGCGGGAAAACATGAATCGCCGGTGCCGATGATGAATCTGATCGGCAGGATCAGACCGGCATGGTTAATAATTCGCTAAAGCATGTCGGGGAAGGAACGAATGCTTGTCCCAAAAGAAAACGAGCCGTTCCCGGGACAGCGGGAACGGCTCTTGAGGCGCCGGTCGGGGACGGGATGCGGGGACTGACCGGGCCGCAGGCTGCAGCCGGCATGGAGCCGGCAGTATTTCTTACTTGACGCTACCGACCGCGACAGCGCGGCCGTCCTGAAGCTTCGACCAGCGGGCCGGATCGTCGGCGGACTGGCGTTTCAGATAGGTGTATTCGGTATCCGACCACAGCAGCACCTTGTTGCGCATATTGTCGAGGATGAAGTCGCCGTGATCGGTGCGGACCGTCAGTACGGCATGGCCTTCGCCGTTCGGCTGCAACACGACTGTTATCAGCGTGTCTGACGGCGAGAAGCCGTCCTCGATCAGCATCTTGCGCTTGAGCAGGGCATAATCCTCACAGTCACCGACGGTTGTGGGATAAGCCCAGCGCTCCTCGACGCCGTAGATCTGTTCATCCGTCTCCGGCTGAATCGTCGAATTGACCGTGTAATTGACCTTGAGAATTTCCTTCCAGCGATCCTCGGTGAGGATAGCCGGTCCGGCATCGCCGCCGACCTCGACGCATTCTTTCGGATTTGCCTTGCAGAATTCATAATGTCCGATCGGCTGGCTGGCATTGCCTGCCAGCGCCATGCTGGCGGGCGTCGCCTGTCCCGAACCCGCCATTGCCATCATGAGGACACCGGCCAGCAGGCCGCCTTTCAGGATGTTCGCACTTGTCATTGCCGTCTCCCCGTAAGTTGAGGCGACAATGGCACAGACGTTTTTATCCCGCGCAAAATTACGCAATAGAATTAAAGGCTTAGTTGATTCAAATGCCGGTAAAATCTGGCTAAAAACCAAGTCGAATGCGACTAAAACTTGAAGCGGATTTGTCTCGAAATCGATTAAAAATGTAATTGGCGCAACAAGGCTTTCGGCCGCAAAAAGGTTGCGTTGCCGTGCCGGCGTTAAGGGTTTTCGTTGAGCCGGGTAAGATCCGATGTCTTGGGGTTGCGCTGGGAAAGCCGGCGATGCAGGCCGGGCTCGGTCGATTCGACCGCTTCAAAAGCAGAATTTCGCTTAGATCCGCGTTTCCGGCGGCAAATTATTTTTGAGGAAAATTGCGAAACCGATCGGTGGCGGCGACGATCGCCGCACTCATATCGGGATTTTCAGTGGAATGGGCGGCATGCGGGAGGATTTTGAGTTCGCTTTGTGGCCAGGCGCGCGCAAGTTCCCAGGCGGTGACAAGCGGCGCCTCGATGTCGAGCCTTCCCTGCAGCAGGACGGCGGGAATGCCTGTCAGGCGCGCGGCGTTCTTCAAAAGCTGGCCGTCTTCCAGCCAGGCGCCATGGATAAAATAATGGGTGATGATGCGGGCGCGGGCAAGCAGATAGGTCGGATTGGCCCAGCGGCGCGGCAGCCCCTCGGGATCGGCGAGCAGGATCGAGGCCGCCTCCCAGTCATGCCAGTCACGCGACGCCTTCAGCCGCGTGTCCGGGCTGGGGTCGTTGAGCAGACGATGATAGGCGGCCACCATGTTCTGATCGCGTTCCCGGTGACCTGCGGGAACCGCCTGTTGGAAACGGTGCCATTCTTCCGGAAAAAGCGGCGCCATGCCGCGATAGAGCCACAGGATTTCGAGCCTGCTTTCCGAAGCCAGATTCCTTGCCGCTTGCAGATCTCTTGCCGTGAAGCTCAAGCCCTGTCAACGCGACCTGACCGGGTGCGCACCGGACTCGGCAAGCGCGACAGGATCAGCAGCCTGTCAGAGGAATTCGCGCAGCGTCTCGCGGGACTGGATCGACAGGAATTCGATCGCCACACCTTCGACGAAATGGCGCACGACGCGGCCGCGCATGTTGCCGAGGCGCACCGCCGTTCCGATCGAGGGGCGCATCTCGACGTCGACGGCAGCGCCCGACAGCGAAAGGTCCATGATGCGGCAGGAATAACGTGTACCGTCTTCGAGGGTCAGCTCGGTCTTCGTGTCGCGCGGCGTCAGGCGGTCATGGCGACGATCTTCCGGCAGGCCGAGTTCGTGCTTGTTGGCAAGCCAGGTGAGCTGGGCGGCGAGCTTCTCGCGCTTCCGCTCGGTGGCATTGATCGACATGGTGAAGCCGCGGCCATCGAGCGTCTGGACATAACCTTCGACACGGCCGAGATGGTCGATATAGGCGACGACGCGTTCGTTGGCGCGCGGCCGGCCGGGGCAGGTGACGTACATGTCGCCAGGCGACATGTCGATCACCATGCATTCGAATTCCTCGTAGTTCGCAAGCATCAGCCGGCCCTGCATATTGATGGGCACACGCTGAAAAACGCCGTGTTCAGGGCGCGGCGCAGGTCGTTGCGTCTGAGCTGGCTGGAACGAGTGCATCAAGGGGCTTCTTCATCAAAATCGCAGAGACCGATCTTTACCCGCAATCCATTAACAGAAGGTTGTTTTGCCTCAATCGGACATAGCCGAAAACGAGTATGTCCGATGTCCCGAAACGAAACGATCAGTGCGCCTCCACACTCAGCAGCTGCGACACCATGCGGCGCATGACCTGGCCGAACCCGGCGCTTTTTCCGGCGACGATTTCATTGATGGGGCGCAGTTCGGTCGGCGCGGCGGTGCCGAATTTTCCGGGCAGAAGGCGGCTTCGGTCGAGCGCCAGGAATTCGAGCGGTACAACCTCCAGCCAGCTCGCAGCCGCCGTGGGTGCGATCGCGCCGAGCAGCCGGTCGCAGGCGCCGTGCGGCGAGCGCAGCGGCATCATGATGATCTCGAAGGAGGCCTGATGACCGATGGTGCTGTAGCCGGTCGCATTGAACAGGGCCGGCATGGCATGGTCCATCACGCCCATCGCCGTGCGTTCGATATCCGCGTGCTGGCCGTTTCCCCAGAGTGAGGAGAACCGTTCGCCGCGCAGATCCCGCCCGAACAGATCGCAGATACGGGTGCCGGCGAGCCGGAAGCCGATGTTTCCTGCGTCGCGCGTCTCGAGGATGAAGAGGCTTTGCAGCAGGTGGGGTACGGCGGAGGGTTCGACCTGCGATTTCAGCGGCGCATCGGCAGCGCCGCGGATACGGTTCCAGTAGTCAAAAATTTCGATGGTCGTTTGCACACGCATTTTACACCAACCTGTCCCATTCCGGATCATTTTCGGGCAGTCATTGCCCGTACAGGCTCTACCTTGCGGATTTCATGCCAAACCGAGGCCGTTAAGGTTAAGAAACGGTTTCGGTTGAGGTGCAGTGCCTGTCGTGACACTGTCCTTTCATCGCTTCGACTTTCGAAGTTTAGCACAACCTGCGGGGTCCAGGTCTTTCCAGGAGCTCCCGGTCACGCCGTCCGGCACTTCGGACGGCTTTTTTTTTGACAGGTGCTCCTGTATGGCTGTGGCCTCAACGAGGCGATATTGAAATGAATGAGCAGACGGCCGAGCCGCATAAGGCGCCCGAACCTCCCGAGGTCCAGCCGCCGGCAAAGCCGCCGCGCGTGCCGGTCTTCAACCTCCCGCCGGCGCTGTTCTTCAGCCTTTGCCTGCTTGTTCTCATCTATGCGGTGCAGGAACTCGTGCTTTCCGACGATGTGATGAGCTGGCTGCTCTTCACCTTCGGCTTCGTTCCCGCCCGCTATGTGATTCCGCTGTCGCAACAAGGGCCGGAGCTGTTCTGGACGCCCGTCACCTATTCTCTGCTGCACGGCAGCGTCCAGCATATCGTCTTCAACGCCTTCTGGCTGATGGCCTTCGGCGCCCCGGTCGTGCGCCGCATCGGGACGCTGCGTTTCGTGCTCTTCTGGCTTTTTTCGGCGGTCGCGTCCGCCGCCCTGCACGCGGTGTTGAACTGGGGGGATGTGACGCTGCTGATCGGTGCGTCGGGCGTCATCTCCGGGCTGATGGGCGCTGCCTGCCGATTCGCCTTTCCGGCCGAACGGCGACCGATGCTGCCGGCCCATCTCAATCCCCGGCTTTCCATCGTCGAGGCGCTGAAGAGCCGCACCGTCGTCATCTTCATGCTGCTCTGGCTGGTCGGCAACGCCTTGATCGCCATCGGCATTCCGCTCGTCGGCGACAGCGACCAGGCGATTGCCTGGGACGCGCATATCGGCGGTTTCGTCTTCGGCTTCCTCCTCTTTTCGCTGTTCGACCGGGCGCCGCGCCCGCCCGTGACGGAACCTGCCGGAACGGAGAAGGATTTGTTGCAATCCTGAGCCGGGCAGTGCACGATTGACCTATCCGCGCTGGGGGGAGAAACCGCCGCGGATGCCTGTGACAAGTGTTTCACGGACATAGGAGGTTCGAATGGCCAGTTCAGTCAAAGCAATTCTCGACCTGAAGGGCAGGGACGTCGTCACCGCCGGGCCGAATACCACGGTCGCCGAGGCGGCCGTTATCCTGAGCAAGAAGAAGATCGGCGCCATCGTCGTCGTCGGCATGGAAAACCGGATTTCCGGAATGTTCACCGAGCGCGATCTCGTGCATGCCATCGCCAAACATGGCAAGGACGGCCTCGACCAGTCGCTGGCCCAGGTTATGACCGCAAAGGTCTACCGCTGCCACGAGGAAACGACCGTCAACGAGCTGATGGAGCTGATGACCAGCCGCCGTTTCCGGCACGTACCTGTCGAAAGCAACGGTAAGCTTGCCGGCATCATCTCGATCGGCGACGTGGTGAAATCGCGCATCGCCGAAGTTGAGCGCGAGACCGAGGAAATCAAGGCCTATATCGCCGGCTGAGGTTTTCGTCTGTTTGGGTTGACCGACGTCGTCGTCGCAAAACCACGACACGCCTTTGGACGGCATGTATCAGGGGTGGCTGGCATCAGGGGTGGGTGGCGTAGACTTCCTGCATGCGTTTGATCTCGGGGAGCCGGGCTCTGGCTTCCTCGTAGCCGCGTTCGATCGCCTCGCCGGCCCGGTGGAATTCGGAAAGGCCGATATAGCTGAGACGCGGCTGCAGCGAAATATCGGGCGGGTCGCCGGCAAGACGGGCGCGGGCGATCCTGTCCTGGATGATGTTGAAGGCCTGCACCATGACGCCGGTCATGCCGAGACGGGCATAGGGCGCCTCTTCCTGCTTTTGCACTTCCTGCGGCGAGAGGCTGGCATTGTGCCGGACGACGGCCGAGCGGCCGTAGAGATCGTAGTTGAGATTGACGGCGACGACCAGCGGCTGCTCATAGGCGCGGCAGACGGAGACGGGCACCGGATTGACCAGCGCCCCGTCGACCAGCGTGCGATGGTTGCTGCGCACCGGCTCGAAGATGCCGGGAAGGGCATAGGAGGCGCGCAACGCCGTAATCAGCGAACCATTGGCGATCCAGACCTCGTGACCGGTATTGACCTCGGCGGCGACCGCCACGAACGGCCGGTCGAGATCCTCGACATTCAGGCCTTCGAGATGTTCCTGCATGCGCTTGGTCAGCCGCATGCCGCCGAACAGGCCGCTGCCGCCGATGGTGAGATCGAGGAGACTGGCGATCCGGCGCATCGTCAGCGAGCGGGCGAAGCTTTCAAGTTCATCGAGTTTGCCGGCGAGATAGCAGCCGCCGACCAGCGCGCCGATCGAGGTGCCGGCAATCATGCCGATCTCGATCTTTGCCTCGTCGAGCGCACGCAGCACGCCTATATGGGCCCAGCCGCGGGCAGCGCCGCCGCCGAGCGCAAGCGCAATCTTGATTTTCTTGACAGGCGCGGGAGGCGGGATCGTCTCGAGGGTGGTCGACATGCCGGAACCAGCACCTTCGCCTTCAGAGCTTTGACGATGCAGACTCCAGCTCAGCATGGCGCTCTCCCCTCCCAGCAGAACACTTGGTTCCCGATAGTGTGCCCGATCAGTTTCCAAATGGTATATAGAAGCGATTTCTGGCGCAATAAGGAGCAAATGCCGGAGAAATTCGGGCTATTTTCCGTAGACATCCTGTGGATCGAAATGTAGCTCGTCGTCGACGATATCCAGCATCGGCTTTCCGTCCCGAAGCGTGATCGTCCGATAGAAGCAGGAGCGACGGCCGGTGTGACAGGTGGCGTCGTGGCCGGCGACCTCGACCTTCAGCCAGATGGCGTCCTGATCGCAATCGGTGCGAATTTCCTTCACCGTCTGGAGATTGCCCGAGGTCTCGCCCTTCTTCCAGATCTTGCCGCGCGAACGGCTGAAATAATGGGCCGTGCCGGTCTGGATGGTCAGCGCCAGCGCCTGAGCATTCATATGCGCCACCATCAGCAACTCGCCGTCGCCGGCGTCGGTGACGATGGCGGTGATCAGGCCGCGGTCATCGAAACGCGGCGTGAAATCGCCGGCGTCTTCCAACGCCGACTTGTCCTCGGATGGTTGATTGAAGATCAGTTGGTTCATCGCGGCCCTCCTGAGGGAGCCGGTATCAGCGGCTCCGCACCATGCTCATGAAACGGGCCTGATCGGCCGGCTCGGTCTTGAACGTACCCGTAAACGTCGTCGTCAGCGTGGTCGAGCCCTGCTTCTGAACGCCGCGCATCGCCATGCACATATGTTCGGCCTCGATCATCACAGCGACGCCGCGCGGATTCAGCGTATCGTCAATGGCCCGGGCGATCTGCGCGGTCATCGTTTCCTGCGTCTGCAGGCGGCGGCCATAGATCTCGACCACACGGGCAATCTTCGACAGGCCGAGCACTCGCCCGTCCGGCATGTAGGCGACGTGGGCCTTGCCGATGATCGGCACCATGTGGTGTTCGCAATGCGAGAAGAACGGGATGTCCTTGACGAGGACCATGTCGTCGTAGCCGGCGACCTCCTCGAAGGTACGGCCGAGCACGTCTTCCGCCGCCATGTCGTAACCGGAAAAAAGCTCGCGGTAGGATTTGACGACACGGGCCGGCGTTTCGAGCAGGCCTTCGCGCGTCGGGTCGTCACCGACCCAGCGCAACAGGACGCGAACGGCTTCCTCCGCCTCCTGCTGGGAGGGACGATCGGAGTCGCGGGTCGTCTGCGGAAAGTTTTTTACGATGGCGTCCATGAACAATGGTCTCCTGGTCCGCACCGCGGACCGATCTGTCGGAATCGCCACTGGTCAATCCCATGCGGGAATTCATGCACCTTTGGCAGGCTCCGGGGCTTTCAAGGCGCATTCAACGCCCGTCCGGCACGGTTTCCCAATCAAACTTACACGAGGCCATTGCATTTTTATGGCCTTCGAACGACATACATATAGGAAGACGGCCATCGTATGTAAGTATCCTCAGATGACACGGTGTGTTTTTTGTTTCAACAACAATAACAGCCCCTATTGAGGCCGATCCGCAGCGATTTGGGAGCGGAAATCCAACATGGACGATATCTACAACAGCAAGATCCTCGAATTCGCCGGCAATATTCCGTTGACCGGGACGCTTGATGATGCCGATGCGAGTGCCCAGGCCTATTCCAAGCTCTGCGGCTCGAAGGTGCGGATCTGGCTGAAGATGGATGGCGACACCGTGACTGGTTTTGCTCATGACGTGAAGGCCTGCGCGCTCGGCCAGGCCTCTTCCTCGATCATGGCGCGACACGTCGTCGGCGCCACATCGGGCGAATTGCGCCAGGCACGCCAGGACATGCTTGCCATGCTGAAGGCGGATGGGGCGGGGCCTGAAGGCCGTTTCGAAGACATGCGTTATCTCCGGCCGGTCCGGGACTACAAGGCCCGCCATGCCTCGACGATGCTGACCTTCGACGCCGTCGTCGATGCGATCGGGCAGATCGAGGCGAAACGGGCGGAAGTTGTCGAGGCGTAACTGACATGTGCGAGTTCTGCGCCCTGCAGGCAGGCGATGAGGAAGACGGCGGCGCCGCCGGACCTGAAAAGCCGCGTGAAAAGGCTGCACGCACTTCCCGCAATTATACCGGCCCATTCCGCAAGTCCCCGGACCGCCTGCTCGGCATGGGGGTCATCCGCCTCTATCAGCTGACGCTTTCCGGCTTTGTCGGCAATTCCTGCCGGCATATCCCGACCTGTTCCGAATACGGCTACGAGTCGATCGCCCGCCACGGCCTGTGGGCCGGCGGCTGGATGACGCTGTTTCGCGTCGGCCGCTGCGGCCCGGGCGGCACCAGCGGCCTCGACCCGGTGCCGGAAATACTCGGCGAACACTTCCGCTGGTGGACGCCGTGGCGGTATCTCTCCCTCGGACGCAAGAGAGGGTAAACGCCATGACGACGCCTTGCGAATACGCATGCGTGTCGGAGAGCCGGGCAGCGACGATGCGTAAGGTGCGGTCACCATTCGGTGACCGTGGTCTCGGATCCAGGGCAACCGAGGAGGTCTGGCAGTCATGAGCATGTTCGTCGCCCTTCTGCACAGCATCGTCCTGACGCCCGATCGCCGCGTCATCATGCAGGATTTGCGAACACTGGCCGAAGAGCTCGGATTTCGCGAGCCGCGCACGCTGGTTTCCACCGGCAATCTGGTTTTCGAGGCCGACGATATGCGGCCGCACGAACTCGAGGTCATGCTGGAAGAGGGCTTTGAAGAAAAGTTCGGCAAACATGTCGATATCGTCGTGCGCAGCGACTGCACGTGGATGGCGCTTTGCAGCACCAATCCCTTCAAGGACGGCGATGGTGACCAGGTCATCGTCCGAGTGATGCGCCTGCCGGTCGACCCGAAGAAGGTGGAGGCGCTGAAACCGCTGATGGCGGAGGGACAGCGCATCGCCGTCGTCGGCGGCGATCTCTGGATCGATTTCGCCGGCAAGCCGAGCCAATCCAAACTGCTTTCGGCGCTGACGACCAAGCGGCTCGGCGTCGGCACGATGCGCAACTGGAACACCGTGTGCGGCCTTGCGGAAATGATCATGTAGGTCGGCTTCTTCTTTACTCACACACCAAATCTGGCTATCAGGCGGCGGCGCATCCAAAGAACGGAGGCGCTTCCATTTCAACCACCCGCATTCGTTGGCGGGACTGGACAAGGAGAAATTTCAATGTCTGACGCTATTTCCCTGACATTTCCCGATGGTTCCGTGCGCAGCTTTCAGGCTGGCGCGACCGGCAGGGATGTCGCCGAATCCATTTCCAAGTCGCTCGCCAAGAGCGCGGTCGCCATTGCGCTTGACGGCGCCGTGCAGGACCTTTCCGATCCCGTCACCGATGGGAAGATCGAGATCATCACCCGCAAGGACGGCCGTGCACTGGAACTCATCCGCCATGACGCCGCGCACGTCATGGCCGAAGCGGTGCAGGAGCTCTGGCCCGGCACGCAGGTGACGATCGGCCCGGTCATCGAAAACGGCTTCTATTACGACTTCGCCAAGAACGAGCCCTTCACGCCCGACGATCTGCCGAAGATCGAAAAGAAGATGAAGGAGATCATCGCCCGCAATGCGCCTTTCACCAAGCAGGTGTGGTCGCGCGAGAAGGCCAAGGAGGTTTTTGCAGCCAAGGGCGAGCAGTACAAGGTCGAGCTCGTCGATGCGATTCCCGAAGGGCAGGATCTAAAGATCTACAATCAGGGCGATTGGTTCGATCTCTGCCGCGGCCCGCATATGGCCTCCACCGGCCAGATCGGTACGGCCTTCAAGTTGATGAAGGTTGCCGGCGCCTATTGGCGCGGCGACAGCAACAACGCCATGCTCTCGCGCATTTACGGCACGGCATGGGCTGATCAAGCTGATCTCGACAACTATCTGCATATGCTGGCCGAAGCGGAAAAGCGCGACCATCGCAAGCTCGGCCGCGAAATGGACCTGTTCCATTTCCAGGAAGAAGGCCCCGGTGTCGTCTTCTGGCACGGCAAGGGCTGGCGCATCTTCCAGACGCTCGTTGCCTATATGCGCCGCCGGCTTGCCGTCGACTATGAAGAAGTCAACGCGCCGCAGGTGCTCGACACCTCGCTCTGGGAGACCTCGGGTCACTGGGGCTGGTATCAGGAAAACATGTTCGCCGTGAAATCGGCGCATGCGATGACGCATCCCGACGACAAGGAAGCGGATAATCGCGTCTTCGCGCTGAAGCCGATGAATTGCCCGGGCCACGTGCAGATCTTCAAGCATGGCCTGAAATCCTATCGCGAACTGCCGATCCGCCTTGCCGAATTCGGCCTGGTGCATCGCTACGAGCCTTCAGGCGCGCTGCATGGCCTGATGCGCGTGCGCGGCTTCACGCAGGACGACGCGCACATCTTCTGCACGGACGAACAGATGGCCGCCGAGTGCCTGAAGATCAACGACCTGATCCTGTCGGTCTATGAAGACTTCGGTTTCAAGGAAATCGTCGTCAAGCTTTCCACTCGTCCGGAAAAGCGTGTCGGCTCCGACGCGCTCTGGGATCGGGCGGAAGCCGTCATGACCGACGTGCTGAAGACGATCGAGGCGCAATCCGAGGGCCGCATCAAGACCGGCATCCTGCCGGGCGAGGGCGCCTTCTACGGGCCGAAGTTCGAATATACGCTGAAGGATGCGATCGGCCGCGAATGGCAGTGCGGGACGACGCAGGTCGACTTCAACCTGCCGGAACGTTTCGGCGCCTTCTACATCGACAGCAACTCCGAAAAGACGCAGCCGGTGATGATCCACCGGGCCATCTGCGGCTCGATGGAGCGCTTCCTCGGTATTCTGATCGAGAACTTCGCCGGCCACATGCCGCTCTGGGTATCGCCGCTGCAGATCGTGGTAGCAACGATCACCTCGGAAGCCGACGCCTACGGGCTTGAGGTGGCCGAAGCGCTGCGCGAAGCCGGTCTCAACGTCGAGACCGATTTCCGCAACGAGAAGATCAACTACAAGGTCCGCGAACACTCGGTCACCAAGGTTCCCGTCATCATCGTCTGCGGCAGGAAGGAGGCCGAGGAGCGCACGGTCAACATCCGGCGCCTCGGCAGCCAGGACCAGGTTTCGATGGGGCTCGACGCCGCGGTCGAGAGCCTTACCCTCGAGGCGACGCCTCCCGACATCCGCCGCAAGGCCGAAGCAAAGAAAGCCAAGGCGGCCTGAAAACCACCGGGCTCCGACAGCGCCGGATTCGGCGCTGTCGGAAATCCAATCTACAATCACAATGTCGTTGTGACGACGGGAACTCGTCATCCCGAGCGTTGAAGGGTTCCCGATCTGCGTCGTCAGGGGCTTTCCAGCGGTCTTCTCAGTGACGGCGAAGCGCACTTCTCCAAATAAACCGAAACCGCTTACTCTAAATCAATCGAGGCTGGTGTCGTCGCCGCCCTGCGGGGCGAGTTGTTCGTAAGAGGGGAGCGGTGCCACCGGAGCCGGCTGGACGCCTGGCGGCGGCGGCGTGCCCACAGGCACCTGCTGCACCGTGCGGGCCGCGTCGTTCACCGGCGGCTGCGGCTGCTGATCCTTCATCAGAACCTCGACATCGGTATTCCTGCCAGCGACGACGGTGAAATCGCGCTGGTAGATCTTGTCCTTGTTGCGGGCGACGGCGGAATATCCGCCTTCGGCAAGAACCATAGTCGGGAAGGCGCTGACGCTTTCGCCGACGCTGTCGCCGGCCGCCGTCAGGATCGACCATGCCGTATCGGCGATCGCCTCGCCGCCGGCATCGGAGACCAGCTTGAAAGTGACCTGCGCGGCGCGATGCTGGATCGTCGCCTCGGTCAGCTTGCCGGCTTCGACCTGGATGTCGGCGCGGATGACGGCGTTGACGCTGCCATATTCGGAAACGATGTGATAGGTGCCGGCATTGAGGCGGACGACGGTGTTCGGCGAGACATCGGCCACGACGAGGCCGCGCTCGCCGTCGTCGCGCACCTCCGAGGAATAGATCGAGAAGCTCAACTGATCGGGGCGGATGCGGGCATCGGTGCCGGAGACGGCGTTGAGCAGCAGGCCGCCGGCATCGAGCACCATCACCTGTTTGCCGACTTCGCCATCAGCGGGCACGGTCAGTTTCTTGGTGACGCCGGCGCGGCCGAAGGAGACGTTGACGAAATAATCGCCGGGAGCGAGCTGGAAGGCGGCGGTTCCGCCCTTGGCGCTGGCAATCAGCGGCAGCTTGCCGTCGGTTCCGGCGATCGGGCTGAAGACGTACCAGGAGAGGCCTTCCTCGACCGGTGTGCCGTCCGCGGTCAGCTTGGCTTCCAGCGGGACATCACGCAGCTTGACGCCTTCGGGCGCCGCGCCGGGCGCGATGAAAGCATTCAGCTTGGGCATCTTCGACGTTGAGTCGAGCTGTTTGAATTCCTTGAAGGCATCCTGAGCGCTGGCGCCCAAGGGCGTCAGTATCATCAGGGCGATGGCAAGGCCGATGCGTGCAAAGGGCGAAATGCCAAACATCTGTTTCGTGAACCGATTGACTTCTGAAATCGCAAAGGCCACTTCAAGACCAACGCGATGGCAAATTCAAGACCCAGCCTTTGCAGCCGCATAAAAATGAGAGTTTCTCCCGCATGAAATCCGATATCAAGCTGATCGACTACCTCGCCGTGCGCCGCTCCATCCCCGCTTTCCAGATGTGCGAACCAGGCCCCGAGAGGGCCGAGATCGAGGAAATATTGCGGCTTGCCTCGCGTGTCCCCGATCACGGCAAGATCGCGCCATGGCGCTTCATCGTCTATCGCGGACAGCACCGCGCCCATCTCGGCGAGGCGCTTCTGAAGTTGGCGCTCGAGGCAAAGCCCGAGCTTTCCGAGGAGATGATCGAGGTCGAGCGCGCCCGTTTCACCCGCGCGCCCGTGGTTGTCGCCGTCGTCAGCAAGGCGGGGCCGCACATCAAGATCCCGGAGTGGGAGCAGCTGATGTCGGCCGGCGCGCTCTGCCTCAACGTCATCCTCGCCGCCAATGCCAGCGGTTATGTCGCCAACTGGCTGACGGAGTGGTTCGCCTATGACGAACGCGCCTATCCGCTGCTCGGAGTCGGGCCGGATGAAAAGGTGGCGGGCTTCATCCATATCGGCTCGACGACATTTCCGGCGATCGAGCGGCCGCGGCCGGAGCTTGCCGACACCGTGACCTGGGTCGGCGGAGAGGACTGATGTTCTACACCACCGGCAGCAATCGGCACGGGCTCGCGCATGACCCCTTCAAGGCGATCGTCTCGCCGCGTCCGATCGGCTGGATCGGCAGCAAGGGCAGGGACGGTTCGATCAATCTGGCGCCCTATTCCTTCTTCAATGCCGTTTCCGATCGGCCGAAGCTGGTGATGTTTTCCTCCAGCGGTCGCAAGGACAGCCAGCGCAATGCGGCCGAAACCGACGTCTTCACCTGCAGTTTCGTCAGCCGCAATCTCGCCGAGAAGATGAACCTTTCCTCGGCGGCGCTGCCCTATGGCGACAGTGAATTTGATTTCGCCGGCCTGACTGCGAAGCAGGCCGAACTGATCGACGCGCCCTATGTCGGCGAGGCTTTCGCGGTGCTCGAATGCAAGGTCACCGAGATCATCGAGCCGAAGACGCTGTCGGGCGAACCGTCCGAAAACGTCTTCGTCTTCGGCGAAGTGGTCGGCATTCACATCGACGAGGCGATCGTCCGGGACGGCCGCCTCGACATGTCGCTCGCCCGGCCGGTCGCGCGTCTCGGCTATATGGATTACAGCGAAGCCAGCGAGGTCTTCGAAATGTTTCGGCCGAAGCCGCAGCAAGGTTGAGGTGAACGAGCAAGGCGCACAAAGGCTTAAGAAACATGGTGAACCAATCTTAAACCTTTTGCCGCTACCGTCGCAGCATTGAATGAAACGCGAGGGAATCGCGTTCAAGTGCTGGGGCGTCGCGTGATCGTAGAAGCTTTCCTTCGTTGGATCGAAACCGCCAAGACCGGTGACCGGGCCCGGGCCGCAAATGCACTGGGGCGAGCTTATCTGCAATCCGAGATGACGGCGGACGAGCGCGCGGCGGCCGAGATGGCGATGACCTTCCTGCTCGACGATCCGTCGCCGCGCGTGCGGCTGGCGCTGGCCGAGGCGATCGCCTGGTCACCGGATGCGCCGCGCAGCCTGATCCTCTCGCTTGCCGAAGACCAGCCCGAAGTCGCCTGCCACGCGGTGACCTGTTCGCCGCTTTTGAGCGATGCCGATCTCGTCGACCTTGCCGCCCGCGGCAACGGTGCCACCCGCATGCTGATCGCGGCGAGGGCGCATGTGACGCGCCCTGTCTCCGCCGCCCTTGCGGAGGTTGGCGACGAAGAGGAACTGCTCTGCCTGCTCGAGAATGACGGTGCGATAATCTCTACCCTATCGTTGAAACGCATCGCCGAACGGCTCGGTGACTGCTGCGATATTCGCAACCTGCTTCTCGACCGCAGCGATCTTCCCGCCGATGCCCGCCAGCTGCTGACCCAGCATGTCAGCAATGCGCTGATCGGCCTGCCGCTGGCACAGGCGGCGATTGGCCTGCAGCGGCTCCAGCGCATCAGCCGTGAGGCGACCGAGGCTGCGATCGTCTCGATTGCCGGCGACATTGCGCCGCGTGAAATACCCGACCTCGTCCAGCATCTACGCCTCAATGGCCGGCTGACACCGTCCTTCCTGATGCACGCGCTCTGCGCCGGCAAGGTGGATTTCTTCGCCGGCGCGATTGTCGATCTCACAGGCTGCAGCGACCGCCGGGTGCGTTCGATCCTGGCAACCGGGCGCATGCATGCGGTGCGCGCGCTCTACGAATCCGCCGGCCTGCCGAGGGACATCAGCGTCATCTTCGTCGAGGCGACGATGCTGTGGCGTGACGCCGCCAGAAAAGCACCAGGCAGCATGACCGGCACCATCTGCGGCCGTCTTCTCGATAAATTCCGCCATCACGAGGCGCATGGTGCCGTCGGCGAGCTGCTCGACATGGTGGAAAAGCTTGGTGTCGCCGAACAGCGGCAATCGGCCCGCGTTTATGCGGCTCTTGCGGCCGCCTAATCGGCGAGCCGCGTCACCACCCAGGAATAACTGGTGGAGACGAAATGCACCGGCTTGGCGACCGTGTCCTTGACGCTCCTGCCGGAGGGCAGATGGTCGCGCACCTGCTGGGCAATGTCGTCGGCGAAACCAAGCAGCCCCTGCGGGCGCTGTTCGGCCACTTCAGCGACAGCCGGGGGAGCAGGCGCCGGCTTCGGCGGCTCGGCGGCAGCGAGGGCCTTCGGCGCCTCGCACACCGCAATCACCGAGGGATAGCTGACATTGGCATAGGTTTTTAGCTGACGTTCGGCTTCGGCGTCACAAGCGGCAACGGTTTCCCAGCGCTTATCGACCGTCGCGACATAGCTGCACTGGCTGATGGAATCGTCGCAACCGAGAATGGTCATGGCGATGAGCACCGCTTGCATATTCTGTCTCCTTGGCTATGGAACCTGACATCGCCTTAGACGGCGCAATTCCAACCGAAAGAAGGCGAAGGCATTAACTCTTCGTCACCTCGGGAAAAATTTGCGCCTTTCGCAAGCATTGGGAATCATCATGTCCGTCATCATCGCCCAGGAGCCGCCGCGCCAGGACGGCGTCATCCGCCTTCTCGATCTTTCCGACGCCTATGCGCAGTCGCTCTATCCCGCGGAAAGCAACCATCTGGTCGACCTCTCCGTGCTGGAGAAACCTTCGGTGAGCTTCTTGGTTGCCCGCAACGACGGCACGATCGTCGGCTGTTGCGCGCTGGTCGAAGCCGGCGACGGCACGGCTGAGATCAAGCGGATGTTCGTCGATCCCGAGGCAAGGGGGCTGAGGATCGCCAGCGGCCTGATGAATGCGCTCGAAGCGATCGCCAGGGAAAAGCGGCTGACGGCGATCCGGCTCGAAACCGGCATCTACCAGCCCGAGGCGATCGCTCTCTACCGCAAATACGGTTACCAGGACATCGAGCCCTTCGGCGCTTATCTGCCGGATCCGCTGAGCCTGTTCATGGAAAAGCGGCTGGGGTGACGATCCGCGAAGGCCGGTTCAGCCTTCGGCAACGCGCGGGATCGTTTTCGGTGGTCCGGGGACGGTCGGCGGTGCCAGTTCGTCGATAAGTACCTGCGGTCCCGTCTCGCTCTTGTCGGCGTTGCGGGCTTCGTGGATCCATTCGCGCCAGATGGCGACGATCAGCGCCATCAGCACCGGGCCGATGAAGAGGCCGAGGAAACCCATCGTCTTGACGCCGCCGACGAGGCCGAAAAAAGTCGGCAGGAAGGGCAGCTTGATCGGCCCGCCGACGAGCTTCGGCCGCAGCGTCTTATCGACGATGAAGAGTTCGACCGTACCCCAGACGAAAAGACCGATGCCGGCGACATGCGAGCCGCTGGCCAGCAGATAAACGGAGACCAGCGTGAAGGAGAGCGGCGCGCCGCCCGGGATCAGCGCCATCACGCCTGTGAGCACGCCGAGGGTGACAGGCGAGGGCACGCCGGCGATCCAGTAGGCGACCCCGAGCACGATGCCTTCGCCGATGGCGATCAGCGTCATGCCCATGACGGTGGAGCTGATCGTCGCCGGCACGACGCGGGAAATACGCTCCCAGCGGTTCGGCAGGATGCGCTCTCCGAGCATGTCGATCTGCTTGGAGAAGGAGAAGCCGTCGCGATAGACGAAGAACAGCGCGATCAGCATGAAGAGCAGCGTCAGCAGCAGGTGGAAGGCGCCGCCGCCGGCCGCAAGCACGGCACGGTAGATATTGCCGATATTGGCGCCGCTGACCGCCTGGATGACTTCGCCGAGAGCGCCGGGGCTGCCGATATATTTTGTCCAGACTTCATCGAGATAGGCGCCTGCCCAAGGCAGGGCGACGATCCAGTCGGGCGTCGGGGCGCCGGCGCGGTTGGCGTGGATTGCCCAGGCAACCCAGTTGCGCACTTCGCCCGTCGTATAGGTGATCGCAAGCCCGATCGGGATGACCAGGAAGGTGATGATCATGAGGATGGCGACGGTCGCGGCGATCGTCGTATTGCCGCCGACCCGGGCAAGAAGCTGGCGGTAGAGCGGCCAGCTGGCAAAGCCGATGACGAGAGCGGCGAGCACCGGCACGAGGAAGCCGTAGAAGAAATAGACGCCGGCCGCAACGATCAGGACCAGCAGCCAGCGCGCCGCCGAGATGGAGGGAATCAGCGGCGTGCGCGTTTGCGCCGACGATCCGAGCCATCGCGGTTCATGATTGCTTTTCTGACGGTCGAATACACCCACGCGCGCCTCTTCTTTTTCTTGTACTCTGGTTATGGGCCATCACCCCCGCGGTTTCAAGGTGCATAGCCCGAAAGCGTATACAAAGCGTCGCTATTCGACCGTCAGATGCAGCATCTTACGATTGCGGACGGCTGAGAATCTTGAAGGCGTAGAACTGCGTCTTCTGAGCGGGCGAGAAGTTGTTGTCGGAGCCAAGGATGAGAACGTCGCTGCCGTCCTTGGCCCTGCCGAACGACATGGCCTCGATATTGTCGGGGACGAGGCCGATCGCTCTCACATCGAGGATCTGGCTCTTGCGGGCGGGGACGACGCGCTGGTCGTTCTTGGCGAGTGAGGCGATGACGGATATGTCGGTCGCATCTGCGAGATCTATCATCATGATCTTGACGTTATTGCCGAAGCCTTCGGCGTAGCTGCGCTCGACGGCGAGCAGGCGGTGATCGTCAAGCGCAAGCATCTCCGACATGCCGTTATCATTGCCGCCGTCGGCCTTGGCGGCGGCCTGCGGGATCGGCGAGACCGGGTAGACATACTGCGCCTTCGGCTCGCCGGTCGCGCCATCATAACGGATGATGCGCGACAGGCCGCCCGTCGCCAGCGACGGCTTCGGGCCATCCTGATAGAGCGCCGCTTCGACGCCGACGAAAACATCACCCGAGGGCGCGACGGCGAGGTCCTCGAAGGCGAGATTGTCGCGGATGCCGGTCGACTTGTCGGCGGTCGGCGCAAAGCCTTGCGGCAGCTTGAATTCACGGATGAAGGACCCGTCCGGCCCGGCAACGCGGATGAAGGGCGGCAGCAGCACCTTGGCGTCGCCTTCGCTGCCCCAGTAGATGCCGTCCTTGCCGAGGCGGATCGATTCCGGATCGACCGTTTTTGCGGCGAAAGGCTCACCGTTCTTGTCCTTCAGCGTGACCTGCTTGACGATCGAAACGCCCTTTATTCCCGAAGCATCGACATCGATGTCGAGTTCATAAAAGCGGGCCGGAGCCCTTTCCGAGCGGTCGTCGCTGATCGCGATATAGTGGCCGGTGGCGGCATCGAAATCGAGGCCTGATATGCCGCCGAATTCGACGCCGTTTTCCATGTGCCCGGTGGGGATGACGAATTCACCGAGGTAAGAGAGCGAAATGCCGGCGGCGCAATCGCCGAAAGGGCAGGCGGTCTCGAACGTGGCGCCGATTTCGGTGGCGCTGACGGTGACGGTGCTGGACAGGAGAACGAAAGCGGCAGTCGCGAGAAAACGCTTGGTCATGACAAATATCCGGCAAGGGGTTGAAAACGGTCGAACCGGCGCCGCCACTCCCTCAAGGGGAAGGCGCGCCGACCGTGTCATGCGCCGGTTGTTTGACGGAGTTGTTACGGTTCTTCGTCAGTTCCGTGAAATCGCAGATGCTGAGCAAACGCAGCTTCGATGGCGGACGTCCTCACTGAAATGCCGAAGGCCGCGTGCTTGCGGTCGTCGATACGCTAAAATTTTAGCTTTCGCCGCGAGAATTGTTTCAACCTTGATGTGTATTTTTAGGTTGAAGGAGAAAATCATGGGCTGGAAGATTTTCGCTATATGCAGTGCGATTTCGTGCATCTGGGGCATATTCGATTGTGTGGCAGGGAATGATCCGCTCGGCGTGGTAGATGCTATCGCATTGCTATTCTGGTTGTGTGGAACAGCAGTCGTTGGATTTTACGCATTCGACATTGTGGTTTTAGATCTAAGAATTCTAAATCTATTCTTTGTTTTATTTTCAATATTTGTGTTGGTGCAGATCAGTTGCGCATTATGGGTTGCGCTGCCTCTGATAGGGCAAGCCCGCTCCAACGCCTACGCCGCTGGTGTTATGATTTCGTTCTTCGCGATCTTAGCCTTGGACGGGTTGAATTGGGTTGCTATACGCCGCTATTCGAGAGGCTACACCCTTAGAGGACTGGCAGAGTTTTAAATTGAACGAATGTCGATTTTCAAGAATCACGAACCCTCGAAATTGGGTTGGCCTCCTGTCATGTTTAGAGGCACGCAAGTAGCCCACAGTCCGGCTCAGCTGCGACCTTGTAATTGTGAAGGAAAGTTCATGAGAATGATCGCTGGACTTGTGGCAGTCGTGGGCTGCATTTTGGTGTCAGGTTGCGAATCCAAGTCCGATCTGATTCATCAGATCGAGGTTTCGGAACTCCACCCCTTAGGTGAAGAGTGCAACGGTTTGTTTTACAAGCTGGATCGTGACGCCCTGGTCCTCGTAGAGGAAGGTAAAGGAGTTCGCAAACTTGCCGACGGCGTTACGGTGCGCAAGGACGAAAAATCTGTAATTTTAGAGTTTGGAATTGAGCCGACAATTTTCCAATGGGTTCTGACGCCGACGGCTGCCGAGGACGTCGTAAGGCTTGAATCGCGCATGAGGCACCCTCTCACCGAGGCACAATTGGCCTACTACAAGAAAGCGACCGGGAGGGTGCCGGATGACGTTAATAAAATTTGGACAAGTTTCAAAGGATTTACCCTCTGCCCGGCGCGAACATAACCCATGTCCCCTATTCAAAATTCCTAATAAGTTGTATTTTTATCGCAACAAAGCAGGCATTGCGTACCGTAGTAACAATTGTCATTGCTCTTCTCTTAAATTGCACATAACAAAAATTACTATTTTATGTGGAGATATTTATGGGCGACGTTGCTGGGGGTATTGTCAAGTACGGCATGAACCAAGTGCCAGGTGTCAAGGAAGGGCGCGAAGCCTTCGGGAAGCTTCGAGGGCTACTGGAAAAGGAGGTTGATCCGACGAAAGCTGATGGTACGCCAGGTGGTACGTTAGGTGATGCTGCGTCTACGCGCTCGCCGGAGGCAACTAAGGCTCTCAACGATCTTCTTAAAAAAGCAAATGACGCGAGCGACGCATTGGATGATATATTGGATGGGAGCGAGAACATCCAAGATGGCGTCGACCAAAAAGGTATGCATGGCCTAGCCAAGATATACGACGGCGCAGGAGATATCTCTGAGGGGGCGGGCAAACTTCTTGGCCCTTTCGGCGGCCCTTTAGCAAAGCAGATTGGCAACCTTTTTCATAAAATGGCGGAGGGGCTAGATTGGTTCGCCTCACATGTACTCGATCCGCTTAGCGATGCGTTGACCCTCCCGGAGGGAATGCCGCATCTTCCAACGCTTCGTGATCCTCTTATACTCGATCTGGATGGTTTGGGAGTTTCGCTAACCTCGCTTTCTGGTTCAACGGCTCATTTTGATTTTACCGGCAGCGGTTTCGCGACGCAGACCGGTTGGATGGGTGCCGGGGATGGGATGCTGGTCACGGCTCCCGCTGACGGGAGTTCGACGATCCGAGCTGGGAATGTCCTTGGCGCTCAAAGCGGAAACGCTTTTGCTGATCTGGCAGCGCTCGACGAGAACGGCGACGGCATTATTGATGCCAGCGACAGTGCGTTTGCCAATTTAAGGGTTTGGGTGGACAACGGCGATGCGTCATCCAGCGGCGGCGAACTCCACACCTTGACCGAGCTTGGCATTGTTTCGATCTCGCTTGCCCAAACGTTAGTAAATAAAGCGAATAACGGCAACACTGTCGTTGCATCTGCGACTTTTGTGCGGGTTGTTGATGGCCAGACACATACCAATACGATTTCCGAAGTTAATTTCGCTACGAACACACAGGTAACGAAGTTCATTCTGCCAGAGGGATTTGCATACTCCGAAGCGGCAATGAAACTGCCTGAGTTGATTGGCTATGGACATTTGCCCGATTTGTGGGCGGCGATGACGCTGAACCAGGATTTGTTGGATTCCGTTAAAGCACTCATCCTCAATTCTGCCACCATGAGCGCCGGGGAATTTGATCAGGCGTTTGAGAATATCATCTTCAAATGGGCTGGGGTTGAAAATGTCGATCCGTCCAGCCGCGGTCCCTACGTCGACGCGCGGCATCTGGAAGTCGCTTTGGCGTTCTATGGTGTCGACGAAACGCTGAATCCCGAATACGCCCTTGATCCGACGAACCGTACCGGACCGAATACCTGGGAGCCTCTGTATCGAGACATCGTCAAGATGTTCGAGGTGCGATTTGTTACCCAAATCAATGTCGCCCAGTTTCTGAATGGCGTCGACTTAGACGACACCATGTCAAATCCTTTTTCGATCTTCGGCGGCACTGAATACGATCGAGGAACGGACCGGTTGGTGATCGATGCCGAAGACCTGGCATCGAGTACACTCTCCTTCATCCAGTCTCACCCGGCAGACGAGAGCGCCATCTGGGCGAAGATTTCGCCCATCTTTGCTGATCTTAAGGTGGATTGGAATTATGGGTCAGCGTCGGCCGACATGGTCGGCACCGCCGGAACGCCGATTCAACAAAAGACAATATTCAAGCTTGGCGCTGGTGACGACGGTGTATTTGCCGACAGTGATCAAGGTAGCGTCATTGTTTATAGCCGGGGTGATGGCAGTGATACGCTGCATCTCTCGGGGACGGATACGACAAACACTGCGCTTCTTTTCACGGATGTTTTGTCTGACAACGTAGCATTTCATTATTCCGGTCTCGATCTTTTGATAACAGTGCTGCCGGACGGCAATACGATCACCGTTGCAAACCAGTTTGCGTCGATATCAAGCGGTGTCGATCATGTTACGTTTGCGGACGGCTCGACATGGAGCATCGATCGAATCCTTGCGAATCTGAGCATTTCCATTCCTCAGGCTGACGGTCAGACAGTGTCAGGTTCATCGACCGCGGATATCTTGCTCAGCGGCTCCGGAATGGACTTGCTTCAGGGCGGTGCCGGTAACGATATCTACTTGTGGGGTCGTGGTGCGGGTCATGATGTGATCAAAGAAGCGCCGTCGGAAGGTTCGCTCGATCGCCTTGCCTTAATTGGGGTTGCCGCTAACCAAGTCACGTTGGTTCGCAACGGAAATGACGTAACGATTGTTGTCGCTGAGAGCACAACAGGGGCGAGCGACGGTGGGTCGGTGCTCCTCAAAGATAGCCTAAACGAATATTATAATCGGGGTGTTGAAAGGGTAACCTTTGGCGACGGCACCGTTTGGACCCGGGCCGACATCCGTCGCGCAGTGCTTGATCAAGCAGGTACCGCGGGTAACGACTCGATAACCGACTTCAATACGGACGACATCCTTCGTGGACGAGCCGGTGATGACATCCTCTTGGGCGCAAGTGGCAACGATACCTATATCTATGCCCGCGGCGACGGCAATGACACGATCACGGATGCCGACGATTACAGCACCGACGACCGACTGGTGCTTACCGGCATCAATCCCGCCGATGTGACGCTGCAGCGCAACGGCAACGACGTGACGCTGGTTATCGCCGAGAGCGTGGTGGGTGCGGGCGACGGCGGTACTATCCTGCTCAAGTCCAATCTCGATGATTACTATCAGAACGGTATCGAGAAGGTTGTCTTCGACAACGGCACGATTTGGACGCGCGACACGATCCGGGTGGCGCTGCTGGCACAGGCATCGACCTCGGGCAACGATGTGATCACCGGCTTCAATGTGGCCGACATCATCAATGGCGGTGCCGGCAATGACACGATCACTGCCGCTGACGGCAATGACCTGATCACCGGCGGCACCGGCAACGACACGCTCAACGGTGGCGAGCACAACGACACCTATTACTACGGCCGCGGCGACGGCGCCGACACGATCATCGACCCTGTTTATGGTGACACCGACAAGCTGGTGTTCAACGGGATCAACCCCGGCGATGTGACGCTGGTGCGCAATGGCAACGACGTCACCTTCGTGATCGCCGAAAGCGCGCCGGGGGCGGGCGATGGCGGGTCGGTGCTCGTCAGGGCAACGCTCGACAATTCGTCCGGCGAGGGCGTCGAGCAGTTCGTCTTCGGCGATGGCACGACGTGGTCGCTGAACGATGTCAGGGTGAAGATCCTCGCCCAGGCGTCGACGTCCGGCAACGACGTGATCACCGGCTTTGCCTCAAGCGACATCATCAATGGCGGCGCCGGCAATGACACGATCACTGCCGCTGACGGCAATGACCTGATCACCGGCGGCACCGGCAACGACACGCTCAACGGTGGCGAGCACAACGACACCTATTACTACGGCCGCGGCGACGGCGCCGACACGATCATCGACCCTGTTTATGGTGACACCGACAAGCTGGTGTTCAACGGGATCAACCCCGGCGATGTGACGCTGGTGCGCAATGGCAACGACGTCACCTTCGTGATCGCCGAAAGCGCGCCGGGGGCGGGCGATGGCGGGTCGGTGCTCGTCAGGGCAACGCTCGACAATTCGTCCGGCGAGGGCGTCGAGCAGTTCGTCTTCGGCGATGGCACGACGTGGTCGCTGAACGATGTCAGGGCGAAGATCCTCGCCCAGGCGTCGACGTCCGGCAACGACGTGATCACCGGCTTTGCCTCAAGCGACATCATCAATGGCGGCGCCGGCAATGACACGATCACTGCCGCTGACGGCAATGACCTGATCACCGGCGGCACCGGCAACGACACGCTCAACGGTGGCGAGCACAACGACACCTATTACTACGGCCGCGGCGACGGCGCCGACACGATCATCGACCCTGTTTATGGTGACACCGACAAGCTGGTGTTCAACGGGATCAACCCCGGCGATGTGACGCTGGTGCGCAATGGCAACGACGTCACCTTCGTGATCGCCGAAAGCGCGCCGGGGGCGGGCGATGGCGGGTCGGTGCTCGTCAGGGCAACGCTCGACAATTCGTCCGGCGAGGGCGTCGAGCAGTTCGTCTTCGGCGATGGCACGACTTGGACAATCTCAACGGTGCGTAGCCTCCTAATTAATTTTGCAAGCACGATGGGAGATGATGTTATCAATGGCTCGAGCGCTAACGACATCATCAATGGCGGTGCCGGCAATGACACGATCACTGCCGCTGACGGCAATGACCTGATCACCGGCGGCACCGGCAACGACACGCTCAACGGTGGCGAGCACAACGACACCTATTACTACGGCCGCGGCGACGGCGCCGACACGATCATCGACCCTGTTTATGGTGACACCGACAAGCTGGTGTTCAACGGGATCAACCCCGGCGATGTGACGCTGGTGCGCAATGGCAACGACGTCACCTTCGTGATCGCCGAAAGCGCGCCGGGGGCGGGCGATGGCGGGTCGGTGCTCGTCAAGGCAACGCTCGACAATTCGTCCGGCGAGGGCGTCGAGCAGTTCGTCTTCGGCGATGGCACGACGTGGTCGCTGAACGATGTCAGGGTGAAGATCCTCGCCCAGGCGTCGACGTCCGGCAACGACGTGATCACCGGCTTTGCCTCAAGCGACATCATCAATGGCGGCGCCGGCAATGACACGATCACTGCCGCTGACGGCAATGACCTGATCACCGGCGGCACCGGCAACGACACGCTCAACGGTGGCGAGCACAACGACACCTATTACTACGGCCGCGGCGACGGCGCCGACACGATCATCGACCCTGTTTATGGTGACACCGACAAGCTGGTGTTCAACGGGATCAACCCCGGCGATGTGACGCTGGTGCGCAATGGCAACGACGTCACCTTCGTGATCGCCGAAAGCGCGCCGGGGGCGGGCGATGGCGGGTCGGTGCTCGTCAGGGCAACGCTCGACAATTCGTCCGGCGAGGGCGTCGAGCAGTTCGTCTTCGGCGATGGCACGACGTGGTCGCTGAACGATGTCAGGGTGAAGATCCTCGCCCAGGCGTCGACGTCCGGCAACGACGTGATCACCGGCTTTGCCTCAAGCGACATCATCAATGGCGGCGCCGGCAATGACACGATCACTGCCGCTGACGGCAATGACCTGATCACCGGCGGCACCGGCAACGACACGCTCAACGGTGGCGAGCACAACGACACCTATTACTACGGCCGCGGCGACGGCGCCGACACGATCATCGACCCTGTTTATGGTGACACCGACAAGCTGGTGTTCAACGGGATCAACCCCGGCGATGTGACGCTGGTGCGCAATGGCAACGACGTCACCTTCGTGATCGCCGAAAGCGCGCCGGGGGCGGGCGATGGCGGGTCGGTGCTCGTCAGGGCAACGCTCGACAATTCGTCCGGCGAGGGCGTCGAGCAGTTCGTCTTCGGTGATGGCACGACTTGGTCGCTGAACGATGTCAGGGCGAAGATCGCCTACGTTGGCGGCACTTCGGGGAATGAGACGATCACGGGCTCTTCCGGGGTTGACGAGATCCGGGCTGGGCTTGGCAATGACACGCTTATGGGGTTGGCGGGCAGCGACACCTATGTCTATCTGGTCGGCAATGGTAATGACATCATTGATGAGCAGACGTCTGGAACGGACAGCGACATCCTGCGGCTTAACGATCTTCTGAGGAGCGAGGTTCGATTCGAGACTACCGGTTCGGCTATCAATGACGCCATTGTTCGGGTTCTCGCAACCGGTGAAGCCATCACTCTCCGGAACCAGTTCAGTCTCGCTGGAGGTGTGGAATCGATCGTCTTCAAGGATGGAGAGATCCTTGGCGGCGCTACCGGTAGTCTCGATACGGCATTGAAGGGCCTTGTCGCGATCTACGGCACTTCCGGCAACGATACGCTGACTGGCACGACCGGCAATGACACGCTTTATGGGGGCGCAGGAAACGACACCCTCAACGGCGGCAATGGCGACGATATTCATCTGGCCGGAGACGGCAACGATTTGCTGATCGGCAATTTGGGCGCCGACAGTTTCGATGGCGGCAACGGGATCGATACGCTAGACTTTACCTACTACACCTCCAGTCATGTCATCGATCTCGCGGCGGGCCTAGCCACCTTCGCCGACAACACCACCGAGCAGATCCTCAACATCGAGAACGTCATCGGAAGTTCCGGCGCCAGCGAAATTCGGGGTTCTGCCGCCGACAACAGACTGGATGGCGGCGCTGGCAACGACACGCTCTCCGGCAATGACGGCAACGATATTCTCATTGGCGGCGATGGTGACGATGCTTTGCGCGGAGGCAATGGCGACGACAGCCTGACAGGAGGCGTCGGCTTTGATAGTTTTGATGGCGGCAACGGCTTCGATACGGCGGACTTCAGTTATTCGGCGGTCAACTGGACGCTAGATCTTCAGCAAGGCAAGGCGTTGTCGGATGGCACTACGGAAACGATGGTATCCATCGAAGCGCTGATCGGCGGAACCGGAAACGACATCCTCGTCGGTGATGCGGGGGGCAACCGGTTGGAAGGCCATCGCGGCAATGACACACTAACGGGTGGCGCAGGCGATGATGTCTTCGTGTTCAAAGCCGGGTTTGGTCGTGACACGCTGACGGACTTTGCTGCCGGCGCTGCGAGTGACGATGCGCTCGACATCAGCGCAACCCTCTTCAGCGATTTTGCCTCAGTGATGGCAGCGGCAACGCAGGCTGGTGCGGATACGCTGATCACTTACGATGCTAACAATTCGATCACCCTGAAGAATGTCACCATGACGAGCCTGCATCACGACGACTTCCGCTTCACGGCCGCGGTGTGAGCGTGTCCAGCAATCCAAGACCGCCACAGGCTTTTCTTGTGGCGGTGCTCTTCTCGCTGAAGAAAGCCGTCCTCGGGATCGGTGCGACCAGCGCGATCATCAATATTCTGGCGCTGACCGGTTCGTTCTTCATGCTGCAGGTATACGACAGAGTCATCCCCGGCCGCAGCCTGCCGACGCTCGTCGGCCTCGGGATCATCGCCGCCACGCTCTATGCGTTTCAGGGAATTCTCGAGCTTGTTCGCTCGATGCTTCTTGTGCGCGTCGGGCTGTCGGTCGACGAACGCTTCGGAGAAACGGTCTACGATTCGCTCGTCCTGTTTCCATCGCGCATGCAGATGCCTGGCGATGGTCTGCAGTCGGTGCGCGACATGGATACGGTGCGCGGGTTTCTATCGGGTCCCGGCCCCACGGCATTGTTCGATATTCCCTGGATGCCGTTTTACCTTGGCCTGTGCTTCTTTTTCCATGTCTGGATCGGCATGACGGCTCTCGCCGGCGCCTTGATGCTGGTTGGCCTAACGATCCTGGCGGAACAGAAGTCGCGTGAGCCGGCCAAGGAGGCCGCGAAAATCGCATCCGAGCGGACGGCTCTTGCGGAAGCAACGCGTCGAAACTCGGAAGCTGTCCTGGCAATGGGATTCGGTCGTCTGCTTGGCAAGAAATGGGACGAAATCAATCGGCGTTATCTCAACAATCATCTGCACGCATCGAACGTGACCGGCACGCTTGGAACATTGTCCAAGATATTGCGAATGATGCTCCAGTCCGCCGTGCTGGCTGTCGGGGCGGTTCTCGTCATCCGTCAAGAGGCATCAGGCGGTATCATGATCGCCAGTTCCATTCTCGTCAGTCGAGCGCTGGCGCCGGTTGAACTGGCAATCGGCCAATGGAAGGGATTTGCAGCGGCTCGCAATAGCTGGTCCCGGCTGTTGCAGCTTTCGCAACTCATGCCGGCGGATGGGCGTGAGGTATCGCTGCCCGAGCCGACAGGTCTGCTAAAAGCCGAGAGCCTGCATCTCGCCGCACCCGGCTCGAAGAGCGCGATCCTGCGTGGCGTCTCCTTCGAACTGAAGGCTGGTGACGCTGTTGGCGTGATCGGCCCCAGCGCCTCTGGCAAGTCCTCGCTCGCCCGCGGCCTCGTCGGCCTTTGGCAACCGCTCGCCGGCGCTGTCCGCCTTGACGGCGCTTCACTGTCCCAATGGGATCCAACGGCGCTCGGTCGGCACATCGGATACTTGCCTCAGGATGTCTCGCTTTTTGGAGGATCGATCGCAGAAAACATCGCGCGTTTCGATCCGGACGCATCATCCGACAAGATCATCGCGGCGGCAAAAGCCGCGGGCGTCTACGACATGATCGTTCAGTTTCCCGAAGGCTTCGACATGAAAATCGGCGAGCAGGGATCGACGCTGTCTGGTGGCCAGCGGCAGCGCATCGCGCTGGCGAGAGCCCTTTACGGCGACCCCTTCCTGGTCGTGCTCGACGAACCAAACTCGAACCTCGACGCGGAGGGAGAAGCAGCATTGTCGCGGGCAATCTTCGGCGTGCGGTCACGGGGCGGTATTGCCGTTGTCATCGCTCATCGTCCAAGTGCGCTCGCCGCGGTCGATACCGTTATGGTTTTGGCGAACGGTCAGATGCAGGCCTTTGGTCCGAAGGAGGAAGTCCTGAAAAAGACGACGCAAGCAGCCCAATCGCCGTCCCCGCCCGTTCGATTGACGATAGCCGGCGAGGGAGCGGCGCAATGAACCCCAGCTATGCGCCATTCGCTGAACGGGCGATCCGGCATCTGACGCTTGTTGCGATCGCGATGATCGTTCTGCTCGTCGGCGTTCTCGGGGGGCTTGCCGCGACCATCCGGCTTCAGGGCGCTGTCATTGCTGCCGGAACGCTGGTGGTCGACACTTACGTCAAACCTGTCCAGCATCAGAAGGGCGGAACGGTTGGCCAAGTCTTCGTCAAGAATGGAGATCGTGTCGAATCTGGTCAGATACTGGTGCATCTCGACGATACGCAAACACGTGCGAATCTTGCGATTGTATCGAAGCGGCTGAAAGAACTCGCAGCGCGCACTGCGCGATTGTCGGCCGAGCGGGACGCAAAGGAAACAATTACCTTTCCCGAGACGCTGCTGAAGGATCGGGAGATTGCCGAAGTCGGTGCGATGCTCGATGGCGAACAACGGCTGTTTCAAGATCGACGATCATCCAGAACCGGTCGCAAAGGGCAGCTAGCCGAACGGGTTAGCCAGCTTTCGAAAGAGGCCGAGGGGCTGGACGCGCAGCAGGACGGTAAGCGGCAGGCGATTTTCATCATCAACAAGGAGCTCGCCAGCCTGCAGCCGTTGCTCGATCAAGGCATCATTCCGGCGACCCGTGTCTATGCACTGCAACGGGATGCTGCCGACTTGACGGGTGAACTTGGCAGCCTGGTTGCGTCAGCAGCTCAGACCAACGGAAAGATCGCTGAAACCCGGTTACAGATCATCCAGGTCGATGACGACCAACGGACCGAGGTTTCGGATCAACTGCGACAGGCCGAAAGCGAAAGCGGCGAATATTCCGAACGGCTTGTCGCGGCGGAAGACGAATTGAAGCATATCGATATTCGCGCGCCTCAAGCCGGCATTGTCCATCAGCTGGTGGTTCACGCGCCCGGCGCTGTCGTCACACCGGGAGAAGCAATCATGCAGATTGTCCCCGACACCGACGCTCTGACACCGGAACTCAAGCTCTCACCGCAGGATATCGATCAGGTTGCGGTTGGGCAGGAGGTGACACTTCGGTTTTCCGCTTTCAGCCAACGGACAACTCCGGAGTTGAATGGCCGTGTCACAAAGATAGCTGCAGATCTCACGACGGACCAACGGACGGGGCAGAGTTATTACAGCCTCAGGGTCGGGGTCCCTGAGGCTGAATGGAAGCGATTGGGTAGTCTCTCGCCAGTGGCCGGGATGCCGGTGGAGGCGTTCGTTCAGACCGGTGAGCGTACTGCCCTGGCCTATCTTGCAAAACCACTAACCGATCAGATAGCTCGAGCTTTCAAGGAGGAATAGCCTATTATCAAAGTCTATAAGGCTTGCACTTGAAAGAGCCGATTTACCCGGCGGCCAGTCTAATTTCTCTTAAGTCGAGGCATAGCGTTTCTCGCAACTTGACCTCATGCTTTAAATATCAAGATTCTCCGCGAAGGCCGCACGCTCCTGGATGAAGCGGAATCTGGCTTCCGGTTTGGTGCCCATCAGATCGTCGACGGCGCTGCGGGTGCCTTCGAAATCCACCTCGTCGATCAGCACCTTGAGCAGGGTGCGCTTGGACGGATCCATGGTGGTTTCCTTGAGCTGGGCGGGCATCATCTCGCCGAGACCTTTGAAGCGGCTGATCTCGACCTTGGCCTTGCCCTTGAACTCCGTCTGCATCAGCTCGGCGCGATGGTTGTCGTCGCGGGCATAGGCGGATTTCGAGCCTTGAGTGATCTTATAGAGCGGCGGCACGGCGAGGAAGAGATGGCCGCCGCGCACCAGCTCCGGCATCTCCTGATAGAAGAAGGTGATGAGCAGCGAGGCGATGTGGGCGCCGTCGACGTCGGCATCGGTCATGACGATGATGCGCTCGTAGCGCAGGTCTTCGTCGCGGTATTTCGAGCGCGTGCCGCAGCCGAGAGCCTGGATGAGATCGGCGAGCTGCTGGTTGGCGCCGAGCTTTTCACGGCCGGCGCTGGCAACGTTGAGGATCTTGCCGCGCAGCGGCAGAATGGCCTGGTTGGCGCGGTTGCGCGCCTGCTTGGCCGAACCGCCTGCCGAATCGCCCTCGACGATGAAGAGTTCGGCGCCTTCGGCGGTGTTCTGCGAACAATCGGCGAGCTTGCCGGGCAGGCGCAATTTGCGCACCGCCGTCTTGCGGTTGACTTCCTTTTCCTTGCGGCGGCGCAGGCGCTCCTCGGCGCGCTCGATCACCCAGTCGAGCAGCTTGGCCGACTCGTTCGGATTGTCGGCAAGGTAGTGATCGAAGGGATCGCGGAGCGCATTCTCGACGATGCGCTGGGCCTCGACGGTTGCGAGCTTGTCCTTGGTCTGGCCGACGAATTCCGGCTCGCGGATGAAAACCGACAGCATGCCGACGGCCGAGATCATCACGTCGTCGGTGGTGATCTGGGCGGCGCGCTTGTTCTGCGTCAGCTCGGCATAGGCCTTCAGGCCCTTGGTCAGCGCGATGCGCAGGCCGGCCTCATGCGTGCCGCCTTCGGGGGTCGGGATGGTGTTGCAATAGGAATGCACCTGCGGATCGCCGCCGTACCAGGTGATCGCCCATTCCATCGAGCCGTGGCCGCTCACCTTCTCGGTCTTGCCGGCGAAGATCTCGCGGGTGACGGTGAACTCCTTGCCCATCGTCGCCTGGAGATAGTCCTTCAGGCCGCCGGGGAAGTGGAAGACAGCCTTGTCAGGCACCTCGGAGCCTTCGGGCAGCACGCCCGCCTCGCAGCTCCAGCGGATTTCGACGCCGCCGAACAGATAGGCTTTCGAGCGCGCCATGCGGAAAACGCGGGCGGCATCGAACTTCATGTGATCCCCAAAGATCTGGGGGTCGGGGTGGAAGCGTACGCGGGTGCCGCGGCGATTGTGGACGTCGCCCAGCTCTTCGAGGCCGCCCTGAGGCAGGCCGCGGGAGAAACGCTGGCGGTATAGCTTGCGGTTGCGCGCTACCTCGACCTCGAGGTCGTCGGAAAGCGCATTGACGACCGAGACGCCGACGCCGTGCAGGCCGCCGGAGGTCTCGTAGGCCTTGCCGTCGAATTTGCCGCCGGCATGCAGCTTGGTCATGATGACTTCGAGCGTCGATTTGCCCGGCACCTGCGGATGGTTCTCTACCGGGATGCCGCGGCCGTTGTCGGAGACGGTGAGGTAACCCTCGAGGTCAAGATAGACCTCGATGAAATTGGCGTGTCCGGCGACCGCCTCGTCCATCGCATTGTCGATGACTTCGGCAAAGAGGTGATGCAGCGCCTTTTCATCGGTGCCGCCGATATACATGCCCGGCCGCATGCGCACCGGCTCGAGGCCTTCGAGGACGCGGATCGACGAGGCGCCATAATCATCGGAGTTCGACGCGGCCGGCGCCGGGCGCGCAGAGGCTCCGGCAGGGGGTGCTGCGGCGGCGACGGGCGCAGCTGTCATCGGCGGCCGCTCGGCCGGAGCGGCAGGCTTCTGCGCCTCCTCGCGTTTTTCAGAGAGGGGCATTCCGGAAAAGAGGTCGTTGCTATCGTCCATGGGGCCGTTCAGATCTTCATCCTGTCTTGGGTCTGGTTTGGGCGGGTATCCGCCGCCGACCCAAAATCACCGCATTTCATGCCACGTTTGCGAATCAGGCAGATTTTGCCAGAAAGCACCTCTATACGCGACACCGCCTGACTTGGCGGGCTTTTCCCAAATGATTTGCGTTGCCGGGCGCCGAATGGCAAGCGGCGGCAGGCCTCAGGAACCATCCGAATGCGAATGTCCACAAGTCATTGCACCATCATCACCGCAATTGCGGCGTTTTTCTTGTCCGCAGCCGTCCTCTCTGCTGCCGCCCCGGCGCGGGCGGCCGATGCGCTGCCGCCTTTCAAAGACGATCTGTTTTCGAAACAGACGATCTTGCAGACGGGCGATGACGGCGCCTTCGAGGTCATCGGCTATGACGAGATGCGCGATATCAACGGCCGCGACCAGATCCCGCAAAAGCGGGTACAGCAGAAATATGTGGCGCTCGGCATCCGCAAGAGCCAGGCCGACGAGACGCTGCCGCTCGACGGTATCAGCCTCGATGTCACCAGGGTGGGACCGGCTCAGAATGCCGCCTTCACGGTGATTTTCATTCATGGCCGCGACGGCGACCGGCGGCTCGGGGCCAACGACTACAGTTTCGGCGGCAACTTCAACCGGCTGAAGAACCTCGTCGCCGGCAATGGCGGCGTCTATTATTCACCCACCGTCAAAAGCTTCGACAGCAGCGGTGTTGCGGCGATCGCCGGTCTGATCCGCTATGCCAACGCGCTATCGCCCGGCCGGCCGATCATCCTTTCCTGCGCCTCGATGGGCAGCCAGGTCTGCTGGGGCATTGCGCGCGACAGCGACAGCGTCAAGCGGCTGAAGGGCATGCTTGTTATGAGCGGGGTCACCGATCCGGATTTCATCAAGAGCGCCTTCTACAGGGCGAAGCTGCCGCTCTGGTTCGCCCATGGCAGCCGCGACCCGGTCTATGCCGCCTCCGACCAGCAGGCGCTGTTCGAAAGCCTGCACAAGGCAAAATATCCGGCGCGTTTCACGCTGTTTCAGACCGGCAATCACGGGACGCCGATCCGGATGATCGACTGGCGCAGGGTGGTGAACTGGATTCTTGCCGGCTAGCGCATCGGTCGGAAATTCGGAGACCATTTTTAGAAAGCACGATGCATGAACTCAAAATGCTACCTTTGCGTGTCTCAAAAGATGCGCGGCGCTGTAGTGGACGATATTCGGCAGAAATATGCGCGGGATCGCAGAGATTCCCCTTACGTCAAGGGCATGATGCTTTTCTTTGCTGCAAGCTTTTGATATTGCCCAAGGCATAAGCAGATTGTGGAAGGCCAGCATGACACCTGATGTGCGCCCGCTTGTGGCGGGAAACTGGAAAATGAATGGCATGCGTGCCTCCCTGGATCAGATCAAGACGATCGCCGAGGGTGTTCGCTCGCCGCTGGGCGACAAGGTCGAGGCGCTGATCTGCCCGCCGGCGACGCTGCTTTACGTGGCGACGGCGCTGTGCACCGACAGCCCGCTGGCGATTGGCGCTCAGGACTGCCATCAGAATCCGTCGGGTGCGCATACCGGCGACATCTCGGCCGAGATGATTGCCGATTGTTTCGGCACCTATGTCATCGTCGGTCACTCCGAGCGGCGCACCGACCATGCCGAAACGGATCATTTGGTGCGCGCCAAGGCGGAGGCGGCCTTCGCCGCAGAGCTGACGGCGATCATCTGCATCGGCGAGACGGCGGATGAACGCCGGACAGGCCAGGCGCTTGACGTTATCAAACGCCAGCTTTCCGCCTCCGTTCCCGATGGCGCGACGGCCGAAAATACCGTTATCGCCTACGAGCCGATCTGGGCGATCGGCACCGGTGTGACGCCGACATCAGGTGATGTCGAAAAGGCGCATGCCTTCATGCGGGCAGAGCTTGTGGCCCGCTTCGGCGATGAAGGCCGCAAGATGCGTCTTCTCTACGGCGGCTCGGTCAAGCCGGCCAATGCCCATGAATTGATGGGCATCGCCAATGTCGACGGCGCGCTGATCGGCGGAGCGAGCTTGAAAGCGGCCGACTTCCTCGCCATCTACCGGGCCTATGAGGCGCTGCTCGCCTGAGGCATTTTTTATTCCTGGGTTTATTCCCGGGTTTATTCCGGGCCGAAGGGCTTGGAATAGATGAAAGCCTCATGTAAAGAGCCGCCAGAATTCTTATTTATGTCCGTCTCCAGGCGGGCAGGACTGGACCCATGCAGACAGTATTGATTGTCATCCATCTTATGATCGTGCTTGCCCTTGTCGGCGTTGTGCTCATCCAGCGCTCTGAAGGCGGCGGCCTCGGCATCGGCGGCGGTTCCGGCTTCATGTCGGCCCGCGGTACGGCCAATGCACTGACGCGCACCACCGCGATCCTTGCAACCCTGTTCTTCCTGACCTCACTCGGCCTCGGCATACTGACGCGTTACGAGGGCCGTCCGAGCGATATTCTCGATCGCATTCCGGCTACAGGCGGCCAGGGCAACGGCATTCTCGATTCGCTCGGCGGCGGCGCACAGGCTCCGGCAAATCAGCCGGCCGGCAACGGCGTTCCGAGCAGCGGGGCGGCAACGCCCGCACCGCAGGCTCCCGCCGCTCAAGCGCCGGCAGCGGCTGCTCCGGCCACTCAGGCGCCTGCTGCCACCGCACCGGCAACGACCGCTCCGGCGACGACTGCGCCTGCAGCTCCGGTCACGCCTGCGCCGGCTCAGCCTTCCGGCGTCCCGACGGGACAGTAAACCGGGCTTCGACATAAACCGCCGGCAGGCCCCAGGGTCTGCCGGTTTTCTTTTGTTCAGATTCCTGCGCCACGCTCCGAAAGTTCCGGAAAAGAATTTTTGGGGCTGGTGGAATCGTTTTTGAAAAGGTATCCGGTGAATCCCATGGCGCGATACGTATTCATCACTGGCGGCGTGGTTTCCTCTCTCGGAAAAGGAATTGCGGCCGCGGCTCTCGGAGCGTTGCTGCAGGCCCGTGGATATCGGGTCCGGCTTCGCAAGCTCGATCCCTATCTGAACGTGGACCCGGGCACGATGAGCCCGACCCAGCACGGCGAGGTCTTCGTCACCGACGACGGCGCGGAAACCGATCTCGATCTCGGTCATTACGAACGCTTCACGGGGCGTTCGGCGACCAAGACCGACAATATCACCACCGGCCGCATCTACAAGAACATCATCGACAAGGAGCGGCGCGGCGACTATCTCGGCGCGACGGTGCAGGTCATTCCGCACGTCACCAACGAGATCAAGGATTTCGTTATCGAGGGCAATGACGACTACGACTTCGTCATCTGCGAGATCGGCGGCACGGTCGGCGATATCGAAGCGATGCCGTTCATGGAGGCGATCCGCCAGCTCGGCAACGATCTGCCGCGTGGCACCGCCGTCTACGTCCACCTGACGCTGATGCCCTATATTCCGGCGGCCGGCGAGCTGAAGACCAAGCCGACCCAGCATTCGGTCAAGGAGTTGCAGGCACTCGGCATTCATCCCGATATCCTGCTGGTGCGCGCCGACCGCGAAATTCCGGAGGCCGAGCGCCGCAAGCTGTCGCTGTTCTGCAACGTGCGCCCGTCCGCCGTCATCCAGGCGCTCGATGTCGCCAACATCTACGACGTGCCGATCGCCTACCACAAGGAAGGCCTTGATGACGAAGTGCTTGCCGCCTTCGGCATCGAGCCGGCGCCGAAGCCGCGTCTTGACCCGTGGGAAGAGGTCTGCAACCGCATCCGCACGCCGGAAGGCGAGGTGACAATCGCGATCGTCGGCAAATATACCGGCCTCAAGGATGCCTATAAATCGCTGATCGAGGCGCTGCATCACGGCGGCATCGCCAATCGCGTCAAGGTCAAGCTCGAATGGATCGAGTCCGAGGTCTTCGAAAAGGAAGATCCGGCGCCCTATCTCGAAAAGGTGCACGGCATCCTCGTGCCCGGCGGCTTCGGCGAACGCGGTTCGGAAGGCAAGATCCATGCAGCCCGTTTCGCCCGCGAACGCAAGGTGCCGTATTTCGGCATCTGCTTCGGCATGCAGATGGCCGTCATCGAAGCGGCGCGCAATCTCGCCGACGTCTCCGGCGCCTCCTCGACCGAATTCGGCCCGACCAAGGAGCCGGTGGTCGGCCTGATGACCGAATGGGTCAAGGGCAACGAGTTGCAGAAGCGCACGGCAGCCGGCGACCTCGGCGGCACGATGCGCCTCGGCGCTTACAAGGCGGCGCTGAAGAAGGGCACGAAGATCTCGGAGATTTACGGCTCGACCGATATTTCCGAGCGTCACCGCCATCGCTACGAGGTCAATGTCGACTACAAGGACCGGCTCGAGAGCTGCGGCCTCATCTTCTCCGGCATGTCGCCGGATGGCGTTCTGCCGGAAACGATCGAATATCCCGATCATCCCTGGTTCATCGGTGTGCAGTATCACCCGGAACTGAAGAGCCGGCCGCTCGACCCGCATCCGCTATTTGCCAGCTTCATCGAAGCGGCGACGGAACAGAGCCGCCTCGTCTGACGAATGCCGACACCAGATCGCGCGGCTATGCGCGATCTGGATGCTCTGCCGGATCAACCTTCAAGCAGCGGCCGGCAGCGGCCCGATATAGACCGAGCGCGGGCGAATCAACCGGCCGTCGAGTGCCTGTTCGCGCGCATGCGCCAGCCATCCGACGGTGCGGCCGATCGCGAAGACGCCGGTGAAGGCCCGGCGCGGGAAGCCGAGCGTTTCCAGCAGCAGCGCCGTATAGAATTCGACATTGACGTCGAGCGGCCGGTCCGGCTTGCGCAGCTTGAGGATCGCCAATGCCGCGACCTCCACGGCCTCTGCCAGGGCGCTACGGGCGCTGTCGACCTGTCCTGACGCGATCAACGGCTTCAGCGCGCCTTTCAGCGCATCGGCACGGGGATCGCGGACACGGTAGATGCGGTGGCCGAAGCCCATCAGCCTTTCGCCGCGGTCGAGCGCTTCGCCGAGCCAAGGCCCGGCATTCTCCGCTGTTCCGATCGCGTCCAGCATGTCGAGCACCGGACCGGGCGCACCACCATGCAGCGGTCCCTTCAGCGCGCTCAGCGCTGCGAGCACCGAGGAGGTGAGACCGGCCTGCGTCGAGGCGATGACGCGCGATGCGAAGGTTGAGGCGTTGAGGCCGTGGTCGGATATCGTCACGAGGTAGGTGTCGAGTGCGGCCGTCTGCTCCCTGGTCGGCACTTTTCCGGTCAGCATGCGCAGGATATCGGCCGCCTGCGGCAGCGAGGCGTCGGGCGCGATCGGTTTTTCGCCGCGCTGCATGCGCAGAACCGCCGGCAGGAAGACTGCCGGCGCGGCCAGCAGGCGAAGCGCGGTATCGAAATCCTCACCGTCGGGCAGCCGGGCAATCAGCGCCCGCATCGCATCGACCGGAGGCAAAGCGAGCAGCGTGGCATCGGCAGCCTTGATATGGTCGAACACCCCGGTTCGCGCTTTGGCCAGCCAGTCGCGCAATTGCGCTTCGCCGAAGCTTCGCTCCATCAGCCCGTCGAGCAATAGTGCGGCGACCGCTTCATAGGTGGAGTCTGCGACCAGATGATCCAGCGATACGCCGCGGATGATCAGTCGACCTGCTTCGCCATCGACATCCGAGAGCTGCGTTTCGGCGGCAATGACGTCTTCCAAGCCATTTTTCATGTGGTTTTCTCCTTTACGGCTTGAATGATCCGACCTAGTCTCATTGACGTCAATCTTGATGCAATTGATCAATATGAGGATCCGATGTCGTGGCTCACTGCCGAGGAGGCGCTGCAAGCGCTGAAAACCAAGCCGCAGACGCTCTACGCCAATGTCAGCCGCGGGCGCATCCGCGCCAAGCCGGATCCCGCCGACCCGCGCCGCAGCCTCTACCAGTCTGCCGACGTCAAGCGGCTTGCCGAACGCCATGCCGGCCGGCGTAAAGCCGAAACGGTTGCCGCCGAGACGATCCGCTGGGGCGATCCGGTTCTGTCTTCGGCAATCTCCACCATCATTGATGGACGGCTTTTCTATCGCGGACGGGACGTGGCCGATTTTGCCGAGGTCGCGACGCTGGAGCAGACGGCAGCACTGCTCTGGAATGGTGCTGAAGCGCTGCCCTCCAACGCCGAGGCCGGGCATGCCGCTCCGTCGCTTCAGGCTGCGTTCCTGGCGCTTGCGGGGCGGGTGACGACGGATCTGCCGTCACTCGGCCGATCGCAGGCAGCCCTGCGGCGTGAAGCGCACGGCGTTCTCTCCACCATCGCCGATGCGCTGGCGCCGGGGCCTTCGGAGCAGCCGCTGCATCTGCGGCTGGCCGCAAGCTGGGAACGGCCGGATGCCGCCGATTGCCTGCGTCGCGCTCTGGTGCTGCTTGCCGATCACGAACTCAACGCCTCGGCTTTTGCGGCACGGGTCACGGCATCGGCAGGTGCTGCCCTTTCGGCCGCCGTGCTGTCCGGTCTGGCGACGCTGACAGGGCCGCTGCACGGCGCCGCCTGGCAGGGTGTCGACGCCCTGATCGAGGCAGCTTCAGCGCTCGGGGCGGAGCAAGCGATCCGCCGCTCGCTTGTCCAGGGCAATCACCTCTCAGCCTTCGGCCATCTTCTCTATCCCGATGGCGATATCAGGGCTCAGGCACTGCTTTCGCATTTCCCCCTGCCGCCGGAATTTGCAAACCTCCGTGACGCCGGCGAAGCGATGGTCGGCGAAAAGGTCAATGTCGATTTCGCACTTGCCGCGATGGCGGTCGCCTTCGATCTGCCGCGGGAGGCGCCGATCATTATTTTTTCGCTTGCCCGTTCCGCCGGCTGGCTTGCGCATGCGATGGAGCAGATCGGGAGCGGAGAGTTGATCCGACCGCGGGCGCGTTATGCCGGGCCGACGCCCGAAACAAGAGGCGCTCCTTGAGAATCGGCTTGCGATGAGCCGGCCTGCTTTTTTGCCTAGGGAAATATTCGAATTCGGCTATCATGCCCGGCATGGAAGAAGACGGTTGGCGGGCGCTTTCGAAATGAGCCGCTCCGCACGGTCATGGGGGCTTTCCATGAATATCACGCTTCGCTGCCTGTTTGCCGGCGCACTCGCGGTCGGCCTGTTCGCTGAAGGGGCGGCCTTTGCGCAGTCTGCCGGCTGCACGATTTCGCGCGACGCCGGCGCCCGCCAGGTGTTCAGTTGTCCGGGCGGCGTCAAGGTGACGGCGGAGGCCGGCGCATCCTTCCGCCTTGCCGACCGCAATCGTGACGGCAGTCCCGATTCGGCATCGCTGCGGCGCAAGGCCATCCTCGTCGATGTCGACAGCAGCCAGCACGCGGGCGGTTTCCAGGTGGTGACGCCGCAGGCGATCGCTGCCGTGCGCGGCACGCAATGGGCGGTCGATGTCGCCGGCGGCAAGACCTCGGTGCTGGTCGTCAGTGGCAGCGTCGCGGTGCGCCGGCCGGCCGGCGAGCAAGTGGTGCTGTCGCCGGGCGAGGGCGTCGACGTCTCTGATGGAACCGAGCCGCTCGTCGTGCGTCGCTGGCCGGCGCCGCGCGTTGCCGCGCTTCTTGCCCGCCTCGGCCAATAAGTCCCATGAACCATCGCCTGCAGACTGTGATCGCGCTGCTGCTCGCTGGTCTTTGGGCGGTAGCACTCGGCCATGCCAATCTCAATGGCGGAGGCGGCCTTCTCGATCGGATGGAGGCTTCGCTTGCCGATATCCGCAGCGCCATCGTCGGGGCAAAAACACCGCCTGCCGTCGTCTCGATCGTCGCCATCGACGATCGCACAGCCGCCGCCCACGGCTATCCGCTCGACCGGGCCACACTCGCGCGGCTCGTCGGCGCGATCGCCGCGCTGAAGCCGAAGGCCCTGGCACTCGATATTCTGCTGGTCGATCCGGGGCCGGAGGAGGGCGATGCGGCGTTGGCTGCCGCCCTTGCCCAGGGGCCGAGCGTGATTGCCGCGGCCGCCACTTTCGCGCAAAGCCGCCAGCAGGTCAGCGATGCGGCGAGAGATCCGCTTGCCGCCATTCCCGAGGCAAGCCAGCTTCTCTTGCCGCTTCCCCGCTTTGCCGAGGCGGCCGCGGTCGGCATCGTCAATGTCGCAACCGATCAGACCGGCACGCCACGCTATATACCGCTGATCTCGCGGGCGGCGGACCGGCTGGATCCGGCCTTTCCGCTGCGGGCCGCTTCGGTGGCGCTCGGTGTCAATCCCAGCATCGAACCCGATGCCATCACGCTCGGCAAGCTGCGCATTCCCACCGATATCGGCCAGCGCCTGCCGGTGACCTTCTATGGCGGGCACGGCAGTATCGCCACCTTCAGCGCCGCCGATGCGCTCGACGGCAAGCTGGCGGCGGATGCGGTCGCCGGCCGCATCGTCGTCATCGGCTCGACGGTCACCGGCGGCGGCGACGTCTTTCCGACGCCGTTCGATCCCGTCATGCCCGGCGTCGAGGTGATGTCGACGGCGATCACCCATCTCGTCACCGGCGACGGCATGGTGCGCGACCGCAGGATCAGGCTGATCGATGCCGGCATCGCCATCGGTCTGACGCTCGTGCTGGTGTCGCTGATCGCCTGGCGCCGGAGTGCGGCAGGCTATGTCATCATCGTGCTGACGCTGATCGTCTGGGCGATGCTCAATCTATCGGCCTTTGCGCACGGCTACTGGCTGAGTGCAGCACTGCCGATCGCAGCCGCGCTGCCGCCGGCGCTGATCCTCGGCGCGGCCGAACTCTGGCTCGACCGCGGCCGCGCCCGCCATTTCGCCGAGCAGAGCGCGCTGCTGCAGCGCATCGAGGCGCCCGGCCTCGGCGAATGGCTGGCGCGCGATCCGAATTTCCTGGCTGAGCCGGTGCGCCAGAACGCTGCCGTCATCTTCATCGACCTCTCGGGTTTCACCGGTCTCAGCGAAAACCTCGGACCGGTCAAGGTGAGCGAAGTGCTGAGCGGTTTCTTCGAACTGATCGACGAGGAGGCGCGCGCCCATGGCGGCGCCATCACCAGCTTCATGGGCGACGGGGCGATGATCCTGTTCGGGCTGCCGGAGCCCGCCGATGACGATGCCGCCCGCGCCGCCGCCTGCGCGGTCAGCCTCTGCGAGCGGACACGCGGCTGGCTTGGTGCCCATGCGGGCTTCGCCCAAAAGAAGATCGGCTTCAAGGTCGGCGCCCATTACGGCCCCATCGTCGCCTCGCGTCTTGGCACCGGCGACCGGCAGCAGATCACCGCGGCAGGCGACACCATCAATGTCGGCAGCCGCCTGATGGAGGTCGCCGCCCGCCATGGCGTCGAGCTGGCGCTGAGCGCCGAAATCGTCCGCGCCGCAGGCCCTGATAGCGTGCTGACGCAGTCAGGACGGATGGAGGGTCCGCTGGAAACAACGCTGCGCGGCCGGGCAAGCCATATCGACGCCTGGCTGTGGCGCAGTCGCACGCTTTGACAATCGCCGCGGGAGCGGCTAGGAACGGCGCAAATACCCCGCCGGCTGGCTCCGGCCATGGCGCATTTCGCGCCTGACAGCTCCGAAAGATCGAACTCATGACAGAATTCAACGGCGTCGTTCCGGCGATCGCCAAGGCGTTGCAGAAGCGCGGTTACGCCGAACTCACCCCGGTGCAGAAATCGATGCTCGATCCGGCGCTTGCCGCTTCCGACGCGCTGGTCTCGGCCCAGACCGGTTCCGGCAAGACCGTCGCCTTCGGGCTGGCGCTGGCGCCGACGCTGCTTGAGGGCAGGGAACGCTTCGGCAATGCCGGCGCCCCGCTCGCCCTCGTCATCGCCCCGACGCGCGAGCTTGCCCTGCAGGTGAAGCGCGAACTCGAATGGCTCTACGAAATGACCGGCGCGGTGATATCAAGCTGCGTCGGCGGCATGGACATCCGCAGCGAGCGGCGGTCGCTCGAACGCGGCGCCCATATCGTCGTCGGCACCCCCGGCCGGCTCTGCGACCATATCCGCCGCCGGGCGCTCGATATGTCGGAACTGAAGGCCGCCGTGCTCGACGAGGCCGACGAGATGCTCGATCTCGGCTTTCGCGAGGACCTGGAATTCATTCTCGATTCGGCGCCGGACGAGCGCCGCACGCTGATGTTTTCGGCAACTGTGCCGGCGGCCATCGCCAAGCTGGCCAAAAGCTACCAGCGCGACGCCGTGCGCATCAGCACCGCGGCCGAGGAGAAGCAGCATGTCGATATCGAATATCGCGCGCTGATGGTGGCGCCGAGCGACCGCGAGAACGCTATTATCAACGTGCTGCGCTATTACGAGGCGACCAACGCCATCGTCTTCTGTTCGACGCGCGCCGCCGTCAATCATCTGACCGCGCGGTTCAACAACCGCAATTTCGCCGTGGTGGCGCTTTCCGGCGAACTGACGCAGAACGAGCGCAGCCATGCGCTGCAGGCAATGCGCGACGGCCGCGCCCGGGTCTGCATCGCGACCGATGTCGCCGCCCGCGGCATCGACCTGCCGGGCCTCGATCTCGTCATCCATGCCGACCTGCCGACCAATCCGGAAACGCTGCTGCACCGCAGTGGCCGCACCGGCCGGGCCGGGCGCAAAGGCATCAGCGCCATGATCGTGCCGCTGAATGCACGGCGCAAGGCAGAGCGCCTGCTCGAGAATGCCGGTATTTCGGCCGCCTGGGCGCGGCCGCCGTCTGCCGAAGAGGTGAACGAGCGCGACGACGAGCGGCTGCTCGCCGACCCGATCTTCAACGAAACACCGCAGGAAGAAGAACAGGGACTGGTGCAGCAGCTTCTTTCCAGCCACGGCGCCGAAAAGCTCGCCGCCGCCTTCCTGCGTCTCTACCGCACCAATCATTCGGCGCCGGAGGATCTGATCGAGGTCACCGTGCAGGACGATCGCAGCCGCAAGCGCCGCGACAATGCCGAGCCCTACGAGCCGGCGCAGAAGGGACCGCGCGAGGATTTCGGCGCCAGCGTCTGGTTCTCCGTCTCGGTCGGGCGCAAGCAGAATGCCGAGCCGCGCTGGCTGATCCCGATGCTCTGCCGCAACGGCAATGTGACGAAGCGGGAGATCGGCGCCATCAAGATGCAGCCTGAGGAAACCTTCGTGGAGATCGCGGCTGCAAGTGCCGAAAGCTTCCAGGCGGCGATCGGGCCGAACAAGGCGCTCGAACGCGGTATCCGCGTGACCCGGCTTTCCGGCACACCGGATTTCAGCCGGGCGCCGTCGCCGAAGCCTTATGCCGGCAAGCCATCGCGTGACGAGCGGCCGGATGACTCCTCCCGTGGCGAGCGGCCGAAGAACAAGTTCGGCAAGGGTCCAGGCGGCGGATATGCTGCAGCCGACAATAGCGGCGGGGAGAGACGGGATAGCAAGCCCTGGAGCAAGAAACCAGGCAAGCCCGGTTTCGACGGCCCGAAATCGGACAAGCCCAAATACGATAAGCCGAAATTCGAAGGTGCCAAGTTCGACGGTCCCAGATCTGAGGGCAAGGGCGGCGCCGGGCCGAAGAACAAATTTTCAAAGAAGAAGCCCGGCTGATTTCGCCAGCAGCCCTTCGCCGATCCGGCGTGGGGCTGTGGCTCGTATTTCTCGGGGAGGCAAAGGTGATGGCGGAGACGGCGATCCTCAGCGTCCCGGTTTTCAGTACGCTCTGCAACGAGGCCTTCCGGCTGCGGTGCATCGTGCCATGAAGAATTATTGAGCTTCGGCGCGGGCAGGAGCAGGCGATGATGAAACGCGCGAGCCAGCCGCAACCCGATCCGGCCGCCTTCATCAAGGCCAATCTGCCGATATCGCCGGTTGCCTCCATTCCCGAAATCCTGCTTCATCAGGCCGGACCTGCGAGCGGGCTCTGGCGACTTGCAGGCCGCGGAGACGCCGATCCGGCGCCCTACTGGGCCTATCCCTGGGCCGGCGGCGCCGTGCTGGCCCGCCATCTGCTCGATCGGCCGGAAACGGTCGCCGGTCGCCACGTCCTCGATCTCGGCGCCGGCTCCGGGCTCGTCGCCATCGCTGCGGCAAAGGCCGGAGCAGCCATGGTGACGGCGGTCGATATCGATGCCAATGCCATCACCGCAATCGGCCTTAACGCAGAAATTAACGGGGTGAACATTGCGGCCATTGCCGCAGACATCATCGATGGGCCGCCGCCTGTGTTGGATCTCCTGCTCGTCGGCGACCTGTTCTATCATCCCGCCCTTGCCTTGCGGGTGATGGCGTTCCTGCGGCGTTGCCGGGCCGCCGGCATCGAGGTGCTGATCGGCGATCCCGAGCGCGCCTATCTCCCGCAAAGAGAACTCAGGCGAATCGCGACCCATGCGGTTGCAGATTTCGGCATGGGCACGGGTGGCGGAGCGGTGCAGGCGGGTGTCTTTTCGCTCTCCGCAACAGCTGGAGAGGCAGCTAAACGAGAAGGTCCGGCCGCAGCAGCATGACTGGGCAGGGCGCTCCGGCTGGCAGTTCCGGCGCCTGCGGCGGGCGGACGATGAGGCAGTCGGCTTCGGCAAAGACCTTCATCATCGAGGAATCCTGCTTGCCGAAGGGCTCGGCCAGCCAGTTTCCGGTCGTGGATTTCAAAAGTTTCGCCCTGATATAGTCCTGCCGGTAATCGTTGGCGCGCAATGCGACGGCCGCCTCCACCACTGTCTCGCGCTGCACCGGCGGCAGGGAGGCGAGCTTGCGGATCAGCGGCTCGAGGAACAGCAGCGAGCAGACGAGGCTCGAGACCGGATTGCCGGGCAGGCCGAGCACATGCGTTTCGCCGAAGCTGCCGACCATCAGCGGTTTGCCGGGACGCATGGCGATGCGCCAGAAATCGAGCTGCATGCCGGCCTCAACAAGCGTCGCCTGCACCAGGTCATGGTCGCCGACCGACGCGCCGCCGAGCGTGACGATGACATCGACCTTGGCGTCGCGCGCCGTGTCGATCGCCGCGGTGATCCTGGGCTTATCGTCCGGCACGATGCCAAGATCGAGCACATTGGCGCCGGCTTTGCGGGCAAGGGCTGCAATACCAAACGTATTGGAGGCAATGATCTGCGAAGGGCCGGGCGTGCTTCCGGGCGGCAGCAGTTCGTCGCCGGTTGCGAGGATGGCGATCCGCGGACGCCGGAAAATCTCGACCTCAGGTCGGTTCATGCCGGCAGCGACCGTCAGCCGCGAGAAATCGAGCACCGTGCCGGCAGACAGCACTGCTTCGCCCTGGACGAAATCCTGGCCGCGGGGACGAATATGCTGGCCCTGCCGGACGGGGAAATTGGTTCGGATGCCGCCTTCGATCTTCTCCGCATCTTCCTGCAGCAGGACGCTATCGGCGCCCAGCGGGACAGGCGCGCCGGTGAAGATGCGGACGGCCTCTCCCTTGTTAACGCTTGCCTCGAAGCCGTGGCCGGCGGCAGATGTGCCGATGACCTTCAGCACGGCGCCCGGCTCCGGCGCGTCTTCGCGGCGCAGCGCATAACCATCCATGGCGGAGGCATTGAAGGGCGGCTGGGTGAGGCCGGCTGTGAGAGCAACGGCGAGGACTCGGCCTTCCGCTTCTGCGAGCGGCAGCGTCTCGGATGCCACGACGGGTTTTGCGCGCGCGAGCAAGCGGTTCAGGGCCTCGGCGACCGGGAGAAGGTTCATCTTGCCTCCGGATGGCGGAAATCGCCGGATTTTCCGCCGGACTTTTCTAGAAGTCTGATGCCGCCGATCTCCATTGCCTTATCGGCCGCCTTGGCCATGTCGTATATCGTCAGACAAGCGACCGAGACGGCGGTCAGCGCCTCCATCTCCACACCGGTCTTGCCGGTCAGCTTGGCGGTTGCCGTGACGCGCAGGCCGGGCAGGGCGGCATCCTCCTCGATCTCGACCGTCACCTTCGTCAGCATCAGCGGATGGCAGAGCGGGATGAGATCGGCGGTGCGTTTTGCCGCCATGATGCCGGCAAGGCGCGCGGTGCCGATCACATCGCCCTTCTTGGCATTGCCTTGACGGATGAGGGCGAGCGTTTGCGGCGCCATCTTCACATGGCCCTCGGCGGTGGCGATGCGCACCGTCTCGGCCTTGTCGGAGACATCGACCATATGTGCCTCGCCGGAGGCATCGATATGGGTCAGGCCGGGCTTTGCGCCACCCATATCATTCGGCCGCGATGGCGGCTTCGCCAAAGAGCAGCGCACGGGTGGCGGCGGCGACGTCGTCCTTGCGCATCAGGCTCTCGCCGACAAGGAAGGTGTTGATGTCGACGGCCTGCAGGCGTTTGCAATCGGCATGGGTGAAGATGCCGCTTTCACCGATGAGCAACCGGTCGGTCGGAACCATCGCAGCCAGCGTCTCGCTGACCGTCAGGCTGACCTCGAATGTGCGAAGATTGCGGTTGTTGATGCCGACGAGCGGCGAGGAGAGCTTCAGCGCACGGTCCATCTCAGGCGCGTCGTGAACCTCGACGAGCACGTCCATGCCGAGCGCGAAAGCTTCGTCCTGCAGGCGCTCTGCATCGTCATCGCTCAGCGACGCCATGATCAGCAGAATGCAGTCAGCACCCCAGGCGCGCGCCTCATGGACCTGATAGGTCTCGAACATGAAGTCCTTGCGCAGGGCGGGCAGCGCGCAGGCAGCCCGCGCCGTCGTCAGGAATTCCGGCGCACCCTGAAAACTCGGCTTGTCGGTCAACACGGAAAGGCATGCCGCGCCACCGGCTTCATAGGCCCTTGCCAGCGCCGGCGGATCGAAATCCGGGCGGATCAGCCCCTTCGACGGGCTCGCCTTCTTGATCTCGGCGATCAGACCGAAATGGCCGGCCTCCCGCTTGGCAACGAGCGCCTTGTGAAAACCGCGCGGGGCGGACTGGTCGGCCTGCATCGCCTTCAGATCGCCAAGCGACACAGCAGCCTTGGCGGCGGCGATTTCCTCGCGCTTATAAAGTTCGATCTTCTTCAGGATATCGGTCATCGGCCAATCCTAGTCGATATCGTTGGAGACGGCGATGAGTTTGTCGAGGGCGAGCGCGGTGGCGCCGCTATCCAGCGACTGCGCGGCCAGCGTCATGCCGTCGCGTATCGTCTCCGCCTTGCCCGCAATGACCAGCGAGGCGGCGGCATTGGCGAGCGAGACATCGCGATAGGCATTCTTTGCGCCGCTGAGGACCTCGCGAAGCGCAGCGGCGTTGGCGACACCATCACCGCCCTTGATGTCGGCGAGCACGCAGGGGCTGACACCGAAATCGGCTGGTGACAGTTCGAAGGTGCGGATCTTGCGGTCTTCGAGTGCGGCGACTTTCGTGATGCCGGTGGTGGTGATCTCGTCGAGACCGTCGCCATGGACCACCCAGACACATTCGGAGCCGAGATCGCGCATGACTTCGGCAAGCGGCACCAGCCATTGCGGCGAGAAGACGCCGAGCAACTGGCGGCGGACACCGGCCGGATTGGAAAGCGGCCCGAGCAGATTGAAGATCGTGCGCGTGCCGAGCTCGACCCGCGACGGGTTGACATGGCGCATGGCGGAATGATGCATCTGCGCGAACATGAAGCCGACACCGGCCTCCGCGATGCAGCGGGAGATGATTTCGGGACCGACGTCAAGCTTGACGCCGAGGGCGGCCAGATTGTCTGCTGCGCCCGATTTCGAACTCAGCGCACGGTTGCCGTGCTTGGCGACGGGGACACCGGCGCCGGCGACGATCAGCGCCGCCAGCGTCGAGATATTGTAGGTGCCGCTGGCATCGCCGCCCGTGCCGACGATGTCGATCGCATCGGCCGGCGCCTCGACGGTCAGCATCTTGGCGCGCATCGCGGTGACGGCGCCGACGATCTCATCGACGGTTTCGCCGCGCACGCGCAGCGCCATCAGGAAGCCGCCGATCTGCGAGGGCGTCGCCTGGCCCGACATCAGGATGTCGAAGGCGGCGCGAGCCTCGTCACGCGTCAGCGGCTCACGGCTTGCGGCCTTGGCCAGGAACGGCTTCAGATCGGTCATAAAGCCTCCTAGCGGGTCGTTGCCTGTTCGGCGAGCGTCTGGTTGATCTGAGCGCCATACTGCGTCTGCAGCAGGTTGACCATCTGATCGAGAATATCGTCGCCGGCCGCATTGGCCATGGCGGTGATCTGGGCATCGCGGTTGTTCAGCACGTCGCCGGTCGGCTGACTGTTGACCTCGGTGACCTTCATCAGGATCTGCGTCGAGGGATCGGCGCCGACAGCGCTCGCAACCGTATCGATGGGCCCGGAGAAGGCGGCGGTGACGGCGGCACGGCCAAGCACCGGATCATCGGTGGAGCGGGTAAGGCCGCTCTTGCTTTCGACGGCGATGCCGAGCGGCGTTGCGATATCGGCAAGCGCGGTGCCCTTGGCTGCCGCGGCCTTCAATTCGTCGGCCTTCTTGGCGAGTTCGGCTTTCTGCTGTTCCGCCGTCCAGTCCTCGACCGCCTTTTCGCGCACCTCGGCAACCGGGCGCTCGCGGGTCGGCGTGATTTCCCGGACGTTGAACCAGACATAACCGTCATTGCCGATCGGCAGCGGCGGCGCATCGACGCCAACCTCGGTCTTGAAGGCTTCGCCGAGCAGTTGCTGCTTGACGGGGATATCCTTGACCTCTTTGCCGCCCTTGTCGGCGCCGGTCATGTCGACGGCGTCGACGGTGACGGCCTGGAGCTTCAGCTGGCCGGCGATATCCTCGAGCGTGGAACCTCCGGCGCGCAGATCCTCGATGCGGTCATGAACGTTGATCACTTCCTGAGAGGCATTGGACAGCGCCAGCTGCTTGCGGATGTCCTCCTTCACCTCGTCGAAATTCTTCACCGTTTCCGGCTTGATGTTGGTGATGCGCAGGATGACGGAGCCAAAGGAGCCTTCGACGACAGGCGTCGTGCCGCCATCGCGCGACACTGCGAAGGCCGCATCGGCAACGGCCTGGTCGGGAACCTTGTCCTTGGTGAATTCGCCGAGCAGTACATCGCTTGCCGTTTTGCCCTGGTCGGAGACCAACTGATCGAAGCTGGTGCCGCCCTTCAGCGCTGTTTCGGCGGCGGCGGCAAGATCCTTGCTGGCAAAGGTCAGCTGTTCGATGGTGCGGCTCTCCGGCGTGCGGTAAGTATCCTTGCTCTTGTCGAAGGCTTCGTGGATCTGGTCGTCGGTGACGGTCGCGGCGTCAGCGATATCGGCGGGCTGCAGCTTGAGATAGACGAGCTTGCGGTATTCAGGCGCCTGGTAGCGCTGCTTGACGCCGTCGAACCACGTCGCCAGCACGTCGTCGGCAGGCGCCTTGATCGGCTCGATATTGGCGTTGGTGAGCAGGAGATAGTCGATGCTGCGGCTTTCATCGCCATAGAGCTTCAGGGCGTCGACCAGCGTCTTCGGGGCGGTGAAACCGTTCGAGATGGCATCGACGACCTGGCTGCGGACGGCGACCTTGCTGCGCTCCTTGATGTAATCGTCCTGGCGGATATTGGCATTGCGCAGGCGCGAGATGAAGAGCTCACGGTCGAACTTGCCGTTGACGGCCTTGAAAGCCGGATCGTCGGCGATCAACTGGGCGAGGCGATCCTCGGACAGGCCGAGATTCATATCTTCTGCGAGCTGGTCGAGCGAGGCGCCGGCAACGAGTTGGGCGAGCACCTGCTGTTCGACGCCGAAGGCGCGGGCCTGTTCCGGGGTGAGGCGCATGCCGAACTGCTGGCCGAGGCTTGCCACCTGGCGCTGATAGGCGAGGTGGAATTCGTTGACGTCCACATGCTGATCGCCGACGGTCACAACCGTGGTGCTGTTGCCGCCCGTTAACAGCTGATGCGACACGCCCCAGGCGCCGAAGGAGACGACGAGCAGAAGCAGGAGCAGCTTGGCAACCCAGGTCTGAGCAGCTCTTCTCAGGATATGGAACATCGAAACGCAAACCTCGCAGTATTCATTAGAGCCGCGCGCGGGCGGACATTCGACGTTCCTTAAAACAAACCCGACAGGAAATGAAGGGTTTGTCGCGCGAAAAGCTGCACAAGGCCGCCGCTCGGCCGAGGCGGCTTTGCGGCCAACAAAAGATCGGTTGCGACGGAACCTTTCGGGCCGCCATTTCGTTGAACCGGCATCCCATGAAACAGGAGCAGACCATGGCAGAATTGAAAACCGCTTCCGCCGAATCCACCGCTGCGCGCGTCAAGGCTGATATGGCAGCAGACGACCTGTCGGCGCAGGTCGCAGCCCTTCGCAACGATCTCTCCCGGCTGACGGAAAGCGTGGTCGCGCTCGGGCAGGGGGCAAAGTCGGCGGTGACCGACGAGGCGTCGCTGATGACGGAACAGCTGCGCGACAAGGTTCGCGAAGAACCGCTCATCGCCCTCGCCGTGACGGCAGGCATCGCCTATGTTTTCGGCCTGCTGAGCCGTCGCTGAAAGAGACTTCAGGACAATGAAAAGCCGGGCGCCATGATTGCCCGGCTTCTGGTGTTTCGATGGCCAGCTACCGCGACCGGGTCAGCTAACGCTTACCGGGGTCAGCGGCGGATGAGGCGGCCGACGAAAATCAGAATGCAGGCGCCGACGAAACCGGTGATCAGATAACCCAGCCAACCGGCAAGCGGCTGGATGTGCAAGAAACCCAGGATCCAGTTGGCGACAATGGCGCCGACAATGCCGAGCAATATGTTCATGAGCAAGCCCATGTTGCTGCTCATGGCCTTTTCCGCCAGCCATCCGGCGATGCCACCGATAATGATGGCTGCAATCCAACCTACACCTGCGTTTTCCATGGTTAGCTCCCTCCTGGTAAACCGACTCGAAACAATGCATGAAACGGAAGGAAATTCCACTCCTGGCAGAATTTAAAGCGGCTTACGGGTGCAACTGGGTGACCGGAGTCTCCAGCGCGTACATAGCCAGCTGGAACAGGAGGCCTGATATGGCGAGCATTGCGAAGCCTAAAGGCATGATCAGGCTTTTGCTAAACATTCTTTTCTCTCCCCTTTGAGAAAAGAATAAACTTAAGCTTCCGCTTCGCAAGGTTATTACTAATAAATAGTTAAGCGCCGCATTTGAGTAAACTTAAAGTATCGAAATGGTACATGTGTTCTTTTGCGGGATGGAAGAATATATACTCGAATAACTGCCGCAGATCACGGGAGAGATGACTTGAGAATGTTTTTCGTACCTTGAAAAGCGGTGACCGAAGGCGCGATGGGGGTGACTACACTTCAAGAGTTTGCGGCATGTTTTCAGCGGATTAATCCGTCGCTCATTCGATTCATGCCGGCTTCGACGGATTGATTTTGGCGCGAAGCGCATCATTTTATTCAGAAGCCATTCGATCCGAGGGAACACTGATGTCAAAAGCTACAATCGCCATCGCCTGTATCTGCCTGCTCACCCTGTCCGGCTGCGGCAATACCGCATACGGGCTGAAGAAGGATGGACAGGAGGCGAGCCACGCAATGGACAATGCGACACATCGGGTGCTTTCGGCAGGCGCCAAGAAGTGAGGCAGGCGCCAGGAAGATATGCGCGATAGAAGAATTACCGTGAAAAAAGCCCGCCTGGGGTGAGGCGGGCTTGCAATCACAGGAGAATGGACGGATTGACGCCGTCTCGGCTAATGAAGCACTTGCTGAAGCACATGGCTTTACGTCATTCGACGTATCCGCGGCCGGCGCCCTTCCGGCAGCGAGACGATGCGACCAGTCTATCGGAATCGAATCAGAAATTGCCCCAGTTCTGAGCGCGGGCACGGGCGCGAATAATCCGGTATTCGCGCCCGCCATAGAGCGAGCCGATTGTCAGCAGAAGTGTCAGAACGTCCCAGATGATATGCATGTTATCCTCTTAGGTTGGACGGCTCTGCCGTCGATCGGTGAAGGTACAATAGCAATCTTTCGAATGTGCTTATATGACAAGAAATCGGGATGAGCGGGGAAGCGGGCAGGGCGCTTTCGCAGAGGAGAGGCGGCGCCGCCGCCTTGGAGAAGCACAGTGAACAGATTATCGGACGGCCGCCGATGACGATTTTCTCCGTCCGCCACATCACGTCCTATCGCTACGTCAGGGAGGTCGATTTCGGCGAGCATCGGTTGATGTTCCGGCCGCGCGACAGTTTCGACCAGCGGTTGATCGAAGCGTCGTTGACGACCTATCCTGAGGAAAGTCATGTCCGCTGGATCCACGATGTTTTCGGCAATTGCGTGGCGCTCGTCGATATTTCACGACCGTCGGCTGAGCTTCGCTTCGAAACCTGGATCACCCTCGATCATACGCCGCAGGTTGCCCTGGATCTCAAGGTGGACGAAGAGGCCCTGATCTATCCATTCTCCTACGACAAGGATGAGATTGCCGATCTGACGCCGGCGATGCAGCGCCATTATCCCGACCCCAACGACGAGGTCGGACGCTGGGCGCGCCAGTTCTTGCGTCTTGGGCGTCCGACGGAGACCGGCCATCTGCTGATGACGCTGTGTTACGCCATTCGGGAAAGCTTCGTCTATGCGCGGCGCCAGGAACATGGGACGCAGACGCCGGTCCAGACCTTGCAGCTTCGTTCCGGCACCTGCCGGGATTTCGCCCTGCTGATGATGGAGGCGGCACGCGTCCTCGGCCTCGCGGCGCGCTTCGTCACCGGCTACGTCTATGTTCCCGACCGGGACGGCTCCACCGTGCTCGGCGGCGGTTCCACCCATGCATGGTGCCAGATCTATCTTCCAGGCGCCGGCTGGGCGGAGTTCGATCCGACCAATGGGATCGTCGGCAACCGCGATCTCATTCGTGTCGCGGTGGCCCGCGATCCGCGCCAGGCAGTCCCATTGAGCGGCAGCTATGACGGGGATGGGAAGGATTTCGACAGCATGACAGTGCAGGTGAACGTCACCACAAGGCAATCTGGCTAGTCGCGCGGTGACAGTCCCGGTCTCGCGGGAACCGGGTAGCGCGACCAGCGTTCTCTACTCACCGCTGCCAAAGCGCAGACGCGACAAGGAAGCCACAATGAAGATACGCGCCGGGTTTCATCTGGGCTACGAATGCGTGCAGCCAACGCCGATGCTGCTCGTCCTCAATATCCACCCCTCCCGTCGTGCCGATCTTCTCAGCGAGCAGGTCCTGACATTCGACCGGGCAATCGAGGCCTGGGAATATACCGATGGTTTCGGCAATGCCTGCAGCCGGATCGTCGCACCGGCGGGAGTGACGACGATCTCTACGGAGTTCGAGATCTACGACAGCGGCCAGCCCGACGTCGTTCCCGAAGATGCAGTCCAGCACGCGATCAACGACCTGCCGGACGAGGTGCTGGTCTTCCTGCTCGGCAGCCGCTATTGCGACACCGACAGGCTTGCCGATTTTGCCTGGGCAACCTTCTCGTCGACGCCGCTCGGTTGGGCGCGCGTTCAGGCGATTTGCGATTTCGTCCATGACCACATCACTTTCGATTACCTGAAGGCCGACCTCCTGCGGACCGCGCATGGCGGCTTCATCGACAAAGCAGGAGTCTGCCGCGACTTTGCCCATCTCGCCATCGCGCTTTGCCGATGCATGAATATCCCGGCGCGATATTGCACCGGCTATCTCGGCGATATCGGCGTTCCGATCGATCCCAATCCGATGGATTTCAGCGCCTGGTTCGAGGTCTTTCTCGGCGGCCACTGGCATACGGTCGATGCCCGCCACAACACGCCGCGCATCGGCAGAATATTGATGGCGACCGGCCGCGACGCCACCGATGTCGCAATGTCGACGGCTTTCGGCCCGGCAACGCTCGCCCGCTTCGAGGTGATCACCGAAGAAGTGCCGCAAGAGGGCGATTGATGCGGCGAGGTGGCCCTATGCCTTCTTCAAAAACTCGGTTTTCAGCACCAGGCCTTTGACCTGCTTGGTGTTGCACTCGATCTCACCGGGATTGTCGGTCAGGCGAATGCCCTTCACCAGCGTTCCACGCTTCAGCGTCTCCGAGGTTCCCTTGACCTTGAGGTCCTTGATCAGGGTTACGGAATCGCCGTCATGAAGCTGGCTTCCGTTGCTGTCCTTTACGATGATGTCGTCGGCCATGATGTCCTCTTTTGATGATCCCGGACGGGAAATCATGGCGACACGGCATAGTCAACCATGGGAACGGATCGGACGGTCATGGGCTGCGGCCGGTATTATTGCGGCAACAGGCAAATGGTGGCGCCTTCAGTCCGGGGTAACGCTTGCCGAGACGCTGCGAATCCTCGAAACTGACGGCGTGCTGCATCCGGTCTGATCAAGGCGGCCCGGAGCCTTCCGAGCGCGAGTTCTGCAGCCGCCACGCATACGACCGCGGACCTGCGAGCCCGTGCCGGCGCGATTCGCGATATCCGCCAACACAAGGAGAACGAGCGGCTGGCGGCAGAAGGCAGGAGGAGAAAGAGGCAGCGCCCGCCGCGCACGGCTCAACGCGATCATACAACCGGGCGATGCTGTCTGGCGCGAGGTCGAAACCGAGACCGTGCGGCGCAAACGCTTCCGGCTATAGCGCGGCAGCCGGCCGCCTCGCCGACTTGAAGACGATCGCCGAACAAAATGCGGCACGGCCGATTTCACCCACCGCCTGCATTCGATCCGCGAACGCCATGCTCAGAAGGAGCGCTTCGTCGAGCGGCTGGCCGCTTTCGGTTAGCCTTTCTCGCGCGAAATAGGCGGAGACATAGCGGAAAGGTCTATCGGTTGCGGCGGAGTTCAATGATCGCCGCCATACGAACGACGCTATCGCATTTCGGAATTACCGCAACACTCAGACTAAAGTCAGATCTATCCGGGACTTTATGCCCATAGCAAACCAACGTCACTGCAATAGGTTTTGCGGCGTGAATGCAGTTGCGGAGTTTGCGGTGACAAAGATTTTCTTTGCGGGAATGATACTTACGCCGGTTATTTTCTGGGGCTCTGTCGGCCTCCTGATATATTCTTACTTCTCGTGAGAGCTCTCACGCGCCAATCTCCCGCCTACCTATTGAGCGACGACGCGATTTCGACCAGCGCATCCGGTTTCACGAGGCCGCATTGGTAGCGCGTGGGTTTGTTACCGAGGCAGGATCAGGCTGGCCGGATACCGAAGGTGCAGATCGTGAAGGAACATCTGGTCAAGATTCGCACGGAGAACCCCGGTCAACTGGAGGGCTGAATTGCCAGCAGTGAGCTGCTTCCTGTTCTCGCGAAAATATGGGAACTGGCGGAAGAGGTGGGATTCGAACCCACGGTACGGTTTCCCGCACGCCGGTTTTCAAGACCGGTTCCTTAAACCACTCGGACACTCTTCCATCTGATTGAAAAGGTTGAGTAATCAACATTTTGTTGACTACCTGAAATCGGCGCTTGCTGCCGATTTGCTACCCAATCACTCGATGGCTGGCTTTTTAGCAGCTTTGTTCGCAGCGTCAACGTACTCTGCAGCATTTGCCGACATCTTCGATGTTCGCCGTTTTGCGAATGAAACCGGGGCGGCAGGCCCGTTTCGTACAATGGAAATAACTGGCGTTCTCCCCGGCTTGGGCGTTTACTGTTTTGTTTCGGCGGAGGACGAGACATGGCCATGTATCTCACGCGCTTCAGCTACACGCCCGAGACGTGGGCGCGCATGATCGAAAAGCCCGAAGATCGCCGGGAGGCGGCGCGGACCTACATTGAATCGGTGGGCGGGAAGCTGCATGGGTTCTGGTACGCCTTCGGCGAGCATGACGGTTGGAATCTGTGGGAGGCGCCCGACAACGTATCGATGGCGGCGGTCGCGTTGGCTATCGGTGCAGGCGGCGCGCTCAGATCCATGGAGACCACTGTCCTCCTCAGCGTCGAGGATACGATCGAAGCCTTGAAAAAGGCCAAGTCGGTTCGGTATCGGCCACCGGCAGCGTAGGTGGCGGGCCACTGAAGATCAGTGCTTCCCTCGTTCTCGGCGCAGGCTGTCTGGGTGCGCCGGAGACATCAGAGATTTAGTGTCCGTCAGATCCGAGGCCCTTCGGACCGTTGAGTTGGTTCATGTCCTCGCAGAGAGAGCGAACTGCCTCCATCGTCACGGCCAGTGCCGACATCAGGATTGCGGTGTCGTTGTCGTTATCCGGCTGGGAAAGCTGGCGAGATCGGGCATGCAACTTCTGGCTGATCGTGTCGAGCTGCGTCATGGTTTCGTCGTTCATGGTAATCCTCCAAAGGCATAGACCTTTAAAGCTCGCGGCGGACATTTCGTTCCCATACAGCCACGAAGCTGTCAAATCCGCGATCCGCACTGCATCACATGCAATCGGTGACGTGACTTACCCGTTCGGTTTGCGCAAGGGCGGAAGCCGCATGTAGTAGGAATCCAGAGGGTCGTAGGATCCCTTTGGTTCACCCTTTCCGGGTTTTACCAGATTGGGCGCCAGTTTTCCCTCCGGCCCGAACATGTAGTCGATGCCGGCGCAGAGATGGGCGAGGGAGCGGTAATTGAAGTATTTGAACCAATCGTTCGCAAGGAAGGCGGCTTCGTCCCAGGCCTTTCCGCGCAGGCGGTGATATCCGGCCTGCTGCAGAAAGGTCTCGCCTGTCCTCGTATTGATGGTGGCGCCGAGACACAAATTGCCGGCGATCAGCGACAGCCTGAGCACTCTGATGGTTTCGGCATCCTTGTTCGGTAAGGGCTTCAGGGCCTGGGCAAGATAGTAATTCGTGGTGGGATCATTGGTCATCGTCTTGCGCCAATAGGCGGGGAAATCTTCCGCGGCGGCTCCGACGGCCGATGAGACGGTCATTATAACAAGCAAAATCAAGCTTTTAAAAATTCCGCCCATGGCAATCCCCCAACCCTGCGCAGAGAATGCTTAGCGTCATTTGGCCAGGCGGGGCAAAGGGACGTCGCCCCGCTTGGGAACCCGCTCCGGCCTGTGCCAATTTGGGCTTTTCGGCCATTCGAAAGCGAGTTCAGATTTACCATATGCCCCGCATCGGCACGAGGCGTCAGGGCCTTATTGCGGCGGCGGAATGAGCAGGGCGGCAAGGCTCACGTTAGTGATTTATAAACCATAATCATTAGATTTGTCGCTATCGCTGCGAAATCCTTCGTAAATTTGCCACGAACTTAACAAGATTAAAGTCTCGTTAGGCGGGCGGGGATAAGGCGTAATGGCCCAAGATGGGGCAGAGTTCCTTAACCATAACGATCTTTGAGCGGCGTGGGGCATATGAAATTGGGATACGGGGCGGCGTCTTTCGCAACGACAGCACGGTGGCTGGCAATCTCGGCGATGTGTGCGACGGTTGCGGCGTGCGGCACGACACAGGCGGTGCCGAAGAAGAAATCCCACGGCAAAGAATATTTCTCCGAATCCGAATATGGCGTGAAGGCGAGCCCGCGGGTCGCCACCGGCAACAACATCCCCAAGGGCGGCGGCCGCTACATGGTCGGCAATCCTTACGAGGTGAAGGGCAAGTGGTATTATCCGAAGGAGGACTTCTCCTATAACAAGGTCGGCGTCGCCTCCTGGTATGGCTCGGCCTTTCACGGCCGCCTGACGGCGAATGGCGAAGTCTACGACCAGATGCATCTTTCCGCCGCGCATCCGACCTTCCCGCTGCCGAGCTATGCGCGCGTCACCAATCTCGAAAGCGGCTCCTCCGTCATCGTGCGCGTCAACGATCGCGGCCCCTATCACGAAGGCCGCATCATCGACCTGTCCAACAAGACGGCCGACATGCTGGATCTGCAGCACAGCGGCACCGGCAAGGTGCGCGTGCAATATGTCGGCCGCGCCCGCATGGACGGCCACGACATGCCCTATCTGATGGCCTCCTACGTGCCGAAGGGCAGCCGCATTCCCGGCGTCAATCCGGAAGGCCAGATCGCAACCGGCGTGATGGTCGCCTCCAACAGCCGCAAGATCACCCGCGATCAGTTGCAGAGTGCCGAAGACTATGAGACGCCGGCCAGCGTGCCGGTGCCGATGTCGGCCACGTCCTATGCCGGTTCGACGCCGAGCGCGCGCTACAATGCGGTACCCGCCGCAACGCCCGCCCTGGCAGCACCCACCCATGTTCTGGTGGCGCCGTCAGCCCCGTCCATCAACAATGCCGCGCCGTCCTTCGACCAGATGGTCGTGCTGCCGGAGATCGGTCCGATGCCCTACGAACGGCCGCTGGGCTCTCTCGCGCTCGGCTACCAGGACGAGGACGTGAAGACGGTGACCGTCGATCTCGCCTTCGACGCGGTGATGGTGCGCAATGACGGGCTGACGCAGGAGTCGATCCTTGCCGCGGCCAAGCGTCATCAGGCAAAAACCGCCGCGCGCTGAGCGCGGCAATTGCATCGGATTTCCTCTCGCTCTAACCTCCTGAAATACGCCCCCCTGATCGATGGGAATTCTTGATGCTGAAGCCTTTGCTTCGCCTGCTTGCATGCATCATGCCGCTCGCCACCGGCGCATTCGCAGCCGATAGCGGTACCGCCGGCTTCGCCACCAAGGCGGCGCAGGCCTATATGATCGAGGCCGCCACCGGCACCGTGCTTCTCGCCAAGAACGAGGATCAGGGTTTTTCGCCGGCCTCGCTCGCCAAGCTGATGACGATGGATCTCGTCTTCGAAGCGTTGACGAAGGGCCAGATCACCCTCGATACCGAATATCCGGTTTCCGAATATGCCTGGCGAACCGGCGGCGCGCCATCGCGGACGGCAACGATGTTCGCCAGCCTCAAATCGCGGGTGCGCGTCGATGACCTGATCAAGGGTGTCGCCATCCAGGGCGCCAATGACAGCTGCATCATCCTCGCCGAGGGCATGGCCGGAACCGAGCAGCAATTTGCCGTGTCGATGACGCGACGCGCCCGCGAGCTCGGCATGGAGAAGGCCGAGTTCGGCAATTCCACCGGCCTTCCCGACGGAAAGAGCAAGGTGACGGCGCGCGAGATGGTGACGCTCGCCACCGCCCTGCACCAGTCCTATCCCAATCTCTATCCCTATTTCGCCCTGCCGGATTTCGAGTGGAACAAGATCTTCCAGCGCAACCGCAACCCGCTGCTCGGGCTCGATCTCGGTGCCGACGGGCTGGCAACCGGCTTTACCGAGGGCGAGGGCTATTCGATCGTCGCTTCGGTTGAGCGCGACGGCCGGCGGCTGTTTCTGGCGCTGGCCGGCATCGCCTCCGACAAGGAGCGGACGGAGGAGGCCAAGCGGGTGCTCGAGTGGGGGCTGACGGCCTTCGAAAACCGGCAGATCTTCGCCGACAAGGAAGTGATCGGCGCCGCCAGCGTCTATGGCGGCACGGCGCGCACCGTCGATCTCGTCGCCAAGGCGCCGGTCAGCGTCTATATCCCGATCAGCAACCCCGACCGGCTGTCGGCGCGCATCGTCTATCGCTGGCCGCTGACGGCGCCGGTAGAGCCGGACACCCAGGCAGGCACACTCAGGATTTTCGCAGGGTCCCGTCTTCTCAGGGAGGTGCCGCTCTATACCGTGCAGGCGGTCGGCGAGGGCTCGCTCAGCAGCCGGGCGGTGGACGCCATGCTGGAGCTCGGCGAATCGCTGTTTTTCTCCTGGCTCTGGGACAAGTCGGCGCCCGGCTGAACGGCCGGCCTTCCCATGCGTTTTGCTGGGAAAGGTGAATATGTCGCCGCGGCGAAAGGTTTTCCTCCCCGATATCTTCGGATAGATAGAAGAGGTGGGGCGCACGCGGGGCGCCTGGAATGCGGGAAGTTGGCATTGTCATCCGGTATGGGATTGTTCGTTACATTTGAAGGCGGGGAAGGCGCTGGTAAATCCACGCAGATCCGTCGCCTCGCCGCGGCGCTGAAGGGCGAAGGTCACGACGTGCTGGTGACGCGCGAACCGGGTGGATCGCCGGGCGCGGAGGCCGTGCGTCACGTGCTGTTGTCGGGGGCTGCCGAAGCCTTCGGCACGCGGATGGAGGCGATCCTCTTTGCGGCCGCCCGCAACGACCATGTCGAAGAGGTGATCCGGCCGGCGCTTGGCGCCGGCAAGATCGTGCTCTGCGACCGCTTCATGGATTCCTCCCGCGTCTATCAGGGCATCACCGGCAATCTCGAACCCGATTTCATCGAGACGCTGCAGCGCGTCGCCATCAACGGCGTCATGCCGGATTGCACCGTGATCCTCGACATCCCGGCCAAGATCGGGCTGGAGCGGGCGCAGAAGCGCGCCGGCGCCGACGCTCCCGATCGCTTCGAGAAGGAGCGGCTCGAAACCCACGAGAAACGGCGCGAGGCCTTTCTCGATATCGCCGCCCGCGAGCCGGAGCGCTGCCACGTGGTCAACGCCATGCAGACCGAGGAGGCGATTTCCGCCGAGATCCTGGCGATCGTCAAACAGTTGCTATCGCCTGCAGGCCGTGCCCGAATGCCGGAAGCCGCTCATCATGAGTGAGGCCCATTATGAGTGAAGAGAGGCCCGGACTGCTCGACGGCGCTATCTGGCCAGGCGAAAATACCAGGCTGTTCGGCCATGAGGAGGCAGAAGCCTTCCTGGCGCAATCCTACCGGTCCGGCAAGGGCCACCACGCCATCCTGATCGAGGGGCCGGAGGGCATCGGCAAGGCGACGCTCGCCTTCCGCTTCGCCAATCATGTGCTTTCGCATCCCGATCCCGACGGGGCGCCGGAGACGATCGGCGATCCGGATCCGGCCTCTGCCGTCAGCCGGCAGATCGCCTCCGGCGCCTCGCACAATCTCCTGCATCTGGCCCGGCCCGTGGATGAAAAGACCGGCAAGGTGAAATCGGCGATAACAGTCGACGAGGTGCGCCGCGCCGGCAAGTTCTTCTCGCAGACTTCGGGCACCGGCAACTGGCGGATCGTCATCATCGATCCGGCCGACGACATGAACCGCAATGCGGCCAACGCCATCCTGAAGATCCTGGAGGAACCGCCGAAGCGGGCGCTGTTCCTGGTGCTCTCGCATGCACCGGGACAGCTGCTGCCGACCATCCGCTCGCGCTGCCTGCCGCTGAAGCTGGCGCCGCTTGCCGACGATGAACTCTTCGCGGCCCTTGCCCATCTCGGCATATCAGGCGAAGGCGGGACGGTGCTTTCGGCCGCCAAGGGCAGCGTCGGCGAGGCGCTGAAACTCCTGAACTACGGCGGCGGCGAGATCATCGCCGCCTATGACGAGATGCTGTCGGCCGAGGGGCCGACCGCCCGCAAGGCCATGCATCGGCTGGCCGACGCGCTTTCCGGCCGGGAAAGCGACACGATCTTCGATTTCTTCGTCAGCCATGTCGGCGACGACATCATGAACCGCGCGCGCGTAGCGGCAGGCGAGGGGCAGATCACCGCTGCGGAACGGCTGGCACGGCTCTATTCGGAGATCACCGAGCGGCTGACGATTTCCGATGCCTACAACCTCGACCGCAAGCAGACGATCATCAGCATTCTCGCCGATATCAAGCAGCCAGGCCTCTGATCAGCCGGTCACCGGCTTGCCTGCGACAGGCCGGAAAGCGAATAGAGCGGCTCGAACGTCAAACTAGCGCCCCTGACGGCGCACGGTCAGGACAAATCCGGTAGATGAGAACTGGCACTTGGTTCTGTTCCGCCCTCTTTTCCATGACGGGTAGATTGCGGCAGAAGCTGAGTAAAGTTCACCGTGCTAACCTCCCGGAAATCATTGGCGGCGGTGAAACTTGATGTTTCGCTTGACGGTGACATGCGCTAAGAGCGGCTGACCATTTTTATAGAGTTAGCCGGACATTGGCCGCCATGACAGACAAGACACCCTTCTACATCACCACCGCGATTTCCTATCCCAACGGCAAGCCGCATATCGGCCATGCCTATGAGCTGATCGCGACGGATGCGATGGCGCGCTATCAGCGCCTCGACGGCAAGGATGTGTTCTTCCTGACCGGCACCGACGAACACGGCCAGAAAATGCAGCAGACGGCGCGCGGCGAGGGGATCACTGCACAGGCGCTTGCCGATCGCAACTCCGGCGAATTCCAGGCGATGGCCAAGCTGCTGAACGCCTCCAACGATGACTTCATCCGCACCACGCAGGAGCGCCATCACGAGACATCGCGCAACATCTGGAACCTGATGGCCGAGAACGGCGACATCTACAAGGACAGCTATGCCGGCTGGTACTCGGTGCGCGACGAGGCCTATTACCAGGAAAACGAGACGGAGCTGCGCGCCGACGGCGTGCGCTACGGGCCGCAGGGCACGCCCGTCGAATGGGTGGAAGAGGCAAGCTATTTCTTCAAGCTCTCCGAATACCAGGAGAAGCTGCTGGCCCATTACGAGGCGAACCCCGATTTCATCGGTCCGGTCGAGCGCCGCAACGAGGTGATCTCCTTCGTCAAGTCAGGCCTCAAGGACCTCTCGGTCTCGCGCACGACCTTCGACTGGGGCATCAAAGTGCCGAACGATCACGCCCACGTCATGTATGTCTGGGTCGATGCGCTGACCAACTATATCACCGCGACCGGCTATATCGAGGACCGGAACGGCCCGCGGGCGAAATACTGGCCGGCCGACGTCCACATCATCGGCAAGGACATCATCCGCTTCCATGCCGTCTATTGGCCGGCCTTCCTGATGTCGGCAAAGCTGCCGCTGCCAAAGCGGGTCTTTGCCCATGGCTTCCTGCTCAACAAGGGCGAGAAGATGTCGAAGTCGCTCGGCAACGTCGTCGATCCCGTCAACCTGGTGAACCATTTCGGCCTCGACCAAGTGCGCTACTTCTTCCTGCGCGAAGTCTCTTTCGGCCAGGACGGCAGCTATAGCGAAGAGGCGATCGGCATTCGCATCAATTCCGACCTCGCCAACGGCATCGGCAATCTCGCCAGCCGCTCGCTGTCGATGATCGTCAAGAACTGCGACGGCAAGATCCCGGAATGCGGGGCACTCAGCGACGAGGACAAGGCGATGCTCGCCCAAGCCGACGCGCTGCATGCCTCGACGCGCGAGGACATGGGCAAGCAGCAGATCCACCGGGCGCTCGCTTCGATCATCGCTGTTGTCTCCGAGACCGACCGTTATTTCGCCGGCCAGGCGCCATGGGCGCTGAAGAAGACGGATCCGGAGCGTATGGGCACGGTGCTCTATGTGACTGCCGAAGTCGTGCGCCAGATCGCCATCCTGCTGCAGCCCTTCATGCCGGAATCATCCAGCAAGCTACTCGATCTGGTTGCCGCACCCGCTGGCAAGCGCGACTTCGCCGCTCTCGGTGAAGCCGGCCGTCTCGTTGCCGGAACGCCGCTCGAAGCGCCGACGCCGATCTTCCCGCGCTACGTGGCTCCGGAGGCTTGAAGCCGTGCTGATCGATACGCATTGCCATCTTGATTTCGCCGATTTCGAGGCGGAGCGCGACGAGATCGTCACGCGCGCCCATCAGGCCGGCGTTGCGCAGATGGTGACGATCTCGACGCGGGTGCGCAAGCTCGGCGCGCTACTTGCCATCACAGAGAAATATCCCTCGGTGTTCTGCTCGGTCGGCACGCATCCGAACAATGCCGACGAAGAGCTGGATATCCCAACGGAAGAGCTGGTACGTCTCGCCAATGCCCATGAGAAGATCGTCGCCATCGGCGAGGCCGGTCTCGACTATTTCTATGACACGCAAAAGCCTGAGGACCAGCAGACCGGTTTTCGCCGCCATATTGCCGCGGCGCGCGAGACCCGGTTGCCGCTCGTCATCCACAGCCGCAGCGCCGACGAGGACATGGCTGCGATCCTGACCGAGGAAACCGGGAAGGGGGCTTTCCCGTTCATCCTCCACTGCTTCTCGGCCGGCCCGGAACTGGCGAAG